>NZ_CABDUX010000001.1:655167-1310334 GCF_901411515.1 Raoultibacter phocaeensis
CGGATTCGCTTCGTGCAGAAAGGTGTGCCAGCGATCGACCGAAGAACCTGTTCCCCCGGTTTTTCGATACTTGTACTCTATCGAGAAGAGGCGCTTATTGCGATTAACCGAAAATAAGTTTTAGGTTAAGAAGTTATTAACCCGATATTAACGAGAAGCAGGCTCGCGCTCGTCCCCATCTTGACCTGCATGATCCCCGATCCCCACGAGATCTGCCCATTGACGCCCTACAACGTATCCGCCATCTTGTAGCCCACACGCTGCACGGTGAGCAGGTATTTCGGCTCGGAAGGATTCTCCTCGATCTTCTCGCGGATCTTGCGGACGAACACCGTGATGCTGTTCGTATCCTTCGCATCGGCGTCGCCCCAAATGTACTCCTGTATCTGGCTTCGCGTGAACACCTTGCCGGGGTTGGTGGCCAGAAACGCAACGATTTCGAACTCCTTCGTGGTGAGCTGCACCGGCTTGCCCTTCACGAACACCTGGTATTCGTCGAAGTGCACTTCGAGATCGCCGATCTTCGCCACGCCCTCGCGATTGCAGCAGTGCGCGAACTCAATCGTATCCTTATGCCTGCGAATGTTCGCCTCGATGCGCAGCAAGAGCTCGGTTGCGTTGAAGGGCTTAGTCACGTAATCGTCGCCGCCCGCTTTGAACCCGATGCTCTTATCGACGATGTCGTTTTTAGCCGAGATGAAGATGATCGGGATGCGCCTGCCCTGATCACGTATCTTCCGGCACAGATCGAACCCGTTGATGCCCGGCAGCATCACATCGAGCAAAAGCAGGTCGGGCTTCTCGCTTCCGAGTGCCACAAGACCCTCTTCGCCGTTCACGGCTCCGCAGTACTCGTATCCGTTTGCTACGAGCAGCTCCTGTATGGCCGTATGGAGGTTCGCCTCGTCATCGATCAGCATCACTTTATACATCGTGTTCTCCTACGATCGCTTCACGGGGAATTCGTATGATGAACGAACTGCCCTTCCCGAGCTCGCTTTCAACCGAAACCGCAAACCCCTGTAGGGCCGCATACTCGCGCACAAGGGCAAGCCCAAGCCCGCTTCCGTTGTATTTCCTCGTCGACGTGCTGTCTACCTGGAAGAATCGCTCGAAGATACGCTCCTGATCCTCCTCGGCAATGCCGATGCCTGTATCGTTCATCACAATGCGAACCCCACCTGTTTCCATGTCGCATTCGACGATAAGCCTGACTTCGCCCCCATCGGGTGTAAACTTTATCGCATTGCTTCCCAGGTTTTCAAGGATGCGCAGTACCTTTTCGTAATCACCGTTCACGAGTGGAACGTCGGGCGCAACGCTCGTTCCGAATCCGACTGCGTATTTGCGTGCCAACGGCGCGATGGTGCCTCTCGCAGAAGCCACCACATCTCCCAAGTCCATCGGCTCGCAGGTCGCCCTTACGCTTCCCGCGTCGGATCGTGCGATGTCGAGCATGTTGTTGATCATGCCAAGCAGAATCTGGCTGTTCTTCTCGATCTCCTCCCACGATTTCCGCTCGGTCTCATCACCCGATTGACTGCGCTCGCGCGCTATCTGGGCAAAGGTGATGATAGAGGTGAGGGGCGTGCGCAGTTCGTGGTTCACCATGGAAAGGAGGTCCGATTTGAACTGCATCTCCTTTTCGAGTTTGTGGTTCAGCTGCTCGAGGTTGCTTCGCTGGTGTTCGAGCGCCTCGTTGGCCTTCCGCAAATCGAGCGTTCGATCGGCCACCTGATCCTCGAGATTCGTGTAGATGGTCCGCAGCTCTTCGGCCATCGTGTTGAAGCGCACCATCAAGCGGCTGATTTCTTTCGCCGAGCGCCGTTCGTCGAGCGTCACGGCAAGCGTGCCTTCCTGCATTTCGCCAAATGCCGCCTTCATGCGGTTGAGCGGGCGCGTTACGAAGAGCATCGTGATCGCGTACACCATGATGCCGATGACGGTTGTCAGCAGAAGGAAGAAGGCGATGTCGCGGATGACGTTGTTGCGCATGATCGTTTGCTGTTGATCGAGCGGAATGACGATGCTGATGGCGCCACCGATCGAATCGAGCGTCCAGCCCTCTTTCGCATGGTTGGTGATGTCCATCTCGCCCACGGGCTTGCCGTGGCATTCAAGGCAACCTTCGTCTACTTCGAGCACCTGCATGTAGCGGAATCGTTCGGTGCCCTGGTAATCGGCTATGCCGTAGTATTCCTTAGTCGAAGCGTCGTCGGTAAACGTAGCAAGCCCCACCTCTTCGAACTCATCGGGCGTACCCTGGTAGTTGCGCGGCTCGAAGTTCGTGTAGCGAATGGTGTACTCGCTCCCAAGCGAGAACAGCGCGCCGACGCTCTTGCCGACTACGGCGCAGTGAAGCCCTTTGAACTCGTAGATGCCGTCCGAGGTGTAGTTGATCTTCTTCTGCGAGTTGTCCATGAACTGCCAAACAGCGTCCATTTCGCGCGCGAACGTGCGCGCCTCTTCAAGCAGCGCCGCCTCGGTTTGCTGCTGCTGAGAATGGATATCGAACACCGCGAACATAAAAAACGTGATCGCAAACGCCGCCGTTAGAGCACCGAGATAGATCGTTTTCAGGCTCATGTTCTTCAAGAATTTCAACATAGTGTGCACCCCCACCCGCCCGTTGAAGAGCCTTGGATGTTCTACGGTAGCGGAAATGCTGGGGAATTCCAACTGTTTTTTAGCATGGGGATCGGATGGATCATGCGCCCGAGAATAGAACGTGCACACTTTTATTATTAGGCATGCCGCTTGTTACCATGACCGATGATGACATTAGGGGGCTTTAGCGCACCGTGACTAAATCCTCCTCGATACCAACATCTTAATCGACTACATAATACCCGACCGGCCCGCTTAAAGCGGTGTCCTATCGACGTTCGCCGAACTGGGCGGTAGCAAATCTTCTCCTTTAGCACGAGCAGCTCGGGGCGGTCGATCTCCGGCCGCCCCGAGCGGAAAATCCGTGAGATGCTTACCTGCAGATTGCCGCTAAGTCCTCTTCGGGAGTGCTGATCGGGCGGATGCCGAACTCTCGCACGAGCACGTCAAGGACGCCGGACGAAACGAACGCGGGAAGCGTCGGCCCGAGGTAGATGTCCTTGATTCCCAGGTACAGAAGCGTCAAAAGGATGCAGACTGCCTTCTGCTCGTACCAGGAAAGCACGAGCGTGAGGGGCAGATCGTTCACGCCGCACTCGAACGCTTCGGCAAGGGCGACAGCTACGCGAATGGCGCTGTAGGCATCGTTGCACTGCCCCATGTCCATGATGCGCGGCAAGCCGCCGATGGTGCCGAGATCGAGATCGTTGAATCGGTACTTGCCGCAGGCAAGCGTGAGGATGATCGAATCCTCAGGGGCGCGCTTCACGAACTCGGTGTAGTAGTTGCGCCCCGGCTTCGCGCCGTCGCAGCCTCCAACGAGGAAGAAATGGCTGATGGCACCTTGCTTCACCGCATCGATAACCGTATCGGCTACCGAAAGAACCGTCCCGTGCGCAAATCCAGTCAACAGCGTTGTGCCGCCGTTGATTCCCGTAAACGTGCGGTTATCCAAATATCCGCCGAGCTCTTGCGCCCGAGCAATGAGGATGGAGAAATCCTTATCGGCTCCTACGTGTTCCATGCCCGGATACGCCACCACCCCTGTGGTGAACACGCGGTCGGAATACGACTCGGCTGGAGGCATAATGCAGTTCGTCGTGAACAGGATCGGTGCCGGAACATCGGCGAATTCGGTGCGCTGATTCTGCCACGCGGTTCCGAAATTGCCTTTCAGGTGAGCGTATTTCTTGAGTTCGGGATACGCGTGTGCGGGCAGCATCTCGCCATGCGTGTACACGTTCACGCCAGTGCCTTCGGTCTGCTCGAGCAGCAGCTTGAGATCATGCAAATCGTGACCCGAAACGATGATGAACGGCCCCGATTCCACCTCCATGGTCACCTCGGTGGGAGTCGGTGTGCCGAACGTTTCGGTGTTCGCTTTGTCAAGCAGCTCCATGCAGGTGAAGTTCACTTCCCCGACCTTGAGCACGAGCGGAAGCAGCACGTCTTGGCCAGCATCGGATGCAACCGCGGCAAGGCCTTCGTAGATAAACGCCATCACACCCTCGTTGCGATACCCGAGCACCGCAGCGTGGTAGGCGTAGGCGGCCATGCCGCGCAGGCCCAGCAAAATGAGCGATTTGAGTGAGCGGATATCCTCTTGGGCCTCCCACAGTTGGGCCATAGGATAGTCGGGAACATTCGCAACGCCCGCGTCTCGAGCCATTCGGTCTTTCTCGGCATGTACACGCTCGATCATGCCCTCGATATCCGCATTATCGAAATCGACGTTGGTAAGCGTGGCGAACAGAGCCACCATCGCACAATCGTCCGTAGCTTCAGTGCGGATAGGCGGCTTCGCTTTGCCTTTTTCGCCCATCGCCTCGATGCGGTCGGGCGCTCCCCCAGAGACGCTCTCAAGCGTTGCCTTCTGCACCATTTCGGAAAGCGCGATCAGCGCTCCCGTCAACTCATCTTGCAGCAGAGCCGTCTCGGCCTCCTTGCCGCATACGCCTGCGTGTCCAGTGCATGCACTGCACCCCGCCGTCTGCTCGCACTGAAAGCAAAACATCTTGCCCATGGTCTTCCTCCTTCGATCGGCTTCCCTATACCAGCCGACCATCGATACGGCACTTGCCTTATTGAGGCAACCATACGATACTGATTACAACCCATCAGTTGTTTTTACAACGAAAGGCCCGAATGAAAGACTATCTTCCGATACTCAGCCGCTCTCCCCTTTTCAAGGGAATACTCGACAACGAAATCGAGGCTATGCTGACCTGTCTCAACGCCCAGACACGGACGTTCGAGAAAGGCAAGTACCTCTTCCGCGTCGGCGAAGCCACCACGACCATGGGCATGGTACTTGAAGGATCGGTGCGCATCGAAAAGGAAGACTACTGGGGCAATCGAAGCATTCTTGCACAAGCCGAGCCCGGACAGCTTTTCGCCGAAGTGTACGCATGCGAACCCGAACTTCCACTCGACGTCAACGTCATCGCTGCACAGGATTGCGTTGCACTGCTCATGGATGTGCGGCGCGTTACCACGATGTGCACCTCTGCCTGCGAATTCCACACGAGGCTCGTGCGCAACCTGCTTGCCTCGGTGGCGAAGCGAGCCTACGCCCTCACCCGCAAGATCGAACACACCTCGCGCCGTTCGACGCGCGAAAAGCTGCTGTCGTACTTGTCCGATCAGGCGGACAGCGCCGGATCGGGCACGTTCTCGATCCCTTTCAACCGCCAAGAACTTGCCGATTACCTATCGGTCGATCGCAGCGCCATGTCCGCAGAACTGTCGAACATGCGTAAAGAAGGTATCATCGATTTCGACAAGAACCGCTTTGCCATCTGCAACCCAACCGAGCTTCGCGAGGAGACGCCATGATCGAACCGAACAACGCCGCGCTCATCATCATCGATATGCAGAACGGTTTCATCGAACGCGATTCGTCGCTGTGCATTGCTGGTGCCAAGGCCACACTTCCCGCCTGCTCTCGTGCTCTCGACCGCGCGCGCGAACTCGGTATTCCCGTGTTCCACGTATGCCGCGAATATGCCGCCGACGGCTCCGATGTTGAATCGACGCGCTTCGAAACATGGCTTTCCGGCGGCAAGCCGATCTCGAAAGCCTGTGCGAAGCCGGATTCGCTCGGGTTTCCCGCTGCTGTTGCCCCCAAGGGAGATGATCGCGTTGTCGTGAAGCCGCGTTTCTCCGCGTTTTTCGGAACCGACCTGGACGAGACGCTGCGCAGCGCAGGCATAACCACCGTCGTGCTCATCGGCACGACCACCCCCAATTGCATCCGCACCACCTGCTACGATGCGCTCTCACTGAACTACAACGTGGTGATCATCGAGGATTGCACCTCTTCGCGCACCCCCGAAGTGCAGGCCGCGAACATCGAAGACATGGCGCATATAGGAGCGCAGGTGATCGACGTCGATACCTTCTGCACCGAGGGGCTCGCTTCGATCCGCGATATTGTCAGCGAGCACAGAAAGCGCGTTAGTTTGTAGGTTGATCAGCCCCGATATAGGCAACAAGGACCCTCTTTAGCTTCGGCACATCGTTTTCGATAACACCCCAGGCAATGCCTCTGTCGATGGCGCTATATCCGTGGGCAATAAAGTTTCTGAACCCCCGAATCTCTTTCCAAGAACACTCGGGATACGCTGATACAACGGCGTCTGAAAGATGCACGGCATCCTCCACAATGCGGTACAACGGATTCATAACCGCATCGTAGGCAATCTCACCTTCGAAAGAAAGGTCGTTGCAGAAGCGTTCTTTTGTAAGACCGAAATGATCTACGCGCTTCTGCAGGGTTTCGATATCTTCCAAAATGCGCTCGATTATTGCTGCATCTTTTTCATGAGGTTTCATACAGCAATACCTCGTCTTCTTTAATGCGATTGTAGAACGAAGGGCGCATCTGGTGAGGGGGAGCAGTAGCGATGTCGAGCGATTTGCCCAAGCGGTTCTCAAGCTCCTTTTGAATGTCGAGAAGCTGTGCGAAACTCATATCCTCCCCACAAAGAAACCGAAGATCGATATCGCTCTCGTCAGATTGATCGCCACGAGCATACGAACCGTATACGTACGCTTCTCGTATGTCGTAATCCTTAAGGACGTCCGATAAGACATCTCCGATAACGACAATATCAACCATCGGTCCTCCTTTCGCCTATCTACAGTATAACAGGTGCGTGTAAGGGGCAATTGAACCGTTTGCAACCCGCCGCTCAAGGTGCTGCTATCCGACGTCGATCCCCTCGCGCGGGTCATGCAGATCATTCGGGGGAACGCGCACCTCGGAAAAGCCCATCTCGCGCAACGCATGCGCCGTGCGCCACGGAACCGAGAGGTCGTCGAACTTCGCACAGTACTCGATGGCTTGCACGAGCGTGATGTTGTGAAACAAGTCGCCCATCGTGTCGACGTCGACGACGGCAGGAAGATAGAGCGCTGGCAGCCCGAGTTCGGCGGCCTTCTCGATGTAGGCGGGAAGCACGGTCAGGCCGTCCTTATTGTAGAACACACCGTCGTGGCTCATGGGAGTCTCGCGCGTCCAGCCGATGATGGACACGCCCATCTCCTGATCGGGAGACAGCACGATACCGCCGCCTTCGACGTCGCAGAGAGCATGGAGCTTGTCGAAGCCTTCGACCACCGCAGCGCGCGGCAGCGCCGGCATATCGGCCCCCATCGAAAGGATAGTGTCGAAACCCATCGCGAATACCTGCTCGAAGGCATGGTTGTAGTGTTCGTCGAACGATGCACCCTCGTCGTATATGATGCGAATCGGGCGGGGCCACTCGCCTGATTCGTCAAACAAACGCTGCATGACCTCGACGTTTTCCTTCGGCGTGGTGGAAATGATGAGCTCGTATTCATCGATGCACGCCGCCTCGTTGTCGAGCCTTTCGCCACCGGCAGAGCTGCGCGCTTCGAGCTCGGCAAGCGCATCGCAGCATATCTCCGCCACATCGAACAGCATGCAGTGGTAGAGCCCCGAAGCCACCTCGGGTTCGAAAATGCCGTCTTTGAGCCTCGTCAATCGTGTTTTCACGAGCCCAGGTAGAGGGGGCTTGCTAAACAGCAACAGCGCGTTTTTCCGAATGGCCACGTGTTTCTCCTTCATAGCGACTCACATGAACACGGTTGATTATACGCAATTATGCATCGACAGGCACTGCCGTCGAAGGCTCGTCGGAAGACGCATCGCGCGAAACAGCGGTTTCGCCGCGAGACGCAGATGCGGAAGGCTTTTGGGTGCCCACCTGCACACCAAGCGCGGCTTCACCTCCCACAAGAGGCCCTTCGATCTTCGCATCCTTGGGCAGCACGAGGTTGGAAATCACCGCCACAAGGAACACGACGGCTACGCAGTTTTGCGCAAACACGCTCTGCACGACTTCGGGGAAGATCGTGAAGATGGACGACACCTGCGTGAACCCGATGCCCACCGCAAGCGACAACGCCGCAATGAGAATGTTGCGCTGCGTGAATCCGGCGCGCGCGATCATCTGAAACCCGCTCACGATGATATTGCCGAACATCATGATGGTGCAACCGCCGAGCACAGCATCCGGTAGCGAAGAGAACGCGACGCTGATGACCGGCAGAAACGCAGCGAGCACGAGAATCGCCGCCCCGGTGGCGATAGCGCGGCGGTTCACCACTTTCGTCATGGCAACCAAGCCGACGTTCTGAGAAAACGAGGTGATGGGAAGGCATCCGAAGCACGCGGAAAGCGAGCTCACAAAACCGTCGCACGCAAGGGAACCCGATAGTTCGCGTTCCTTGACCTCGCGATTCAGACCTACCATGGTGAGCGCCGAGGTGTCTCCGATGGTTTCGGTGGCGGACACGAGGAAGATGAGCGTCACCGAGATGATCGCACCGATGTTGAATTCGGGAGCAAACGGCATGAGCGCAGGCAAAGCGAACGGCTGCACCTCGGCAAACCCGCCGAAATCGACCTGACCCATGAACACGGCGAGCGCATAGCCGATCACGAGCCCAAACAGCACTGAAAGCTGCTTGGTCTTGCCCTTCGCAAGCACCTGAAACACGATGCACGACACGAGCGCAACCGTACCGAGAATGAGATTTTCGGGCGAGCCGAAATCGGACGCCGCAGCATCGCCTCCGCCAAACGAGGTGGCACCCACCCCCAAAAGCGAAAATCCGATCGAGGTAACCACCACCGCCGCAACGATGGGCGAGATGATGCGCCTCCAGTACTTCGCGAACAAGCCGAGAAAGCCCTCGATGATTCCGCCGACAAGGATCGCGCCAATGGCCACGTTGTAGCCGTAAGTTGCGCTGATGGAACAGAGCACCGTCACGAACGTGAAGCTGACACCCATGACGATGGGCAGCCCCGAGCCGATGCGACCGAGCGGAAACAACTGGATGAGCGTCCCGATGCCGGCAATAAGCATGGCGCTTTGGATCAGCGTGCCCGTATCGGCACCGGAAAGACCCGCCGCCCCGGCAACGATGACGATCGGAGCAAGGTTCGCCACGAACATGGCGAGCACGTGCTGGATGCCATAGGGAACCGAGCGCAGAATCGGCACAGGAGCATCAAGTTTGAACAGGTTTTCAGTGGGAAACGCTTTCACGCATCGGCCTCTCTCCCAGGTGCGGCACGCACAAAGCCCCCGGGCTTTTCGGCCGAACGCAGGTTTTTGTACGTTATCGGAATACGATGGTGCCCGTTGCCGGATCCATATTGTCTACGATGGCGAGCGATTCGAGACGAAACCCACGTTCGCGCAGCGAGGCACCGCCCGGTTGGAAGCCTTTTTCGATGGCTATGCCGATGCCCTCGATGGCCGCACCCGCATGCTGGCAGATATCGATGAGTCCGTCGAGCGCGCATCCGTTTGCCAGAAAATCGTCGATGATGAGCACGTGATCGTCACACCCGATGTACTTCTTGGAAACGATTACGTCGAAGATGCGTCCGTGGGTATACGATTGGATGCGGGTCACGTACATATCGCCCTCGAGGTTGATGCTCTGAGCCTTTTTGGCGAACACGACCGGTACCCCGAAATGCCGCGCGACCACGCATGCGATGCCGATACCCGAAGCCTCGATCGTGAGGATCTTAGTAATGAGCGCATCGGAAAACAGCCGCTTGAACTCAGCGCCGCATGCATCGAGTAAATCGATGTCGAGCTGATGGTTCAGAAAACTGTCGACCTTCAGAACGCCTTCGTCCTTCACTATTCCATCGCGCCTGATGCGATCCTCTAAAAGCTTCAAAGCAGCCTCCATACCCCAACCATGATGATCCAAAGTGTACCCGAAGCTCGAACACCAACCAAGTACATGAACGAAAAAAGAGGTGCTTCCTTTATACTGGTTTGAGCTCAGGAAAGGGAATATCATGCAAACTACCGGCAATGCCGCCAACCCGCCGATATCAACGCGGTTTCGCATCCAGCGTCCGATCGCACTGCTCGCTCTCGTCTGCATGCTTGCGTGCGTCTGCACGATAGTATACGCGCTCGCAGCAGCCCCCTCAGCTTGGGCGAAAAGTTACGACATGCCGAAAACGACGATCGACGCCGTGCTCGACGACAACGGCACGCTTAACGTAACCGAAACCCGATCGTTCAAGTTCAACGGCGATTTCACCTGCGTATGGTGGGAGTTCGACTCGTTTGGATCCAACGCCGACATGACGGTGCAATCGGTCACGCTCGAACAGAGCGGAACCACGCGCACTCTCGCGAAAACCGATTTCGTAACCAGCTGGCGTTATGAGGGCGGACCTGGCGGATACGCCTACGCGGTCGATGAGGTGTACGACAGCGTGTACGTGTTTTTCCAGGCAGCGCATGAGACCGTATCGGTGACGCTGAACTACCGCGTCGAGGGCATGGTGACGAAATACTCCGACGTCGGCGAACTCTACTGGAAGTTCGTCGGATCGGAGTGGGCCGAGCCGTCGCGCGACGTGCAGATGACGCTTCATCTGCCCCAACCGAGTGGAGCAAACCCCGTAGCCGGCGAAGATATCCGCGCATGGGGCCACGGCCCGCTTGACGGAGATGTCGCGTTCGGCGACGAGGGCACCGTGACCTTCACGGTGCCGCGCATCGATTCGGGGGCCTACGCCGAAGCACGCGTGCTCTTTCCCGCTTCATGGCTTGCAGCGGATGCCAACGTTGACTCCTGGAACTTCCCCGCGCTGAACTCCATCGTGAAGGAAGAGACGAAGCAGGCAGACGAAGCAAACCGGCAGCGGGCGGCTACCAACGCACTCTACATCGGGTTCTTCAGCACCTGCGCGGTTTTCCTCGTTATCTGTCTCATCCTGTTCTTCCGCTTCGGCCGTGAGCACAAAACGACGTTCTCAGAGCAGTATTGGCGCGATGCGCCCGATAGGCAGGTTCACCCGCTCGTCGTCAAGTACGTCGAAAGCTGGGGTTCGATCACAACCAACGATTTCGCAACCGAGCTCATGCATCTCACCGCAACCGGAGCCGTCTACTTGGGCACTGGTGCCTACACGAAACCCGCGACGAGCATTCCCGAAACGTTCAAGTCGATCGGCGCTATGCTGTTCGGCGAGCAAGCCATGCAGCAGCGCATGTCGCAAGGCGGCCTTGTCACCGTGGAGGATTACTACCTTGCCCGACTCCCGAAAGCGAACGAGGTAACGAGCCCGATCGATCGCGCAGCGCTCGATCTCTTGTTCAACCAGATCGGTGGTGGAGCCGATTCCCTTTGGTTCGACTCGATCGATCTGTACGCCGAACGCAACAAGGAGTCCGCCGTAAGCGGGTTCAAGCGATGGGTCGAGGTGGTCAAGACGGAAGCGGCTGCAGGGCACTTCATTGAGAAGCCGGGCAAGGCGCTTGGACGCGTGCTCAAAGCGCTCTCGTGGATCATTGGTTTGGCGGGCTTGTTCCTGGGCTCTATGAACCCCGTGTTCTACATCGGAACAGCAGTTGCCATCGGTGCGAACATCCTTGTGATCAGATTCATGCCCCGACGCAGCAAAGCGGGTGCAGAACTGCACGCAAAAGCCGAAGCCCTGGAAAACTGGCTGAAGGATTTTACGCTTTTGAACGAGCGCCTTCCGATGGACGTGAAGGTATGGGGCGAGTTCATGGTGTACGCGACCCTTTTCGGCATCGCCGACAAGGTGATGAGCGAGTTGCGCGTCACCCTGCCCGACGTGTATCGGGAGGCAACGGGGAGTGCATCGACGGCGAGCGGCTCGAACTGGGGCCTCTGGGTCTCCGACACCCATAGCGTCGGGGGATCGGTTTCAAGCCTTGATGCAGGCTCGGCCTTCGATGCGTTCAGGAGTACCGTATCGTCTTCGTTCACCACCTCGAGCAGCAGCGGAAGCGGGGGCGGGGGCGGCTTCTCCAGCGGGGCGGAAGCAGCGGTGGCGGGGCGGAGGTGGCGGCGGGGCGGTGCACGGTAAAGCGGCCGACGCCCGCTCCCCGCGTCCACGGCGCGTGCGTGTTAGAAGCTTCCTTCTGTCCAGCACAGCGTCGCGATGCTGTGGGGTGCTAGCGAGACATCGGCCACGCGGTCACCCTCGCAGAGGACGAAGCACTGCTCTGCATCGGTTTTATTGAGCGCAACAACCACCCGTCCGCCATCGGGGTTCGCAAACCCGGTGCACTCGATACGGTCATTGCACCGCGAAACAAGGAACCGTCGTGCGCCGCGGCTTATGAAGCTCGAGAAATGCCCAAGATACCAGAAGGATCGGTTGACAATGAGCTCGCCTTGCTCGCGATCGTACATGAGCGGTGCTTCGCAGAAGTTGCCCACATGGTTTGGACCTCCCTGCTCGTCGAGCAGCACGTTCCAGTCGATGTAGCCGTGTGCACCGGCATTGAGTGTACCGATCACATCGTGGGCGTACTGTTCGGCTTTGCGCTCCTGCGTCGACTCGCGGTCGCGCGTATACTCCACACACCCCTCGGTTAACAGGAACTCCTTCTCGGGGTACGCGGCAATCGTTGCCGCAAGCGCCTCGAAATGATCGCCCGAATACCAATGGAATGCCACGCCGTCCACTACCTCGTGCACTGCGGGATCGGCGAGCGTCTCGTCCACGCGCTCCACGATGCGATCTTTGTTGTGATCCCAGATGAGAATGCGCACGCCGCCCAGCCCCGCTGCATCGAGCGCAGGCCGCAAGTGATCCGCTGCGAACTCCGCCTCCTCTTGGGCAGTGAACAAACACGACTCCCATGTTTGGCGCGCCATCGGCTCGTTTTGCACGGTGACCCGCGAGATCGCGATGCCTTCCTGAGCGTATTCGGCAACGTAGCGAGCGATTATCGCAGCCCATCGATCGTAGTACTTTCGACGGAGCCTTCCCCCGAACGCCATCGTATGCGAAGACTTCATGAACGCAGGCGGACTCCAGGGCGAAGCGATAAGCTCGATCGCGGGATCGAGCGCCAGGGCGCATCGGATGAACGGGATAAGAAGCTCGCGATCGCGCTCGATCGAGAACGACGCAAGCTCCGTGTCGCGCTTATCGGACACGTACGCGTAGCTTCCGAGCGAAAAGTCGCAGCTCTGGATGTGGGTACGGCACAGCGTGTAGGCGTTTCCCTCGCGTCCGAAACACAAACGCAGAAACCGATCCTGCACCTCGGGCGGCATGAGCGCAAACGTATACGCAGCCGATTCCGTGAGCGCCGCACCGAACCCCGCGATGCGCTGGTAGGTTTTCTGCGGATACACCTTCACGAGATCCATTTCAGCACGAGGATCACGCCGCGATGGCAGCTCGGTGCGCCGCATGGCGGTTTCGGTATCGGTCGTATAGCGCTCGATCATAGCGGCATCCTTCTAAGCGACAGCGTCCCCGCCGAAAACGGCGATCAGCGGGCTTCGGCATCGATTGATCCGGTACCAGTATGATCGACTTTTGTGGCCAAAGGATGTTGCTTCAAGAACAGCATGATGATCGCACCTGCGAGCAAAAGCGGAATCATGTACACGAAGATGGGAATGAGCGCATCGTTGTACGACGCCTTGATACCTTCCTGCAACGTTGATGAGAGACCATGGACGAATTCGGGTGTGATCGTATCGACGTCGATGTGCTGCGAAGCAGGAATATTCTTCGCAAGTTCGGTCGCTAAGCGCGAGGTGAACACTGCGCCGACGAGGGAAGCGCCGAGCGTCGAGCCGATCTGACGGAAGAAGTTGTTAGCCGCCGTGGCCGTGCCGACGATTTCGCCGGGGAACTCGTTCTGCACGACGAGGACGAGGATCTGCTGGCCGAGCCCGATGCCGAAACCGAGCACGAACAACGACACCCCTGTTATAACGAGCGGCGTCGCGGGGGCGAGCTGTGAGAGCAGGAAGAACCCGCCCGCCATCACGAGGCAACCCGCAATGGGCATCCACTTGTACTTACCCGTCTTTGATGCCAGAAAGCCCGTCGTGATGGCCATGAGCATGGCGCCGCCCATCATCGGCACGGTCATGAGACCTGCTTGTTCGGGCAAAAGCCCGTCGACGATCTGGAAATAGGTGGGAAGGTAAGTGGTCGTCCCCATCATGCCGAGCATGATGAGCAGGCCCGTCACGGTACAGAGCACGAAGTTGCGGTTTTTGAAGAGATAGAGCGGAATGATCGGCTCCTTTGCAAACCGCTCGGCGAACACGAAAATGACCGCTGCAACCACGCACGCAATAGCAAGCCCGATGATGACCGGCGAATCCCACGCATACGTGTCGCCGCCCCACGAGGTGAGCAGCACAAGCGAGGAAACCGAGATGACCATGAACGCCATGCCCGCAACATCGATCGACAGCTTGCCTTCGTGGGGATTCGGCTTCGGAAGGAATTTAGCCGCAGCTGCAATGGCGAGCAGAGCGAGCGGAACGTTGAATCCGAACAGCCATCGCCACCCCGTTACCTGGACGAACCAGCCGCCCAGAAGCGGACCGATCACCGTAGACAGAGCGAACACCGATCCCATCACGCCCATGTACTTGCCGCGCTCGCGCGGGGGTATCACGTCGGCGATAGACGCCTGCGAAAGGATGATGAGTCCGCCTCCGCCAAGGCCCTCGATGGCTCGACCGAGGATGAGACCGTCCATCGATGTCACGAACCCGCAGGTGATCGATCCAGCCACAAAGATGCCGAGCGCAGAAATGAGCAGGTATTTCCTGCCGATGATATCGCCGAGCTTGCCGTAAATGGGCATCATGATGGTGGCTGCAAGCACATAGGCGGTCGTCACCCATTCCATATGGTCGACCCCGCCGAGGTCGCCGACGATGGTCGGCAACGCGGTTGCTGTAACCGTTTCCGAAAGCGAGCTCACGAACATCGCGAGCAGAAGACCGGCGAAAATAGCGGCTATATCGCGCTTATGTTTTTGAGCTGCATCCACGGCTGAATCTCCTTGGTCGGTGATGCCAAGGAGTATCCACCCGTATGCAGCCGCTCAACCCGTTTGTTGCCGAGAGACACCGAACCGTAATCGTTGATTTCTCTGCACCGATTATTCGACGGCGATCAGCACGCGCTCCTTCGGCTGCGCGTACGCCTCGCCGATCACGCCTTCGAGCTCGGTTCGCACGAAGTTTACCAGGGCGTCGGTATCGGTATAGCCCGTTATGTAGCCCGTCTTCTCATACGCTTCCGCAGCCGCATAATACGTATCGCCGCCCGACGTGATGAAGCTCGATGCCGCAATCACGTATTCGTCTTCAAGCGAGAAGCCCCTGCCGCCCACATCGTCGATGGTAATGCGCGACCCGGGTGTCATCGGTGCGAAATACGTCGAATCGGGATACTGCTCGCCGTTTTCGTACGGCGTGATCGTATCGATCCGATAGGCAATACCTGCTACCTGGGGGAATCCGCCCGTAGCCTCGGGGAGGCTGAACGTTGCCGCTTCAAGGATTTCAAGCAGTTCCGAGCCTTTGAGCGTAACCACGTTGAGGCTGTTGTTGTACGGGAACACCGTCGTGAGCGTTTCCATGCTGATATCACCGATGCCTATGGAAGCCCGGATGCTGCCACCGTTCACGATGGCCCCGTCAACGGCTTGATCGCTCGCCTGCTGAGCCTGCCAGAGCATCGCATCGGCAGCGAAATCGCCGAGGTTCGTCTCCTGCGTGCGCACACCAGGATCGCGCTCTCCGTCGAGCGCAACCTCCGTAGTGCCGATGGTTTGCGAAAGCTGGGCCTTCACCTCGTCGTGCGTTTTCACGACGAGTTCCTCGGTAGCCGCATCGCTCCCCTCGTACGATCCGTACTCGACCATGTGCTCTGAAAAGGAGTTATTCTCGTACAGCACAACGCCGATATTTTCAGTATGGCATCCTGTGCTTACGAGCAGCGAGCCGTTAACGGTTTCGTTCACCACCTTGTGGTCATGCCCGTCGATGAACACATCGATGCCCTCGGTGTTCTCAAGCACGTCGATCGAACGATTCGGCGCCGTGGCACCAACACTGCCCAAATGCCCAAGGCACACGATCACGGTGCACCCCTGCGCCTTAAGCTCGTCAACCTGATCTTGCGCACATCGGTATAGGTCTTCGCCCGCAGCAAATGAAAGGCCCGCGACGTTCTTGGGACTCGATTTCGTCTGCGTCTCGGGGGTGGCAAGGCCGAACACACCGACCTTGAGCCCGTCACCCATATCGAATACAGCCTGATCCTGCGCGAATGACTCCCCCGTTGCATCGATAGTGATGTTTGCCGCGAGAACAGGAAACTTCGCCCTGGCAATAAGCTTTTCGAGATTGTCGGCACCCCAATCGAATTCGTGATTGCCGATCGACATGGCATCGTATCCTGCCGTATTCATGAAATCGATGGCCGCTTCGCCTTCGGAAAGATTCACGAGTACGTTGTCCTGAATGGCATCGCCGTCATCGAACAGCAGCACTTCGTAGCCCTGCGCTTCGTAATCTTTTTTCAACTGGGCAACCGCCGCCATTCCCAAAGCACCGGGAGTTGAGTCGGTCGGCTCTGCCGCCATGTCGTAGCCATGGGTATCGTTCGTATGGATGATGGCGAGCTTGGCAGCCGCTTCGGGCTCCTGATCAGGCGCCGGCTTTTGTGCGGCACAGCCGGCAATCGGAAGCATCGCCCCTGCAAGCGCGAAAGCACATACGAAAGCGAGTAGCTTTTTCGACAGGTTTCGTTTCATGCCTACCATCCCTCGCACCCTTCTCCCGAAACACCGCACTTCGGCGCCAACGCCGCCGATTTCGCAACTGGCACCTGCCAAGTGCATCAGCTTCTAGCGTATACGGTTACATTATCTCACGGTTACATGGAGAGAAGCGCGCGCTTCGACAAACGTCTCGCAACGATCGCGTCTGCACTTCGGCCGAGCCGCGCACAAGCGGCTCGGCCCGCAAAGGCAACCACGAAACGCTTCGGTAGCCGTTATTCGTGCGTTGTCAGATTGAGTCCGATGATGCCCGCACCGATGAGCAGGATGCAGACGATCTTCACGGCGCTTGCAGGCTCTTTTAAAAACACGATTCCGAGGATCGCCGCACCGACGATGCCGATACCCGTCCAAACTGCGTACCCCACGCTCAAAGGCAGCGTTTTGAGCGCGTGGGCCAGAAGGCCGAAGCTGATAATCATGCCGATGATCGTAAGGATGCTCGGCATGAGCTTAGAGAATCCGTCCGAAAGTTTCAGCTGATACGCCCAAAACGTCTCGAACAAGCCAGCGATGATCAAGATAACCCAGTTCATTGTTCTCACCCAAACTAAAAGCATGCGCCGTCCCCTATCTTCTAAGGCCTAACGATAGGGGAGCACATGCTTGGTTTCCTGGTCTACCCGGCGGCAGAGTATGTCATGATCATGCGATTGTACGGTATTAGGTATTAACCTACCAGAGTGTCCGCCAAAACTGCACAGATCGGTTTGATCGAAGCTCAGCTTAGAGGTTACTTCGCAACGAGCACGGGAATCTCGGATGCGTGGAAAACCTTGTAGCTCACGCTTCCCATGTACTCCTTGAGCCCCGACAAACCGCGATTACCGAGCACGATAAGGTCGTACTCGCCGCCATTCGCCAGCTTGAGCAATTCGGTTGCAGGAGCGGTACCCGTAAGCAAAAGCGTGTTCGCCCGCTCGCCTAGTGAAGCGATCTTGTCGTCGATGGCGTACAGCGTTTCCTTGCCATCCTCCATCATCATATCGATGATGTCCTTCAAATTGGAAACCTGCGACTCATTGAGAAGCGGTATGGGCACGATATTGACGATATCAAGGCTGGTTTCCTCATTGGGAAGCGCAATGCCGATCGCCAAATCGAGCGCCTTCTCGGACAGTTCGGAACCATCGTATGCCACCAGAATCTTATTGAGAGCCATACGTTTCCTTTCTTCGCGGCCAGCGGTAATACGCTGCAAAGAGCCGATCGCGACCCGCATACTGTAGCGCATAGCATCAGTATACCCCGTTCAGGGCAACATAAACCAACGACACAGCTACGGTTTCTGGATTAATAAATAAGCCCTTGCATACTTTTGTTACGTAAACTATTCTCTAATTGATAGACGTAGCGCAAACGCGAAAGGAGCCTTCATGCACCCCAATCCGACCGACTCGACTCAGCGACAGCTGCTGAGAAGTCTTTCGTCTTTCAGCATAAGGCTCAAGTTCGTCGAGCGGCAGAGTTTCTTGGGCATGTCAGGGCGCCAACTGCTCCTTCTTGCTTCGCTGTGCTCGTTTGACCACAGCCCGACGCTCACTGAGCTTTCCGAGGCAAACGGGGCGTCGCACCAGAACATCAAACAGATTCTCCTCAAGCTTGAGAAGTCCGGACACATCAAGCTGCTCGCCCACGAAACCGACAGCCGCGCGCTTTTAGTCGAGCCGACCGAAAAAGGGCTCGAATTCTCGGAGCTTTACGAAGCCAAGATGGATCAATTCGTTGCGCAGCTCTTCGACACCATACCGGAAGAAGACGTCGAAACGTGTCAAAGAGTCGTTGAGCATTTGCGAGAGGGCCTCAACGAATTGCTCTGACGATTCGCGTCCAGCATACTTTGAATAGCACACATGTCCTGATCATGGAGCAAAGTAGGTGCTTTTCGGGCTAGCACACTATGCTGGAACTTCTTTTCAGCGCCTCGACAAACGGTTCGACGAGCTGCTCGTTTTTTCCACGCAGCCACAGTGCACCAACATCGAATCTCGCATTCGCCTCGTTCTCAAGCGGGATGAAGCGCAGTTCGTCGATTTGCTTGTCTCAGAAGAGCTACCAGCTTTCCCTCAAAATCCCGACGATCTCGTCGTGGTTGAGCACCTTGTAGCCGCCCTCCATGACAAACGATCCCTCGGCAATGCCGTCGAGCATGTCTTCGGTCACGCCGAGTTCGGCTATGCTCATCACAAGGCCGATCTCGCGCATCCAAGTTTCCATGCGCTCGATGCCCTCGGATGCCACCTCCTCGTCGGATCTGCCGGCGGCATCGACGTCCCACACGACTTCGGCGAACCGCACGAACCTTGCTAAACCGTAGGGCATGATGTGGCGATAATACGCCGACGAGATAGCCGAAAGCGTCATGCCGTGCGTCGCGTCGGTGTACGCGCCGATGGACTGGCCGATCATGTGCACCATCCAATCGGTTTCTTTGCCCTTGGCGATAAGCGTGTTGAGCGCCCAGGTTGCCGCCCACATGATGTTGCTGCGCGCTTCGTAATCGCGCTCGTTTTCGACGGCGATGCGCGAGCTGTGTACGAGCGAGCGCATGAGCCCTTCGCTCAGATAATCCGAGATATTGTCATCGGTTCCCGAGAAGTACTGCTCGAGAATGTGCGACATCACATCGAAGATGCCTGCAACCATTTGATAGCGCGGCACGGTGAAGGTGAGTTCGGGATTTAGGATCGAGAACTTCGGGAACACGTTGTCGCCGAACACATGGCCGATCTTCTGCTTGGTTGCATGATTGGTAATGACCGAGCCGCCGTTCATCTCCGACCCGGTACCCGCCATGGTGAGCACGCAGCCTACGGGAATGATATCGTTGTCCACATCCTCCATGCGCACGTAATACTTCTCCCATGGGTCCTCATCGCAATAGGCAGACACCGAAACCGCCTTGGCATAGTCGCATACCGATCCGCCGCCGACAGCCAAAATCAGGTCGACGTCGTTACCCCGTGCGATCTCACATCCCCCGTAGAGCTTTTCGACGGTCGGATTCGGCATGACGCCCGCGTCTTCGAACACGTTCTTGCCCGCGTCCTCGAGCATCGCGATAACTTCTTCGTACAGGCCGATCTCCTTGATCGATCCCCCTCCGTAGACGAGCTGCACGTTGTCGCCGTATTTCGGCAGTTCTTCTTTGAGCGCTTCAAGTGAGTCTTTTCCAAAATGCAAGCGTGTGGGATTCGAATAGGTAAAGGTTCCGAGCATGGTTTTCTCCGATCGGTTCTCGTTGCATGGGCGATGGCTCGCAGCCAAAGCGTTTTCATAGTTTGCAGCGTAACCGCTGGAGCGCACTCCAAGTCAAGAGCTTCCGTCCTCTTTTTTCCAAACAGGCATGTGCTGGAAACCGTAGGAATAACTCATGCTGTTTTTCCAGGGCTAAGGACTCATCGCGTCCTATGCAAGAGCCCCTTACAGTATAATTAAGGTAGGGGATTTAAGCTCGCACATGGTGTTGGGGGTCTTTATGATGAGCCGCAAAGAGTATAAAATCGGAAGAATCTCTGAACTGACCGGTCTCACTTCCGAAGCACTGCGCTACTACGAACATGAGGGGATAGTATCTCCGAAGAAATCGTCAACTTCGGGATATCGCATGTACAGCGCCTGGGATCTCCACATCCTCATCAGAACACGCGCGTATCGTCGTTACGGATTTACGCTTGCAGAAATCGTCCGAGCTCTTGATCAGATGGATGTTTCGGAAATAACAGAGCTGCTTCATGACAAAGAAATCGAGCTTAAGCACAGCATCGAAGAACAGCTTCTTCTTTTGGAGCAGATGCAACATGATCGACTTGCCATTATTGATGCAAATACCAATATTGGAAAATACCGCATCGAGAACAGTCCTGCTTTGCACTTAATCGAAACACAGGAAAGCTACGACATAATGGATAGCAAGCTTGATTTGTATCGAACATGGATCAACATGGTACCATTTGCCTCATCGGGTGGAATTT
Organism: Raoultibacter phocaeensis; assembly: GCF_901411515.1. NCBI lineage: Bacteria > Bacillati > Actinomycetota > Coriobacteriia > Eggerthellales > Eggerthellaceae > Raoultibacter > Raoultibacter phocaeensis. Next base: position 675,911 of record NZ_CABDUX010000001.1, read on the forward strand.
TCGAAGCCATCAACGGCAATAAACTCCGTTACGGACTGATCGTTGAGGACGATAGCATTTGCGATCCACGCGATGCCCTCTTCATCGACACTATTTCAATTCCTGCCAAAAAATGCCTTACAACGTTTTTTAGATCGGGATCGGAAAAAGAGCTCTGCATCGATATGTTCAAACCTGCTTTCGAGTTCATGGAAAACAAGGGTTTGAAGCTTACCGGAGATCCGTTTGCACGAGCGGTGCTTATGACGCGCGATGACAGAGGAGAGTATCACAGCCTGTATCAAGGATGGGTTCCCTTCGAAGGAGACTGCGAGTATTGCTCTCCCCCGCCACCCCCGAAAACCAAAGGCAGCGCTACTGCACCGTCGTGCATAGATCCGAATGCGATCCGATTTCCTAAAACAGAAGACCACATTGAATAGCGTGCATGGTTTGTCGTTTCGTCGCCATAGAATGCCCCTATATCAAAAAGCTTAAAGGCCTGCCTCAATGTGAGACAGGCCTTTTATGGCTGGTTGTGCGATTCTCGCTTCGGCCAGCACGCTGCTTCTCGGCCTCACCGTTTAGCCCCAGCGATATTCGATACCCATCGTGCCCTGTGGGTACTCCCACTTTTCAATGATTGTTTTTCCGCAGATCAAGCGGCACGTACCGCATTCTAGGCACCCCGCGTAATCGAACAGCATCTCTCCCGCGTCACCGTACTTGTACAGCGCCGCAGGACAAGCGAGGACCAGTTTGTCGAACTCACTTTTCGAGGGGTTCTCAACAAGTTCGATGTGGGCGTTCTCCTCGTCGACGTGGAACTTGTCGACGGAGAGCTTCGCATCAACGTTAACGGTGCTCATAGCGATTTCACCATCCCCATCATCTCCTTGGCAACTGTCATAAGGCCGATTTCCTTTACCGGCCGCATCAGTTTCCTCCTGATAGGTTCGACAGGTTGCCCGTCGACCACGAACAGGGCGGTCATCATATCCCTTACCATCTCCGGATAGCCTTTGAACAGGTGCTTGGTCGACTCCATTGTGTGGGGAAACTTTTGAAACTGCTCCAAATCCTTCATCACAAAGCTGTTCTTGAGCAGTTCTATATAGGAATCCAACCCGTTTTTGGATACATCGCTCGCATCGAGAGCTTTTGAAGCCGCTTGACCCGCCATTTCACCTGAAGCTATGGCGAAATCGATGCCGCGAACCGAATACCCCAGGTTTATGCACAGCATAGCCGCATCGCCGGTGACAAGCACGCCGTCGCCCACGAGCTTCGGAATCATACGATAGCCGCCCTCGGGTACGAGGTGCCCCGAATACTCGATCACCTTGCCGTCTTTCACAAGCGGACGCACGGCCTCGTGGTTCTTGAAATCTTCGAGCATCTGATACACCGGCGTTTCAGCCGTAATGAGGTCCGACAGCGTAGCGACGATACCGAGCGAAATCGAGTTTTTGTTCGTGTAGAGAAAGCCGCCGCCTACATGGCCATGCGTCGAGTCGCCCGCAAACAGCCACGAGGCGCCTTCGCCCGGATTGCAGTTGAATCGATCCTCGATAACGTTTGCCGGAAGTTCGATGACCTCTTTCGCGCCGACCGCCATTTCAACAAGCTGCGGCTCTTCGGCAAGGCCGATCTTCTGCGCCAGAAGCGAATTGCATCCGTCGGCAACGATGGTCACCCGAGCTTCAAGCTCGTCGTCGCCCGCCTTCACACCGCGCACTTTCCCATCGCGTACGATCAGCTCATCGACGCGGATGCCGTAGACGAAATTGGCACCTGCGTTTTCCGCCTGCTCGGCCAACCAAGGATTGAACTGCGCATGCAGCACACTGTAGGCGTCTTTGCCCTCTTGGCCGAGATTCTTCCCCGTAAAATCGATGGTGAAATTGGAATCGGGAGCAAGAAACGAAATCTTTTCATGGGTGATCTTGCGTTCCAGCGGTGCATTCTGCTCGAAATCGGGAAACGCCTTTTTGAGGGAGTGCGCATAGATGCGTCCCCCTGTCATATTCTTGGAACCGGCAAAATTCCCCCGCTCGATTACCAGCACGGACTTGCCCGCTTTGGCAAGCGTGTAGGCCGCAACGGATCCGGCGCATCCGGCACCGACGACTATCGCGTCGAAAGCATCATCGGACATAACCCTACTCCTCTCCTCGTATAAAGGGCACCCGTTGCGGGTGCCCTCAGCGAAACCGGCCGAGCCTATTTCAGCTTCTCGTTTATCGTCGGCAAAACCGCATTGATATCCCCCACCAAGCCGTAATCGACTTGGTCGAATATGGGGGCGTTCTTGTCTTTGTTGATGGCGAAAGCCACCTTTGCGCCATTCACCCCCACCATGTGCTGCATTTGGCCCGACACGCCGATGCCCACATACACCTCGGGATTCAACATGAGTCCCGATATGCCGATGTACGCTTCACGAGGCATCCAGTCTTCAGCTTCGGTAAGGGGGCGGGTGCACCCGAGCTCACCGCCGATAGCAGCCGCAAAATCGCGCCCCATCCGCAAATCCTCTTCAGCCGCAAATCCACGGCCAGCTGCAACAATGCGCTTAGCAGCAGCCAGGTTAACATCGGATTTCGGCAGGGGTTCGCGAGAGAGCAGCTTCGCACCCGATTCATCGGCCGCAAAGCCGACAGTCTGAACAACATCGGTACCTGCGGCCTCGGTATCTCCGAAAGGAGCGCTCGAGCACGTGTAGATAGCGATAGAGCCCGTACTCTTCTGATCGCGTGTAGCGATACCGCCGAAAAACATGCTCTTCGCCACATCGCCGTCGAACGCGGCGACATCGGTCATGACGGCCGTGTCGAATGCGGCGGCAAGCTTCCCCGCGATAACCTTCATACGGCGCGTCGGCTCGATAAGCACCGATGCCGGCGTTTTTTCCTTGCACAAGGCAATCACCGTCGCGGCGGCCGATTCAACCATGGCATCGACGGGCACTTCGACACGGTACACCACATCGGCAATACCCGTCTGCACCGCCTCGTCGTTCAGAGCAACAAGCGAAACGCCTCCCCCCATCGTACGAGCTCCCGCACACAGATCGCGCGCGCCTTTTTGAGTTTCAGCAATAACGAAAACCATTGCACAGCCCCCTATCGAATCGATTCGAGAATTGCGGCGACGAACTTGTCGACGTCCGCTTCGTCGGATGCATCAAAGAGCTCGCGTTTGCGGGGCGTCGGCTCGGGAGCGAGCACGTTGGCAGCCTCGATGGCGTGTACGGGATCCACGCCAAGGTCGGCGGCGGCATACGAAGTTACGGGTTTTTTACCAGCAGCAAGGATGTCCTTCATGCCGCAGATGCGAGGCAGTGCGATATCGGGAATCACCGAAACAACGGCGGGAAGCGGTACCTCGACGACTTCCTTCTCGGCCTCGAGCGTGCGCTCGCACACGATGGCACCGTTTTCAAACCCGATCTTGCTCACTGCCGTCACTACCGGCACGTTCAACGCTTCTGCCAGCTGCACGTCGACCTGCTGGGCGTAGATGTCCGCGGAACCGTCTCCGCATACTACGAGGTCATAGGCTTCGATCTTTCCGATCGCAGCGGCAAGCGCTGCCGCAGTCGCACGGGCATCAAGCCCGACGAACGCATCGTCCGCAGCGGCCACGTACTCGTCGACGCCGCGTGCGAGCACGTTTTTCGCCACCTTGCTGTCAAGCACGGAGGAATCGCCCACTGTCACGGCGAAGAGCTTCGCGCCCTGCTCTTTCGCGGCGAGCGCTGCACCCTCGATAGCGTTGAGGTCGTACGTGCTTACGATGGGGCGGGCGTTGGAGTAATTCAGGGTTCGGTCGGCGTTGACCTGAATGTCTTGGTCGTCTGGAACGATCTTGATCGCAGTAACGACATTCATGGCCGCCCCTTAATTCCTTGCGTACTTTTTGATGATCTGGCGCCCGGAGATATGCACCATGATCTCATCGGTGCCGCCGCCGAACTGCGAACCGCGCGCGTCTTTCCACAGGCGCCCTACACACGACTCGGTGGTGTAGCCGATGCCGCCCATGATCTGCATGGCTTCGGAGCACACCTCGGTTGCCGCCATGGAGATATAGCGCTTCGCAAGCGCACTGTCCAAGCGGATCGGAATGCCGTTGTCGAATTCCCATGCGGTCTTCAAAAGCAGGTTCTCCATGTTTTGAACCTTGATTTCCATATCGGTAAGCTTCTCCTGGATAAGCTGGAAGCTGCCGATGGTTTTCCCGAAGGCGACGCGCTGGCCAGCGTACGATGCCGCCTCTTCAAGCGCCGCCTTGGCAAGGCCGAGGCTATGGGACGAAAGCATGATGCGCTCGAGCTCGAAGTTCTGCATGAGCTGGATGAAGCCGTTGCCGCGCTCGCCGAGCAAACTCGATTCGGGAATGGTCACGTTGTCCAGATACACCTCGGAGAAGTTGGTGATTTCCTGTCCGATTTTATGCAAGGGGGAAAGCTTGATGCCCGGGGTGTCGGTGGGAAACATCCACATCGACATGTTCTTGTTCTCGCGAGCCGGATCCTCGTCTTTGGCGATGACGAGCATGAACGGCGCGGTCTCTGCAAGACTAACCATGGTTTTCACGCCGTTGAGCGTGACCGTGCCATCGCCGTTCCAATGGGCAACCGTCTGCATGGACATGTTGTCCGAGCCGGCGCACGGCTCGGACAGCGCAAGCGAGAAACACTGCTCGCCGGTTTCCTCGTACAGTTCCATACCCTGTTTCATAAGCTCGGGCGTACCGAACTCCGAGAGATCGTACATGGCAAGACCGTAGGACATGAACGGCATGGTGGCCTTCGTGCAGCGCATGAGCTCGGTAACAACGAGCGCAAGCGTTACAGCGTCGGACGAGACTCCGCCGTATTCTTCGGGGATGAACATGTAGCCGAAACCGGCATCGAGATAGGCTTTGCACACGTCCCGGTCGATGTGACGCTGCTCGTACCACTTCTGGATACGCTCCTCGGTGCACTCGCGTGCGCAGAACTCACGCAGGTTTTCGAGCATGAGCTCTTGTTCGTCGGTGATGCTGAAATCTATCACAATTTCCTCCTTTAATGCGATTCATACGTTTTTCGATGATCGTTTTCGAGGTTGGGATGAGTTCCTCCCCTCGCATGCTAGTCCCTCAAGGTTCTTGAGAGTCAACGAGAAATTTCAATGATTTTGCACGCCTCGCTTTCGAGCTTCTTCACGCTTCAAAAACGCTCGATCGGGCTTCTTCGCCTTTGTTTTGGGAATCTCGTCGAGTACCTCCATAGAGTGCGGAATCTTGTACGCGACAAGGCGTTCCCTGCAGAAAGACTCGATCTCGGAAAGAGCAACGTCCGCCCCGCCGCGCACGACGATGAACGATTTGGGCCTCTCTCCGGAGTGCTCGTCGGGCACACCGATCGTACAGGCATCGAGAATCGAGGGATGAGACATGAGCACCTCGTCGATTTCGCTCGGGAAAACATTAAAGCCGCTTACGACTATCGTGTCCTTCTTGCGGTCAACAAGGTAGAAGAATCCATCTTCGTCCATATACCCGATATCGCCGCTGTAGAGCCAACCGCCGCGCAGAGCGCGTTGCGTCTCTTCGGGATTCGCCCAATACGAGCGGATTATCTGAGGGCCGCGAAATACAATCTCACCGCATACGCCGGGGGCGAGTGCCTGCGTGCCGCTTTCGAGGTCGACCGCAAGCACATCGGTGTTGCTTATGGGCAGCCCGATACTGCCCATTTTCCCCATGGATCCCACGGGATTGCATGTGACGAACCCGAAGCTTTCCGACATGCCGTAGCTCTCGACAAACCGCGCTCTCGTTTTTGACGCAAGGTCTTCGAGCATGTTCTTCGCAACGAACGAACCGCCGAATATGACGAGTTCGAGATCCTTGTAGGGGCTTGCCGCCAAAGTCTCGCACGTGCTTACCGAGTGCAAAAGCGTCGGGAGCGCCGCCCATGCGGTCGGCCGATACCGCTCAAGAGCCGCAATGATGTCGGGCGGTTTGTAGCCTTCGGCGATGACCACGCTCCCCCCGTTGATGAGCTGCCAGTTCACTCCGTAGTTGATCCCCATGATGTGCGTCATGGGCATGCACACGAGAAAGCTCGGATCGGGTGTTGTGAGCGCGGAAGCGGTCCAAAAACGCATTGCCTGGAGTTCCCACACCATGGCTTCGTGCGTTTGCGCACAGCCTTTGCTGACCCCCGTCGTCCCGCCGGTAAAAAGCAGGATGGCGTCGTCGTGCGGCGAAACGTCAATTGCCGGCTCCAGATCGCTCGCCGTGCGCAGCAAGGGTTCGTACCCGTGCAGCTCTAAACAACCGCCCGCATCCGCCCACGCATCGTCGTTGTCGATCACGACGATGCAGCTGAGATCAGGGCATTTGCCCGCTCCGATGGCAGAAAGCACCTTGGACACGTGCTCTTGCTCGATGATCAGCGCCGACGCTTCGACTCCCTCGAGAGCGCCGACGATTTCCCGCGCCGTACATCGCTGGTTGTACGCAGCGGCAACAAACCCTGCCTTGTAGCACGCCATAAACGATATGACATTCTCGGGCCTGTTCGAAACGACGATGCCGACGCGGTCTCCTGGCACGACTCCGCAATCGAGCAGCGCGTTTGCGAGCCTGCACGCTTCCTTATCGGCTTGAGAGCGCGATATCCATGTATCCTTGTATCGAATAAGCGGCAGCGCACCGCCCGCCCCCGAAAGATGCGAGAGCATGGCTTCTTTGATAGTCCGATGAGTCGATTCGAACGTGCGCGATACACACTCGTCATACGCTTCGCTCCAAAGCCGTCCGTATTCCCGTGCAGCCCTGTCGAGATCCGCACGCTTACCCTCACTCATACCACAAGCTCCTCACAAAGAAACGTCGTCGACGGCTGAAACCTCAGAGCCCTCTGCCTTAACCGTCTGCTCGGCAGCGCACGATCCGTTCACCCAAGGAGATCGCTTTCCCATGGCAAGCGCAGCGAAACCGATTATGTACACGATGAACATGACGCCCAATCCCCCATAGAGCATGGCGTAGTATCCACCCGTTGCCTCGATCAGGGCACCCCAGATCGCAGAGCTGAATGCGGAGCTCAAACTCGCCACCGTAGCAACCACGGAGAAGATGCGCCCGTAATCGCGGCTTCCGAAGATCCCGCGCGTCATAAGCGATGTCGTAACCGTCGTGCTCGCAAAGAACACGCCGAACAGAAACGCTCCCACGTACAAAGCGATCAGGCCCGTGCCTCCGAGAAACGTCATGATGCCGATGCCGAGGATACCGCTTGTGACAGCCGCGAATACGCCCGCCTTTACGCTGATGTCGTTGATGAAGCCGAGCAGAAGCTTGCCGAGCAGTTGGCCGACCAAAACCGCCGATGCGATGCTCGACACCACCAGCACCGAATACCCAAGCGTAGTCGCATAGGCCGGAAGATAGTAGTTGAGGGTAAGCCCTATGTCGGCTACGCCCGCATAGAGGGCGACCATGTACAGGACGGGTGTCCGTAGAGCTTGACTGAACGTCGCGCCCTCAAGAACGGTATCCCCGCTTTTGCCTAGTCGAGCGCTTGCCTTCTCGCCATACCGCACAAGGCCCTTGTCGGCAGGTGCGTTTCTTATGAGGAAAGCAGCACACGGAAACCCGATGCAGGCCGAGATAAGACCGAATGCAAGATACCCGGCTCGCCATCCGAAACTATCGATGAAAAAACCTCCGATAGGATTGAAGATAATGGCGCCGATACCCGTAAAGCACAACGCTACGCCCACGAAAAAACCGACGCGCTCTTTAAACCAACGGTCGATCATCGTCGGAACCATCAGGTATAAGAGGATCGAGTTTGCCGCTCCTATAATTGCTCCAGCGCAGTAGAACTGCCAAAGAGCGGTAAACGTCGACATGCTCAGAAGCCCTAGAGAAACCATGGCGACGCATACCGAAAGTACCACACGCGCGTTAAACCGGTACAGCACCTTTCCCCCGAAAATCATGGCAAGGCTCATTGCAAGGTACTGGACCGAGATGTACGTGCCGAATCGACCCGCATCAATTCCCAGTTCGGCGCTTGCGGGAACGTAGAAGATGCCTACCGTGTTAAACGACAGCGTCACCGTTGAAAAACAGATGGCGCAGCAGGCGAACAGAACGAAGAATCCGAAGTGGACGCGTTTTTTAGCATTGCTTCCCATGTTATATTCCTAACCAGAGAGAAACCTGCTTTCGCATGCTTTTCCGAGTACAACATCCGCTCATACATCGGATTCGGCTGGAAAAACATGCTTGGAAAATCTTCGAAACGCCCGAGGGTAGCGTTTGTTGCCCTCGGGCGCATTCGAAGCCGAACGGCTATTCGCGCGGAAGCTTTTTACCGACGGCCATGCCGGCAAAAGCGAGTACGAAGCACAAGGCCATGAGCCCCATGTCGATTGCGAACGTCGCGAAGAAAGACCCCGTAAAGTCGTAGATGAATCCCCAAATGGCGGAGCCGAACGCAGCTAAGAACGCACACACGGCCGTCACATAAGAGTAAATCTGCGCGTAATCTTTGTTGCCGAACACCTTCCGGGTGAGTTGGGGTGTTGTGGTGGTAGCGGAGGCGAAGAACACGCCGAACAGAGCGCCGCCCGCATACACCAGGTATACGGAGATGTTGACGCCGAACAGTACAAGCAGAAGACCGATGATGCCCGATGCCAGGCCGAAGATGACCGAACCGGGAACGCTCCGGTCGTTCGTCCAACCAAGCACGACTTTACCGATGAGCGAGCCGAACATGACTACCGACGCAAGCGTCGCACCGATGATGGCAGCGCTTGCGGCGTCTCCGAATACGGTAAGCGAATTGATGTAGGTGGGCAGATAGAAATTCATGGTCAGCCCAAGATTGACAAGGCCGGCATACAAGGCGATCAGTATGAGCGCCGCCGGTTGCTTACGGGCGGTTTGAACCGAAACGCCCTCTACAGCTGTGGAAGCGGCAACTTCTTGGGCGGCCGCCTCTGCAGCAGCGTCATAGCCGAGCGGCTCGAGCCCTTTATCGCTCGGGCGACTACGAATGATGAACAATGCGCACGGAATCCCAACAACAGCCGAGAGGACTGCGTACATGAGGTAGGCGGTTTGATAGCCACTCGACAAAATGATAGACGTGGCAACAGGGCTCCACAGCATGCCGCCGATGCCGGTCATGGCCATGCCGATGCCGATCAAGAGGCCGACGTTCTTCTTGAACCAGCGCCCGATAAGCACAGGGACCATGAGATAGAGAACGACCGCGTTGCCGAGTCCAAGCAAAACGCCTGCCCCGTAAAACCCGAAAATCGTCGGCGTAACTGCCATGATGAGAAAGGCGACGGCGATGCATATGACCGAAAACGTCAGAACGGCACGAGCATCTTTCTTTTCGAATAGTTTGCCAATGAACAAAAGCGCTACGAACATGGTGATGTACACGATGGAAATGTACAGACCAACCTGGCCGGTACCCACCCCCATCGCCTCGGCCACCGAGCTGTAGAACACCGATGCCGCATTGAAGGTGAAGCAGCACGGCATGAACATGATGAGACAACACGCCACCATAACCAACCAGCCATAGTGGAGCTTCTTAGTTGATGCAGCCATTGATACCCCTTTTTAAAGTAGTTGCAGGTCAAAGCAATACCACACAGAAACTCATCCCAAAGCCTTCGAGCGGTATCCCCCGAGCGATACGGTGCGTGCAGCGGCGCTGCCGATCGGGGGAACCGACAGCGCATACGCCAATCTAGCGGGATAGTTTGAGATCGAAATCCTTATTGATGATTCCTTGATCGTAGAAATCGGCGATCTGCTCTTGCGAATAGCCGAGCTCGCTTAATATCTCCTCGTTGTTCTCGCCGAAACTCGGTGCGGGACGCCATACGCGACCAGGATGTTTTTTAAATTTGGGCAGCGGCCCTACGGCACGGAGCTTCGTGCCCTTGACCGTTTCCCACTCCTCGATCACGCCACGCGCCTGAACATGTGGATTGTTCTCGACGTCTTCCCAGCTGTTGACCTTCGATACGGGCAGTCCGGCAGCGAGCATTTCGGCTTCGGCCTCGTCAACGGTTTTGCTTGCAAGATAGTCTACAACGGCCCGTTCAAACGCTTTACCTGATTCGGTTTCAACATTGTACAGACCGACCTCTGCCGGGAACAAATCCGAACCGTAATCGAGACCGAGCAACTCGCACACCTTTTTGAGCACGCTCGCTCCCGAGAAGCAGCAGTACAGGATCTTACCGTCCTTGCAGGGGAAACCTCCCCAGCCTGCGATCATCGACTTCTCTCCCGTTTTCGGGAATTCCTTGTGGAAGGTGAAGTAGTCGACCGAAAAGATGGATGCGCGCATCATAAGCTCGTACTGAGCGATGTCGAGGCTGTCGCCCACACCGGTTTCGTCGGCCTTGCGCACTGCCGCAAGCACGGCGAGCGCCGTCCAGAGCGCCGTAATGTAGTCGGCCACATACGGACCTACCGCATACGGCGGTGTAGCCCCTCCGTTCGTGTTCTCCCACATGTATCCCGAGAAGGCCTGAGCCGTCGCATCGAAGCCTCCGCGACTGACGTATTCGGGCAGGCCGGTTTGTCCGTACCCGGATATATGGGCGATAACCAACTTGGGGTTGACCTCCCACATCACATCGTCCGACAGGTTAAAGCGCTCAAACTGCCCGCCCTTCGAAGACTCAATGAACACATCGGCGTCCCTGACGAGATCAAGCACGATTTGCCGACCTTCAGGAGACCCTATCTTGATGCCCACGGCACGTTGGTTGCGGCGCTCCGATTCGGGTTGAATGTTGTGCAGCGTACGCGTGTAATCGGGCGCTTGTGCGTTCTCGATCCATACGACGTCGGCACCGTACTCCGCAAAAATCGTCGGTCCCAGCGGACCTGCTAGCGAAGATGAAGCATGGACTACCTTGAGACCGGAAAGCACTCCGAACTCCGGCAACGCTTCGTTATGCCACATGCGTTCCCCTTTCTGATTCAGTTGCCTCGTTGACATAATGAATTCAGTACAGCCGACGTCAGGCTTAGCACGAAAGATAAACCCCCAAGGAGCTTGAGGGTCAAGCATGTTTTACGAATTTTTTCCCGCTTACCGAAAAAAGGAGTCCGTCTTCCAGAATAGAAAGCTTCCTTCGCATTCCGGCATTCGATCCTCGAGGGAGATTCTGCGACTTTTATAGCATCGGCAGCACGTCTAGTACCCCATCTCGTGAAGTCGTGCATCGTCGATGCCGAAATAGTGCCCTATCTCGTGGATGACGGTTTTCCCGATCTCTTCGACCACCTGTTCGCGCGAGCCGAAGCAGCGCTCATGAGGGCCTTTGAACACAGTGATGACATCGGGAATGTCCCCGTCGTAGTATTCTCCCCGCTCAGTAAGAGGAATGCCATCGTACAGGCCTAAAAGCTCGTCGTCACAATAGGACGCTCCCAAAGAATCGGGGGATTCGAGCGTTTCGAGGTGGTAGTCGTCGGGCTCGTCTTCCATGACGATCGCCACGTTCTCGAGCGCCTCGATGAACTTTTCGGGGATCGAATCGAGCGCTTCTTCGATGACGGCTTCGAACTCTTCGTCGCTCATTCGATACATCAGATCGTCTCCCGTCGAATAGACTCCCGCCCTACATTAGCTGCGGCACGTTTTGTTGCATGATACCATGGTACGCAAGCCTTGACCTGTTTGCAGCCTTTCCCTACTGGAACCGATGCGCGCGCACGAACCGACGAACGGACACAGCATGCACTACCTTATAGACGGCTACAACGTTACTCGCCGCGATCCCGCCACCAAAAACCTTCTCCTTGAAGAACAGCGGCTCGAACTCGAAAGCCGCCTACGCATCAAAAGCTCCGTGCTTCTCGGGAAAGCAACGTACACGATCATCTGGGACGCCTCCGGGGGAATCGGTACCGTGAACCCCACCGGAGCAGCGCATCGGGATTCCGAGTATACGCGCCTTCCCACCGCCGACGATGCGATCGTTGCGAAGGTGCGCCGCGCAACCGAGCGCATCGGCATTGTGACCTCAGACAATGAGCTTGCAAACCGCTGCCGTTCTGCCGCCCCTCACGGGGTGGACATCCTTCCCGCCGAGCGCCTGTTTGCAGACGCCAAGCCCAAGAAAGCGCGCGACAAGAAAGCGCCTCTGCCCCGCGACGTCGGCATACCTCCGAACGCAAACGAAATCAACCGTGAGCTGAAAAAGATTTGGGGCATCGAGGATTAGCGCCCTGGCTTCTTCCTCAATGCGTGCGCATAGAAAAGCGCGATAATCAAACCGACCAGCGAGATGCCGATCGCAATCGTGAGCGTATGCGAAAAACCCAGCGCATACGCGTGGGCCTTAGACAAACCCGCCGCAGTTTCCCGCAGCACGTCCGCGGACAGGACTCCGACGAACAGCGATGGACCGAGTGCCGAAGCGATTTGCACGAACGTCGAATTGATAGAGGCGCCGTGCGCGTACAGCTCGGCGGGCAGGTGATCGAGCGCCGCCGTTTTCGCAGGCGTGACCACGAACCCGAGACCTGCGTACGAAACGGCGCTTGCCGCAACAACCAGATCAACCCGCATGTGTTCTGCCGAGACGAACACTCCGGCCAACCCCGCAAGCACCAAACCCAACCCCATCGGAAGCATCGGCCAAACACCGCGACGATCGAACAGCCTCCCACCCAAAAGCGAGCACACCGCGTTGACCAGCACAGGGCCGAGCAAAAGCAAGCCGGCAAAAAAGGCCGTGTGCCCGATTGCCCCCTCGAAGTACAAAGGAAGCAGTACGCTCAGCGAAAACGAGGTCATGGTGCCGACCATAACCATCAGAAGCCCCACTGCAAACCTCGGATGTCCGAGCGGGCGAAGATTCAAAAGCGGTGATCGAGAAGCAAGCTGACGCCAAACGAACAGGGCTATCGCAACGGCGGCGATGCCAAGAGCAATGACGGACGGAACAACATCATGGGTAAACTCGCTCAGTCCGTACATGAGCGCACCCAACCCGACAAGGCTGAGCGCTGCGCTCAAAACGTCGATGCGGGCGCGCTCGCCTTTTTCGGCGTCTCGCAGCACGTAAAACCCGAGGGGCAGCAACACGGCAGCCAACGCAAGCGGGACGGCAAACATAGCCCGCCACCCAACGTAGGTGAGCAGCAACCCCGATACGACAGGGCAGATAGCCAAGCCGAAGGCGATAATCCCGCTGTTCATGGCCAAGTGCAACCCGAGTCGATCCTTGCGCGACGTTGCCATGATGGTGCCGGTAACGAGCGGGAAGAACAGGCCCGTGCAAACCGCCTGGATAAGACGGCACGCGAAGAGCGTTGGGAAATCGGAGGCGAGCATGGCCAATCCGCTTCCGATAGCCAGCGCTCCGATTCCGATGAAGAAAACGACGCGAAGCCCTAGCCTTTTGAGCAGGAACGCTGCAAGCGTAACTGTCGTAGCCGCAACGACGAGGTATCCTGTGACAAGCCAGTTCGCCATAGAGAGGGTAAGGGAAAACGTGTCCGCCACTTCGGGCAGCGCGATGCTCATCATGCTTTCCCCAAACGAAGCGACGAACGAACAGCCAAGCAGCACGGGAAACATCGCCCTACTCTTCTCCGAAGTCTTCTGTGATTTTGCGTTCACTCTCGCGCCTTCTCGCTTTATGCACTGCTTTCAACCGTTTGATAGTACCTTACTGTTCTGCTCAATCTGAATCTGTGCAGCCTTCGTTAGGATCACGCAACGCATCGGTTGCCGAACCGATGAATGAGATTTCTGAACTTACCGCAGAGACCCGCTACCTTAAAATCCGTGCGCTCGCTACCGCCTCCTCGCCCAGCAGCACCATCTTTGCCACCTGAAGCGCGCCGCCAAAGGTTACAGTACCGTGACAAGAAACCCACGGTACAGAGCAACCCTTGTAGTTCTACACGCTCATCTGCAAAAATAGGAGCTACGCTTACTGATCCCCAACAGATCGGTCTACTCAGCCATCGTCATCGACAAAAGGAGCTTTACCATGAAGGGAAACGACAAACTCATCGACACGCTTAACGACTTGCTCGCAGGCGAACTGACCGGCATCAACCAGTACTTCGTGCATGCGGAAATGTGCGAGGATTGGGGCTATAGCAAACTGAGCGCAAACTTCAAGACCCGCGCGATCACCGAGATGAAGCATGCCGAGAAACTCATCGAGCGCATCCTGTTCCTTGAGGGCACGCCCATCGTTTCCAACCTCAACGACATCAACATCGGCGAAGCCATTCCCGAGCAGGTTCAAAACGACCATGCGCTCGAAATGGACACCGTACGGGACTACAACGAGGCAATCGTGCTCGCTGGAGAAGTGCTCGACTACGCCACCCGCGACGTCCTCGTGCAAATTCTCAACGACGAGGACCAGCATCTCGACGAGCTCGAAGAGCTCCAGGACCAGATCGAGCAGATGACGCTGCAGACCTTCCTCTCGACACAGAACTAGCTTTTATCAAAACCTTAAATCGCGCTTCTGATAGCCCGAGTAATACCCGTATGCCATTGGTGTGCGGGTATTCTTATAGGCACTTTCTCTACCTTTGTTTGAATAATAATGTGTTAAAATGCGGTCAATCTGTCCGAATAAAATCCCAGAGGTTTCATGAATGCTTCAGTTTTAATTAAAGAAAAAAGAGAAGAACTTGGCCTTACCCAACGGCAATTTGCACAAATATTACGACTTGGGCGAAACGGAGAGCGAAGCGTCCGTCGCTGGGAAACGGGAGAATCGACACCGGCAGATATCTACCTGTACGCCGTTCAGGATCTTGAACCCGAAGCCCCTTTCGCACAGGCGGACAATGGCGAATATGCGTTTGACTTCATCGATCTATTCGCCGGAATAGGCGGTATGCATCTTGCATTCTCAGAAGCTGGCGGAAGATGCGTATATTCTTCCGAGTGGGATAAGTACTGCCAAATACAGTATCGGCATAATTTCGGTATAACACCTCACGGCGACATAACAAAAGTCCTCGAAACTGAAATACCGAATCACGATATTTTGGTCGCAGGATTTCCTTGCCAACCTTTCTCCATTGCAGGAGTATCCAAGAAAAAAAGCCTTGGAAAAGAAACGGGCTTCCTCGACAAGACCCAAGGTACCTTGTTCTTCGACGTCGCGCGCATCATTGAAGCCAAAAGACCGAAATCATTTATGCTAGAAAACGTTAAGAATCTCAGAAGTCATGACAAAGGGACCACATGGTGCATCATCGAGCAGACGCTTCGGAACCTTGATTATGAACTGTTCGTTGATGTCATCGACGGAAAGGGACTCGTTCCCCAACACAGAGAAAGAATCCTCATCGTGGGCTTCGACAAAAGGCGCTACGGGGACAGCATCGAGTTTACGTTTAATATTAGTCGCCCAAAAAAAGCACCTGTTCTCAAAGACATATTAGAAACCACCGATGTAGATCGGTACACACTCTCAGACAAATTGTGGTGTTACCTACAAAACTATGCGGAAAAGCACAGAGCGAAAGGTAACGGGTTTGGCTACGGAATGCCCAATCTTGAAGGAACTACGAGGACTTTGAGCGCACGATACTATAAGGACGGATCAGAAATCCTCATTCCCCAAGAAGGGAAGAACCCACGAAAACTTACTCCGAGAGAATGTGCACGACTCCAGGGGTATCCTGATGAATACAGAATCGTCGTTTCGGATACGCAAGCCTACAAGCAGTTTGGAAACTCGGTAGTCGTTCCCCTTATTGCCCAAGTGGCAAAGCTTATCAGCGCCAAGCTCAAGGAGTTGGAGAACACCGGTGAATAACGATCTTCTCGCTCTGGCAATCGATAGGACGGTGCTATCGAGCATCGTATTTGCAAAATTCTTGTCTCCCAACGATACAGGGCTCACTGGCGGTCATCAGTGCGGCATCTATATCCCAAAATCAAGTGTGCCGTTGATCTTCGACGAGCTTTTCGAAAAGGGAACGAATCGGGATCGCAAAGCGGAGATCTTATGGAATGAAGAATCCAGCACTAAAAGCCGTTTCATCTACTATGGGCAGGGAACCCGAAACGAATATCGAATAACGAAATTCGGTCGTGGCTTCACGCTACTAAAGCCCGATCACACAGGCGACCTTCTCGTCATTTGTAAGGAAAACGACGAGAAGTACTACGCATATGTTCTATCGGATGACGACAGCATCCAAGGTTTTCTTGATGCTTTTTCGATTTCTCCTACTGAAGTTAATTGCTTGATAAAAAACGAGGCAGCAAAAGATGGCGAAGGCTCAAAAGATCCGTTTACCGTTTACATCAAGGCTTTTGGCACCGATTTTCCCGATACACAGACCATGGCTCGTTCAGCCCAAGAAATTGAAGCGATACTTCGGGGGGAAGACGTTTGCCTCACTGCTGATGAAACGATCATCAGATGGATCGATGCGGAATACAAGCTGTTCCGCCGAATCGAAGAGGTTCATTACGAATTTCTCTTGCTTGAGCCTACGGAAAGCCTTGAGGCCTTCGTCAAAATCGGCTTGGAAATAACTAATCGACGCAAGTCTCGTGCAGGAAAATCGCTTGAACATCATTTGAAAGCCATTTTTAACGATAGGTGCATCAAATTCAAAGAGCAAGCTGTCACGGAGCTGAACAAAAGACCGGATTTCATTTTTCCTTCAGAGGAGGCATATCACGATCCTGAGTTCCCTGCCGAACGACTGACGTTTCTTGGAGCAAAAACCACCTGCAAGGATCGATGGAGACAGGTGATCAACGAAGCCGATAGGATCGAAGAGAAGTATTTGTTTACCCTTCAGCAAGGGGTGTCGCCCAATCAGCTCAAGGAAATGCACGAACATCATTTGACCTTGGTCGTTCCCGAACCGTATCACAAAGACTATCCTCGGACCGATTTCGTCGGCGTCATCACCTTCGAGGAATTCCTTTCCATCGTGCTCGAAAAACAAGGGTTTTGATCTTCGCTTAGTACTCCTCGTCCTCCGCAATGCCTTCTCCTTCGATATCGAGGATATCTTCGAACGCCATGCGCTTTTTCACCACGGTGAGCGTGCGGAAAACGGTATCGATGTCCGTCACGATCCCTCGCGTAGTCAAGTAAGCGTCCTTGTCGTAGTGCGTGACGGCAACCATAGAGCCTTTACGCACCTGTGCGAGCTTACGCGACAACCGCAGCGCATGCTCTTCGGTTTGCTCGCGCCGCGGTTCAGGCGTGCGTTCACGTTGGCGTACAAGATCGTAGTAGCCCTTCAATGCGGCGAACGGTATGAATTGCTGGGCGCGGTCGGCGCGGTCGTCACGCATGATGACCTCCCACCTGCTCGTTGCGCTCGCGCGCAGTTGCTTTCTCGGTAAGGCTCGTACCCCGCACAAGCGCGTTCTTGCCGAAACGGTCTTTGACGGCGAGAACCGTGTTCTGCAAGCTTCGCTCCTGCGCCTCGGCTTCGATGTCGGTGAACAGATCGACCGTAGCGAAATCTTCGGACAGAATCGACCCGAATCCCACATGGATACGACGAATGGGCTTCGCACGATCGGTCGTATCGGCAAACAGCTCTTCAAAACGAGGAAGAAGCCGTTTCAGGGAATTCGTTCGCTCATGGAGTTTGCGCGTACCGCCTGTCCGCGAACCAGCGCCCCATCCTGTTCGTTTGCCATGCTCGCCCTGGAAGGCCTGTTCTTCTCCGCGATCCTCCGATGCGGTCTCGCGTGCGTAACCGACCGAAAGCGAGATCGATTCGGCAACAAGACTCTTTTCTACCAGTTCGAGCACAAGCTGATCAACCATCTCTTTCAGCACCACGAGCGCTTCATCGTAGGTGTAGTCGCCAGGTAGAACCTGCCCGTTCGACATCGATCGCCCCTGCGGCTCGTAGGCCTTGATCTGGGCGATGGTGCACGGCTCGATGCCGTGAGCGTGATCGATCAGATACTCGGCGTTTACGCCGAACTCCGAGTACAGAACGCTTTCGTCGAGCCGACATACGCCGCGTAGATCGTGCACCCCGAACTTTGCGAGGCGCTTCGCGGTGCCAGGGCCTATATTCCAGATATCCGTAATCGGCTGATGATCCCAAATGAGCCGCTCGAATTCAGCCTGATCGAGATACCCGATGTTGTCGCTTGCGTGCTTTGCCGTGATGTCGAGCGCGACCTTCGCCAGAAACAGGTTCGTTCCCACCCCTGCCGTCGCGCAAATGCCCGTTTCGGTGAAGACTGCGTTCATGAGCATGCCAGCGAACTCCCGCGCCGTCACGTCATATAGCGAGAGGTACGGGGTCGCATCGATGAAGCATTCGTCGATCGAATACACGTGTATGTCTTCGGCGCTGACGTAGCGCAGATAGATGCCGTAAATGTCGGCCGAGACCTCCATGTAGTGGCGCATGCGCGGCTTGGCCGTGATGTAGCGCACGCCTTCGGGGATTTCGAACAACCTGCAGCGGTTGCGAATTCCGAGGTCTTTCATGGCAGGAGTGATAGCGAGGCAGATGGTGGTTTGCGTGCGTTCAGGATCGGCTACGACGAGGTTGGTGGCAAAAGGATCGAGTCCGCGCGCAACGCACTCTACCGAAGCGTAAAACGTCTTCAGGTCGATGCATACATAGGTGCGGTCCTCGCTCATGGCTTCCTGTCATTCGATAGCGGCCTTAGCCTTCGAGCATAGCACAAAAAGGATCATATGTTCGCATAAGCGTTCAACGGACGTGAAACGGATGCGCCCGCTTCGCTGCACCGAAACTCACAGGAGCTTCGCAAAGCGTGCCCGCCGCGGCTGCGGGCTAAACGAATTTATCGAAGCGTTTCCGCATGAGCGTTTAGTTCCCGAAACGATACCCTGAGCGCCACGCGGTTTGCAGATACACCGGATGCGAGGGGTCCTCTTCGATTTTCTCCCGGATTTTGCGTATGAACACGGGCAAGCTCGATGTCTCGCCGACAAACTCCTCCCCCCACACCGCCTCGATGAGCTGTTCGCGGGTAAACACTTCGCCCGGATGGCTCGCGAGCAAGAACAGAATCTGGAATTCCTTGGGCGTGAAGTCAATGCGCTTCCCCTCGATGGTTACGCGAGATCGCTTGGTATCGAATTCAAGCCCCTCAAGCATCACGCAGTCGCCTTGCTGTTTGGGCATGATGCGCTCGTTGCGTTTGAGATGGGCATCGATGCGCAGCAGCAGTTCCTCCGGATCGAACGGTTTTACGAGATAATCATCGCCGCCGACGTTGAAACCCGCCCCTTTGTCGACGATATCTCCCTTCGCCGTCAAGAACACGATCGGAATGATGGCACCTTCGCTTCGCAGCGCTTGGCATACTTGGAATCCGTCGAGCTTCGGCATCATGACGTCGAGGATGACGAGATCGGGCTGCTCTTGCCGATACACCTCGATCGCCTCGTCCCCATCGGCTGCATAGCAGAACTCGTATCCGCCCCCCACCACAATACGGCGGATCAGATTCAGCATGCTCGGCTCGTCATCGGCTAAAAGGATCTTTGCCACGCGCTACTCCTTTTCGTTGCCCGTCGGGATGAACACGGTGAACGTGCTCCCTTTTTTGTACACGCTGTGCACCTCGATGCTCCCGTGGTGCATCTCTACGAGCTCCTTGACAACTGCCAGTCCAAGCCCGCTGCCGCCGTAGCGGCGATACGACGATTTGTCGCTTTGCGTAAACCGTTCGAAAATATCCGAAAGGTGCTCTTCCTTGATGCCGACGCCATCGTCGGATACCTCGATGGAAAGCTGCTCACGCACCCGATCGTACTTCACTTCGATGCGAACATGGCCACCCTTGCGTGTGAACTTGATGGCGTTCGAAACAAGGTTCTCCACGATTCGCCTGATCTTTTCCCAGTCGGCATTGATGATCGGAACGTCGGGGCGCACGACGGCGGTCAGCTCGATCGAACGCTGTTCGGCAAGGAATCCGAGGCTCCGCTCCACAAGGCCGATCAGATCCATCATGTCGAACGGTTCGACGATCAGCTCCGTTCGGCCCGCCTCGACCCGTGCCATCTCAAGTATGTTATTCACCATCTGCAACAGTAGCTGGCCGTTCTCCTTGACCTCTCTCACCGCTGCCGCTTCGTCGTCACTGCGTGCGGCATTCGCGCTCTGCCATATCTCCGTGAATGCGATGATCGAAGTGAGCGGGGTGCGCAGCTCGTGGCTCATGATCGCAAGGAAGTCGGACTGGTACTGGTTTTCCGCTTGCAGCTCTTCGTTGACTTTCGCAAGCTGGCTTCGTTGCTCTTCGAGCATTTCGTTGGCAGATTCGAGCTGAGCGGTACGTACTTCGACCTGCCGCTCGAGGTTGCTGTACAGATCGCGCAGTTCGGCAGCCATGAAATCGAATTTCATCGCAAGGTCTTTGATCTCGCCGTTCGCCTGAATGCTTTCGAGGTTTACCTCGAAGTTGCCGCCTTCGATCTGTTCGACGGCATCCTCGACCTGCGTGAGCGGATGCGTGATCATGCGGGTGATGAGGAAATACACGGCAAGGATCACCATGATTATAATGAATGAGAAATACCCGATCTGGCGGGTAACGTTATCCTGGATTCCCGACATGTAGATATCGATCGGCATGATGATGCTCGTGACGCCGATAAGATCGCCGACATCCATACCCTCCTTAGGATAGCCCGTCACATCGAGCTCGCCCGCAGGGTCACCATGGCAATCGAGACACGATTCTTCGAGGTAGATTGGAGAAACGTAGCGAAACACCTCTTGGCCTTCGAACGTTTCGATGCCGTACTTCTCGCTCGCTGTGCCGTCCTTGAACATACGGATGGCATCGGCTTCGTACTCGTCGGACATCGAGGCTTTCTTGCGCGGGTCCTGATTGGTGTAACGGATGACGTAGTTCGTATCGCGCTCGAGAATCTTGGCGATGCTCTTGCCTGCAATGGCGCAGTACAGCCCTTTGAAATTGTAGGTCCCGTCGGAATCGGTGTCGATGCGCGCCTGATTCATGTCCATGAACTCCCAGACAGCATCCATCTCGCTACCAAGGATGCGCGCCTTTTCGAGCATCTCGGCCTCAGCCTGTTCGCGTTGGGTCATATCGCTCCAGGCAACGTTGAGGGCAACGGACACCACCAGAAGCACGATCAGCACGATCGTAGTCTTCCCGCGAAGCTTCATGTTCTTCATCACGAATCACCCGCTTTGCTCATGCGAACCCACCCGAAACGAACCACTGTTCGATCATCTAACCGAAACGATTACCCGCAAGCCTCATCATCGAGCAGTTCGCCGAGCACCTGGTCATCAACTGGGAGAAACGCCGCCATGAGCGAACCTGCGCAGGCGTACAGCGATCCCGGTGCGTCTTCGGCAACATCCGCAGCATAGGCGCTCACCCATGCAAGCAGATGCTCGCGGACAAACGAGCGCTGGACGGCAAGCAGCCTTTGGCATTCTTCCCGATCTTTCGCCTCGAGCGCCGTACAGCTCTTTTCGGAAAGCTTCGCCATGAAGTCGAGTTCGATGGCGATGTGGTCGTCGGACACGCGCGGATACTGGCTCGGCAGCATATTCTCGCTGCGATACGCCTCGCGAACTTTCAGCGTGGCCTCTTGGAACAGCACCCGTTCTTTCGTTAGGTACACGCACTCCCACGGGGGTGCCTTCAGCTCGTGAGGCCCTACGAGCACATGGGCAAAGTCGCGCTTCGCCCTCTCAAGGAATCCGGCCTTATCGCGCTCGAACCGATTCTTCAGCTCACCGAGATCGCATATCGCGCTTTCGAGCGCTCCCGATTCGGCACCCCTGAAACAGTCGAGGGCATCATCGGTTACATCCGAGAACAGCGTCTCGAGCAACGCTTCGGTCGGTTCGTCGCCGAACACGGTCTGAAACGCACGGTAGAGATACATCCGCGCAACAAACACCACGTCCCATACGGTAGCTTCCATCGTCTCACTCCCATCGATTACCTGCATCCCGAAGATGCTCGTTTGCAGGATCGTCTTCGGTCCCCTCATGCAGCAAAGCCCCCTGACCCCGTGGCTATGATACAACACGGGCGGATCAGGGGGCTGCTTGATTTTACGGTTTACTGCACCGCGATATCGCGCGGACTTATGAGCAGGCTCGGTGTGGTCTGCGAAGAATCGGGAAGCCCGTTGACGTCGGATACGAGATCGTTGCCGTATTTCGCTTTCAGCTCCTCTAGGTCGCCGAAGTCAAGCGCACGCATAGGACATGCCGCTACGCACGCCGGGCTCTCGCCTTTCGCGCGAAGCGCATAGCACGAATCGCACTTGCTCACGATGCCCTCGTCTTCCATATACACCGGCTCGCTGTACGGGCATGCGCTCACGCACGTTTCGCAACCGATGCACATGTCGTCGTCGTGAAGCACGACGCCCGTTTCCTCATCTTTGTACATCGCCCCCGACGGACAATTTGCCACGCAAGCCGGCATCGCACAATGATTGCATGAAACCGAAACGCTATAGTAGCGGACCGAGGGGTATTGGCCCACTTCGACCGTGTCGACAGTGCGAAAGATCTCGCCGGTCTTGTACAGGGCGTTTTTATCCCTGCATGCGATCTGACACGTCTTGCAGCCGATGCAGGCGGTCTGATCGAAATAAAATCCCATCTGTGCCATGGTTGTACTCCTCCCGGCCTATTCGAAGATGACTCGCTGCGGCCATTCGCAGTCGGGGTCAAGCTCGCCTGTGTACTTTTCGATGATGCAGTTGTTCGAATTGAATCCGGTGTGGCCTTGGCCGGTCGGAATCGGCGAAGAGAGCGTATTGGTGGCTCCTGCGATGTCGTCGCCGTCTGCATTCAGTTCGGCCCAAGCGCCCTCCCCGAGACCGATCGTCTTCGGCATGATGCGCTGCGTAACGAACGCCGGACGCACGACCGAGCCATAGGGGCTCGAGAGCCGCACCGGATCGTCGTTTTCGATACCGAGCTCGGCAGCATCGGAGGCGTTGATCCACAGTTCCTGCGGCCATGCCTCGCGCAGCCAGTTCACGTTATCGAACACGTGATGCGAACGGCGCTGGTAATGTTGAGTGAGCAGCTGGTAGGGACGGTCGTTCTCGATGCCGTCTTCGTAGCCCTCGGTCACACGGACGTACTTCGGCAGCGGATCCTTCTCGCTGAAGCCCACATGATCGATGTAAGCCGAAAGCGATTGGCAGCAGATCTCGAACTTCCCGCTTGCCGTGGCAACCGGATTGGCCGCAGGATCTTCGATGAACTTGGCGAACGGGAGGTTCGTGTACGCATCGCCATCGGTTCGTTCGACCTGGTAGATACCGCGCTCCGTGAACTCCGCGAGCGTGATCTTGCCCTCTTGCGGCTCGCCGGTCACGCCCATGCTTTCGATGTCCTCTTGGGTGATGGTGAGGAGCGGCTCCTTCGTTGCACCGTCAGACCCGAGCACCGTGCAGCCTGCAAGCTTGTTGAACAGCTGCTGCGTCTCGTCGATATCGTACACTTCTTCGGCCTTGAAGCCGAGTTTCTCGGCAATGCCGATGGCGATTTCCTGGTCGCTTTTAGCCTCGTACAAAGGATCGGTGATGTGCTGGCCGTAGATGAGGATTTCACGGTTGCCCGTAAGTAGGGTGCCAGGGCGTTCCCATTCGGTCGTAACCGGCAGTACGACATCGGCGTACTTGGCGCTCGTGTTGAGCACGTAGTTCATCGTCAGCACGAACTCTACCTTTTTGTGAGCTTCGATGCCCTGGGTCATGGCTTGACGCTGGTTGAGTGCGCCGCCCATGCCCTGATAGATCATCTGGATGTTCACATCGCGCGTTTCGCCCTTATACATCGTATGCGAACCGTTGAGGATGGCGTTCCACATCTCACCGTTGTTGAGTGCATACTGCTTTTGGGGAAACGGATTAGCCGGGAGTTCGACCTTGACGCCCGCACCGCCCGGCGACACAAGCGCGCCGCCGCCGTTGGAGGCGGAATTGTGCATGGTTCCGCTGACCGATGCGCCGTCGCGACCGATCTGGCCGCATACCATGCCGAGTGCGAGCATCGCATGGGGCAAGCATTCGCCCTCGTTGATGCGTGCGGGGGCGCCGCCGGCGAAGATCGTCGCGGGCTTGGTGGTCGCGTATTCCTCGGCAAGCTGTTTGATCGTCTCGGCATCGACGCCGCAGATTTCGGCAGCCCATTCGGGTGTTTTGGCGCCTTCCGCCGCAAACGCGCCCTCGCCCATCACGTAATCGCGGAAGTTCTGGGAGGGATCTGCAGGCTCGGAGGCGAAGGTGAACTCGTTGCGCTCAAGCGGCTTGTACGTGTACTCGGGGTACTCGCCTGTGGGCATATGCTCGCTGTCGAAACCGACGCAGTATGTGTCGAGGTACTCCTGGTCGTGAAGCCCCTGCGAGATGATGTGGTTGATCATGCCGAGGATCATCGCCGTATCGGTTGAGGGACGGATCGGAATCCACTGGGCATCGAGCGCTTCGGCGGTTTCGTTGTACCGCGGATCGATGACGACGAACTTTGTGCCCGCCTTTTTAGCCTGCAGGTAGTTGTACGTGGGATTGCCTGCACTCGAGTTGGCGGGGTTCGCTCCCCAAAGGATGACGAGCTTCTGCTTGCGCAGCGTCAGGCGGTCGGGAGCATCCGACGAATACCCGGGGCTGCCGGTTACCATCGCGTACGCATCGGGCCATGCGCCCCAGGATACTTGGCCCCACCTTGGGGTGTAGCCTCCCATGAGCTGGAACACGCGCGGAAGCTCAGAGCCGCCGAGCACGAACACCGATTCGGGTCCGTAGGTATCGTAGATACGCTTGATCTCGGTGGCGACGAGCTCGTAGGCTTCGTCCCAGCTGATGCGCTCCCACTCGTCTTCACCGCGAAGCTCGCCATGGGGCTCTTCGGGGCTCCAGTTCTTTCGCTTCATGGGGTACTTCAAACGATCGGCGCCGAACACCTGCATGCGCTGCGAACGGCCGCGCTGGCATGCTCGCTGCTGCGGGTAGTCCGGGCTGTCCTCGTGCGTGTCGTCGGTTTTCTGGCGCAGAACCACGCCGTCTTTTACGAGCGCCTTGTTCAGGCATCGACCGCCACAATTATGCCAGCAGGCGGCGGTCACCCACGTAGCGCCCTCTTCGGCGTCGATGGGATCGGTGTGCTCGGTCACCGTCGTTTCGCTTTCCTTCTTCGGGCTGCATCCCGCAAGACCCGTCCCGGCTAGGGCCGCCGCTCCTGCGGAGATCGCCAAGAATTTCCTTCGGCTGATATCGCCGCCGATGGTGGAATCGAGAATCTTCCCCATAATTCCTCCCTGTTTCGTTTCTCGTCTTGTTGTGCATCGAAGGCCCGCTACCCGGGCGAGCTCAGCACGATTGCGCGATTTATTATGCGAGGGCTTTGGGAGGTTTTCAATTCATGGGACGCTTAAGATTGCTGAAACAGAATTAAGAAAAGTTAACAACATCGATTCGCTTATATCGAACGCATGACTTCATTGCAGGCGGGATGACACAAAAGGAGAACACAAAAGGACCGTCCCTCTGTGCTCTCCTTACCTCTGTGCTCTCCTTACAGCCGTGCGGCAACCGCCTGCACCGCATCCCTTGCTTCGTCGCGCTTGCGTCTGAGCTTCTTCACTTCGCGCGCCACGAAGAACACTGTGGTGATGAACGCGAGGAAATCGGCCGTCGGCACGGCAACGACGATCGCCACGAGCGCCGATATGCCCCAGCCCAGCCCCGGCAACACCATCGGGAAGATGATGTAGAGTGGAATCAGGTAGATCACCTGGCGGGTCATTTCGAGAATGGCCGATTTCAGCGGCTGGCCGCTCGATTGGAAGTAGCTCGAGCCGACGATCTGGAAGCCCACCACGGGAAGCACGAGCGTGTCGAGTTTGAGTACGGTGATCGCGAATTCCTCGAGGTCGCCCGAAATGCCGAACACGCCGATGATGGGGCCGGGTATCACGTGCACGAGCACCCAGAAGAAGATCGTGAGGCCCGTCGCCCACACGCTCGCCCACTTGAGCGTATCGAGCACGCGCTGCCAGTTCTTGGCACCGTAGTTGTACCCGATAATCGGCTGCGAACCCATGATGAGGCCGATAACCGGCATGATGGCGAACATGATCGCTTTGTTAGCAGCGCCAATGGCCGCAAGTGCACCTTCCGCCCCCAGCGGATCCTGTGCGCCGTAAATCGCAAGCAGCTGGTTGAGCACGACGGTTACCGCGGTAGCTGCAACCTGCATGACAAACGATGCGAGGCCGAGCGAGAGGATTTTGCCCATGAGCCGCACGTCGGGCACCATGCACGAAAGACGCAGCTTGAAAGCGGCGTTCTTATTCATGATGAAGTACCAGATGACTGGCACCATGCCGCATCCCTGGCCGAGGATCGTGGCGACCGCGCTTCCCTCGACGCCCCAGCCGAACAGCATGACGAAGAAGTAGTTGAGCACGATGCACATGGTCGTGCCGAACACCATCGTATACAGGGCGAGGTTAGGCTTGCCCGCAGTACGCAGGAAGTTGTTGAGGCCCATACCGAGCGATTGGAAGATGAACCCGAAACAGATGATCTGCACGAACGCCTTCGTCGGACCGACAAGGTCGGAAGGAGTGCCGATCACCATCAAGAGCGGATCGATGAAGACGATCGCCGATACCGCAACAATAGCAGCGATGCCGATGAGCAGCGTGGCCGAATTGCCAAGCGTCTTCTCGGCCAGATCTTTGCGGCCTTCGCCGAGCTGAATGGCCGTGAGCGCGTTGCCGCCTTGACCGGCGAGCATCGAAAAGCCCATGAGGATGGTCATGACAGGCAGCGCGAGCGTGGTGACCGCGATGCCCACATCGCCGACGGCATGGCCCAAAAACGCCGTGTCGACGACGTTGTACAGCGAGTTGAATATCATCGAGATGATCGCCGGAATGGAGAACTCCAGCAGAAGTTTTCCGATCTTCATCGTGCCGAGGCGGTCGGGTGATTGCTTGGCTTGTTGTTGTATGCTTTCTGGTTCTGACATGCTGTCCTGCTTCGCGTCGCTTTCGGAAACTATCACGCAAACTGAAATGAGTGCGACGCGCTATAGTATCACATGAACGGCCGCACTGCATTGCTTTTGCGATCCGCAGCCGCAAAAGGCACATCAACGGGTTCAGGGCGCAACGGGTGCATGACAACCATGCGCTTGCTTGACAACTGCGGTATCCTAATACGATCACATCGGAAGGATATCGATTATGAACGACAACCTCGTCATTGCCATCAGCCGCGAATACGGAAGCGGCGGCCGCGAGATAGGCGAGAATCTCGCGGCAACGCTTGGCATCGCGTACTACGACAAAGAACTCATCAACCGCATCGTGCAGAAGAGCGGCCTTTCGGATGACGTGGTGAAAGCCCACGATGAGAAGGTCGTCAACCGTTTCCTGTTCACGCCGAACCGGTTTCTTACCGGCGCCGATCTCGATCAACCCATTGCAGCGGCCATCCACGCTGCCGAGATCGAGTCGATCCGAACCGCAGCCGATGAAGGCCCGTGCGTGATCGTGGGACGTAGCGCCGATTCGATCCTCGCAGCATACCCCGGCCTCGTGAGCGTGTTCGTCTGCGCCCCGATGGAAAACCGCATCGCACGCGTCATGCGCCGCAACGCCATCGACGAGCACGAGGCTAAAGCGCGCATCGCGAAGATCGACAAGGACCGCGCGCACTACTACCGCTACTTCACCGATAAGAAATGGGGCGGTGCAAACAACTACGACCTCTGCATCAACAGCGGCAAGATGGCCGTTGCCGACGATGCTGTAGCCGTCATCACCGCCTACATCGAGCGGATGCAATAAAGAGCGGCGCACGGGACAGCTACCGTACATTTTTGGGTGATTGCTGTCCAGTGCGGTCAGGACACCATGGAATGGTTCGGGGACTCTACGAGCAGGCAGGGGCTTTGGCCTCGTAGCCTACCCCAGCCGCACGCCATCGGGGACCTCGCGCTCGGGGACAGCGAGCGCGGGTAGGATACCGTCTTCATAGCCGATATCGTAGATCATGCCCTCCGACACCTCCCCAGCCATCTTACGCGGAGCGAGGTTCACCACGAACAGCGCCTGTTTTCCCGTCAGCTCCGCCTTCGGATCTTCACGTTCCTCTTTCATGCCCGAGAGGATTGTTCGGGTGAAGCCCCCGAAATCGACCGTCATCTTGATGAGCTTGTTCGACTTCTCAACGTCTTCGACCTGCACGATGCGCCCTACGCGCACATCGATCTTATCGAGATCGTCGATCGTGATGGTCGGTTTGACGGGAGCGGTTTCGATTGCATCGGACACAGGCGGCCTCCTTCATGCGGATTGCCCGAGCGAACCGCCCATGCTACGGGCATCGTCGGACTTGTTCAAGGGAATGCTACTTGAGCGCGTCGGCAACTTTGCGCGCCGCAGCGGTGATGGACAGATGGTCTACATTGACGGTGATATCGGCATACCGTTCGTACAGCGGCTTTCGCTCGTCGTACAGATCGCGCAGGCTCATGGTAATGCCCCCCTTGAGCACAACACCACGCTCCTGCAGATCATGCAGGCGGTTTACGAGCTCCTCGAACGATATCTGCAAATAGACCACGCGCCCGATCGATGAGAGGTGCTTCATGGCCTCATCGGAGTACACAGCCGAACCCCCGGTTGCGATGATGGTCTTCGTGGCTTCAATGTCTTGGAGGATCTGATTCTCCACTTCGATGAAGCCCTCGGGGCCGCAAGCGTCGATAAGCTTTTGCAGCGTCTTGTCGCACTGGTTCTGGATGACCAGGTCGGCATCCATGAAATCGTAATTGAGGATCTTCGCGAGCACGATGCCGAGCGTCGATTTGCCGGCACCCGGCATGCCGATCAAAATGATGTTGTCTTTTCTTTCTTCTGCCATGGTTATCCCTTCGATCGATCGGATGCGCGTTTTCGCTGTCGGATGTTTGGCAGCGACTGTGCTGTTCTGCAGTGGGCAGCATCCATCGGAGCAGTGAGATTATAGCAGGGGAAGCGTCCTTACCGGCGATTCGTAAAGGGGATGAAACGCAGACGGGCTCGCTCGTTAGGGCCCAGGCCTTCGCGAACGGTGTTTACGCCTCTTGCAACTCGCGCTCGAGCACCACATCGATGTCGCCGACGGTTTCGCTGCCGCACCCTTTACGCTTGAGCGGAAACGTCTCGCTCAACACGATGCCTGCAAAGATCAGCACGAACCCGACCGCGAGCTTGAGCGTGAGCTCTTCGCCGTAGAGCAAAACGGAGAAGAGCACGCCGAACACGGATTCGAGGCTCAAAAGCAACGAGCCCTGCGCAGGTGGCACGTGCGCAAGCGCGACGTTTTGGAACACGAGAGCCACGCACGAAGCGAAGACGACGAGGTAGGCCATGTTGAACAGAAACGCCGGATCGGCGAGAGCCTCAACGGGCGGAAACACCTCGAACGCACCGCCGACCGCGAATCCGCATGCGCCCCCGAACAAGAACTGCCACACCGTGAGCGTGAGAATATCGCGACCCTTCGATACCTTCGCCACATACACGATATGAACGGCGAACAGCACCGCGCACAGAAGCGTCATGTAATCGCCGAAGCGCATGGCAAGCGACCCCTGCAGCGAGACGAGCCCGACGCCTGCCACGCACAGCACCGCAGCGACGATATTGTACGCCGTCGGACGCTTGCGAGCCGTAAACCACCAGATGAACGGAACGAGCACGCAATACGTTGCCGTGAGAAACGCGTTTTTACCCGGTGTGGTATCGGTAAGCCCGATCGTCTGCACCCAAAACGCGAGGAAGATAAGCAGGCCGAGCACACAGCCGTTCACGATGTGGGCGCGATCGAAGTTCGCGCGCATCCGCTTAAAGAAGATAGCGCAAAGAATAATGCCGCACGCGAAAAAGCGCATGCCGATCAGGTATGCGGGCGGCACCACATCGACTGCGTCTTTCATGACGACGAAGCTCAAGCCCCAGATGACGGTAGCCGCCACGATCATGAGCTTGTACACAAAGCTCGGCACCGCGCGCTTACCTTGAGGGGACACCCCGTTGTTTCTGTTCTCCGAACTACTCATAGAGCGGCATTATAACGGGGCGGCTGCACGAATGCATGCACGATGCCCAATCCACGGCAAAATCGAGCGATCGAACGCATCCGAGCGTACGCCGTCCGCGCACGGCGAGCCGAACCCTAAATCGACAGATCGCGCTTGCAGAAGACGACGATGCCGACCCCGAAGAACACGACGCCCATCGCGCCCAAGCTCACCGCGCCCGCGATCGCCGAAGCTTCCCCTGCCGCAAGACCGTACGAGTCGAACAGCGTCAGGGGCGTGGCGTACTTCAAGAATTCGAGCTTCTCGCCTACCTGCGATACCGCCTGCAGCAGATACGCAAGGATGCACACGCCGCCTCCCGCCCACAGCGCGACGGAGGCATTCGAGAACGCACAAGCCGAGAGGAAGCAGAGACCCGCCATGAAGAGCCACAATCCGAACAAACCTGCGTTGGCCTGCATGAGCCCCGCCCTATCGAGCTCCCCGGGGAACAGCGCTTCTGAAGATCCGATCTCAAGTGCCGCCACGACCACCATGAGCACGGCGAGCAATGCTACGAGCACGCCCGCTAACGTGAGGATGATCTTCGCGCGGCTGTTGGGCGTCGCCAGCAGATACGACATCGTACCGCGATCGAGATAGCGCACCACGAGCTTGTTGACCATGATGAGAATAAGCACAAGCGGAAACAGTACGAGCAAAAAGCCGTAGAGATAGTTCAGCAGGAATTCGATCATCGTCGAACCCTGCGTTGCCATACCGAACGCTGCGAACAGCTCGGGCATGCTTTCCATCATCATATCGAGGCTCTTTCCCAGTTCGGGATCGAACATGCTCACGATGACGGCAACGTACATGGCCAGCAACGCAGTTATGACGACGAACACGAACAGGTTCGCCCTGACCTCCTTGGCAAAAAGCGTCCTATTCATGGCCATTCCCTTCTTCGCGGGGGGCCGGTTGTGCAAAGCGCCCCTCACCCGCCGACTGCCCGGGGCGCCCCGCGGCCGCCGTAACGATACCTTCGACCGTAGCCCTCTCGAGGCAACGCTCGCCCGACGCCGCACCGTCTTGTTCCCCGATGCCGTACAGGTGCAAGAACAGCTCTTCGAGCGTTTGCTCGCGCGCAGTCAGGTCGGCGACTCCGTACCCTGCGAGATCCTTCACAAACCCATCCATGTCGCCCGCAACCGTCGTTTCGAGCGCCTGCCCCACCTGCCTCGCCTCGGGGTGCGCCGCACGGTAGTGCGCGAGTTCGGTTTCGTTCGAGAACGTGATCGCAAGCACGCGCTTGCGCGAGGCGCGCACATCGTCCATACGCTCTACGGCAGCGATCTTCCCCGCACGGATGAATGCAACACGGTCGCACGTGCGCTCCACCTCTTCGAACAGATGCGATGAAAGCATGATCGTTGCACCCCGCTTCTTCTCGGCAAGCACGAGGTCGATGAAACGG
The DNA here is from genome assembly GCF_901411515.1 of Raoultibacter phocaeensis. Classification (NCBI taxonomy): domain Bacteria; kingdom Bacillati; phylum Actinomycetota; class Coriobacteriia; order Eggerthellales; family Eggerthellaceae; genus Raoultibacter; species Raoultibacter phocaeensis. Next base: position 707,475 of record NZ_CABDUX010000001.1, read on the forward strand.
TTTTGCATGAGCGGATCGAGCCCGCTTGTGGGCTCGTCGAGCAGGATGATGGCAGGCCGCGTCATGAACGCGCACACAAGCCCCACCTTTTGCTTTGTGCCCTTCGACATCTTGCGAATCCTGGCTGACGGATCAAGCTCGAACATCTCGATGAGCTCACGTGCGCGCGAACGATCTTCGAGCCGTTTCATGCGTGCCATGAACTCGAGGAAGGCACGCCCCGTCATATCGTCCATAATCGCGATTTCTCCTGGAAGATACCCAAGCCTGTCTTGGATGCACGCGCGGTCGTTAAAGCAATCCATCCCCTTGATTGTGGCGTTGCCCGCATCGGGCCGCACGAATCCCATAAGATTGCGCATGGTAACTGTTTTGCCAGCCCCGTTCGGCCCGAGGAATCCGAACACCTCGCCTTCCTCAACCGCAAACGAGACGTCGAACACGCCGCGCCCGCCGCCGTAATCTTTCGTGAGCCTCCGTAACTCCAGTACCGCACTCATAGGTATTCCTCCTTGTAGGCATAGAGCCGAAACATTTCGCACCATCGGTTGAGTTCGTCCATCAAATCGTCGATATCCACCGGTCTGCGCTGGCTGCGCCGCTGGTGCATGTAGCCGTCGGCCATCCAGATCAGCATGTTGAGCACGTATTTCGGATCGACCTCGTCTTTGAACTTGTCGAACCGTACGTTTTTGAAGTACGTTTTGAACATGTAGTCGATCTGGCGCTGCGTCCAATCGTCCATCGTGTCTTTGATGTCTTTGTGTTCGGGGTAGTATGCCCTGATGGAGAAATCGAGCACATGGGGTATTTTTTCGAGCACCGCGCGCTTGCTGTTCGCAGCGTAGGCGAGCAGCTCGAAGAAATCGTCGATCTCGTAGAACGCTTCATCAACAACAAGCTTGGTCATCATATCTGTGAGCCGCTCGATCAGATAGACGTAGAGCTCTTTCTTGTTTTTGAAGTAAAAGAACAAAAGACCCTTCGAGATACCCGCCTTGCGTGCTATTTCCTCAGTCGAAGCGCCTTTGTACTCGCTTTTGCCGAACGCCTCGACAGCGGCATTGACGATCGCCTCCTGACGCTCTTCGGACAAGCTTTCAAATTTTTCATAGCGGTCGTCCATGGCACATCCTCGTCGCGTGCGCTCGCAGCTTCCGCGCGAACCCGTCTATTCGCCCCGATTGACCATGCGGTTAATCGGGGCGAAGCCCATACTATGCCATTGACTATTTTTTTGAAGACCCCTCGCGAAGTTATTTCGGATGAGATGCAAGCCCTCAGTACGCTTCGCAAACAGCGCAGAGACTAGAATTTCACAAAGAGCCGCGGATTGACGGGAGTGCCGTTGTATTCAACCTGAAAATGCAGATGAGGACCTGTAGAATAGCCAGTAGACCCCACGTATCCGATCACATCGCCGGCCGAAACCTGCTGCCCTATCGAAGCCGCCTGACTGCTCATGTGCATGTAGATGGTCACGAGCCCGCTGCCATGGTTGATTTTCACGGCCTTTCCGCCGCTTCCGTAATCACCGACATAGCTCACGGTGCCCGACGCGGCGGCTACGATGGGGGTACCTTCCGAAGCGCCGAGATCGATGCCGTTATGGTATTCACCGTCCCACGCACCAGCCCAGCCGAATTCGTTCGTCACTGCAGGGCCTGACGGGCACGGATGCGTCCATCCCGCTATCGTGCCGAGCGAGCCGCCGATGTTATCGGCCTCCTGCAAACGGCGCACCGCCTCTTCTGCTGCAAGGCGCTCCGTCTCTTCGGTCGCTTTCATCATCACGAGCTCTTCGTTCACGCTTGCAAGCTGCCCATCGAGCTCTTCTTTTGCTGCCTCTATCTCGTCGCGGGCGGCTTTCGCGGCAACGGCCTCTTCTTCTGCCTTCGTTTTTTCCGCCGAAAGCGTTGCCTCGGCTTTTTCCGCCCGAGCACGCGCATCCTTGCTCTCTTGCACGAGTTCGGCTTCGTTTGCGGTAATCTTCTCGCACGAATCCCACATAGTAATGAAATCGTCGAACGACTCCGCGCCGAGCAGCACGTTGAGAAAAGAAAGCGTGCCTCCGCTCTTGTACATGCCCGCTGCGCATTCCGAAAGCTTTTCCTGGAGTGCTTCGACTTCCTTGTTCGCCTCTTCGAGGCGAGTGGTTGCGGCTTCGGCTGCCGCAGTGGCCCTTTCGTATTCTTCGGTAGCGCGATCGTACTCGTCGTTGGCTTCATTCAGCTGCGTCTGCAGCGCATCGATGGAACTCATGAGCTCGCTTGCCTGGAGCTCTTTTACAGCAAGGGCGCCGGAGCTGGAAGCTGCATCGACATCGGCGTAAGCCGGCTGCACGGATAACGCCATACCTCCCGCCAGCACAGAAAAACAGAGCATCATGCCGAGCAAAGCCCTCGACACGCGCCCTTCGGTTGCATGTGTCATATATAACCTCAACTCACCTCTAGCAGGCTGATCGCCTGGAATTGTATGCAAGCTGGTTTGATAATGCCACTCAAACCGTAGCAGATGATGAGTATACCGTACGTAAACGAATTATGTAATATATTGACATAAAGTGCAGAACTTCAGGTGGGGGAACCTGCGCCTGTCACCTACGCCGCTAAACCGAGATTGACACGACTCAGCACGGCGCGCGACGACGCCGGCGCATCGGCTCCCGAACGCACGTCGAAGCCTTATCTCGCGCCGCCGCCTCCGCCGCCGAAACCGCCTCCGCCGCCGCCCGAGAAGCCGCCGCCGAAACCGCCGCCGCTCGAGAAGTTGCCCTGAGCGGCCGACATTGCAGCTTGCGCGGTGTTCACCGTGTTGGCAAGCGACGCTTGGAACAGATCGCTCGCGGCTGGCATGGCCGATCCATGAACACCGTACGATGTGCTGTACCAGAACCACCAAGGCACGTATCCGGCCGAGTACATCATGCCGTCGTCCTGGAACAGCTCGGGCACCTTCAGTTCAAGCGCCTTGATAACCTCGCGCGCGATACCGAAGATGAACGCGTAGACCATGAATTCGCCCCACACCTTCACATCGGTGGGCGGGCGCTCGTCGAGAGCCGAAAAGTCTTTGAGCCAAGCACGCAGCGCCTTGCACTTCGCGTCGAGCGTGCTTCCTTCCTGGCTTCTGCGCGGCATGTAGTTGGCGATCACCAGAAGCGCTATCACCGTGGGTACCACGAACACGAGCGGGATGAAGTTCCCCGTCACGATTGAAAGCCCGACGCCTATCACACCGAATGCGATGGCAACGCCGAGGATGATCCACTGGTAGCGCTCGCCCTTCGCTTCGAAGAAGTCACGCCTGTTTACAGCAGCTGTCACGATACCTTGCCAGGTGCTCAGAGCATCCACGAACTCCTCGGCGTGATCTTTGCCGTACTGTTCGATGGTTCTGAACCACAGCGAATCAGCACCGCCTGCCACCTTGTTGAACAAAAGATCCATCGCCGCCGTGTCGATCGGATCAGTAAGCGTAGAAGCCACGGCGGAAACGCGCGTCAGGTAGTAGTCCTCGACGATTTTCGTGCGCCCGAAAGATGCCGGCTGCTCATAGCTTCCTTTGTTGATCTGGATCGCACCCTTATGCGAGAGGTACATGAGCGTGGCCGTGAGATCGTCGTTGCTCTCCTTATTCCAGCGCCACAAACGCGCCATCACTACCGGGTGATCCTGCTTTGAAGGCACATCGCGCCAATACTCGTCGGTGAATTCAGGCTTATGTTCGCGTCCGTACTTGAAGTAGAGACGCAACGCCCATGCGATGAGCAGCACCGCCGCGATGCCGCACGCAATAACGAAACCGAGAGAGAATACACGCATGCGGTTCGCCTGATCGGACCACGATTGCTCTTCCTTGAGAATGGTATCGAGACCGTTTTGGTCGCGCGTGGCGGTTGATTGTTCGCTGCCGAGATTCGTAAGCCACGCAGTGGGAAACGCCACGCGCGCTTCGGCGTACTGGCCCGCGTTCACTTTGGGAACGGTGTAGACGACCGAGCCGTCGCCGTTGATCTCCACCACGCCGTCAAGCGGGCCGTGTCCCCATGCGCGCACGGTTTCCCCCGCCACGACCGATGCGTCCGCTGGAACCGGAAGATAAAGCGTCATCGTGACGTTTTCCGAGGCTACTTCCCACTGATCGCCCACGTACTGCCAGTACACATCGGCGACGTCCTGGTAGGCTAGTATCTCGTTTACGATCGTGTAATCGAGCGTAACCACCATCTTTTCATCGGACGCGTTGAAGAACACGTATACGCTGTTCTTAGGCGAGTCGACCGAGTACGCATCGGTGCCGGGGCCGCCGGCCTCCCGCCATTCGAGATTGAACGAAGTCTCTTTAAGCTGAACGGTTTCACCCGAAGGCATACCGTCTGCGCCGAGCTTGGTAAGGCTCACGCCGTTGATTTTGAGATGGGCGTCGCTCGGAAGAGCGCTGAACGTCCACCAGAGCGCCGTGAAATCGCCGTCGAAATCGAACGTGCGCTGTTCGACGACATCGAGCGAACCGTCGGTGGTCGCGTTGGCGGTTATATCGACCTTCGGGCACGTATAGCTTTTCGCAAAAGCCTGCTCGGGCACCACCGAAATCACCGCTAGAGCAGCGAACAGACACAGCGCAAACACCGCAGCTACGGCAGGAAACATCCTTCCTCCCATTTGCGGACGGCTCATGTTTTGCACGTTCATCCTCCTTGCCAGATGATGGCCCAAACGGTATCATTGCAAACCGCACCTTTATTTCGCGGAGAGCTGACCGAGAGGCCGAAGGTGCTCGCCTGCTAAGCGAGTACACGCCACAAGCGTGTCCGGGGTTCGAATCCCCGGCTCTCCGCCACGTTTGCCATTGTACCGTATATGCCGGAAGGCGCCGCGTTCGGCATATACGGCGTTACACATCTGCCACATCCCAATCGCCGCATCATACCCGTGCAACGCGCCGTTCGTACCTACTGGCTGTCTAGCAAATACTCACCGAACCGTTCTTTATGGTTCGGCAACAGATCCTTGCCAACGCATCCCCAAGCGAAGTTCAGTCGACGCCGATCGGCTATCATCGGGCGAGAAAACACCGCTCACGACCCGAGGAGCTCGCATGGATATGAAAGCCATCGTCGTTTCTGAATTCGGCGACGAAACCGTTTTGGTTGAACAAAGCATATCTCTCCCCCATCCCGAACAAGGCGAGGTGCGCATCAAGCTGTTCGCAGCGGGGGTGAACCCCGTGGAAACCTACATCAGGTCGGGAGACTATCCGGGACTTCCTTCCCTGCCCTACACACCCGGCAACGACGGCGCAGGCGTTGTCGACGCCGTCGGCGAGGGGGTGGAATCGCTCGAAAAAGGCGAGCGCGTATTCGTCGCTGCCGCTCTTGCGAAGCGGAACACGGGCACCTACGCAGAATACGTCGTATGCGACGCGTCGGCCGTACAGGCGCTTCCCGATGCTCTTTCGTTCGAAGCGGGCGCAGGGCTCGGCACCCCGGGTCTTGCGGCAGGTGATGCCCTCTTCGTTCGGGCAGCCATAAAGCCCGGCGAGATCGTACTCGTCCATGGAGCCAGCGGCGGTGTCGGCATGCTTGCGGTGCAGCTCGCGCGCAGACGCGGCGCGATTGTTTTCGGCACAGCAGGCGATAGGGAAGGCCTCGCCCTCGTCGCCCGGCTTGGCGCCCACCGCACGTTCAACCATCGAGAGGAAGGCTACATCGACGACATCGTAGCGGCCACCCACGGCCGCGGAGTCGACGCGATCCTTGAAACCAACGCCCATATCAATCTTATGAAAGACCTTTCGATGACGGGCCATCGGGGTCGTATCGTCGTAGTCGGAAGCCGCGGCACAATCGAATTCGATCCCCGGGCAACGATGCGCACCGACACCTCCGTGCTCGGCATGGGAGCCGCAAACATGAGTGAAGCTGAACTCTCTCAGGTCATGCACGCGCTCGGTGCGGCCCTGGAAACCGGTATGGAAGTTGTGGTCGATCGGGCTTTCGCACTCGAAGATGCCAGCAAAGCCCATGAGGCGGTCACCGAACACGGGAAAAATGGCAAGATCGTGCTTACGATTCGCCATGCTCCCGATACCGCAGATTAGAGCAGCGCCCGCTTAAGGATGCGCTCTACCTCAGTAAAATCGATGGGCTTGGTAAGGTAGCCGTCCATACCCGCCTCCATCGCTTGGCGCCTGTCTTCGGTGAAAGCGTTCGCCGACATGGCAACGATGGGCGGTCTCGCACGCCCGTCCCGTTTTGCCTCGTCGCAGATCGTGCGGGCAGCTTCCAGGCCGTCCATGCGAGGCATCTGGACGTCCATGAAGATGAGCTGGTAGTATCCGACTGGAGCCTCGCGAACCTTCTCGACTGCCTCGACTCCGTCCCATGCGCAGTCCACCTCTGCGCCTGTTCTCCCGATCACTTCCAGGGCAATTTCCACATTGAGCTCGTTATCTTCGACAAGCAGAACCCGTTTGCCCGAGCAATCGGGAGCCTGTTCGTGCTCCATGATGTAGTCGATCGGCTCGCCTTCGCCGCACACGCTTTTCATGGCGAAGTATAGCTTCGATTTGAAAAGCGGCTTCGAAAGGAAAGCCGTCACACCCGCCTCAAGCGCCTCCTCTTCCACTTCCGACCAATCGTAGGCGCTCAACAACACGATGGGCGTCTCGTCGCCGATGGCTTCACGGATGCGACGCACCGTTTCAACCCCATCCATGCCGGGCATGACCCAGTCGACGATAATCGTGTGGTAATCGCGGCCCGCACGGTGGGCTCCCACGACAAGCTCTACCGCCTCTTCACCCGACAGCGCCTGATCACCCGAGATGCCTATGCTCGCAAGCATGTCGAGCGTGCTTTCGCAGATATCCGGATCGTCATCGACGAGCAGCACCCTCGCTTCGGCAAGATCGATGGGTGCAAACTCTTCGTCATCCGTCTTCGCAACCATCAGCGGCACCTCGACAGTGAATTTCGAACCGACTCCCACCTTGCTTTCAACTTCGATGGTGCCACCCATCATGTCGACGATGTTCTTTGTGATCGACATCCCCAAACCTGCACCTTCGACTCTGCTGGTCATGGAGTTTTTCTCGCGTTCGAACGGATCGAATATCTTGTTGGCGAATTCCTGTGTCATGCCGATGCCGTCGTCTTCGACAGCGAACCTGAATGTGAGCTTATCCTCTTCATCGGTGGGAAGCTCGGCGATCTTCACTCGCACGGTTCCCCCTGCCGGGGTGTATTTGATTGCATTGCCCACCAGATTGAGCAGTATTTGATTGACCCGCATGGGATCGCCGATCACGGTTTCCTTGTCTACATTGCCGACTACTACATCGAGCGTAAGCTGTTTCGCCTTCGCTTGCGGCTGAATGATCGTGACGAATCCGTTTACCAGTTCGGGAAACGAAAACGTTTCACAGTTGAGCGCAATGCGGCCGTTCTCGATCATGCTCATATCGAGCACGTCGTTGATGAGGCCGAGCAGATGCCTTGACGATACGGTTATCTTCCCCAGACACTCCTTCACCCTCAGCGGATCTTCGAGGTGAGTGCCTGCGATAGCCGTGAGTCCGATGATCGCATTGAGCGGCGTGCGGATATCGTGTGACATGTTCGATAGGAACTGCGTTTTAGCGGCGTTTGCCTCCTGGGCCGATGCGAGCGCCTCTTCGAGATTGCGCTGCAGCTTAAGGCGGAGCAGGCGCTTTCTCCGCAGCACCGCAAGATAGATACCCAACGCCACCAACACAGCTGCCATGATAATGCTCGCGGACATGATGGTCTTGAAGATAACGCTGCCAACGACGTCGTAGAGCGTATCGAACATGCTTGACGCGCCGTCCAGAACCGCGTTGTTCCACCCGAGCAAATCAGCGATAAGGGGATCGATGCGCTTTTCGACGAAAGCGTCGATGCTTTCGTCGGATACCGTCTCGTCGCGGCACAGGGATAAAAGCTCAGCCTGCGCCACCCTCAGCTCGTCATAGCCGTTTCGCAGCTCATCGGCGTAGTCGCTGCCGGTCAGCGTCCGATCTTTAATGAAGGCGATCCTCTCGGATAGGTCGCCGTCGATTGCGTCGAACGACCGCTCGACGCTATCGATCGCCTGGTCGGTTCGCACGTAGGCAAGCCGTTCGGCAAGCGTTTGCAGTTGACCGAGCGAAGTTTCGACTTGACCTGCGGCAACCGTAACTGGATAAGGGTGATCTTTGATCAGGTCGATTTGCTGCCCGATTTCCCTCATATTGAGCAACGTCGTAGCGTAGAAGGCGGCGAGGAGAAGGATGAGCACCGTCGCGGTGACGGCCGACAACGTTCTTGTTTTGTCCCAGTGCTCCTCGTGCCCGTTCGGTTCGGCTGCATTGCGCATACGGCGGCACCGCTTTCGTCGATGGTCTTCGCAATCGGCACTACCGCGCAGCACGACACGCAAACAGCCGAGTAATACCCGGCTGCAAAAACGTTTGCAACTGGCTAGCCGCCATTTCTGGTGAGGCCCCTGTAGCTTTGCGTCGCCGGCTTTCGCCGGGTTTGCCGATTAGTCCTATTTTGTTATCGGGTAACTAATATATAACGATTAATTTTAATTATCAAGCATTAACCCGAAGAATTCTAGCCGAGCGGCGAACGGACCGGAATGCACCCCTGTGCCGACCGCCGCGATCGGTCACGACAGCCCATCCGGCGGCAAGCGTCGGGTCGCCCCAAAAAACATTCCCCGACTTAATGCGCTGCGCGAAGCCACTAAAAGGCCCGCTTGCCTAAGCAAACGGGCCTTGGTTCGGATGCTACCTTGAAGTCCGCTGCAATGGGTTTTGCTTCATTACCCTGTACGGACCGTTAAGCTGCAACCGCATCTTCGACGAAACACCGCAGACCGCCAGCGACCAAACAGGCCAATGAACGATAGTAGTCTGTTTGAGCATGAGCTTGCACTTTTTGCATCCATGCATCAACCCAAGGATGCATATAGGTTTCGACAAACTCTCGGGCAGCCACCATCTTGTTTTCTTCGAGAAGCCGGGATACGAACTCAAGCTCCAAACCGAGATGGTCATCGGGCTCATGGTGCTTCTTCTTCAGTTCGAAGCCATAGTGCTCGTAATACCTTCGGACAAACAAAGTGTGCTCGGTAAAAAGAAGATTCTCCTTATCGAGGTACACAGACCCCCAAGGGGGGGCAATCACGTCGTCTATGCCCATCATCATCCGCAGCCAATCGCTTTTGGCAGCACGGGTCAGTTCGTCCGCAGACGCACGACCAAGCCAGTCGTTCATAAGCTTTTGTCCTTGGATGACACGTTCGTCACAGGCTGCATACGGCAGTTCCTCGAAAAGTCTCTGGTTTTGCAGCATTCCCATATCCTGAGAGTTTGGTTCGCAGTAGACAAGCTCGCCGAGCAGTCGAAAGAAAACCGATGCAGCCTGGGTATCCATCATTCGCTTGCCTTGATCTCTTCGGGCATGTTAAAGTTTATTGTTTCCATGCCGTCTTTATAGCCTCGTCGCGGGGCGATAAGCAGGGATGGTTGGCTTTCGGAGGGAGAAGGCAAAGGATCAACCTGCTGTACGGCTTCGGGATGTTTCTGCATAAGCTCGTCAAGTTCGCCGAATTCCAGAGCCTGCATCGAACAGGCCCGAACGCATGCAGGAGTATCTCCCGAATCGATGAGATCCCTGCACAGGTCGCATTTGCCCATCACGCCCGTTTCGGCATTGAACGAAGGTGCATCGTACGGGCAGGCTTCGGAGCAAGCTTTGCAGCCCGTACACAGTTCTTGGTCGATGTAAACAATCCCATTGTCGCGTTTGACGATCGCCTGCACAGGACATGCGCCGAGGCAGAGAGGCATTGCGCAATGATTGCATGCGAGCGAGATGGAGTAGGAGAATACATCGATCGGGGTTGCTACTCCGACGTCGTCAACGCTCCAGCTGCCGGCGCTCTGAGAATACACCTTGCGAAACTTGCGACCAGGCGCCAGATCGTTTTTGTCTTTGCATGCCAAGCCGCAAGCTTTGCAGGTGATGCATGTGTCCGAATCGACAAAAAAAGCCAACTGACTCATGATTGCCTCCTTCCTATTCGAAATCTACGACGTCGAGCTGCCACTGGTAGTTTGGCTTCAAGGGTTCGCCGGTCCACTTCTCAACGTTCACGATGATGCTGTTGTAGGCCTGATGACCCTGCCCCACGAGATACGTAGGAGCAAGTACGTTTGAAGCTCCTCCGTAGTCGATGACTTCATCCCAATCGGTGTCGTCCTTCGTCTTCTCGTCGTCGAGCAGACGTGCCGTCGCGCCCTCGATACCGACGATAACTCCAGGCATAACCGTCGTTGTAACCGTCACGCGACGAAGATGCCTTCCGGCCTCGCTCGTAAGCAATGCCGTATCGTCGTTTTCCAGTCCGATCGCCTCGGCATCGAGCGGATTGACGAACAACACGTCATCGAAGAATTCGAGTACTTCGGGGCAATCGAGCCTCGATGAATGCACTCGATGATGCGGATGCACGTTTATGTATTGATATGGGTATTCTCCTCGCGTTGATTCTTCATAGCTGCCTTGGCCCGAGGCTGCATAGGTAGGCGTAGCCTTGACGGCATGGTCGAAGCCGAAAACCTGATAGTAGTTTTCCAAGTTCATGCTGTATATCTCCAAGTAGCCCGTTTGGGTGGAAAGTTTGTTTTCGGGCTTGGTGGGATCTTCCATCAGCTTGGTGAATTGGCTGACGTATCGTTTGAGACCGTCATTCATCTCTATCTTGTAAAAACCCTGCTCCTTGAATTCTTGGTACGTGATACGACCGTCGGCGAGCACCGCAGCATCAACACCTTCTATGCCGATTTCATCAAGGTCTTCCTGGGTAAAACTGATAAGCGGATCATGGCTTTGGCCGTCGGAACCGATCACCCATGCGTTCGCGATTCCTGTAAAATTGTTCTCTTTGTAAGACAGGCCATTCGGATAAGCACCCACAGGATCGACCTCGAACAGCTCGCACAGCGCAGCATCGACATCAAAGGAGGCTTTGCTTTCGAACAGAGGCTCGACGATGCGCTTTGCGTTTCCCAAGAACATCTCTGGATTGAGCATGTTATAGTTGCCATCTACTTCCCACCAGCTCGTACAGGGAAGCACGATGTCGGCATAGCGCGTAGTGGTGTTCATGAACATATCCATAGCCAAGACGAACTCGACAGCGCGATGCGCCTGAATCGCCTTGAATGTGTTGACATTCTGGTTGCTTGAGTTTCCGTTGAAAAGCTTCACGATCGCCTTGATGTTCTGATCTTTCATGCCGTGCACGAAGTTATGTGACTTCCCTTCGAGAATAGCATCCCATGCTTCGGCAAACGCGATGCCGTAATAGCGCTCTTCTTCGTAGTTGCTCTGAATGTCCCATGGATAACCGATCGCACCGTAGGATACATCTGCCTTAGGATTGGGAGGCTGCATCATAAACCCTTCGGGCGCAAGGTTGACGCGCGCTTCTTCACCGGCCGAGATTCCGAAATAGAAATTCGAACCAGGATAGAAACCCCCGATGAAACCGCTGTATCCACCACCGGCAAAACCGCCGCCATTCGTGACGATTGCCCCTGGTTTTCCGTAATTGCCCGTCATCCATCCCATCGCGAAGAAACATTGCGCAACGTTTGCTCCGTAGTAGTGCCTGCCCATAGCCTGCTGAGCAATCAGGCTCATAGGCTTGATGGTTCCCATGTCGGTTGCCAGAGACTTGATCCGGTCAACTGGCGTGCCGCATATCTGCGACGCCCACTCCGCCGATTTGGGAGTCCCGTCATAGGTGCCCAGCACGTAATCCTTGAAATTGTCCTTTGCAAACTTATGGCGCTCTTGGCCGTCGACAACCTCGATGACCGATTCCTCATCCCATATAACCTTGCCCTCGGCATCGTATTCTCCACGACGGAGGGTGCGCTTCATTATGGGATTGCCTTCCTTGTCGTAAAGCCCTTTGCTGTGCATGCTCTCTTCGTCGTAGCCGACCACGTACTTGTCTAAGAACTCCTGATCCACAAGATCCTGCATGATAAGCTCATGGCAGACGGCAAGCATCAAGGCCGCATCGGTTCCCGGGCGGCAGGGAATCCACTCATCGGCGTACGCATTGTTTCCTGGATTGAACCACGGATCGATTGCGATGATTTTTGCCCCACGCTCTTTAGCGTACCGAAACGCCATAGGAGCCGCACCGTACTGCGACCAGCCGTGATTGCAACCCCAAAGCACAATGAGCTGCGAATCTTTCATGGTGGTATACCGATCGGTCGCGATAACTCCGTCTCCGACCATCTTGTTGGTGGGCACCGGCCAACCGCCGGTGGAATTCTGACCCCAAATCGGATTGACGCCGATGCCCGCCTGGTTGAGGCAGCGCATTTCGACACCCACCGAATAGCAGAGATCGAGAATAGGCAAGCCGTTTCCGTAATCGTCCGACCCAGTGCCGTATTCCTCGGCGATCCGCTTAAGCTCGTTAGCGGCGGTTTGCAGCGCCTCGTCCCAAGAGATGCGCTCCCATTCATCCTTGCCGCGAAGATGTCCGTTCACGCCATCGCCACCACCGGGGCTCCAACTTTTTCGTTTCATGGGGAATTTAATTCGTGCCGGACTCAAGAAAGCCCAGCGCCCAGCACGCGCCTTGATGCAGGAACGCCATTGGGGCTGTTCAGGCGAATTGGGTCCCACTTCGTCGGTCATTCCCCGAATAGGAATACCGTCCACTACGTATACCCTGTTGACACATTGGAATTCCGCACATCCCGGACAGGTTACGGTAACCCATTCGCCCCCCGACAAGCTGCTGACATCAGGCGGTGTTTCGGGCTCCTCCCCACCCGAAGGTGCACATGCGGTGAGTCCGCCTGCCACACCTGCAGCAGCCGCCGTCGCAGTGACCCATTTGACAAAAGAACGTCGTGAGATCATGCTGCTTTCGTTATTCATCTCTCCTCCTCTTTTTGGATTTACCCAAAAAGATTTATGGCAGATAATAATGACCGGTTCAATTTCCAAAAAAGGACACGGTGTAACCTGTTCTTTACGAACCGAGGGGGAATGAACCAATCCCGAAACGGAAAGACGCTCGTCGTTTCGGGATCGAAACGATTGCGGCACGTATGTCGACTCGTTTCGTATGCGCTTCTGGGGGCAGCGTGCTATACGGGAGGAACAATGGAAGACAGCAAAGATGCGCTGAAGCAAGCATTGAAGGAACTGACGAAAAGCAAACCTTACAAAAAGATTACCGTATCCGATATCTGCACTAGAGCGAAGGTCTCAAGGAGAACGTTTTACAAGCATTTTGAAAATATCGATGAAATGGTCGATCAGATAATCGACGATGACATAATAGTTCCGTCGTGCAGCGTACGAGAACTCTTACCCGTCGATGAAACCGAATCCCTCAGGCCGATCATGATGGAAATGACGACGAAAACGCTTCACGAAAATCGAGAATTCTACCGTGCGGTAATGCATTACAAAGGACACTACTCTCTCTTGAAAACCTTTTTGGATCACGTGAGACCCTTCAATGAAAAGGTTTACGAAGGCTATCTTGGCGACACCGAAGAAAACGACTTCGTTTCGTATCTCTACGCATGGTACCCCTTCATAATGTTGTTATGGTGGACGGAATACGAAGGCACAACCGATCCGAAAACGATGACCCAGTACATCAATCGCTGGGCTTTCGCATCTTGGGATGTTTTAAAAAACCAGCTCGACGAACAGAACGGTTAATAGAAAGCTTTTGCCGTGCACCTTGATGCTAAGGGCAACCGAAAAGAGCAGAGGGCAAAGCTCGTTTTACATCTGCAGGATTGTGCGGCCCTCGGTCGAACAGCTTACCTGGTTCGGTCCCAGCCGCGAAAAAGCCCGCTCACCTTTGGAAAGCGGGCCCTGTACTGCGCGAAAATAACCGTGTTTAGAACTGCACCTGCGGTGCGGTTTCGGCGCCGGCAACCGCATCGAAGCTGTCGCGTGCCTGAAATCCCATCATGCCCGCGAAGATGACCGCCGGGAACGTTTGGATGGCCGTGTTGTACTTCATAACGGTATCGTTGTAGCTCTGACGCATATACGAAATCTTGTCCTCGGTGTTCGAAAGCTCGCTTTGCAGCTGTTGGAAATTGACGTTGGCCTTGAGGTCAGGGTAAGCCTCGGCGACGGCGAACAGGCTCTTGAGCGCTCCCGTGAGCATGTTGTCGGCCTGCATCTTGCCTTCGCGGCTCGTGGCGCCCATAACAGCGCTGCGTGCTTGGGTAACCTGATCGAGCGTACCCTGCTCGTGCGTTGCATATCCCTTGACCGTTTCCACCAGATTCGGGATGAGGTCGAGACGGCGCTGCAGCTGCACGTCGATCTGCGCCCAAGCGTTATCGACCATATTGCGCATCTTCACCAGGTTGTTGTACAGGGCGATGGCCGCAATCACGAGGATAACGATGATCGCCACGATGACAATCAATACGATTTCCATGGTTCTCCTAACTGATCGGATAGCGCCATTCTACCACGCACGCACACGCTCCCTCGCGGTCCGAACGCCACGAGGGAGCGATCACAGGAAACCGTCACCTGGTTGTAACCAAAGGATTAAAGCGTGGCAAGGAGCGCCTCGGCAGCTTCTTTCGGAAAGTCTGCGCCCGTTTCCTCATCGAGCATCAATCTGAGCAAATCCTTCGCCCCATCGCTTTGAGGAAGCATATACCGTGCCTCGCGGTAAAGGTCTTCCGCTGAAATGCGCGCAGAAAGGGCGATCGCTTTTGCAAGCGTTCGCTGTTCGGCTGACTCGGCTGATTCGGCAAGGGTGCGGGCGGTTCCCTCGAGTGCAACCTTGCTATTCGCAAGAGCCATAAGCTTCTCTACGACCCTGTCGGTTTTCTCCTGCTGAGCTGGGTAGCTGCGATACATGAGCGAAAGCGCGTGCGAGGGACACGCGTCAACGCACAGACGGCAGCCGCTCATGCATTTCGAAGCATCCACCTGACCGTTCTCGGTGTCGGTTGCACCAGTTGGGCAAACGAACAAACACAGGCAATCCTTGGTGCACAACGCGATGTTGCGGGACGCGTACGTTTCGGGTGCGTACATGGCTACCCCCTCACCTTGATGATTTTGGATTTCGGTACCTTGCAGATGGGGCAGATATCGGGCGGATTATCCCCGACGAAGATGAAGCCGCAGATCTCGCATACGTACACGCTCGTACCCGCAACAAGCGCATCACCCTTGCTGTCGTAACGTTTGAGCAGGGAATCGAGCAGCGCGGTGGCTTTTTGCGACCACGTAAGCGCACGCAATGCGCCCCTATCGTGATCGGCATGCGCTTGGTCGAAAGCAGGCCCGAAACCTGATTCGAGATCGCCCTTGACGAGCGTTTTGACGGCTTCGATGCTTGCATCGCTAACCGGTTCGGCGTGCCCGACATAATAGTCGGCAAGCTCGAGAAAACGTTTCTGCTGCTCGAAGAGCTGCTGCTTCTCGCAAGCTTTCGCTAAATTAGAGCACAGAGCACTTAGCTCTCCGTACGAGAGCTCCTTCATTGCATCCATGGCATTCTCCTGAGTGAGCTTGCTTATTCTTCCTCGAACATGTCTTTGCCGGCGCCGCACAACGGGCATGCCCAATCTTCGGGCAGATCTTCCCACTTCGTACCGGGTTCGATGCCGTTATCGGGATCCCCCGCCTCTTCGTCGTACACGTATCCGCAAACCGAGCATACGTATTTCTTCATGTGAGCACCTCGTTTTCGATTTGTTCTCGTCTTATGATAGCCGCTAAGATACAGTATATACTTATTGAGACCTAATATCAATAAGCCGTTTCGGGCGGGCGAATATATGCGGGCAGCGGCATGAAAGCGAGAATGCGAACCGAAGCTTTGGGATGCAAGACACAGAAGACACAGAGGAGACACAGAGACACAGAGGGACGGTCCTTTTGTGTTGCACTTTTGTGTTGCAGTACACAGGTTACTTTTCGGCAAAGATCCGCCTCGGAGAAAGCAAATCCGCAACACAAAAGGACCGTCCCTCTGTGTCTTCCCTCTGTGTCTTCTGTGTCTCCTCTGTGTCTTGCGTGTCTTGCTTCCCACCTTCAAAACCAGGATGCTAGTATGATGCACCATCTTGCGGGAGCCCGTGCGGCCAGAATGGGAGCGCGGTGTTCGGCAAGCAATACCGACGCGCGCAAGGAGGAGCAACGCCCATGACCGAGGTTCGATCGATCAAAGAGCTACGCAGCCAGAGCAACGCAGGGAAGCTTTCGATTGTCGCTTTGCTCGTATTGCCACTGCTCGGGCTTCTCTGCTTATTCTGGCCGGAAGAATCTGCCGACTTTCTTCCCTACGCGCTCGGCGGTGTCATGGTGCTCTCGGGAATCGGCGGTATTATCGTCGAAGTCAGCAGGGCACGCAAGGAAGGCGACGGCAACGCCGATGCGCAGAGCGGCAGCGAAGACGGTCGCAAAGACCACAAGACGGCGGGAACCTCGATCGTCATGTGCGTGCTCGGCGCAGTCATTCTCGTGCACGGCGCCTCGTCGATCAGCTTCGTCGGCGTCATGTGGGGACTGCTCGGTCTCTTCAAAGCTGCAGGCGAGTTCGACGAGATCATCCATCGCATCAAGAACGGTCGCCGATTCGTGCTCAAGCTCGCGTTCTCCATCTTCGAACTCGTGCTTTCGGTGCTGCTCATCCTGCACCCGTTCTCCAGCATCGACCACCACATGATTCTGCTCGGTCTAGAACTCATCACCTACCCGTTCAAGATCGACCGAACTGACAATGGCAAATTCACGCTCGAAGCGGAAGCGTAACAACCGCCTTTCTTATCGCGGAAGAGCCATGGCACGGGCAGAGCTGAACGCGGTCGTCCGTGCCCACCAGCCGCGGTTGCGGGCGGCAGCGACGATGCGACAGGCGTCATCGAACGTCGCGCACACGGCAAAAGCGGACGATCCGCTCCCTGACATGAGCGATTTTTCAACGCCGCTTTGCTGCGCAAGCCACGAAAGCAGATCAGCGAGCTCGGGCATGAGCGATTTTGAGGCGGCCACGAGGTTGTTCGCAAGCGGCACCTCTTCGGCATGCTTCGCTACAAGCGCGGCGTTGCGCGTTTCGGAATCGATGAGCACCGGGCTCCTGTCGAACGCCGCATAGGCCGCCGAAGTAGATACACCCCCTTCGGGCTTCACGAGCACGGCAGTTTTCTTCATGGGTTCGAGCGCATGGTCGAACACTTCTCCCGTACCCGTCAAGCAAGCGCAGCCTCCGAACAAAAAGAACGCCACATCGGCACCTAGTTCGCCTGCCGCCTCCAGAAGCTCGGGAGCCCGCTCGTCGATGCCCCAGAGCGCCGCCGCGCCGACAAGCGCAGCCGCAGCATTGGATGACCCTCCCCCAAGGCCCGCCTCGTGAGGAATATGCTTTTCGATGCGCACGGTGATGCGCTCGTTCTCAGTGCGGCCGATCTTTTGAGCGAGAAGGCTGATCGCCTTGTAAGCGATGTTTTCCTCAGAAGGGATGGCAAGCGATTCGAGCCCCTCGCGCGCGTAGCAGAGCACTTCGATCTGCAAACCACCCTCACTCGTCGCCTCGATATCCATGTGCAGGATATCGTGCAGGGCAAGCGAATGCATGACGGTGACCACCTCGTGGTAGCCGTCGGATCGCTTGGCGCCGATGTCGAGGTAGAGGTTCACCTTCGCAGGGGAAACGAGCTTGACCATACCGTCGCGCTCAAAGGCTGCAAGCGGATCGGAAACAACCATGGGAGCTGAGGTGCTTGCGGCGTGCGCAGATAGATTGGAGCTAGTGCTCGGTGCAGAAGCGCGTGCCGACTGCTCGGGGGCACACGCTGAGGGATTCGGACTGGCGTGTTCTGTCATTGCGGTTTGCTCTTCTTCCTTTTGTTTGCAAAAAACGAGCTCAGCAGGTTCGCGCATTCCTCTTCGCACACGCCTGCTTGCACTTCGAAGGTATGGTTGAGACGCTCGTCTTCGTTGATGCGGTACAGCGTGCCGAGCGCACCCGCTTTCGGATCGGGCGCACCGTATACGCAGCGGTCGATGCGTGCTTGATGCATGAGCCCCGCGCACATGATGCACGGCTCAAGCGTTACGTACACCGTGCAACCGGTCAGCCGCCATACGCCAAGCGTATCGGCGGCGGCCTTCAGGGCAAGGAACTCGGCGTGGCCGGCGGGATCCTGCGTGCTTTCGCGCAGGTTGCATGCTCGGGCGATCACGCGCGGCTCGGCAAGGGGCCGGCGGGTTGCCGGATCGATGGGCGCATAGACGACTACGGCCCCGATGGGCACCTCGTCGAGCGCCTCGGCCGCGCGCGCTTGTTCGATTGCGAGTTCCATGTAGTCTTCGTCGGTCATGAGTACAGTATACGGCAAGCGCACTCCCGACGCCTAGCCGAGAGATAAGCAGATGGTCGCCATTCGCTCGACGCGTGCCTTCTGCGCATAAACGATTCTTCGCCCCAAAGGCATTCTGTGCTATCCTAATGCAGCGCTTTTGCGCAATCGCAACGCGCGGAGGAATGGCCGAGTGGTTGAAGGCGGCAGTCTTGAAAACTGTTAACGTTCACGCGTTCGTGGGTTCGAATCCTACTTCCTCCGCCATAATGCGTTTATCTTGTACCTGAGGCCCGAACGCACGGGCAGGAGACGATCCATGGATACCAAAGCCTATCGGTATTTGAAATGGGCCGATGATGTCGTCGGCATCGTGCATCGCGATCTGTCAGTCTCCTTCGAACAGCCCGACTACAACCCGACGCTATCGCTCTATACGCACGGATCGACTTCATGGAGCGCAAACGATTTTCTCGATTTTCTTTCCGAGCGCATCATGAGCCCTGAGCGACGCGACATCGAAAAAGCTTCTGTTCAGATGCGGCCTTTCCGAGTACGATGCGTTTAAAATCGCCTACCGCATGGTGCTCCTGGATTTCGTCACACGGCAAGACGATCGCCATCTGTCGAACACAGCGTTGAAGATAGCCGGACAGGGTGAATCGTTTTATCCGCTGTACGACAATGGCCGCAGCCTGTTCTACGAAGACACCGAGGATACGGTGCTCGCCGCCATCGCCGATCCCATCGAACATGCGACGACGTTTGGGCCCGTCGGCACGTACTGGGATCACATCCAGGACATCGCCGCACGCGGGATAGGCTTTCGCACCTTCGCGAACCTCGACGTATCCGAAGGCACTGTCGAGACTCTCTTAGTGGAAGCAGGATTCACGGGCTATCGGCTTTCCGGAGCACGCGAGTGGATCATGCAAACCCTAGATCTGGTCAAAGGACTGTAGAAATCCGCCCGTCAACGTATCTCAAGTAAGTCTAATACACCGAGCGTTTTAAAAACGCATGCCTGCAAACAACAATGGACGAACCGTCCCAGAAAACCCCTATGCTACAATGCCGAACAGTCGCCAAGCAGACACGTGGACAGGAGAAGCCATCCAGCTGCTTTCAAAGAACAAGCACCTTGCATCCCTCTACTGCGCCCTCGGGTTCAGCATCTACTGGACGTGGCTTCTGTTTGTGTTGCTCACGGGGTTTTTCTCGAAGGCCCACTCTTCCCCCGTCTTCGACAGCGCTTGGTTTTGGTCGACGCTCGGCCATATGGCGGCCCTGACCCTTCTCGGTGCGCTGGCGAAACAGTATTCCCCGTATTCGAACAACAAAGCTATCCTGTTCGGCTCGCCGCTCGTATCCATGCTCGGATTCGCAATGATCCTGTACGCAAACGCGCTTGGCGGCGGATTGAATGGGGCTTTGATGTTCGGTGCAATTACCGTTGGGGTCGGAACGAGCGGACAGCTCGTCTGTTGGTGCGAGCTCTATTCGTCGCTCTACAGCAGCAACAAGGAGCGGCTTGTCCTCTCGGTCGGCATCATCGTGTCCGAACTCGTCTTTCTCGCTATCGCCGTTCTGCCGCGCCCGGCAATGATCGCCGTGCTCTTCGCCTTGCCGTTGCTTTCGGTGCTCTGCGTATACCTCGGCCTGAAGAGAACCGTTGTCGAACCGCAAGCGGGAAGTACCGACGAGGGAAAGCTCTCGCCACGGTTTGCGCTGTTCTGCCTCGTGTACTCCATTCCCCTCGGCTTCTTCCAGGTAAGGTTTCTCTTCGGGTCGAACGACACGGCAGCAAGCTGGATCACGACCATCGGCTTCTCGTTCGCATTTCTTCTGGTCATTGTGGCAATCGACGGCTACATGACAAGCAAGCGCGACACCTCGCTTATCCCGAAAGCAGTCATCCCCATCGCAATCGGAGGACTGCTCCTCATCGCCACATTCGGCGATGAGCGAGCTGCGATCTCGGGGATCCTCGTGTACTCGGCGCAGCAGCTTCTCACTATCCTGCTCTATTCCGAGTTCGCCAAGCTCGCCCACAACGGCCGCACGAGTCCGGCGAAGATCTTCGCGCTCGGCGTGTGCCTCACCGATGGCGGCTTCATCCTCGGAATGCTCGTCGGCGAACTATCCGTCACCCTCCTCGGAGGCTTCTACCTCGAAGTGACGCTCGGCGTCGTCTATGTTGTCGCCTTGGCCGGCTTCCTGCTGCTATCGCGGTTTCCCACGGAATCGATTTTGAACGAAGGCGGCAAAGGAGGCGGTGCAAAAACGCCTTCGGGCTTATCGGCTACCATGCAGCAGAAAATCGACCGAGCCGTAACGGACTATTCGCTTACCGCTCGCGAAACGGAAATGCTCCAGTACATTCTGCGCGGCAGAAGCGTTCCCGCAATCGCTTCGGAGACCTATCTTTCCCGCAATACGGTCAAAACCCATATCGTGCACATCTACCAGAAGCTTGATGTGCACAGTCGCGACGAGCTTATCTCGTTTATCGAGAACCTTACGTGAGCAACCGCCTTAAATGAGCAGGTCACAATAGCCTCACCTCATTTGTATGAGGCAAAAACGCCTCGATTGTATGAATACAGCGCCTCTCGTTTCCCCCATAGTTCTTTTCGGAATCCCAAGCAATCGGCTAAGCCGCGAAAGGCTCGGCGCATTGCACAGCGGGGGGACAACACCAAGGGATAGGAGAGAACATGAAAGCAGGAATCAATCGTAGGCAGTTCATCGGAGGAGCCGGCATTCTTGCCGCTGCGGGAATGGCAGGCATGCTTGCAGGCTGCTCGCAACCGCAAGCAAACGAAACCAGCGAGAACGGTGAAGCCAACGCACAAGAAGAAGCGCACAATGTCAGCGAGACCAAAGAGTGCGACGTCCTCGTTATCGGGTCGGGCGCATCGGGACTTGCTGCTGCCGTTCAGGCGAGCGAGGTGGGCGCAAACACGATCTGCATCGAGAGCCAATCAGTTGCCGGGGGCAATATGAACGGCGTCGAAGGATGCTTCGGTGTCGGGTCGCGCATGCAAAAGGAAGAGGGCATCGACGTCGATCCCGGCGAAGTGATTCGCCTCGAAATCGAGCAGAGTCAGTACCGGTGCAGCGGACCCGGGTACGTGGACATGGTGCACAACTCGGGCGAGAACATCGACTGGCTCTTGGACAACGGCGTCACTTTCGGCCAGGTCGATGTCGACAAAGGCGATATCCTGGTATTCCATCGCTTCGCAGCAGGGTCGGGCGGAAAGGACTACGTACCGGCGATGGTGGCAGCAGCCGAGAAGAATGGCGTTACCTTCTTGTACGAAACCGAAGGCACGGGACTAGTCAAAGCGGAGGACGGCTCGGTTGCCGGAGCGTACGCCCAAACGAAGAGCGGCGATACGATCCAGATCAACGCGAAAAGCGTCATTATCGCCACAGGAGGCTTCGCCGACAACGAAACGTACATGGCAGCATGCGGGCTTGAGCCTCAAAGCTACGTGATCGGCGGCGTACCCGGCCACGACGGCCTCGGACACCAGATGGGCATCGATGCCGGCGTGCGCGACAACCGCGGCAATACGGCGATGCTTGCCGCATTCAAGGTGCCCACGACTCCCGGTTACTACGACAACGGAAAGTTCGACTTCGTCATCGGTGTTGCAGCTCCGTTTGCCGTATGGGTCAATGAAAAAGGAGAGCGTTTCATCAATGAGGATTTCACCGCGACGAACGCCATGTCCATGACGCTTCCTACCTGGCGAAACGAGCTTACCTACATCGTGATGGATACGCCGATGATAGAGATGTTCCTGAACGGCGATGCCGATGCCCAAAAGCAGCTCGAAGACGCCATCGGCGAAGGCGAGATTTTCAAAGCCGATACGCTTGAAGAACTCGCATCGCAGTCTGGCATCGACGGTGCATCTTTCAAGGAAACTGTCGAGCGCTACAACGGGTTCGCCGAATCGGGGGCCGATCTCGATTACGGCAAATCGTCCGAGGTCATGATGCCCCTTGCAAGCGGTCCGTTTTATGCGATCCACGTGATCCCGCAGGTGAACACATCCATCGGCTCTCTGCAAACCGATCGCACCTTCCACGCGATCGACGAAAACTACGAGCCGATCAAAGGCCTCTACGTGGTGGGCGTCGAGGGGGCCATGCTCTGGAACAACATCTACACCATCAACGTTTCGGGTGGATGCAACGCCAATAACGTGAACTCCGGACGTGTTGCGGCACGCGATGCGGTTGCAAACCTGTAAGCACGCTCGAACTTCAATCTCGCGGGCTATCGTGCTTATGCGATAGCCCGCTGTTGTGCTGAACAACATGAACTACCAGGCCGCGAAACAGGCCGTTCCTGAAAAACTAACAATCTCCTTCGGGGGTATCCGAAAACAGCACGGTCGCGTCCCATGGTAGCCTGATCTGCGATCGGCCGCCTATCCTCGTCCCGCTATACCGGTGCTGCTCTCGGCTATCTTACCCTCGATGCGCGTCTTGTCGGCCCCCTCGGCTATAGCGGGCTGGTAGTTGTTGCGCTCGCTGTCCGAAGAGATGAGACACGGGATCACCTCGGCCGCAGCGTCGAGTTCAACGCCGTCCTCCCCCATCGTGAACGTCTGCTGGAAGATATAGCAATCGGGATCTCCGAGCGTTCGGCTGCCGCCATAGCAGAAATTGCCCAAACCGTACACGATGGAACGCCCGTTGTACGTCTCGTAGCCCTGCAGCACATGCTGATGCGAGCCTACAACTATCGTTGCGCCCGCATCGACGGCGGCATGCGCAAGCTTAATCTGGTCGTCGGTTGGATCGTATTCCCTCATGGTGCCCCAGTGCATAAACACGACGATGATCTGCGCGCCTGCATCCTGAGCGGCGCGAATGTTCGCCGTCATACTGTCTTGGATGCCAAGGCCCAAGCTGAGCATGTTCGCCCCGATGAGGGCGATCTTGACGCCCTTCGCCTCCCGATACGCCACGATTTCATCGCCGAACGCAGAAACGCCCGCCTCGGTAAGCGCATTGATCGTATCGCCTCGGCTGTTCCATCCGTAATCATAGATGTGGTTGTTCGAAACCGAAGCGGCCTCGATGCTGCTGCGGGCGAATATGTCTGCGTAGGCTGGATCGCCCTTATAGGCGTATTCCTTATCCTCGCGCGAGGTGGAATCGGTAAGCACGCCTTCGCAATTCACCACGGTAAGGTCATCCTGCTCGAACAGGCTTTTGACGTTGGCAAAGAAGTAATCGGGGCCCTGCGCATCGTAGACACCCGTGAAGCTCGATTCGTAGTCGAAGCTTTCCTCGGTGCCGAGCGTGCAATCGCCCGCAAACGTCATGGTGATGCGCGTCGGCTCCGCCTCTGGTTCGGGAGGCACGAACGTGCTCTCGGATACCGCAAACGGATCCGTGCCCGCAGAAGCGCCGCCCCCATGCGGCGCAGCGCTTTGCACCAATACGTACGTGCCGACAGCTCCCCCCGCTAAGAGTACGCTTAGAATAAGAAGGGCTATCACCATCGGGGAACGGCGCGAGGACGCGTTTCGTACGCGATACGGCCGTGGCACCCGAAAGTCCTCAGCCGTCGGACGGCTCGCCCGATAGTCGGCTCGACGAGAAGTGGGGCGCTTTGCGGGACGCTGCGTAGTCGGCATAGGCAACCTCGAATAGCTTCCTCGTATCAACTTCCTTCGATGTAGAACACTGCGTAAGGGGGAATGCTTCTTACGACTCCATCATATCCGAAGTTCTTCGCAGACAACCGGATAGCTTGAACGAGTTAAAAAATGTTCCATAGTGCATTTTTTTTTGGTTCCAAAAAATGCTTCAGAATACACTTTTTGGAACATATCAGAAACTCTTTCGCAGGCTACGACACTGAACGGCGCTTTGCGATGTTTGACATCGATCTCGTCCAACCTGCATCTTCTGTTTCGCCCAAACGAATGCCTACCTCAGACATTGTACGTCGGGCAGGCATTCGATTTGAGCCTCTTTTCAGTCGCCGAACTGCTGGAAGGTCGTGAACAGTACGGGCTTTCGCCGCGTGCCGAAGCGCCTGCTTAGCCTTCGCCGTACTGGAACGACGGATACAGCGTCATGCCGCCATCGACGAACAGCGTCGTGCCCGTCACGTAACGCGCCTGATCGGACGCGAGCCATGCTGCGGCAGCTGCCACGTCTTCCGGATCGCCGATGCGACCCATCGGAATCATCGACACCGTGCTCTCGTATTGCTCCGGATCGTCGAACTTCTCTTTGTTGATGGGCGTGTTGATGGCACCGGGCCCGATGCAGTTCGCACGGATGCCGCGATCGGCGTACTCGAGCGCAATCGTTTTGGTGAACAGTTCGACACCGCCTTTGCTCGCCGCATAGTGGGCGAACGTCGGCCACGGAATCTTCTCGTGCACCGAAGACATGTTAATGATCGAGCCCTGCTTTTCTTCTTCGAGGAAATAGCGAATGGCGCACTGTGAGCCAAGAAACACGCCTGTCAGATTCGTGTCGATGACTTTCTGCCAGTCTTCGAGCGAAAGCTCGTCGGTGGCCGCCTTGTTCTCGACGCCCGCATTGTTCACCCAAACGTCCAAACCGCCGAATTCCTCAAGCGCTTTGTCGAGAAGGGCTTTGATGCCCTCTTCCGTTCCCACGTCGGCTTTCACGGCGCAGGCCTTGCCGCCCGCTTTTTCGACGAGTTCCTTCGTTTTCTTCGCGCCTTCTTCGTCGGAATGGTAGTTCACGACAACCGACATGCCTTCAGCGCCGAATCGCTCGGCCATCGAAGCGCCGAGCCCTTTCGATCCGCCCGTTACGACGGCAATTTTCCCTTTGAGATCAGTGTACATGGCTGCAACCTTTCAACGAATTATCATCTGGACCTGATTGCGGTGGTTCGTTTCGTTGTACCACCTCGGGCAAGCACGACCGTGCGGCACCAAGCGACCTTTGACAAGCGATTGACGAACCGTAGCCGTTCGGTTCACTTTGCGACGTCTCAGCATGGGAGGACTGATCAGCATCGATACCGAATGTATTACGTATCGTTGCCGTTTCGAAGCCAGGGAACGTACCGCGGCTTTTACCATGGGGAAACGACCGAAGCGAGGAGACAAATAGATGAAGCCCTGGTACAGCACGCCTGCGAAAACCGCTCTCGAGGAGTTAAACGCCAATCCCGATACCGGATTAACCGAAAGCGAAGTACGCGCGCGGTACGAGCAGTACGGACCGAACGAGTATGCAAAGCCCGAGCAGGATGGCATCGTAAAGATGGTGCTCACCCAGTTCAAAGATCTTGCGAACGTGATCCTTCTGCTCGCCGGCTTCCTCTCGCTCGCCCTTGCCATTCGCGAAGGTCACGGCTACCTCGAACCCATAGTCATCTTCGCCATCATCGTCATGAACATCGCCCTCGCCGTCTCACAGGAGCGCGGAGCCGAAAAGGCTCTCGAAGCGTTGCAAAGCCTGAGCAATCCGACGTGTTACGTGCTGCGCGACGGATCGCGCGTCGAGATCGAAACCGCAAGCGCGGTCCCCGGAGACATCCTCATACTCCGCACGGGCGACTTCGTCGCCGCCGATGCGCGCATCGTGTCAAGCACGGGGCTCTTCGTCGATGAATCATCGCTCACGGGCGAAAGCGAACCCGCTGAGAAGAGCAGTGCGCCGATCGATGAAGACGAAGCGCCGCTCGGCGATCAGACCTCGATGGTTTTCGCTGGGTGCCTGGTTACCGCCGGAAACGCGATCGCCGTCATTACCGCCACGGGTATGGATACCGAAATGGGCAGGATCGCAGGGTTCCTCAACAATTCCCAGAAGATCCAAACCCCCTTGCAGAAACGCCTCAACCGCGTGAGCCGCATGATCACGATCGTCGCCATCGTATCGGCGATCGTGCTCGTAGTGGTCGGACTTCGGCAAGGCGAAGAGTTCTGGATGCTCATGCTTGCCGCTGTATCGTTGGCCGTTGCCGCCGTCCCCGAAACGCTGCAGCTCATCGTCACGCTTTCGCTCACCCATAGCGTGCGCAAGATGGTCGACCAGCACGCGCTCGTACGAAAGCTTCCCGCTGTCGAGACGCTCGGCAATACCTCGATCATCTGCTCGGACAAAACGGGGACGCTTACCCAAAACCGCATGACCGTCCAAAGGCTTTGGATTCCGGGAGCCGATCCGTTCGCCGCAGAAGATCCTCTTTCCGACGAACAAGCGCGTTTTCTTGAACGCCTTGCCCTCGCAAGCAACGCAACGATCGAGCCCGTCGAGCCAGGTAGCGAAGATGCCGAGGAAGGAAAACCCTACCGTATCGTCGGCGATGCCACCGAAAGCGCCATTATTCGCCTGCTGATCGAGAAGGGTATCGACCTCAGCGAGCTGCGTCGTGCCTGGCCGCGCATCGGCGAGGTGCCGTTCTCGTCAGATCGCAAGATGATGTCGAGCATTCACGAATGCCCTTCGGGGGGATACCTCGTCATCACCAAGGGCGCCTTCGACCGACTGCCGTTTGCCGACGATGGAGCCGAAGCCGCCGCCAAACGCACGGCGATGCACGATGCTTTCGCCGACGACGCCCTTCGGCTCATCGCACTCGGAAGCGCTCATGTCGAGAAGCTGCCCGAAGACGGCTCCTTCGAAGAACTCGAGCGCAACCTGACGTTCGGCGGCCTCATAGGCCTCATCGATCCACCGCGCCCTGAAGCGGCAGAGGCCATCGCCGTAGCGAAGCGGGCCGGCATCCGCACGATCATGATCACAGGCGACCACGCGGCAACCGCAGGCGCGATCGCGCACGAGCTGGGGCTGATCGGCGCGAACGACAAGGTGGTCACCGGCCGCGAACTCTCCGCCATGAGCGACGAGACGCTCACTGAAAACATCGGCGATTATTCGGTGTACGCCCGCGTGTCACCCGAGGACAAGATACGTATCGTCGAAGCATGGCAGGAGCATGACGAAGTGGTCGCCATGACCGGCGACGGCGTGAACGACGCCCCCGCCCTCAAGGCAGCCGACGTGGGCGTTGCCATGGGCCAGGCCGGCACCGAGGTGGCGAAAAGCGCCTCCGACATCGTGCTTACCGATGACAACTTCGCCACGATCGTTGCCGCCGTCAAAGAAGGCAGAAACGTGTTCGACAACATCCGTAAAACGCTGTACTTCCTTCTCGTGTGCAATATGTCGGAAATCGCCATCATCCTGGGAGCCCAGCTTGCAGGTTGGGGCATCGCGCTCACCCCCGTCATGCTGCTGCTCATAAACGTACTTGGCGACGGCATACCAGGCTTGAGCCTCGCCCGCGAAGAGGGCGATGACCGTCTCATGTGCCGCAAGCCCATCGCACGTGACGAAAGCTTCTTCAGCGGCGGTCTTACGAAGGTCATCGTGCAGCAGGCGCTTGCATTTGCCGTGGTGGGCCTTGTCGCGTACTACCTCGGCTCGTTCGTGCACCTTCCCGGCGGCACTGCCCCCTCCCAAGAGGTTGGCCAGACGATGGCGTTTCTCGTGATCGCGTTCACGAGCATCCTGCACATCTTCACGGTTCGCACGCGCCGCTCGGTGTTTCGCCGCACGATCCGCGACAACATGACGATGCTCTATAGCGCTCTTGCCATGATCGCGCTGTTCACCCTCATGGCGCTTATCCCGCCGTTCGGTGCGATATTCGGCATCCTGCCCATCGGGCCCGTAGATTGGCTCGTGGTTATCGTATTGAGCGTGGTGCCCACAATCGTGGCCGAGCTGTTCAAGCTCTGGGATAACCGCTGCGAGTCAGCAGCATACCGCCGTCGCGTCGTGAAGCACGACATCGACGACGAGCGCTTCTGCTTGTAGGTGCTATTCCCTCTCTTTCGGAAGGCGGGCGCGATAGGCAACGAACACCAAACCAACGACCACCGCCGCGCTCGCTAGGGCCACAAACGGCAGCGTCGCCCCGACGAGGAACCCGCGGCCGACAACCGCCGTCAGCACCACCGTCGAATTGACGCCCGCATGCAGAAGAAACGGAGCCCAGAACGTTTTGAACTTCTCGTACACGAACGCGAGTGCAAGGCCGTAGAAAAACGCGGTGACCCCCTGGATCTCGTTGCCATGAGCAAGCGTGAACACGAGGGCCGAAAGTAAGCCAGCCGACACGGGGCCCATCCATTCGCGAAGCCTTCCGAATAAGAGAACGCGAAACACCAGCTCTTCAACTGCGGGGCCTATAAGCCCGATCACAAGAATGGAAACAAAGGGGTGCGAGGCGAACATGACCACTTGCGTTCCGTCGTCTCCGAGCCCGATCAGCTCGAACAGGCACAAGGCCAGAAGCGCCATGCCGATTCCGATCCCCAAGCACAACGCGAGGTAGCCGAAGTTCGGCAGCCGGTAGCGCTTCCACACGCCCTTTGCCCGAAGCCGATTTTCGTCCATGATGCGAAACGCGACGAGAAACGGGACCGCTGCAATCTGCGAAGCAACCGTGGCCACGAGAACGAGCCAAAGGAGGTCGAAGTCGCTCGTCATGCGGTACAGCTGAGGATTCGCGGCGATCAGCATGCCGAGCACGAACCCCGCAACCGCTTGCACGCCGAGCACGAGCAGCACAGGATACGCCGCCCGCCACAGCCTGATGCCGATGCCCTCCCGTTTTTGAGGAACGGATGCGGGCGGGAAGGGGGTCTGCATCTGCGGCACGTGCGCCGTTTGTTCGGGTATACCAAAGTCCCTCGTACTCATGAAGATCAGCCCCTGTCGTCGATTGGTATCAGTATACCTGACTCATCCGTCCGCCCATAAATGAACCTAGAACACAAACATATTCGGCACGGCAGGGATCTCGGATCGGAATTGCTCTCGCCAGCATTCCTTTTGCCGACCGCATCCTATATCCCAATGCCAAACATCACATGAGATACCGCGCAAGCTTTCTTTGCTGCTCGTCAGTTTTGCTCAGGCAGGCTAAAAAGCGATCGAACGGTACGTACTCGATCACCAAATCGAACCCGCGTTTTTCAAACAAAGCGAGTACGGGCAACGCCGCCCGGGCAAATTCCGAGAACTCGCGCCGTTCGATGGCCAGCCAGCTTTCGTACTTGCGCTCGTAGGGGGCCAATACAGACGTATCGCGCACCTCCCATATACAGGTTATCAGCTTGATCGAAGAAGCTTCTTCGGCATCGAGGTTGCTGTAGATCGCAAGCAGGTGCTTTGCCATCTGCAGCGCGTCGAACCGGGAAAACCGCGTCTTGCGCGAGCCTTTCCTGTTCGGATGCCCGGCAACGAGCTGCTCGAACAGATCGATGAACACCTGTGCTTCGCACCGCGGTATCAGATACCGAGCAGGATCGAGATACGATGCGCGAAGCATTTTCATCCATCCGAGCATCCATTCGGCCATCTTCATCTCGCAGTACACGACCGTACTCCGATCTTCGGCGAGCAGCCGCGCATCGAGGTTCGCCTTGTTCGGATTGCTTCGCAAGGTGGAAAGCTGGTACTCGTAGTTCACCTCGTAGCGGCCGACGGGCGCGAGCAGCGGATCGGACACCTCGACACGATGGTTTCCCAGCAGATTGAACGTCATCGCCGAGGATGATCTGAGCGCACGCATCTTCTCATCGAGCTCGATCCCAGCACCGAGCGCGTACTCTTCGCGATGGCACGGGGCCATGGGTTCGATAAGGTTGTCTTCGAGATGCATAACGTAGTACGGGGCCATAGCCTCGCTTGCGCATCCGCCGAACGCCCTGCACGTGCTCGTTGCCTCGTATTGTCTCTTGATCGCTTCGACTACCGTTGTAGGAAAATCCATAACCCCGCACCCGTACATGCACCGATGCAACCGATTGCACCCGATGCCGCCTGATTTGTGTACGTACCCACCAGCGTACCAGTCCAATTATAGTGAAGTCCTTACAATGATCCGTAAACGCATCGGCGAAAACCACAAGGCTCTCAGCAGCACGGAAAGGCGCTCGGATGGCTTCGCAAGGCACCTACGCATCCCCACGTCCCTACCTTTCGCAGAGACGCCTCGTATCTATCCCGAAAGAAGATTAATACCGTTCGTTTCCCTACGGCGAAAGCCCGGTCTTTTTGTGACTATTCAGGTTATACTTTACGCTATTTCTGCTATGCAGGTCGGAACGTCCATTCGACAAAGGCGGGACCATGCTCGAGCAATCAAACGACGGCGCGCGTACACCTAAGACAGCTGCTGCCGACAGCGTTTTTCAAAACGGGTCGCGAAGCGCTCAGGAACTTGCGTGCATAACCGAAGACTCGCTGCTTGAAGAATACAACATGCTCATGAGCGCCCTGCACGTATCGGTAAGCAAGCATCTGTTCACCGAGCGTTTCGAAGTCGTATGGGCGAACGATTTCTATTACGCGATGACGGGATACACGCGAGAAGAGTACGAGCGCCTCTTCGAAAACTGCTGCGGGATGTACTTTCAGAACGATCCCGAAGAATACGCAAAGCTTTCTGCCAAAGTCATGAAAGCGTTTGAAGCGGGCGAGCCTG
Source organism: Raoultibacter phocaeensis (assembly GCF_901411515.1). Taxonomy (NCBI): domain Bacteria; kingdom Bacillati; phylum Actinomycetota; class Coriobacteriia; order Eggerthellales; family Eggerthellaceae; genus Raoultibacter; species Raoultibacter phocaeensis. Next base: position 738,412 of record NZ_CABDUX010000001.1, read on the forward strand.
GATACGAATGCCTCTTGCATATGCGCCAAAAGGGCGATTCGTTTACCTGGATCCATGTGGTCGGCAAGTTCACGAATGAGCTGATCGACGGCATGCCCGTCATTTACTCCACCTTTACCAACGTCGACGATGTCGTGCAGATAGAACGAGAGCGCTCCATCGCATACGACAACATACCGGGCTTCATCGCCCGCTACCGCGTCGGCGAACACGGTCTTTCGCTTTTGTACGGCAACGATCGGTTCGCCGAGTTTTCGGCCCCATCGGTACGCCCGAGATGCAACGACTGCTGCAAAGCAACGTGATGCTCAACGATGAAGTCATTTCAGAGCACTACCCCGCTATGCGCGAGGGAGCCTCGCTTTCGTTCGAGGCCGAAGCGATCAGCATCCGCGGCGAGCACGCCTTCTTCCGCATATTCGCTGACTGCGTTTCCTATATCGAAGGCGATCCTGTGTACCTTGTACTCTATCTCGACACAACCGAAGCCATCGAACAGCGCAATCGCGCCGAAAAGACTGCGCTCGAACTGCGCGACCTCGCGTTCGTCGATCCTGTCACCGGCGGGCGCAACCGCACGAGCTTCGAGGCAGATGCCGGGGCCGCCATACAGGCAGCTCCCCCGAATTCCTATGCGCTTGTGGCCATCGATATCGACAAATTCAAGGTAGTAAACGATCAGTTCGGCCTCGCCCAAGGCGATGCGGTGCTGAAAACACTCTACGAGCAGCTCTCCGGATGCATCGGCGAAGGCGAGTTCGCCGGGCGTATCTCTGCCGACGTATTTAACCTCCTGATCAGAGCCGAGTCCAATGACCGTCTCGAGGCGCGCATCGAGAGCATGGTCGCCGATGCGAACCGGCATATGGTGATCGACACCGCTCACGCCTACCTGCTTACCGTAACCGCCGGAGTCTATCTGATCGACGAACCGGATCTGCCCATGATGCAGATACAGGATCGCGCGAACGTCGCGCGCAAGAAGGCAGGCGACAAGCGCGTCAACAAACTCTGCCTGTTCCACTACTACAGCAACGACGATCGCATCAAGCTTGCGAAGGACAAGGACATCGAGAGCAGGATGCATACAGCGCTCGCAAACAGGGAGTTCGTGGCCTACCTGCAACCGAAGCTCGATTTGCAGACCAACACCGTTGCCGGAGCCGAAGCGCTTGTGCGCTGGAACGATCCCGAAAACGGCCTTATTCCCCCGAACGATTTCATCCCGCTGTTTGAGCGCAACGGCTTCATTGTCGAACTCGACCTCTACATGTTCGAGCAGACGTGCTCGCTGCTCAAGTCATGGCACGATGACGGAAAACGCGCCATCCCGATTTCAGTGAACCTCTCGCGCATGCACCTGAGGGATCCCCACTTCCTCGATAGCTTCGAAGCCATACGGCAGCGATACGCCGTACCTGCTTCGCTCATCGAATTCGAGCTGACCGAAACGCTCGTGTTCGAGAATCCCCAGATGCTCTCGGGGGTCATCGACGACATCCACGCGGCGGGCTATACCTGTTCGATGGATGATTTCGGCAGCGGGTACTCCTCGCTCAACGTGCTGAAGAACCTCACCGTCGACACGCTCAAGCTCGACCGCGTCTTCTTCGACGAGCCGAATATGGAAGACAGCCGCGGTGCAGACATCGTAGGCATAGCAATCGAACTCGCAAAGCGGCTCGGGATGAAAACCGTCGCCGAAGGCGTCGAAACCGAACGGCAGCGCGCGTTTCTCGCCGAAGCAGGATGCGACATGATCCAGGGCTATCTGTACTCGCGGCCCGCCCCCCTCGAGGAGTTCGAAAAACTCGCGTTCGGCACCGCGTAAACGGCACCTGGCATGCTGCGCAAACAAAAGGCGGCGCACCGACTCTCGCAATCGACGCGCCGCTTTGTCTAAAAGAGTTGCACTGCGTATAAGCGACCTTCTCAGTCACGCATATCGGCGAGCTGATAAGATCCGAAGATTCGGTGAGCAGAAAAGCTCGCCGCTGCGCAGTAACGCAGGAACGCCTTACCGCTCCCCGATCACCTTGTACGCGCGCTTGCCGGAGTGCGTGGTCTTGTACGCAGGGCGGATGATGCGCTTGCCCGACACGATCTCTTCGAACCGATGCGCCGCCCAACCCGACATGCGGGCGCAGGCGAACAGCGGCGTGAACAGATCTTCAGGGATGCCCATCATCGAGTACACGAACCCGGAATACATATCCACGTTCGCACACATATCCTTGCTCGTGCCCTTCTCCTTCAAAATGACCTCAGGCGCCAAGCGCTCGATGCTCTTGAGCAGATTGAACTCCGCCTCGAACTCGGTGCCTTCGGCCAAACGCTCGGCGAACTTCTTGCAGATGATCGCACGCGGATCGGAGATGGTGTACACCGCATGGCCCATACCGTACACGAGGCCCGTCTTGTCGAACGCCTCTTTGTTGACGATTTTCGCGAGGTAGTCGGCAACCTGTCCGTCATCCGACCAATCGGCCACGTGCTCCTTGATCTCCTTCTGCATGGCGAGCACTTGATGGTTCGCTCCGCCGTGCTTCCAGCCCTTGAGCGATCCGATGGCGGCCGCATAGGTGGAGTAGGCATCGGTGTCGGCGGACGTGATGACGCGCGTGGTGAAGGTGGAGTTGTTACCGCCGCCATGCTCGGCATGCAAGCACAACATGATGTCGAGCATGCGCGCCTCGTCGGGTGTAAACGAGCGGTCGGGACGAAGCATCGAGAGGATGGTTTCGGCAGTGGATTGGCCGGGAACGAAGCGGTGCATGATCATCGATTCGTTGTAATATTTCGCACGCTGCGCGTAGTATGCGAGCACCATGATGCGTGGCAGACGCGAGATGAGCGAGATAGCCGTATGGATTTCATGCTGCGGCGAACGATCTTCGGCATCCTCGTCGAACGCATACAGCAAAAGGATGGAGCGGGAAAGAATGTTCATGATGTCAGGCGGCGTATTGCGCATGATGAGCGAAGCGGTGAATCCGTCGGGCAGCTCGCGCTGACTGTCGATCACCGAGACGAAGCGGTCGAGCTGCTCTTGCGTAGGTAGCTCGCCCATCAAGAGCAGATAGGCAACTTCCTCGAAGCTGAATCGGCGCTCACTCGAATCGTCTTCAAGCAGATCGTACAGATCATAGCCTCGGTAGCGCAACTGCCCCTCATCGGGAGTCTTCACGCCATCGGAAACCACGTAGCCGTGCACGTTAGCTATGTTCGTAACGCCGGCAACGACGCCCGTGCCGTCGGGATTGCGCAGACCGCGCTTTACCTGATACTGTTCGAAAAATTCCGGATCGATGGAATTGACCTTCTGAAAGTTCTGATAGAGCGCGAATTTTTTCTCTTCTTCGTTCATCCAAACCCCTTTCTGACTGCATGCGCAGGGTGTTCCCGCATATGCGCGACCGTTCGCATTCGCATAATGCCCGGCTCGATGGCGAACTGCGTGCTCGCCGATTCCGGCTGCGCTTCCTCGAGCGCCGCATGCGGCGCCTCCCTGTGGTGACACGTTGATCGGTGAGCAGTGGGAGTCCTCGAGATATATCGGGTTATTGTAGCGCGTCGAGAACGCCCCGCCTATACGAAACTGCCGTTTTTCGATAAGCGTCCTGCGGTTTTGCGTTTGCAACCCCGCTCGCTACACCCAAGAGCGGCTAATTCTGCCCTCTGAAAGGGGCAAATAGCAAAAGCAAACATTTTGCATCATTTTACAAAAACCCTTTGACAATCAACGGCAATACTGGGAGAATAATCGAGCTGTCGAATTACGTGCGCCGTTACCTCAGCTGGATAGAGGGACTGACTACGAATCAGTACGTCGGGGGTTCGAATCCCTCACGGCGCACCACTTACACCATCTACGAACCTCCGGGTTCGTTTTTTATTCTCCTAGGCAAAACTAGGGTTATAGGACAAAACGTGTACCCTAATTTGCTGTGTTTTACCAGATAAGAAGTTGAATTTTGCTGTCTAGGGTTGATAGGCATCAACTTTGCGGTCGGACAAAACGTGTACCCTAAAATCCCTTGACACCGCAGGTCAAGGGGTAGAGTTGAGCTATATGCTTCAATTTGGGGCATGGCTGCTAAACGATGCCCTGTGTGCGGGGGCAAGATGAAGGGTCACGGCAAGACGGCAAAAGGCACGAAGCGCTGGCAGTGCGTGTCGTGCGCCGCGACCACAACGCACAAGGTGAATACCACCGCGAAAAAGCTCAAGGGCTTTCTCGCCTGGCTGCTCTCACCGTCTCGTCAAGCCGATATGCCGGGGGCGGGGCGCTCTTTTAGGCGCTCATCGGAAAGATTTTGGCGTATATGGCCCGTCGCGCCGGTTTGCGACGAGATGCATCACGTCGTCCACGTTGACGGCATCTGGCTTGGGCGCAAGGCGGTCGTGCTCATCGCCTGCACGAAGGACTGCGTTGTGGGCTGGCATCTGGCGAGAAGCGAGCACTCGCAGGCATGGGCGGCTCTCATGGCGCGCATTGCCCCTCCCGATGTCGTGGTGAGCGACGGTGGCAGCGGCTTTGAGAAGGCAAGGCGCGCCGTATGGCCGACAACGCGCGTGCAGAGGTGCACCTTCCACGCATTCGAGCAAGTGAAGCGTTGCACGACGACAAGACCCAAGCTCCAGGCAGGAGCCGAGCTCTACGGGATAGCCAAAGACCTCCTTCATGTGGAAAGCCCCAATGAGGCAGCGGAGTGGCTGGCCGCCTTCGCGGGCTGGTGCAACAAGTGGGACGCCTTCCTCAAGGAGAAGGCGGTCATCGACGGCAGGGTGCAGTTCAAGCACGAGCGGCTGAGAAAGGCGCGCCGCAGCCTCGAAAAGCTTGCCCGCGCCGGCACGTTGTTTACCTACCTCGATGAGAAGCTGCTGGAAGGCGGAGCTGTTCCCGCCACGAACAATCGGATAGAAGGCGGCGTGAACGCCCAGCTGCGCGAAATGCTCAGGCGCCATCGGGGTATGAGGCTAGAGCGACGCATCAAAGCGATATCGTGGTGGTGCTACTTGCATACCGAGCGCCCGCTTCCCGCAGCCGCCATATTGCAGACGATGCCCACCGACGAAAGCATAGCAGCGCTTTACCGAGAAGCGGAAAACGCCAAAGAAAGCGAAGTCGCTGTAGCCAGATGGGGTCGCGCAGTCGCTTGGAGCGATTTGCATACGAGCGGTACTTGGAGAAGTGACTGGGATTAGAGCCTAGGGTACACGTTTTGTCCTTTAAGCCCAAAACTATCTGTAAGTACTTCACGACCGATATGCTTTTTTCTTGACCTCTCATTCCATGTCTGTCATTCTGCGTGCAGGGGTAAAGGGGCAAAGGGAGCGGGGTCGCTCAGTTGAAGAAACACAGACTTCATTACCATTTGGCGCTACCGGTTACAGCAATCATCGTAGTATTGCTGCTGGTGAACATCGCACTCAGCTCGTCTCTTCAGCGAAAACAGGCCGAAGACACCATGCGGGATCAGGCCTATATTCTCTCTCAGAACATGAGTGCCATCTGGGATTTCATCTCAGTCAATCAGAGCAGGATCAACTATGACAGGGATGGCGTCTACAACCAGAAAGGGCTCTATTGCTCCAAAGCGGGCTTGTCCGTCGGCGCGCTGTTCTCAAAACGCACCGATTACGTCATCAGCTATGCTGCACTGAATCCGAGAAGCGAACAGAACCGCGCCGACGGCTTCGAGACAGAGGCGCTCGCTGCCTTTGCAAACGATCCGAGCATCGAAGAGTATACGGCTTTCGGGGAAATGCAAGGCGAGGAGGGCCGCTATTTCCGATACGCCGCCCCATTGCGTATGGATGATACCTGCGAGAGCTGCCATGGAGGCGTTGCCGGTGAAATCGACGAGACGGGATATCCGAAAGAAGGCTTCGTCGACGGGGATCTCGTTGGCATCATCAGCATCGCCACGCCTACGAGGCAGTTCGAGCAAAACTACTTCGACAATGCACTGTTGCAGGGTGTGTTTCTCGTGGTGCTGTCGGCAGGATGCATACTCGCAAGCTACTGGTTCATCCAGAAATACGTATCGAAGCCATTAGGCAGGCTGGAGCGCGCAATCGAGCGATACGGCACCGATCAGTCGTATGAGCAGCTCAACGCCGATGCAATCGGTGCCAAGGGGGAAATAAACAGCTTGGTCTCCTTCTTCAACGACGCCTCGAAGAAGCTCGAGGCTGTTCATCTAGGGCTCGAATCAGAGGTCTCGAGGAGAACCCTCGATTTGGAATCCGCAAACATGCTACTGGTCTCGCAGGCCGAGGAGCTGGAGGCTCTGAACGGGCGTCTGAAGGCGGACAACCGATACAAATCGCATTACTTCACCATGATGAGCCATGAACTCAAGACGCCCCTTACGGCGATCATCGCGTATGCGAATATTCTTCGCGAGGCGAATGCTTCGGGAGATGACCTTGATGCGGATGCGATAGAAGCCATCGCCTGTAACTCACGTGACCTGCTAAGGCTTATCGAGAATATTTTGGAATCAGCGAAGCTCGAGGCGGGCAGGGCTTCGCTCGAAATGCAAGTAGTTGATACCGATGAGGTGTTCTATCATCTGGAATCCTCTTTGGCATCATTAGCTGCGGAGCGCAATCTTACTCTATCGTTCTTCAGATCGAAGCAAATGCCGTTGTTTCTTGCGGATTCGATCAAGCTATCCCATATCTTGGAAAACCTGATCAGCAACGCCATCAAGCATACGCCCGGCAATGGCTGCGTCGTCATCGAAGCGTATCACCACAAGAAGGACGAAACCATACGATTCCGCGTTATCGATAATGGAACGGGCATACCGGAAGAGGAACAGCGCACAATCTTCGAGGAGTTCGTGCAGGCAAGCGATCATATGGACAAACCTACAAGCGGAAGTGGCCTAGGGCTTGCTTTGGCAAAGGAATACGCAGAGCTGCATGGCGGCTCCATCCATGTAAAGAGCACGGTCGGTGAAGGAAGCTTCTTCACGGTCATCCTTCCCTATATCGCTGTGGTATCCGAGGAGGAAGGGGAAGGCGATGCCTAGCAAGATCCTTGTGGCTGACGATGAGCTCAGCGTGCTCAAGATAGTCAAGTACTATGCGGAGAAGAACGGCTATCAAGTCGATACCGCCTCCGATGGCGAGGCGGCCCTGCGCATATTCCGGGAAGCATCTCCCGATCTGGTCGTCTTGGATGTCATGATGCCAGGACTCAACGGTTTCGAGGTTTGCGAGGCAATCCGCGATGTTGATATGAGGGTTCCCGTGATCTTCCTTACGGCGAAGGGCGATCTGGTCGATAAGGGCATGGGGTTCAAGCTAGGGGCAGACGATTACGTGACAAAGCCTTTCGAACCCGAAGAGCTGATCATGAGGATAAGGACCTGCCTGCGCAGACGCGATGCGTTTCCTGCGAAAAGGAAGGATTCGAATGTAATCGATTTAGGCGATCTCTCCGTTGACCTGAGCTCGAAAACCGTGGTCGTACGTGGTGCGGAAGTACCTCTGACGGCAAAGGAGTTTGATTTGCTGGCATTTCTTGCACGGCATCCGACAGAAGCAATCTCACGCGTACGCCTTCTGCAAGGCGTGTGGGGAGAGGACTATATAGGCGATTCCGGCGTCGTTGCGGTGGTAGTCCGCAAGGTCAGGGAAAAGATTGAGGAGAATCCAGCCAAACCGCATCATCTGCTAACCGAATGGGGGTATGGCTACCGCCTTGTGTGAGCGTCGGCAAGGTCATCTCAGGGCTTGATGAGCCCAATGCTCTACCCCGACTTAATCATTCGTAATAATTCTTAATGGATCCCTTAATATCTGGCATTGGCCGCGTTGATAGCCTATCCCTGACGAGTAAACGCTAGGGAGAGCGTTAGTTAGGAGGAGGGTCATATGAGTGATGTTGGCCTCAAATCATCCAAGATGGGCATAAGCAGAAGAGGTTTTGTCGCTGCAGCAGCCGGAGTTGCTGGCTTGGCACTTACCGGCTGCCAACCTGCCGCCCAGACCGAGAAGGCTGCAGAAACTGTCGCCGAAGCCAATGTGAAAACGGTGGGCGTTGCGAGCGGATACAACTGCTCGTATTGCTACCTGCAGGGCAAGATTAAGGACGGCAAGATCATCGGCGTAGAGCCAGGTCCGCTACCCAACCGCCCTGGCAACAGCAACGCATGCGCACGTTGCATGGCGTTCGTTGAGAAGGTTCAGGACGAGAACGCGCGCATCCTGCATCCCATGAGGCGCACGGGCGAGCGTGGTTCTGGCCAGTTCGAGCAGATTAGTTGGGATGAAGCCATTTCCGAGATTTCCACGAAGCTGAAAGCCGTCATGGAGAAGAACCCGCAGGCTGCAAGCTTTTGGGGAATGACCGGCAACCTGACGACGTTGGCGAACCAGTCCGTGAACCGTTTCGCCTTTAACGTCGGTGCGTCTACTTGGGAGCCCGAACACATCATGGGAGACCACGGCGAGTCGATCGGCATGTTCATGACCTGCGGCGACCCGGCTCCTGGCCATGATGGCGAAGATTGGTACAATTCGAAGTATCTGCTGTTCTTCGGCGCCAACAAAGTGGATACCTACACGCCCGTGGCTCGCCACATCGCCGAAGCGCGTCGCCGTGGTGCCAAACTGGTGGTTGTCGATCCGCGCCTAAGCTCTACGGCTGCAATGGCCGATCAATGGATTCCTATCAATCCTGGCACCGACCCTGCTCTCATTCTGGCCATGATGAACCTCATCTTCCAGAACGACCTGCATGACAAGACCTATCTGGCAAACTACACGTGTGCGCCGCTGCTGCTCAACGACGAGACTGGCGAATACCTGCATCCGTCTGCGGACACGTACTGCGCTTGGGATACCGCAACCGATGCCATGGTCGAGATCGATCCCGCGGATGCCGGCGGCAACGACGACCAGACTTCTGGTCCCGAAAGCACCCTTGCGCTCACAGGCTCCTTCAACGTTGACGGGGTAAGTTGCCATCCCGCCATGGACGACCTGGTAGCCGAGGCTGCCAAATGGCCGGTTGACCGCACCGCCGAGGTGACAGGAGTTCCCGCCGAGGTTATTCAGCAACTGGCCATGGACTACGCGCAGGCTATACCAGCGGGCATCCAGGTAACACAGGGCACGAACCGCACTCGCTACACCTACGCCACCTCGCGTGCGGCAGTCACATTGGGCGCCGTCTGCGGCAACATCGGCAAGTCCGGTGGCGGTGTGGGCCGAGAGCACCTCGGCGTTCCCATTGCCACAACAGGCGATGCCGTGAACTTTATCAGCGCCGGCTCCATCTTCAACGATGGCGAATGGTACGACGTGGGCGAGAAATCCGATGCTTTCGGTGCATTCTACGAAGTGCTGCTCGGACCCTACAGCCTCATGGCCGACGAGCTTATCGCGGGCAACGCGTTCAAATCCTCCGAATTTTACGATGCCGCCCTCACGGGCAATCCGGTGCCGGTGGACTTTCTCTATATTGCCATCTCGAATTTTATCAACCAGAGCCCCGATGCCAACAAGATCATCAACGAGGTGTTTCCGGCTATCGACTTCATCGTAACGGCTGACCCGTTCTGGACTTGGACAACCGAGTACTCCGATATCGTGTTACCCGTTGCCACCTACTGGGAATGTTGGGACGTGACCAATGACGGCCCCTTCGTGCGCATGAACCAGCCGCAGATCGAGCGCATGGGCGAAAGCAAGTCCGACTGCGAAATCTTTTCGCTCCTCGCCCAAGAGGTGGGCGTTGGCGACTACTGGAGCAAAACGGACGAGGAATGGGTGCGTACATTCCTGGAAGGCAGCGAGCATCCAGGCATGGAGTCTTTCGATATGGACGAGATGATGAAGACCGGCATCTTCGCTCGCGACGACGGAGTGTATGGTCCCTCCTACCCGTTCGGCGACAAAAAGTTCAGCACCCCGACCGGACGCATCGAATTCTACAGAGACGACCTGGTTCCCTTCGGCGAGCAGGTTCCCACATGCCAGCGCGTCGATGACAACCCCGAAGACGCCTTTAAAGACAAATTCCCCTTGCAATTCATCCAGTGGCATAGCCGCGCTGCCGTGCACACACAGGGTATGCTGCCTACGGCCATCAAAGCTATCGAGGCCGAGCCGTATCTGGTGATGAACGCCGTCGACGCCGATGCGCGCGGAATCGCCCACGGCGACGTAGTGCGCGCATTCAACGATCGTGGTTCCATGACGCTGCGCGCGTTCGTTTCGGACGGCATCATCACGGGCACTACCGGCATGTCGCAGGGCTGGACGCCAGAGCAGTTTATCGAGGGTCACTACCAGATGCTGACACATTACACCAAGAACGCGGTTGAGGAGTTCATAAGCGCCACGAGCAGCCCGTTCAACGATGTCCGCATTCAAGTTGAGAAGGCGTAAGGAGGCAACGATGACCTACGGAATGCTTATTGATACGCGCTACTGCTCGGGTTGTCAAACCTGTGTAGTTAGCTGCAAAATGTCCAACCAGGTTCCGGGCGATGCATTTTACAGCCACGTAATCAGCTTGGATGGCGACGTCCTTTACCAAGCAACGGGAACCTTCCCGAATGTCAAGATGAAGTTCCGTCCGACGCTCTGCAACCATTGCGAGAGTCCAGTCTGCTACGCCAATTGCCCGACGGGCGCGATCGCGAAGGATGCCGAAACCGGGATAGTGGCAATCGACAAGGAGCTCTGTATCGGATGCGGCGATTGCGCGGTTACGTGCCCGTATGAGATTCCTATCGTTATCAAAAACGAGGGTGTTGCGGGGAAATGCGACTTTTGCGCCTCCCGCGTCGCAGATGGTGAGTTGCCGTACTGCGTGGCGGCGTGTCCAACCCGTACGCGCTACTTCGGCGACATCAACGATCCCGACAGCGAGATTTCGACCATGATCACCGAGCATGATGCGGAGGTCTACAAGCCGGAGGCCAGCACGAATCCCTCCGTGTTCTATATCGTATAGCGACTTTGCGGCCGGGTGTACCGCCGTACACCCGGCAAGACCCGCTATACGACAGCTACAATATGCCAAATTTGAATAAATCCTGTTTAAAAAACTTCTCACTAGAAAAAAGCCTTTGAAAAGGTTGTGTAGCGTCGGTTCGCGGACAGCATCCTCGCAATCTGCTATTGAACCAGAATAGACATTCGCCCTCGCCAAAGATCGTCCATATGGATGATCTTTGGCGAGGACAATCGGGGGGCGCTGCGCCGTCAAATTCCTGAACAGGCACAATGCCCGCGGCTTTTCGAAACGGCTAGAACGAAACGCGCATCCATGCCAGAAATCGTCCATATGGACGATTTCTGGCAAACGAGCGACCGTCCGTCGCTCATCACAAATTGAAAACCACCCTCAAGGCTCTTCCGCATCGGGAACGTAAGCCAGGATATCCCCCGGCTGGCAATCGAGGGCCTCACATATTCCATCGAGCATGCTGAACCTGATCGCCCGCACCTTCCCAGTTTTCAGCCTCGATACATTCACCGTGCTTTTGCCAACCGATCGAGACAGTTCATGCAGCTTCATTCCTCTGTTTCGAAGCGCCTCATCAAGAGTAACGACGATCGCCATATTCTCAAGCCCACTCTCGTGTTCGGTATAGACCGATTGTCACTATATAACGGGCCATAGTATACCCTGAAAGCCATACCCTATTTGGATGGAAAAAGATAAGTTCGTACAAGCAAGCAGCGATACCAAAATCGATATCGGCCACAGGCTGCGAGCGCGGCGGACTCAGGAAGGATTGTCGATTCGTAAGCTTTCACTTATGTCAGGTGTAAGCAGAACGATACTCAACGAAATCGAGCTAGGACGGAGCAACGCAACTGTCGATACGCTCATCAAACTCTCCAATGCCCTCGGAATCGAACCCTACATGCTGTTTACCGACAAGCGCTTTCCCGAAGACGCAAGCAGCAACGCCCCTCGTACCTGAAAGCTAAACGCTCGATCACTCGAGATAAGCAGGCGACGTCGCCCCGCTGGCGCCCGCAAAGGTCTGTGCGTTATTCCCGCGCGTCTTCATCCCTTGCATCTTCCATTCGCCGTGCCGTTTTTTCGCCATCGTCTGAGGTGCCCGGCTCTGAGTCCGCTCGCTCGTATTCGAGTATGTCTCCGACACCGCAGTCCAAAGCCTCGCAGATCAGCTCGAGCGTCGTAAATCGAACCGCCTTCGCTTTGCCGGTTTTTATGCGCGACATGTTCACGTTGGAAAGCCCAACGCGACTCGAAAGCTCTTTGAGCGACATATTCCTCACTGCCATCATATGGCTCAGTTTTACGACTATGGGCACGTCGACACCATCCTTGCAAGCTCTGCCTTTCGCGAGTGACGGAGAAAAGACTGCGAGGCTTCGTTCCGGACCGCAAATTCTGATATATCCGATCATATATTCAGTAAAGATACCACTGAATAACCCAGATTGCACACTCATAATAGTCCACGTGCAATGATGATTTAGATGATCATATTTGCATGGGCAATATACGTGTACAGTTCGGATTGCGAGTCAAGGCGCGCCGAGAAGAACTCGGTTATTCGCAGCGCGCGTTCGCCGAGAAGCTCGGAGTATCGCATTCGTACATTGGCGATGTCGAGGTGGGCAGGCGAAACGTCACTCTCAATACCATACTGAGGCTTGCGGAAGGGCTCGATACCACCGTCGGAGATTTGATGAGCGGGCTCTAGATTCCGCCGGTACTCAAACGCAAACAGGCCCCCGGCTTGTGCCGGAGGCCTTTGCAAGAAGCAGAACGCCCGCCATCTACTCCTGACGAAGCGCCACGACAGGGTGCAGCTGCGAAGCGCGGTAGGCGGGAAAGATGCCGAACACGACGCCGATGAGCATACTGGCACCTGCGGCGATGCCGATGACGGGCAAAGACACGGCACAGGAAACGCCCGCATACTCTACCACCGCGCACAGAGCAATCCCAAACAGGATTCCGAGTGCTCCCCCAAACAAACTCAGAACGAGCGCTTCCACGAGGAACTGGAGCAGGATGTCGCCTCGCTTGGCACCGAGCGCCTTTTTGATGCCGATCTCGCGTACGCGCTCCGCTACGGATACGAGCATGACGTTCATAACGCCGATTCCCGCGACCAGAAGCGAGATGCTCGCAATGCCGGCCAGCAGAAGCGTCATCGTCTCGTTCACCGTTCCCCCAGCGCCCAATATCTCGTCTTGCGTGTTCACGGAGAAAAGCGAGGGCGCGATGCGCTTCTCGTGCTCGAGATAACCCGAGATCGATCCTTTGGCCATCGGCACGGCATCATCACCCGTTGCGCGGGCGTAGATCGTCGCGATCTTCCCATCTGATCCCAACGTGTCCGCCGACTGGTACGGGACAAGCACCAAACCTTCGGTGTTGAGACCCATCGACTCTCCCTTTTCCTCAAGCACCCCCACGACGGTGAACTCATCGCCGGCGAGCTTGACGGTTCGTCCGAGCGCATCGGTCGTATTGAAGAGATCGCGCGCAACGGCACCGCCGATAATGCAGACCTTCGACTTGTTTTCTCGATCGACCGACGAGAGATTGCGCCCTGAGGCAAGTTCGAGGTTGCGAACGGCCAAATAATGCTCGTCTGACGCTTCGACCATCGCGCGATTCGTTTTCTCGGTACCAGCGCTCACCTGCGCATCGAGGTACTTCGACGGTGCTGCATCCGCCACACCGGGCAGCGCGCGCACTTCGTTCATATCGTCGTACCCGAGCGCCCCGTCGAACAGATACGCTGATACGATATCGCCGCCGAGAGCCTTCATCTGCTCTGCAACCTGGCGGTTCGATCCCTCGCTCATACCCACTAACACGATGACCGACGAGATGCCGATGACGAGTCCGAGCATGGTGAGAGCCGTGCGCAACTTGTTGCGGGCCACGTTTTTGACAGCTTCCTTGCCAACCTGCAGCCACTTCATGCTAACCCCGCCCCTTGGGCCAGCACGCCGTCGACCATCTCCACGACACGGCTCGCTCCACGGGCAAGCTCGGGGTTGTGGGTGATGAGCACGATCGTCTGCCCCCGTTCGTTGAGCTTCTTGAACATCGCCATGATCTCGATGCTCTTCTTCGAATCGAGGGAACCCGTCGGCTCGTCGGCAAGCAGAACGTCAGGGGTGCCCACGAGCGCCCGCGCAATGGCAACGCGCTGCTGCTGACCTCCCGATAGCTGCGAGGGCAGATGCCGCTCGCGGCCTTCGAGGCTGAGCCGGGCAAGCGTCGCGCGGGCGATGGCGTCCGCCTGCCGGGCGCGCATACCCCGATACATGAGCGACATGCTTACGTTTTCTTCCGCCGTCATAGTTTTGAGGAGGTTGAAGCTTTGGAAAACGAAGCCTATTTTACGATTGCGCAAAGCGGCAAGCCGATTATCCGACATACGCGAAACATCTTCGCCGCCGAGCAGGTACGTTCCTTCGTCGGGCGTATCGAGCAGCCCGAGGATGTTCATGAACGTCGACTTGCCCGACCCCGAAGGACCTACGATGGCAACGAACTCGCCGCGCTTCACCGAGAACTCGACGTGATCGAGCGCACGTATCTCGGTATCACCCATACGGTATCGCTTGGTCAAACCAGTTATAGCGATCATGGCGCACCTCACCCCACTGCGGAGCGCGATATGAAGGTGACGCCATCGCCTCCATCGCTCGGTTCGGCAGGTGCCGTCTCGTTCACGATTACCGTATCGCCTTCGCTGAGCCCCTCGAGTATTTCGACCTTCGTGCCGTCGGAGAGACCCGTTTGCACCGTGACCGTTTCAAGTGCACCGTCGGGCTTTTGCACGAGCACGAACCGGGTTTGGTCGCCCGCATCGGACACGGCGCTTACCGGCACGGTGAGCACATCGACCGCTTCGCCCACCTTGATGCTCGCGTTGGCCGACATGCCGATGAGCATGCTTCCATCGTTGGGTATCTCGATCGTCACCTTGTATTTCGAGCCGGTCGCGCTGTACGTGCCTACCTCGTTGATGCTCTTTACTGCACCGGCATAGACAGCGTCTTCTTGAGCAGCCAGCTTCACCTCGACCTCTTGCCCCACGGACAAGGCGGCGATGTCCGTTTCGGGTACCTCAAGCTCGACGTGCATCGTATCAACGCGTGCGACCTCAACGTAATGCTCTTCGGTAAGCTCGTCGCGCTCTTTCTCGGGCAGGTTCTTCGACAACACCACTAAATCGTACGGAGCGATGAGCGGTTCGCCGTACGTGTACTCGACAAGCACCGTACCCGCCGCGATGCGCTCGTTGAGCGGTACGTCGGATGACTTGAAGTAACGCCATTTCGCCATTTTGAGCTTCTCGGTTTCAGAGGGCTTCACTTCGCCCGGCCCGGTCACGAGCTTTTCAACCGTACCTCGCTCGACCTGAGCGGTCGGCAACGTCGAAGGTTCCTCGACATCTTCCGGCATAGGGCTGCTCTGCCCTACCAGCAGATAGACTATCGCGCCCAAAACAACGACGAGCGCCGCTATGACGAGAGCCTTTCCTACGGTTTTCACCATATTCGTATCCTTTTCTCTCACCCTGCCCTATTCGGAGACTTCGCCCTCGGATGCCGATCCCGACGGCGACACGATCACATCGGCAGCCGCGTCTCCCCCTGACCCGTCCTTGTATTGGAACGTCCCCGGGCTGCCGGCAGAATCGCCGAACCCAATGAGACCCTGAGCATTGAGGTTTTTGAGCAGCACCAAACCGGCACCCAGCATGATAAGCACGACCAGCACGATAACCAGGTTTCTGAACGCTTTGCTTTTCGCGTACATCGATTAACTCCTTCCTCGGTTTCAATGTGTTCGCATCCTAGCGAACCGACCTTTAAAGAAACGTGAAACCGCAATCCCCGCTCGTGGAAATATCTCCATGCCGGTTTAACCTTCGCTTAACGAAGCGGATGATAGAATGGGCGCGAAGAAGGTGCATGCATGAAGATCCTCATTGTCGAAGACGACCGCAACCTATCGCACGCGATCAAGCGATGCCTTGCATCCTCGCTGGACTCGGACCAAGCGTTCGATGGAGCAGAGGGTTACTTTCTTGCAAGCAAAGGCATCTACGACCTGATCATCCTCGATCTGATGCTGCCCGTAACGGACGGATACACCGTGCTCGAACGGCTGCGCGAAAACGGCATCTTCACCCCTGTGCTCATCTTAACGGCAAAGGGCATGCTCGCCGATAAGGCGCGTGGATTCAAAGCAGGTGCCGACGACTACCTGGTGAAACCGTTTCACCGCGACGAGCTGCTCATGCGCATCGAGGCAATCCTGCGCAGAACGACAGGCCGCTACGAGGAAAAAGCACTCGCATTCAAAGACCTCGTCGTTTCTCGCTCGCGCCGCACGATCGAAATCGGCGAAACCCAGCTCGACCTCAAGGGAAAACAATTCGACGCGCTCGAATACCTGGTAGAAAACCAGGGTCGTCTCGTCTCGAAAACGCAGGTGTTCGATCGCGTGTGGGGATTCATGTCCGATACCTCTTCAAACGTGGTCGCCGTGTACATGAGCGGCATCCGCAAGCAGCTGAAGCCTTTCGGCTACGATACGTACCTCAAAACGATCCGCGGAGTCGGATACATGCTCACGGAGGAAGCTACCCATGATACTGAGGAAGAAGATATCCGCAACACCGTCGCCGATTGAAAATGACCACCTAAAGCGCGAATCGATCCGCTACACCGCTTTGTTCTTCGTCGTGTTCGGACTCATCTTCGCTCTGCTCGGCATGTTCGTGTACCAAACCGTGAGCTCGAACATATTCAGAGCTGTCGATGAGCAACTGCTCGTTCCCAGCTCGAGGGCAACCGTCGATGTGGCATCTTCTGCAACCTATTCCATCGAATCGTCAAGCACGGGATCTGCCGATGAAGACTTTGAAATCAACGAAGGCCCCGGCATCGGAGCCCTTTCCTTGAGCGAGAGCATCGATGCAACCATCAAGGACAACCCGCAAACCATACTCCTTGCTCGTGCGAGCAACGGCACGACTACCGACACGTACGGCCTCTACTCAACCTATCCCGATTTCATCGCTGATTTGCCGTTCGATTCCAACATCCTCGATACCCCGTATCTGATAGGCCAGGACGGACACCATTACCGAGCCGTGAACTACCTGCTTGAAAGCAACGATTCCACCGTGGCCTACATGCAGGCCATTGCAAACGTTGATTCCGAGATCGCGATCCTCGATCAGTTCACTACGATGCTCGTCGCGGGCCTGGTTGTCGCACTCTTGGTTTGTGCCGCTGCAAGTTACCTGCTGTCGCGCATGACGCTGCGCCCCATCGCAGTCGCGTGGGAAAAGCAAACCGAATTCGTGCAGAACGCCTCGCACGAGCTGCGTACTCCGCTCACCGTCATCCGTACCACCCAGGAACTGCTGCTCGGCGATCCCAACGCGCGCATCGTCGACAAGTTCGAGGACATAACCCTGACGATCGAAGAAGCCGAACGGCTTTCACGTCTCAGCGAAAACCTTCTCGAGCTTACCGCTTCGGATGCGGGACAGCGTGGCTTGGAGATGAGCGATACGGATATCGGAAAGCTTTGCGAAGAGATCGTTACGGCGTACGAAGAACTCGCCCTCTTGCAGGGCAAAACGCTTCTTTTCGAGACGGAAGACGGCGTATCGGCGCGCGGCGATCGCGACAAGCTTCGCCAGGTGCTTGCCATTCTGCTCGACAACGCGCTCAAATACACAGGCGAGGGGGACAGCATCACGGTACGCGCAGCCTCCCAAAGATGCGGGGCGGTCATCAGCGTGACGGATACCGGCATCGGTATAGACGAGAGCGATCTCGCGCGCGTGTTCGACCGCTTCTACCGCGCTGATGCGGCCCGCTCGCGCGAGACGGGGGGAGCCGGACTCGGCCTTCCCATCGCAAAAGGGATCGTTGAGGCCCATGGGGGCTCCATCCGCTTGGAGAACGTGGAGCCGAAGGGGATCGCCGCTATCGTGGAACTACCGCGGTAGTCCAGCGACCCGCTACGGCGCATCGACACCCTGCCCGCTCCTTCTGTTTGGACCGTTGCTTCTCTTGCCAGACCGCTTCCCATCTTGGCGGACTGCCGCTCCCCTTACCAGATTGCCGCCCATCTTGGCGGATTGCCGCCCATCTTGGCGGATTGCCGCCCATCTCGCAAACCGCTGCCCTCGGTCCAAACCACCGCTCCCTTTGCCAACCGCTGCCCTCGGTCCAAACCACGACACAAGGCCTCTTTACGTTCCGAGGATCAAGAATTTCGGCACAAAATCCGAGGTTGGGGGTGCGGCAGGATTCTTGGACTGCTCAGGCCGCCAGCCCGAGCCTCCTGCGGCGGCCCTCGATGGTCTCGCAGGTGGCCTTCTTCCCGTTCTCCCTGAACGTCTTGAGGCGGCCGTCATTGTACCACGTGATGTAGCGCGCGACGGCCTCGAATATCTCGGCGACGGGCGCCCCCGCGCGCACGAGCGAATGGAACGCCTCGACCTTCGCCCGGCCGAAGAAGCCCTCGCACGCCGCGTTGTCGGGGCTGTGCCCCTTGCGCGACATCGAGCGCACGAGGCCGGCCCCCTCGCACAGCGCGATCCACCCCTTCCAGCGGTAGTGCCCGCCGCGGTCGGAGTGGATGACGGGACGCTGGCCCTCCCGAAGCGTCGCTATCGCGTCGGCGAGCGTGGAGTTCGCGAGCTCGGCGTTGGGGCTCTCCGAGGCGCGCCAGGCGACGACCTTGCCGTCGAAGCAGTCGACGACGGCGGACAGGTAGCACTTGCCGTCGCGCCCCCGCATCTCGGTGATGTCGGTGAGCCACAGCTCGTTGGGCGCGTCCGCCGAGAAGTCGTGCCTCCCGTGCTCGCCGAGCAGCAGGTTCCCGGGCGCGTCCGACACCTCGCCCGCGTACGAGCTCCATCTCTTCTCCGACCTGGAGCACCGGGCGACGAGCCCCTGGCGCGCCATCGACTCGCGCACCCTGCGCTCGGGCGCGCGGACGCCGCCGGCCTCCAGCGCCGCTCTGAGGCGGCGGTAGCCGTAGATCCCGCCGTTCTCCGCGAAGGCCGCGGCCACGGCCCCGTCGAAGCCCCCGTCCGTCATGCCGGACGGGCTATCGAGCCTCGCCCGGTGGTAGAGGTAGGTGCTCTTCGAGATTCCCAAGAACGTCGAGATCCGTGCCAGGGAGCACCCGCAGTCCCGCCTCAGCCTCTCGCCTAACCCGACGAGCCGCCTCTTCGACAGGCTCGCCGGGCTTGCGGCTTTTGGGTCGCGCATCAGCTCCTTGTAGACGCTCACCTCGAAGAGCGCCTCCTCGAGCTCGGCCCGGAGGGCCTCGATCCGCCTGTCGTCCGATCCCGCCGCCTGCCCCATGCCCGGCTTCGCCCCCTCGTCCTCGCGCGGCGCGCCCTCCGCGCCGGTCTCGGACATGATAGCGCTTTTGCGGGCCTTCCTGCTCCAGACCGATATTATGCTCGCTTCGGCGATGCCGAGGCGGCGGGCGATGTGCGCGGGCTTCTCCCCGAGGCCGTAGAGGCGGACGGCCTCCGCCTTGGTGGCCTCGGGGTAGCGGGAGTGGGGCGCGTGCTCGGCGCGCCCCTTCACCCTGGGCATCTCCGCCGGCAGGGAGCCCTCCTCGGCCTGCTCCAGCCACCGCCTCAGCGACTCCCTGGACGGGGTCCCCCATTTCCGCTCGGCGGCGCGGGGCGTGAGCCCCTCGGCCCACATCGTCTCGACGTAGCGGACCTTCTCCCTTTCCGTGTACATGCGGCTCCCTCCTCGCGGCCCCCGCGGGGGCCGCTCGATCGGTCGTGGACCGCCTGCCGGCGGTCCAGCTTCCTGCCGCACCTCCGGTTTGACAATTGTATAACTAGATACATAATTAATTTTGCCTATACAGCCAGAGAAACGCCTGGTCACAAAATTTCAAAATGGCAAAACCCGATTGTATGACATTCCATAATTGTCAAACCTCCAATTTTGTGCCAGAATTCAGGTTCTCGAGAACACGTTTTCTTGCACTCCTAGGTCGATGCAGCCTTATGCATGCAGGGTAGGACTCAACCAAATTAATGCAAGCTCGCGCGCCCAAGCTGGGCAAGCTGCTACAGCGAAGTCACACAGGGCAAAAGGGCAACCGTAGCATCTTACGCTTTCTTACGTGGCAATGGGCCGCCTTTCGACAACTTCGAAGCTACAGCAGCTTGTCGAGCTCTGCGTCCACGGCGCTCACGCGCTTCGGCGAAGGGCGATCCAGGCGTCGGCCGCGTGCGACAACCATACTCGGCGTGCGAAGCGCGGCGAGGTTTTCAAGCGGGTTCGCGTCGTAAAGCGCGATGTCGGCGCATTTGCCTGCCTCGATGCTACCCGTATCCTCGGCTATGCCCGCGATTCGCGCGTTCAAAAGCGTTGCCGTATGGATGGCGAAGGCCGGCGACACACCGACGTACTTCGCGAAGTAACAGACCTCGCGCCACATGTCGTACTGCGTGACGAACGGACAGCTTGAATCGGTGCCGAGGCCCACCGGCGTGCCCGCATCGAGCGCACCGCGTGCGCCCTGAACGATGCCTTCAAGCACCACGTTTGCGTTGAACTGGGTGAACTCGTTCATGAGCGTCACGCTCGGATCGAGCTTGCACAGGGGGATGGCCGGCGAGATGGTGCAGATGTCGGCCGACCCCGTGTTTTGGTAGAGCGCAGATATCTCGGCTGTCGCAGGCGCTCCGTGCTCGACGGTGTCCACGCCTCCTTCAAGCGCGACGAGCACGCCTTCGGTGCTTTCGGTGTGGCTCGCCACGTAGAAACCGAGCTTGTGAGCTTCGTCGCATACGACCGCCGTTTGTTCGAGGTTCATCTTGAGCTCGCCGGGCTCGCCCTTCACCTTCGCATCCATCACGCCGCCCGTCACACATATCTTGATAAAGTCGACCCCGTGCTTTTTGTGCTCGCGCACGAGCGCGCGCAGGCCTTGCTCATCGGTTGCCGTCACCGCAAACGTGCCATCGCCATGACCGCCCGGCACCGTGATGGCTGGCCCCGATACGAGCAGACGCGGACCGACGACATGCCCCGCGTTGATGCGGTCGCGCAAACGCACATCGGACCAATGGAAATCGCCCACTGCCCGCACCGTGGTCACACCAGAAGCAAGCTGGGTTTGCGCACCCGATTTCACCATCGAGTCGAGTATTTTCGCACCGAGCGCCGTCTTGGTGATCTTGATGAGCGTCTGCGCGCTACCGCCGCCCGAAAGCGTCTTGCTCGGCTTGCCGGAACCGAACAGATGCACATGCAGGTTGATAAGTCCGGGAATCGCGTACTTCCCCGTGCACTCCACAACTTCATAGCCAGGCACGGCCTCACCGTGATCGGCAATCGCCTCGATGACTCCCTCGTTCACGAAGATGTCGACGTGCTCGCGCAGGTTCTCTTCGCCTTCGGTTCCGTCGAACAGGATGCAGTTGGAAAGCACGTACTTCATAGTCGGCCTCGTTTCAGTCGCTCGCGTTTGGTTCAGTATACTGCGATACTGCGCTATCCCGTAGGTGCCAACGTGCTTTTCGAAAACGCCTCATCAGCGTACTTTGCAATATCCTTGCTGCTTTTCATCCCAAAGGCATTGGCTATTCTTCTAAAGTAGTTCTTCATGTCGTTCGTTGGAACGGTATCGTGCTCGGGTTTCTCTTGCGTTTTCACACTTGTTCCATTTCTGCTCGCTATAGGATCCTCATTGAGGACCATTTGCGTAAGAATGCTTCCGCTGTATCGACCGAAGCTGTTGAAAACTGCCTTAAGCAGCTCTTCTTCGACACCTTCGAACGCGTCCGCAAGCTTAGCTTCTGCTTGCCCCTGATTACTATATTCGACAAGGAGATCTTTTCCTTGATACTCCTGTAGGAGCTGCCCGTACACAGGACCAGCGTCGCCCACCATCGGACATTGCTCAAAAAGAGGGGAGTCAAGAAAAACGTAGCTGAACCCTTGGGCATAATAGGTAAGTTTTTGCAGCATCATTGTGGTTATATCGCCTTCTGACAAAATACAGAAGTAATCGGCGACCTCGTAAATCTTTTCAGATGACTTGAAATCGCTATCCAAAACAGATGCAACTGCTTCTTCGCTTTTTCGAAACGCGATTTTTGAAATACGGTCTTTTCCCTTAACGAGCACTCGATAATATGCAGCAGGATCACTGTAAAGCCTCTCGATTACATCCGAGTACTCTTGAGAGGGAGCTTGACCATCCATAAAACGCGTATAGGTTATCTCGCCCCATCCGAGCAGAAGAGACAAAGGGCGTTTTCCTATGTTGTAACGTTTCGGCATCTCTCGAATTTTAGCAAGCGAGACAAGTCCTTTCTTCTCGCGAACCGCTTCGTTGAACGCACGGCCAGCCTCTTCCTCGAATGGCTCGTAAACCGCTTCGCCACCGCACTTTTCGCAAACCGCTTGCTTTACCCAATACGCATATTCGACCCCATCGAGACTCGTTGTGCATTCGACTTCCTTTACGCTGAAAGAAACATCACGTTCGCAGGTGGGACAATATGCGCTTTTTACCATGGTAATCACCTATTCTCCAAAGGCTCTCAGAATCGGATATTCTAATTCGTGAAGCGATACTACGATGTCATGAGGTCCGTTTCTTCTTTGGCAGTCATGTTTTATGTAGAGTCGAACTTCGCGGTACCCGCTTGCTGCTTTATACAGTACCCGATCGGCACAATACACATACAGCACGCTTCCATCGCCGCTCTTCACCGTATGGCAGAATTCGTCCGCTGTAACGCTTAAGAGAAGCTTTTGCTGCTGCTCTTTTCGCCATAAACCGTAAATCCTCATGCAGTCAGAATTCTTCTGTCGGGATTGCCCCCTACCAAGGGGGTCGCCCTTAAGCACAACGAACGATCCTTTTCGTATGCAAGCATGAATCATACGCGTATAGGAGCATATTTCCTCATATCGATACTCCATGCAGTAATAATCGCTTGAATAATCGGGCACCACAATGGACTTTTTTTTCTTCTTCGGTAAGCTCGAGTGGATAGAGAAGATTTCCCATGGTGCTCCGTCCTGTGCACAATTAATGTATCAATGATACATTAATTTCTAAATGTGTTCAATACTCACACGCGACCGATCCTACTGAGTTGGCCGAGGCGCCCTACCGGAAGAGGCGGGGCTCATATCGCTCCACCCCAATAGGGCTTTTACCGCCGTGCATCCACCATATCGATGAGCTGCTGGCGTGAATGGATGTAGAGCTTCTTGTAGATGTTCTTCACGTGCTCGCGAATGGTGTTCTCGGATACGAAGAGCTTCTTCGCGATGCTCGCACGGGTATGGCCTTGCGCAAGCAGGACGAACACCTCGGATTCTCGGGCTGACAACTGGAACTTTGCAGCAATGCGTGCGCACCGATCCTCAAGGGATTCGACAACACCCGTATCGCGAGGTACGCCGGTCGCATCGAACGGCAGACCGCTCACCTCGGCAACGGCGTTGGCGCCGGGGACGCCGCGCCTCTCGTCCTGTTCCCCAGCCCGGATACGCTCGCCGCTTTGCCCTTGCGCTGCCCGCGCTTCCCCATCGGAAGCCTCGTCTTCGGATAACCGCATGGTCAGGCGGCTTCCCACCAAAAGCACGGCGCCGAGCACCACAAGCACCGCCACCAGCACCACGCTGTTCATGATCGCCTGCGTACCGCTTCCCGCCAAAGGCAGGATGTTCTGCCCGATGAACACGCCGCCCGCATAGCCCCACCACAGCGCCGTCCATACCGCAGGAAACACCATCGGAAGGCCGACGATGCGATGGCGATCGATTTCGACGAGCACGAGAAATACGCAAAGGCGCAGAAACGCCCATGAGAATATCGTGAGCGCAAGCCAGATATCCGATCGGCCGAGATCGACGATGTTGCAGAGGATCACCGCGACAAGGCATGGAGCGAATACCTTGATGAGCGAAATCGCCTCGATGCGCTTTCGAAAAACCACTGCGGCAACGAAGCACGCGCACGAAACGACGATGGCCGCCGTAGCCGTGTTGGCGTTGAGCCCGCGCATGGAATCTTCGGTTGCGACATCGGCCGTCGTACCCGCAACGATGCCGAGGGCCACGGCGAAAATTGCCACGCCGACGCCGAGCTTCACGAACTCCAGCGTGTTCGTGGGGCGCACCAAAAGCGGGCGCTCGTCGAGCGGCTTGGCGCGTATCGCGAGAACGTAGCAAATCCATGAAATGGCCCCGCACGCCACCACGGTGACGGGGATGGTGAAGTAACCGCTGCTCATGGCAATCCGGTCGATCACGCTTGAAAGGAAGAACGCGAAGCAGACGCCGATGAGGGTATCGCTCGAGGATCGCTCGGAAAACGCCATCGCCCACACGAATGCAACAGCGGCCGCAACGAATCCGAGCACTGCTGCGGCAACGTAGATTCCCCAAAGCGGAAGCAGCGTTTGGGCTACGAGCACACTTGCGACGCACGCCGCGACCGTAGCGAGAAACGAAAGGCCGATCGACCACGCAGGTGTGAACGTACCCGCATCGCGCTTGTAGCTGAACACGCAAAACGCAAGCAGGAACGCGACGCTCACGCTGCCCACGAGCAAGGGCGAGATCGCTTTATCCGCAGAACTGGGAAACAAAAACGAAAGCGAAGCATTCTGCCACACCAGAAACAGGGCGAACCCGATGGTAAGCGGATTCATGGCTACACATCGTTTCCCGGCACGATATCGTACCGCGACTTCAACAACACGCTCGGCAAAGGCGAAAACCAGCCGGCATGGGGCACCGTGCTCCAGCACAGCATCGACATTGCGCAGGAAAACGGTGCGGAATGGCTCTACAGCACCTCGGCTGTCGTGCTCATTCAAAACGACGAAGGCGATGTGACGGGCGCGTACGGCAAAGGTCCCGATGGATACGTGCGCGTGAACGCGGATGCCGTCCTGCTTGCCTGCGGCGACTTCTCCGGCAACGGCGAGATGGTGCTCGCGCTGAACGACGAAGTGCGCGAGCTCGCCGAAGCGAGCGGCCTGGACACCACCGATCCCTCGGGCTTCATGGGCATGGGCCAGGACGGCATGGGCCACAAGCTCGCGTGCTGGGCAGGCGGCGTAATGGAGCCCGGGCCGCGCGCAGCCATGAACTTCGGCAACGGCATGGGGACGCCGGGGCTTACCGCCATCGGCAACTATCCCGTGTTCGGCCCCGACGGCAAGCGCTTCTACAACGATGCGCAGCTCCAGTTCGGCGGCCTCGGTTTCATGGCGCGTCGCGCTCGCGGCGAACTTCTGTGCACCATCGCCGACGGCAAGTGGGAAGAAAACATCCAAAACCAAGGCTACGAGCACAACATGTCATCGACCACCTGCGCCCGCGAATGGGATCTCGTGAAGGAGGATCTGGCCAACTACACAACGGGTCCCGATGGCTTCGAAGTGTACGGATTCACCGGCTACGGTATGAGCAAATCAAAGATGTACGCTGCCGAAACGCTTGAAGAGCTCGCCGATATCCTCGGCTACGAAGGCGAAGCGAAGCAGGGCTTGCTCGACGAGATCGCACACTACAACGAGATGTGCGCGGCGGGCAAAGACACCGACTGGGGCCGCGACGCCGACCTCATGAACCCGCTCGACACCCCGCCTTTCTTCGGTATGGCGGGCAACACCGACAAAGGCCGCATCTCAAGCGGCATGGTACAGATGTCGGGCGTCCTCGTAACCGATAACTTCGAGGTGCGCCGCCTCGACGACAGCATCATCAAGGGCCTTTACGCCTGCGGTAACGATTGCGGCGGACGCTACGCGATCCAGTACCATACGCTCATGGCCGGCAACTCCGTGGGTGTTGCGACCACGCAGGGTTACGTTGCGGGTGAGCACATCGCCCAGAATCTCGAAGCCGACAAGGCGGCGGCAGATGCGTACGCCGAAAAGCTCGCAAAGATGGCCGAAGAAACCGCGAACAAACCGGCTGGTGGCCCTCCCGGGCTGTAAACCTTTAAGTGGCACGTGGACATGCGGTGCACGGAGGCGTGCGCCGCATGTCTGTTGTCCAGAGGATTACGCCACGAACCTGGAAGACGCCTCGCATGGGTCTGCTCGCGGCAAGGAACCTTATATCAAAGCATGCGCCAATCGGTCGAACACCTGCGCAAAGCGCATCCTTCCCTTTTCGGAAAGCCGCACGCTGCTCATTTCGCCACAGTGCGAACATTCTTCCTTGCAGACCAGAAGCCCATCATCAAGCAGCGGGGTGTGTGCTGCTTCGTCATAGGGCACGCTGCCGCATCCACGATACAGCGTGTCAATCTGGTGCCGCGCAGCTCTGACGTGATCATCAAGCCGAAGGACCTCTTTGGTGACAGCTGCAGGATCGTCGCTCTTTGCAAGGTACGTAGCCAAATCGTCCGTATTCGACCAAAGCATGCCATCGAACACCGACATGGTCGATGGCCCGAATGAGAGCATCGCCCCTTGGATTTCTTCGGCTCCTGCCGCGAAACGGAAGACCCGGATGGGGCTTTCCTCAGCGCCTTTTTGGACGAACCGAACCGGAGTCGCAGGTCGAAACTCATGCTGCTCAAGCCAGGAGCATGCAAATCCGAACAACGATGTTGCCTCGTCATCGGGAAGCGCATGCGCGTGCCCTTCCCGCAAAACGAACAACTCGAACCGATCGACTATCGAGCGATTCGCATCGCGCAGGGTTTTCTCAAGCGACTCCTTCGTCTGCCCCTCAACCCCGACAGCTACCTCGATACCTACATTTTTGAGTCCTGCGTTTTCCAGGACGATGTCGGTTTTCTTCATTTCGGTTTCGCCCATTGGCACTCCGAGTGCATCTGCTTCATGCGTATTCGAAGTGAAATACCGAAACTCGAGGCGCGGTTTCCCGAACGCTTTCAGCTCGTTTACCTGACCGATCGAAACGAGACCTGGATCAAATGTAGCGAAGACCGGCGTGTCGGGCTTGATGGTGAACGTTTTCCGCATGTTCGCAAGAAAGTCCCGCAGATCGGCTTCCGGAATCGTGCTGAGCGAACCCGTTCCGAATGTGACAGACGCAATATCAAGGTGCGCGGCCTCGTCGGCGAATCCCTGCATTTCGGCGAGTACGGCATCGAGGTACGAGCGCTTAGCCGCGGGTGGCGTGTTGGGAAACAGGGGTGCATCGTACCAGCTCGCTTCGCCTATGACGAACGGTATGCTGATGAACAGGTTGCATGATTGCATGGCGAACGCTCCTTGTGGATAGACTTTGCACGGTGAAATCGTACAACGGGAACTATCGCCAAAAAGGGGTGGTTTTATCTCTATTGTCGATACAATGATTCTTGCGCTTTGCTTCAGCAGCAGATCAACGCGCTATTACAGCGTCTCATCTGATAATTTCTGAAGAAGTCTTGCGTAGTCGAAAATGACAGAAAGACCTACGAGAATTCCAGCAATAACAAGTTCGCCAGCATTGATAGATACGATTGTGCGACCACCCTGCGAGGGTAAAAGGCCAACCGAAGCTTGACCAAAATCGGTTACCAGAGGGAAGCCAACTGATGCAAATATGCCTATGATAACATCAAGCAGCATTAACAAAGCAGCTATTCGAATGATCCTTGATTGGCGCTTCGAAAACGGATCTTCGCCTTTGCCAAGAGCAGAAAATACGCTGGCCCCTATGAAAAGACAGGCCATCACTATGAGATCGGATACAACGGTAAACAAAACTGCAGCAACATTTTGAGACTCCGTCGGAGTTGCAAATAGTGCAGCCCCTAATTTGATCGCAAGCAGAACAATCACAAAACAAGCAAGTACGATGAGTAAAAGCCGTATGCCTTTGCTTATCTTCTTCAATCGATTGAAGGCGAGCTCTGTTTCTAAAACATCTTCGTTAATCACTGAATCCCTCCAAAGTGAAACCACAAATCAATCGAAACGCAACAAGCTTTAAAAGCCTACGAGAACACTTTATCAGATGCTCATAAAGGCTGTGCAGGAACCAGAAACTGATCCCTGCACAAGTTGGCAAACATATTCAGTCTATTTAAAAACCGATATCAAAACAAATGCTGCCATAGCCAATCAAAGTGCAAGTACCGTACGTTGTCCCATCAGCGTAAAAAAGCATTTTCAACCTCCTAAATTTTCCATCCACCGCTACGAACATACGTTATTAGTATATATCTCCTTGCATACTTCATTCAACGATAAACGATTAATGAAGTACTTTTTTTGAAAAGAAATCTCGACCTAAGAAATCTAGATGCCGACATCAGCAAAGCCGCACAAGCAAAAAACGATGGACGGTCTCAAGCAACCTAATTTCATAATGCACAAATATACATTTGGATTATCAATACATACGTTGCTGGGTTACGCACCACCCCGCAAGCCAGAGTTCAATTCAAATCCCTAATAATACCGATAGTACGCGGCGCAGCTGCCTTCGCTGGAGACCATGCAGGGACCTACGGGATTCTCAGGGGAGCACACTTTGCGGAACAGGGGGCACTCGTTCGGAGCCATGATGCCGCGAAGCACATCGCCGCAGCGGCAGCCTTTCGGGTCTTGCGTCGGCTCGATTGCAGGATCGAAGCGCAACACGGCATCGAACTCGGAGTATTCGGGGCGAATGCGGTATCCCGATCCGGGAATTTCTCCCAGCCCGCGCCATATTGCGGGGCACGTATCGAATACCTCGTCGATAGCCGCAAGCGCCGTCGGATTGCCCTCGGCCATCACGCCGCGAGCGTAGGCGATTTCGATTTCGGAGCGACCCTCGTGAAGCTGGCGCATGATCATGGCCACGCCCTGCAGCACATCCACCGGCTCGAACCCGGTGATCACGCCGGCGATGCCGTATTTCTCAGCCAAGAATCGATACGGCTCCATACCGATGATGGTGCTCACGTGACCGGGAAGGATAAGCGCGTCGACCTTGAGCTCGGGGTCGTTCACGATAGCCTCGAGCGCTCCAGGCATATTCTTGTGTGCAGCGAACACCGAGAAATTCGTAAGCCCCATCGCTTTCGCGCGTTTGATGGACATTGCCACAAGCGGCGTGGTGGTTTCGAACCCGACGCCTACGAACACGATCTCGCGGCCCGGGTTATCCTGCGCGAGCTTCAACGCATCAAGCGGCGAGTAGACGATCTGGATGGAGCGTCCCGCAGCCTGCTCTTTAAGCAGGCTCGACGTCGAACCAGGAACGCGTGTCATATCGCCGAACGTGGCGATGGTCACGTTTTCTTCTCGAGCAAGCGCAATCACCGTATCGATGTCGCGGTTCGACGTAACGCACACGGGGCATCCCGGCCCCGATGCGAGACGGATGCCCTCGGGCATAAGGGCGCGGATGCCGTTGCGCGCGATGGCAACCGTATGCGTTCCGCACACTTCCATAATCGTCGCCTGCTCGGGAGCGAGCGCTTTGATCGAGTCGATGAGGCCGCGCGCGAGGCTCGGATCCTTGAATTGCGAGAGGTCCATGCTACAGCCCCAGCGATCCGAGCGAAGCAGAAGCGCCCGCAGGCGTTTGCCGAGTTTCCTCCCCTTGGGGCACGTCGTCCATCGCGAGCTCAGGGAACTCTTTGATGAGATCGATCGTCTCCTGAGCGAACTGCTCGTCGACCACTTCGATGGCGAATCCTGCATGCACAAGCACGTAATTGTCTACGACGGCCTGCGGGGTGAGGTCGAGCGAAATATCGCGGGTGACACCGAGGATATCGACGGTGGCCATATGGTCGTCTTTCAGCTCGGTGATCTTTGCGGGAATTGCCAGACACATAGCTTGCCTTCTTTCATACAAAGCAGCCGCCGATGCCTCCCGCGTGCAAGCCGCGAGGCGCATAGCGAGCTGCGATACGCGTTCTCGTTTTACAAGCGCAATCCTACCACAGCCTGTCCGAAGGAAATGCAGCCATCGCTCGGCGGCAGATCTCGGTTGACGGCCACCGTGAATCCCTGCTCAGTGAGCGCGGGAATCGCATGCTCCATAAGGTAGCGGTTCAAGAACACGCCCCCCGACAGCGCAATGACATCGATGCCGTAAGTGGCTCGGATCAGGCGCGCACCCTGCACGATCGCCATCACGAACGCATCGTGGAAACGCTGCGCGATCAGGGCGCGCGGAACGCCGTCGGCCAGATCGTCGAGCAGCGCCTTGAACGTGGATGCCGCATCGTAGAGCACGACCGACGTATCGAGCGCCGTACTTTTTGCCGTTGCCGTGTTCTTCACGATGTCGATTGCGTACCGCCCGGAAGCCTCCTGGGGCGATTCGTACGTAGCAAACAGCTCGCCGTTGCCCGATGAAATAGCGGCCTCGAGCAGAATCGCTCCCTCGCCTTCGTACTTCGGTTCGGTGCAGATGCCGAGCATGGCCGATGCTGCGTCGAACAGGCGTCCGACCGACGAGGTGAGCGGCGTGTTCAAACCACGCTCGATCATTTGGGCACACACCTCTGCCGCTTCGCCGAGCCCTTCAATAGCCGCAGACGCAGCGGGATGATCGAGCAGATCGAACGCCCACAGCACGCCGTAGGCCATCCGCAGCGGATTCTTGATAGCTGCCGCACCGCCCGGCATGGGGATGTATGCGAAGTTCGCAAAGCGCTCGTATGCGGAAAGATTGCTCAGCAGCACTTCGCCGCCCCAGATGGTGCCATCGGCGCCGAAGCCTGTGCCGTCGAACGCAAAACCGGCGACGGCTTCGTAAAGCTTGTTCTCCGCCATGACCGATACGATATGGGCATGGTGATGCTGCACCTCAACCACGGGAAGATCCTGCTCATGAGCCCACTTACTCGTAAGGTATTCGGGATGCAGATCGCATGCGATGCGCTCGGGCGTTATCTCGAACAGCCGCTCGTACAGAGCTTTCGCAGCAAGCCACGCATCGTAGGTTTCGGCGTTTTCCATGTCACCGATGTGCTGCGAGACGAACGCCTCGTTCTCGCGCGTGAGACAGAACGTGTTCTTCTGCTCGGGCCCTGTGGCGAAGATCGAGGGGGGGTTGATTGCTGCGGTCGCCGATGGAGTTCCGTCCGCCGAAGCCGAGCGGGCTTCATCCGCCTTATCGGCGCAAGCTTCGCCCGATGCTTCCTCATCGACCGGCCCGCTTGCAAGCTCGGGCAACGCAAGCGGCATCGGCGCGTAGCCACGGGCGCGGCGAACGAACTGGAGCACGCATCCCGCCTGCCCGATATCGAGCACGCGGATTACGGAATCGTCGTAGCGCGCACGGATCGCACGGTTGTTGCCGAGGATCGCATCGGCGAGGGAGCCGAGCACGCGGTACGCTTCGTCGTCGTCGGTCACAATGGGCTCGTCGTGGATGTTGCCCGACGTCATAACAAGCATCCCATCGAAATCGTGAAGCAAAAGATGCTGTACGGGCGTATAGGGAAGCATGACGCCGAGCTCGGCAAGCCCGTCGGCGAGTCCCGGCACGAACGCCGCATCAGGGCGCTTGCGCAGAAGCACAATCGGCCGCTGCGAGCCGGTAAGCAGGCGTTCTTCCGATTCGTTGACCCTGCACACCTCGCGTACCGAAGCGATATCCTTCATCATGACGGCGAACGCCTTGCCCTCGCGGCGCTTGCGACGGCGAAGCTCGGCGACCGCCTGCTCGTTTTCGGCATCGCATACAAGGTGGAAACCGCCCAATCCCTTGACGGCGAGAATCTTGCCTGCACGCAGAAACTCGACGGCTTTCGCGAAGATGGCATCGCTTTCCTCGCGCGTGGTCCCCCATTCGGGGGATGGGTCGCCCGCGCGCGCATCTGCGGGTGCACCTGCGCCGGTACCTTCCGCCCCGGATGCGCCGCCCGCCTCTGTCACACGCCAGCTTACCTTCGGCCCGCATTCGAAGCAGGCGTTCGGCTGCGCATGGAACCGACGGTCAAGCGGCTCGTCGTATTCGCTCTGGCAGCGCGGACACATCGGGAATTCCTTCATCGAGGTGTTCTTGCGATCGTAGGGCAGCTTCTCGATGATCGTGAAGCGCGGCCCACAGTTCGTGCAGTTGATGAACGGATACCGGTAGCGCGGATCGTTGGGATTGAACAGCTCGTGCACGCAATCCTCGCAGGTGGCGAGGTCGGGCGAAATGAGCGTGGTCTTCTCCACCGCGCCCGCGTCTGAAAACCTGATCTCGAACGAATCGAATCCCTCGAGCGGTACCTCCTTCAACTCGATCTCATCGACCTGAGAGGCGGCGGGCGGGTTCTCGGAAAGCTCCAATACGAACTCGTCGAGCAGCTTACCCTCCCCCTCCGCATGGATGAACACGCCGTCGGTGGCGTTGAGCACCCATCCGTTGATCAGGTATTTTTTAGCCATACGGTAGACGAAGGGGCGGAAACCCACCCCTTGCACGATACCGCGTACCTGTATGTCCAATGCCTCGATCATCGCATTACCCTTCTGTTGATCATGGCGCGGCGGCGGTCTTCTGCGCGTTCGCTTTGACAGAAAGCCGAGCGACCAGCCGTCTTATGCAAAGCGGCTGCACCCGCCTATTCGGCCGCTTTCGGGTGCTCGCGCTCGTACTGCTGCTCGAGCTCTTCGAGCACTTCGACCACCAACTCGGAAAGCGCGCGCAGCGTCACGCCCGAATGGTCGGGCAGGTGGATGTGGATGCAACGCCTTCCGCGATCGGCGAGCGTCATGAGATCGCCTGCAGCCTGAGCCTTTGCAAGCGCGCCAAGACTCTCGGCCTCTTGTTCGAGCGGGATGTCTTTCAGTTCGTCCGACGACAGGATGAGGAACACGCCGTCGTTCGGGCCGCCTTTTTGGAGCTGGCCTGTGGAATGAAGGTAACGCGGACCCACTTCGAGGCACGACACGACGCGGCAGGTAACGCCCACGCTGTGGCGGATGGTCTCGAGCGCTTCGCGGCGCCCTTCGCCCGTGAACGGGAGAAACGCGTTGATGGCGAAGTAATCGCCCGGCCGGATGCTCGAAAGCAACGCCCGCACTGCACCGCGCAGGTCGCTCGCATCCGAAAACATCGGCGCGACCGTAACCTCGACTTCGCCCGTATGGACCTCGCCAATGTAGTCCTCGATGAAATCGGGGTCGGGCTGTCCGTCGGCGAGGATGCCGAGTACGGCCTGCTTCGCCGACGCTACGTCGGGCTGGTCGAACGGGCACACGCGCATAAGGTAGCCGCACATGGCGATGGCGTATTCCCACATGACAAAATGCTCGGCAAGTTCGGCCGCGTTATCGATCTTGAAGTTGAGGCGCGGAATAGCGGGGTCGAGGTACGCAAGGCTCATCTCGAAGTTCTTGCGCTCGTCCCACAGATCGGTTTTGGTCTGGTAGACGATGGCCGTGCGATCGCCGGTATCTTTGTTGAGCAGAAGCGCATCGAGTTCGATGTTGGGCAGGATGCCTTGGCCGCCCTTGCCGAGGCTTTCGGCAACGAGCTGCTCGATCCACAGGCCCAGCACCCGCCCGCGCTTTGGAGTGAGAAACGAGAATTTGTTGCGTCCTTGCAGGTAGTTATCGTAGAGAAACGCCGCAAGACCCACCGCGGGGTTGTCGATGGCATCTTCGCTGCAGCGGCGCTCGGCCTCGACGGCATGATCCATGAGCGTATGCAGATCGATGCCCACAAGCGCCGCCGGCAAAAGGCCGAACACCGAAAGCGCCGAGAAGCGCCCGCCTACGGTCGGCTCGCCCGGAAACACCGCAAGCCAGCCTTCCTCTTTCGCCTGTTTCTCAAGTTCGGAACCTGGATCGGTGATAGCCACGAGGCGCTTGACGAATTCCTCGTCGCTGATGCATTCGGAAAGCTCGCTGCGCACGGCGCGCAAAGCAAGACGCGGCTCTATCGTGCCGCCGCTTTTCGAGGAGATGATGAACAGGGTGGTTTCGGGCTTGGCCTCGGCGAGAATACCCCGCACGCGCACCGGCGAATCGGAGTCAAGCGTCTTGAAGGATACGACGCTCGAATCGACCTTGTTGTATTTGGTAATGGTCATGGGGGCCTGCGTGGAGCCGCCCTGCCCGATGAGCACGACGGTTTTGAGCCCGCGTGCGATGGCGTCATCGGCGAATTGCTGAATCTC
This sequence comes from Raoultibacter phocaeensis, assembly GCF_901411515.1. Lineage (NCBI taxonomy): Bacteria > Bacillati > Actinomycetota > Coriobacteriia > Eggerthellales > Eggerthellaceae > Raoultibacter > Raoultibacter phocaeensis. The sequence goes on from NZ_CABDUX010000001.1 coordinate 772,526, forward strand.
GTCGAGGGGATACGGGGGGTTGCTGGCCAAATCGGTCCAGCCCATATAGTCAGCAGCGCTTTCGCGCGCTTCATCAGAAAACTCGTAGAGGCTCGCATCCTTTGCAAGAACCCTGCTGGCAACCTTTTCCTTCACCAGCGTCTTTGCAGAGGGGTAGAGCTTCTCAACTTCACCGATTAACATAAGGCCTTCTTTCTGCGAAAGTCCCCCTATTCTATCAGACGTGCTCAGGTTAAGGGTCATCTCCGCATATCCTCCGAAACGAGGGGCATTTTCCTAGTTCTGACGTGGTATTTTATTCGATCGGAGGCAGGTAGGCGAAAAGCGATATCGCTCTGTCATTTTGCCCACCTTACGATGCCGGCTTCCCCGCATCGAGAACTTCAACTTCTCCCCCAACACGGTCGAGGAGCAGATACAATTCCGCTTGCGAATGCACATCGAGTTTCGCATAGAGATTCCTCATGTGGGTTTTTACCGTCGACTGGCTTACCACCAGCTTCTTTGCGATGTACGGAGCATGGTATTTCTGAGCGAGCAACCCGAGTATCTCTTCCTCGCGCGCCGTCAATCCGAACCGTTTGGCGAGGACGGCGCACGAATCGCTCACGTCTTCCCGATCGGCTTTTGCGCCATCCGAATCAAACCGGCTTGTTGCCGTATTTTTCTGAATCACGAGAAACGCAAGCACGCCTCCCCCGATAAACGTCACGAGGACGATCACCGAGGCGATCGCCGCGAACACCGCCGGCGGCAGCACTGCATACAGCGCCGAGAATGCCGCCCGCGAAAAGATCATCAAGGCGAAGGAAAGCAAGAGAGGAAGGAGCGGGTTTCTCGTCTCTGAAAACAGAAACGGCGTCGCGAACAGATAAAACAGTGTAACCTTGTACGTAGCATCGACAATGAGAAGGTAGATGAACCACAGATCGGCCGATGCTTGCGACGCGTAGAACGCAAGAAACGTGATCGGTAGAACGAACAGCTCGAACACGAGCACGAAGTTGCGGTTCCACACACGAAGCACGACGAGCAGCGCTACGATTCCAGCGACGATCACCCCGCACCCGATGCTCAGCTGAATGAGAAACGAGACGAGATAATCGCCCTGAAACGGCATCCAAGCCGATTGGATCGAGACAAAGGGTCCGCGGCACAGGAGCGGGAGGGCTATCAGGCCGAAGGCAACAAAAACTTGCTTCTTGCTTTCACTCGAAAATCTCGGCAGATACTGCGAGAGTTCGGAATCGACGCTTCGGTGCGCCTCATCGTCGCTCTGCGTTGTCTTCGGTTCGTAAAGAACGAAGCATGCTCCCGCAACGATCGGCAGAGCGCATACGGCGAGATACGAGAGAGACTTGTCGAGAACCGAGAGGACAAGCGTTATCGCACCCGACGAAAGGCACGCGAAGGCGAACACGAAGGCGGCCCGCCGAGCGCCTAGTTCGACAAACCGCTCTCCCCAGAAGATGAGAAGGCACGCGCTGCATATCCGGTAGAGCGACTGCGCAACCAGAACAGCTGCTTCGCCGGGCAAAGCACCGTTTGAAACGACAAGAAGCGTGCATACGAGGGCTCCTAGCGCCACTACCGTGCGAACTATTCGAGATGACGACAGGCGCAGCGTTCTCTTTTTCCCGTACAGCACGGCGAGAACGAGGATGACCGCCACTTCGATGAAGTACGGCATTGGCGCGAACATGGAGAAGGTAACCGGGTGAACCGCCGGCATCCGCTGTATTTCGAGGACGAGCAGTGCGCAAGCGAACCCGGCTATGGCGAGCCCAACGCGCGGAGTCGTGGCGAAAAAGCGTTTGATCATCTTTCCTCCCACCGTCATATATACCAGAAAACCCCGTCCGTTTCGAACGGTGCAATCAACTTCATACCGTTTGTGGTAGGAAAAAATCTGCAGCGCTTGATAGCTTTGAAAGCGGGTTCGGACCTTCAATGCGCGAATGGCACCGATGGCCGGACTCCCACATCATGACAGGCATTGCACGAGGAGGGAAGTTTCATGGAACTCAATCGACGTGATTTTCTCAAAGGCGCTTTGGTGGCGGGAGCCGCTGCCGCAGGGGCAAGCATGGTTGCTTGCGCGCCCGGCGAAAGCAACGCAGCAAACGGTACGGAAGCGGGGGAAGCAGCTCAATATCCTGACGGATTGATTGCTCAGGATTTTGAAGCATCAGCAGTAGAAATCGCACCCATTACCGAATTCTCTGAGGAGAAAACCTTCGACGTCGTGGTTGTCGGAGCCGGCACAGGCGGTGTTCCCGCAGCGCTTTCCGCACTCGAGGAAGGCGCGAGCGTCGCGCTTTTGCAGAAGGAGTCGAAAGCCATCGCGCAAGGCGGAACGTGTTCGGGCGTCCTGCTCGACGAAAGCGACGAGCAAGGTGTGGCAAACTACCTGCAGGGGTATCTGGAGGACTGCCGCTGGCGCGCCGACCGCGGGCTCGCCGAAACCTACTGCAAGTATTCGGGGGAAGCGATTCGCTGGCTGCAGGTACGCAGCGCAGCAGCTGGATTCCCGCCCTATAACGTTCGCCCCACCGCGGTTACCACGTACGACGACGGAAGTGTTTGCTCGCGCCGCAGCATCATGTTCGGACCGAAGCCCTACAACAACGGAACCATGGTCGAACACCTCGCCGATTACGCTGCCGAACAGGGCGTCGAGATATTCTACTCGACCCCCGGCGTGCAGCTGATCGTCGACGATTCGGGTGCGGTCACGGGCGTTGTGGGCAAATCGGGCAGCAACTACATCAAGTTTAACGCCACCAAGGGTGTAATCCTCTCAACCGGCGATTACCAGAACAACCAGAGCCTCGTTGAGCGGTATTGCCCCGACGTGAAGGAATTCGACCGCAAGCAAGTCAACAAAACGGGCGATGGCATTCTCATGAGCATGGCGATCGGAGCAGGCTTCGTTCCCGTCGGACATTCGCATATGATGCACGACTTCGATTCGGGCCCGATGTTCAACGAACCGTTTCTTTACGTCAACGAAAACGGCGAGCGCTTCATGAACGAAGACTGCGTATTCGAAGAGATCAACTGCGTTCTGCGCAACCAACCGAAACCGGGTTGGTACTCGCAGATATTCGATGACGATTACTTCGAGACGGTAACCGAATGGGGCGGCAAGCCCACCGAGAAAGAGAAGATGGAACCCTACATGCCCGATGTCGAGATGGACCGCTCGGCAGAAAGCGGCGCAAACGTTATCGAGGGGCTCATCGACACCTATCGCTGCGACACGCTTGACGAGCTCGCCGAAAAGCTCAACATCCCCGCCGACGCGCTCAAAAAGTCGGTCGAGCGCTACAACGAGCTATGCGACGCCGGTTTCGATACCGATTTCGGCAAAGCTCAGAAGTATCTTAAGAAGATCGAGAAAGCGCCGTTCTGGGGCATCCATAAGCATGTGCGCGTCTCCGCCCTCTGCGCGGGCGTAACGGTAAACGAGAACTACCAAGCGCTTTCAAAGGAGGGTGCCGTCATCCCCAACCTCTGGGTGACCGGGTTCAGCGCAGGGCAGCTCTGCGGCTCACCCGACTGGTCGATGTACCAAGGCGGCATGTCTGCCGGCCACTGCGTTATGACCGGGCGCATTTGCGGCATTCAAGCGGCAACGGGCGGAAAGCTCGAAGCTTCGAAACCGATCACCGAAGAGGATGTTTTAGCTATCGCCTAACCTTTGCACCATCATGATCGCAAAGCCCGAACCCTCGTACGGTTCGGGCTTTGCCTTTTTCAAGAAGCCTTTCAAAACCCCGAGTTCTCAAAGCCCGTTGCAAAATCTTCTTTATTAGGTTTACTTTCTATTTAGTATTTGATACTATTTAAGCCGCACGACGCCAGAGCAAGAGGAGGCCTTGGCGAGACGAGGCGGATATCCGCCAAAGGGAGGAGCACTACATGGCAGACGTATCAAGACGATTGTTCGTAAAAGGCGCAGCGCTTGGAGCAGCGACGCTTTCCACCGCAGGCATTCTTGCTGCATGCGCATCGGAGGCAAAACCCGCCGCCGAAGAGCCGAAGGCCGACGCCGAGCCTCAAACCCAAGCCCCCGCAGCCGATGTGCTTACGCCAACCAAAGCACCGAGCGCCGATACGGCGAGCAACTTCGAAGCGATGCCCGACAGCATCACCACCGTCGGCACCACCTACGAGAACCTGCTTGCTGCCATCGAGGGCGAAACGGGTGCCACCGCGAAGTACACCGCCTATGCGGAGGCCGCCGATAAAGAAGGCTTCGATCAGATCGCGCGCCTGTTCCGCTGCACGGCCGATGCCGAGAAGATCCACATCGAGCTCGAGTACAACCTCGCTAAGGAGATCGATCCCGCTACCGAGAAGCCCGAGCCCCCTACCATCGAGCCGCACGGGTCGGGCGTGAACCTCATCTCCGGTGCGAACGGCGAGATCTACGAGACGTCCGACATGTACCCCTCGTTTATCAAGAAGGCCCAGGAGGAAGACAACCAGAAAGCCGTGCAGGTGTTCACCCGCGCGAAGCTTGCTGAGGCCTATCATGCCGAGCGGTACCTCGATGCGTACAACACCATCGACACCCCGTCCGACGATACGTACTACCTCTGCCCCATCTGCGGCTACATTCATAAGGGCGAGAACTTCACCGCGTGCCCCATCTGCCTGGCACCCAAGGAATCGTTTACCGCGTACTAGGGTTCACGAAGTCAGCGTCTCGCCAAGGAGCGTTTGACACGATACTACCGACCAGTAAGCCGGAGCCTGCATCTCGCAGGTTCCGGCTTTTTAGCGCATGTCGAGAACCGACAAGGCCTAGCACGAGGTCGGGCGCGGAGATACGCAGGTTGCAAGAACCGTTTCACGAGAGGCTGCCGCAACAGGGCTGGAGCTTTTGAGCGGATACGCCAACTCGCTCGTCGACGGAGGACTTTCATGTTCCCGGAATCTGGAATTGCGGCACAAAATTGGAGGTTTGACAAAACAGTATTACCTTACGCATACTGCATCCGATGCTCGCAAAAGATGATCAGGCATTATAATGCTTGGTGATCTGAAACTAAAATGCATGATATTCTCTAATTGTCAAATCTCGGATTTTGTGCCGCAATTGGCTCTTTCAGGAACATTCCTCGGAGTCTGATAAAGCGCAGGCGCACGCGCTCGAAAGCCGGGCAGCGAGAGAGAAGAGGCGCCCAGAGCCATGCTGCGCACCAGCGCCGTGTCTCTTCGGATGCCGGAAAGGGTCCGTGGGTTATATACCCTTTTGCCCTTGCCACCATACCGACAGCCTGCAAGCGGATCTGGGTCCGCCGAGAACAAGCCTGTCGGATTGTGACCGCGCTTCACAAAATGGCATCGTGGGTGGGATCCTTGAAAACGGCGCGTGGAAAGACATAAGCAGGCACTATAATCAATCGCATCTCGATACGCAGCGCAGGAAGGAACGCCGTGACGGGCACGGGAAAGGCACAAACGCTCTGGACGAAAGACTTCGTCTTGATCGCCGCAGTCAACTTCCTCATTTTCTGCAGCTGGCAGGCATTGCCGTTCGTGCTTCCCGTTTACCTGCAAGAGCTCGGAGCCGACGATGTCGTGCTCGGCTGGGTTACCGCAATTACCACCATCTCGGCGCTGCTCGTCAGACCGTTTTGCGGCATCATCCTCGATCGATTCGGTCGCAAGGGGATATTCCTTGCCGGCATCGCGTTCATGGGCCTTGCTTCGGCAACATTCGCCTTCATTCCCGTTATCGGCATCATTTTGGCTATGCGTTTCGTGCACGGACTCGCGTGGGGCATCACGAGCACGTCAAGCTCAACGGTCGCAAGCGACATCATCCCGCCGAAGCGGTTTGGCGAGGGCATGGGGCTATTCGCACTTTCGGCAAGCCTCGCGTTTGCCATCGCGCCCGGCGTGGCGCTCGAGAGCTTCAACGTCGGCGGCATCGTACCCGTTGTGGCGATTTCCGTTGGAGCACTCGCCGTTGCGTTCGTGTTCGCGTGCCTGCTTCGCTACCGCCCCATCGAGAAGAAGGCGACGCTTCGTCTTGAAAGCATGCTTAATCGTGCATCAATTTTGCCAGCCGCCATCATGTTCTTCCTTGCAGCCTGTTACGGCTCGCTGGTCACGTTCCTCGCCGTTCATGCAGCAGCGCAAGGCGTCGAGAACGTCGGCTTGTTCTTCACCGCATACGCCGTCGCCGTAGCGCTTTCGCGGCCTTTTCTCGGGCGGTTCGTCGATCGCAAAGGCTATGCGATCGTGCTGCTACCAGGTGCCCTCCTTGTCGCCGCTGCACTTGTGCTGCTGTCGCAAGCCGACTCCCTACCCCTGTTTATATTCACAGCGCTGCTGTACGGGCTCGGATTCGCAGCGTGCCACTCGACACTGCAAACGATGGCGGTTGCCGATGCGGCACCCGAGCATCGCGGTGCCGCAAACGCGACGTTTCTTGTCGGATTCGATTGCGGCATCGGCGCAGGCTCGCTCGTTGCAGGAGCACTCGCAACCGTGGCGGGGTACGCGGGAATGTACCTTTGCTTTGCCGTGCTGCCGCTTGTGGCAGCGGCGGCGTTTCTCACGTTCGCACGCAAGCGTAAGCCGCCGAGTTTGAAAGAGACGAGCGGCTAACGACGAGACCCGTCTCCAATTCGAGCAGTTATTCGTAGGGAAACTCCACCACGGAGTACTCGTAACCAGACTTTTGCCGAGCGAGAAATACCCCAACAATCTTTGCCTTGGGGAACAGCGGCCGAATGGCATTTCGACATGCAGCGAAATGCCCTCCCGTCGTGATAACATCGTCTATGAGAAAGACTACCTCGGCTTCAGGGCAATCAGGAACCCCCACATCGAGATTGCGCTCAATTTCTTCGGGGTTTCGTGATCCGCCAAGTTTTGCCTTGGAGGTCTCCGTTACGACATCGAGGATGTCGCATACAGCAACTTCACCTGGTCGAAGACTCGCAACAGTCTGGGCTGTGCGCACCAGACGATCATCGTACCAGCAATGACTTTTCGGCTTCGAAGTCACCATTGGCACGATGACAAGCGGACAAGCGCGTTTTTTCTTTGCGATAAGATTAGCGATCCTCTCGGCAAAAAACCGAATTGCGTTGTCCTTGTAACAAAGGACGTCAGCACGATCATGGTATTTCGTTACACTGCGTTGGAAATTGCTTACAATGCGGTTTGCTTCGCTCTCTTTCCATGTGCCATGCGAGCGCTCAAGATAGTAGTAACAGAGATCGTCCGTGCAGAGATAAGGATAGTTCGCTATCTCTATGCGGTCGATTTTCCACCAACGCGGGGAGCCGCCTTCAGCCATGGCGTGCCCTGATTACATCTAAAAGCTGGCTTGTGTCCTTGAGAATGTACACGTTGTCTTTCTCAATATACTTTTGAGGCCATGTGATTTCTGTATTGTCCAAGAGTGATCGCATAAGGAACAGTGGACGTCCTTGCTGCACACACGCACGCGCTTGCGAAAGGGTACCTGAGGTGTCGGAAGCTTCCACGATCACCGTTGCATCCGAAACAGCCGCCATAAGCTCGTTACGTTCAGGAAAATGAATTCGGTGAGCGTTGAAAGGCTCTTCTGCATAGCGGTAAAAGGGTACCTGGCTAAGGAGAAGGTGATCCTTCGCAACACGATTTTGAAGTTCTGCGTTTTCTTTCGGATATACTTCGTCGATCGGCGTTCCGATAACGCCGATGACGCGCCCGCCTGCTTCAATTGCCGCATGAGCTGCATCGGTATCAATACCCCGAGCAAGTCCGGTAACAACGGTAATTCCCGCCGAACTCAGCTCTTTAGCAATACGACGTGCCCTGCTGTGACCGATTTCAGTTGCTTTGCGGGATCCGACAACCGACACACTTGCCGATTCGATAAGCCCGAGATCGCCTTGGTAGTATAAAAGAGGAGTCGGCCGATCGGAATCAGCAAGTTTTTTCGGCCATGCGAAAGTGCTGTTCACAACTATCGAAAAGCTACCGAGCTTCTTATCGACAACATTCTTTACTGCATCGATAAGGTCTTCATCGGGCAAAAGCCCCCTGCGATTGCGGAACGCTTCAGTGGGCAAGGCCCCGGAAAGAACGGTCTCGGAAGCGATTTTTTTGAGCGTAGCGCCATCGTATGCGTATAAGCACTCGTGTGCTATCAGTTCATCGTAAGGCGATACGAAAGAATCGCACGCAATGTAGTCATCAACCATGAAGACACCTCCTTCATGCCGCAACAAAACAATTGGCCCAAGCCGCTTTTCCCAAAGTAAGCCTTCATTAAGAACAAAACGCAAACATTTGTTCTATAGTATCACAATGCCGCCTATGCGCCTAGGCGCAATCGTGGCTTTACGTACGTGCTGCCACAAATTGTAGTCGGGCGAACTCTATCAGAGCGTTCAAAAACTGTCGCTCTTATGCGTATAAGCTTGGATGCTCGCAACCGCGAACCTACAACCCCAGCGCCTTCTTCAGCGCGGATACGCGGCGGCGCGAAACGGGGATCTTCTCGTCGGTGCCGTCGAGCGTTAACAGCAGCGTGCCGCCCGAAACCGATTCGATCTCTTCGACGAGCGAAAGGTTTACGAGGTAGCCGCGGTGCACACGGAAGAATCCGTGGCCGTCGAGACGCTTTTCAAGCTGCGCCAAGCTTACCGTAGAGAAATAGCGGTCGGTATCGGTTTGCAGATACGCGTAGTCGTCGCGGGCCATGACGAAGCGGATCTTGTCGATGCCGATGAGGATCTTCTTGCCGCCCTTCTCCACCGGAATGCGCTCGGAGCGCTGTGCCTTCAGGTGAAGCGATACGTGCTCGCGCACGCGCGCGATGGCCTGGGAAAGCCGCTCGGTTTCAACCGGCTTGACAAGATAGTCGATCGCGCTCACCTTGAACGCATCGAGCGCGAATTCGCTGTATGCCGTCACGAATACGACGGCAGGTGGAAACTTCAGGTGTTGAAGCGCTTCGGCCAACTGCAATCCTGTGGCCTCGGGCATGTTCACATCGAGGAACATGACGTCGCACGGATACTCTTTGAGCTTCTCGATGGCCTCGCGCACGCTGGCAGCCTCGGCGACCACTTCGGTCTGTCCGAGTTCATCGAGCAGGTACTTGAGTTCTGACCGCGCAGGCGCTTCGTCGTCAACGATCATTGCTTTTAGCATGGTACCTCCAACTCACTGCGCAAGGCTGATGTAACAAGCCCATTATAGAGCAAGTTGCGGCGTTCACATGAGATTCACGGCAACGAAAAGAATCGGGAATGAGGCGGGCGGTAAACGGGAGCGGAACTTCCATAAGCGTCCTCGAAATCCCCTACCTACAACCTGAAGCGTCGAGCGGATTGGTGTTGCAGGGAAAAAGAAGGAGCAGACGTGTTCCGAAGAAAGCATGCGTCGTGAAACTCAGAGTGAAAGCTGTAAGGGTTTGCTAATAGGTTTTGGGGGCCGATCGCTCGACCCCCTTATTCCTTTTATTGCATCTTTTTAGGCAACAGCAATAAGCTCGTTATCTTCAAGGCCCGAAAGCTCCAAATTACGCAGTTGCACGAGTGCCTTTTCAACCATTTCGAACGAAGGGGGCTTCTGGCCCGAAGAGCCAACTGCGCCGATCAAATTCTCTTCGACCGAATCCTCAAGCCATGCAAGCATTTCGACAGCAAAAGCTTCGTCTAGCCATGTAAAAGCCTCAAGCCCTTTTACAAGCTGGGGATACAAGTGCGCAGACCCGGACGAAGACGCAAGTTCCGCATACTCTGGTAGCCACGTATTCATGTGATCACGCACAAACCGGTACTGGCCAACCAATTGTTCACGTACAACGTTTAGTCTGCCCTCGCGAAACGCATCGAGCGCCGCTTGTGCCCTATGCGCCATGAAAGCGCACATGATGGCAATATGGTCGTCAGGAACACGCCGAAAGCGCTTGACCTGCAGGTTACAGGCTCTATATTCATCGCGAACTGCAAGGGTGCTCTTTTGAAACACCGTCGCCTCGTGGCTGATGTACGGAGCTTCCCAGGGATACGCAGGAAGATCAGCCGGACCTTCGAACAACCTGGCATACTCCGACGCAATGTTTTCGAAATACCTCTCGTCATCAATCTTCGCTTCCATCATGCGCAGAAACGTCTTGAGCTTTGCCATCGTCTCGTCTGCATAGGCGTATTCGTCTACCACATCGACGCTCGCTTGCGAAGCAAGTATGCTCAGTAACTGCGCACTCGGTTCGCCTCCAAGCGATTTGTGAAACAGTTCATACAAGTAGCATCGACTCAACAACAGTGCTTCGAGCGAAAGCAGCTCGTGTTGAATTTCAGCATGCACGATGGACGAATCCGACTGTCTGCTCATAGCAGAATCTCCTGACAATCATCCCTTACCGCAGCTGTCGACGCCTTGATAAGCAGATTGGGAACTGTAACATCGGCACCCCCGATACAGGGTATTTCGCTAACAAGGTCGCTACCGTACTTCGACCTCAGCTCATCCATGTCACCGAAGTCGAGCGCACGCGACATGCAGGCATCGACACATACAGGGTTCATCCCCGCGTCGCGCAACGCTTTGCAGCTATCGCATTTGATGATGAGCTCCTTTTCTTCAGCAAACTGAGGGGCATCGTATGGACACGATGAGATGCACGTTTTGCAACCAATGCATACATCGTCGTCATGGAGCACAATCCCGCTCGCATCTTTGTACATAGCGCCTGTCGGGCAATTTGCGACGCACGTCGGCATCTCGCAATGGTTGCAGCCAATGGAGTTACTGAATACTGAAACTTCAGGGTAGACTCCAACCTCAAACGTTGCCACCCGACGAGGAAGCGGGCCGGCTGATTCGAGGCCAAGGCGATCTTTGCAGGCTATCTGGCATACACGACACCCCGTGCAACGAGATGAATCGAAATAGAATCCAAGCGCCATCGCTTACTCCTCCTCTATCCAAAGAGCGGGCTCAAACATGCAGTCTAAAGCAAGCGGTTCACCGTCGTATTTTTCAAAATCGACGAGACAGCTGTTGTACGCATCGCATTGCGGGAAAAACTCATCCTGAGTCTTATGGTCGACGAGCATGTTCTCGTTTCCACCAAGATCGATACCTGTTTCAAGATCGATGTAGCTACGCGGACCATGGGGCGCGGCAACGCATCCGGGCATAAGCGTGTTGGTGACCGATGCGATTCTCAGCATCTTGCCAGCGTCGTTGTGCACAAGCACGGTATCGCCTGTCGCGATGCCCTTTTCCTTTGCGTCTTCAACACTGATGAACAGGGGGTTCGGCCATGCTTCCCGAATCCAGGCACCCTCATCGAAGCAGGTGTGAGCTCGACGTAGATAGTGAGGTTGGTACATGATGAAGGGATGCGTGCCCTTTTCCCGTGCCTCCCAATCAGCAAAGCTGTCTTCGTACGTTGTGGTGTGGTACGTCGGATACGGCTTGAGCTGCTCGGGGCCGAATCCGAGCCAGTTTATGGCGTCCGCTTTACTCTGGCAGTAGATTTCGAGTTTCCCGCTCGCACTCGACCGTGGATTTTCTTCAGGATCGTCAATGAAGTCTTTATACCCGAAGAAGCTATGGTTGTCATCGGCCGTTCGCGGTACTTGATAGTACCCTTGCTTCAGAAGCTCTTTCAAGGATATCTCACCCTGCTGAGGTTCACCCTCAACACCCCATGCATCGATATCTTCTTGTTCGATGGTAACAAGCGTCTTGTACGTTGTACCGTCTTCGTCCATAACCTGAGCACCGGCGATCTTGTTGAAATAGGCCTGCATATCGCTTACGCCGTAGACGTCAGAAGCCTCAAAGCCAAGTCGTTTGGCGAGCTCGATGTATATCCAGCTTTCGTTCATTGTTTCAAACAGAGGCTGCACTGCAGGCCGAGGAAAGAGCGCATAATCGCGATTGCATTGGGCACGAGACAGCCGCATGATCCCATTTGTTGCTACTTGAAGATCTCCCTGATCGGGATCGAGATTTCCTTCCCATGCGGTAAAACACGGCAGAAGAATATCGGAGTATTGGCTGGTCAAAGTGTAGCGATACTCGATGTTGACAACCATGTCCATCTTCTTGAAAACTTTGATGCCACGGTTGATGTCCTCGGTTGCCTGAAGCGGATTATGATAGTCGTTGACGATAATCTTGGGATCGAAATCGAATTCCTTCGACGGCAAGAACCCATCTTCTTTGACCCATCCGTTATCGGGCGAGCCGTTGCGGTAATCTCCATAACACGTGTAGTGACCCTCGTCCATATCCTTCCAAATCGTGGGTTTTGGAAGCTGGGAGTATTCGAGTGTGTTCTTTGCCACAACGACACTGGTTACACCAGCTCCGATTTTAACTCCCCCGACGGCCGGATCGCCAAGCTTCACCAGCTTCGTGCCGCTGTTCGCAGATTCGATAGAAAACGTCGCTGCCACGGCATTGCCTGAACGGCCCAAGTGGCCACCCATGCAGGCAATCGTAAGGAATAGCTGGGGCAGATCGATGCTCCCCCGATACCGTGAGGGAGCATAGTTATGAAGCAGCATCACGTTTTTTGACTTTTGCATCTCCTGCGCATACCACGTGATGTCCTCCAGCGGCGTGCCGCATATCTCAGCAGCCCACTCAGGCGTTTTCGGAGTACCGTCATATTCGCCGAGAACGTATGCTTGGAAATTCTCGTCCAGCTCAGCTTCTTCGGGCATGCTTTCAGCATCAAACCCTACGGCATACGTATGAAGAAAGTCCCAATCGATGATGTCACCAGATTCGCCATCGAGCCTGATCATCTCATAAGCTACCGCCAAAAGAAACGCGGTATCCGTCCCAGGGCGCACCCGAATCCATCGTGCCTCCAACACACCTGCCGACACGTTGTATTCGGGGCCAACGTATACGAACTCGGTTCCTGCTTCCTTCGCTAGTCGATAGTAGTACATGGGATTGCCCGCGCTGTGCCACGTGGGATTCATTCCGTAAAACACGATGGTGTCGGCATTCTGAAGGTCAAGTCGATCGTTGCTGAGCATGCAATCGGGCAAACCTCCGCCGATGTTGCCCCCCATCCTGATGGGAGCGTTATACCAGTTTCCGTATGACTCGGTACCGTTCCATTGCAGGCGACCACCCAGCAGATTGAGCACAGGCCAATCCGTACCCATGCATACTACCGAGCGAGGACCGTACTCGTCGTACACCCGTTTGAGCTCCTGCGCAACATAGTCGAGCGCTTCGTCCCATGAAATGCGCACCCATCCTTCTTCGCCGCGCAATTCTCCGTGAGCATTTTCGCCGCCGCCCGGTTGCCAGCTTTTGCGCTTCATCGGGTATTTTACGCGGTTGACGTTGAACACATGCTGACGAATTTGATGGCCACGCGGACAGGAACGCTGCTGAGGCGTCTCGACGCTATCCTCGAAATCATCATGGGTTTTTTGCCTAAGTACGACCCCGTCGCTCACGAATACTCTGTTTATGCAGCGGCCACCGCAATTACCCCAGCAATCGACCGTAACCCATTCACCGTTCTCTTCCAAAATAGCCGTATCGGATTCCACGACATGCGGGTTCATCCCGTTGCCGTCCGATTGTTTCGAGCCTTCGCCACTGCCGCCGTTCGGCGCACAACCCATAAGACCCATGGCAGCAACCGCCGCGGTTGCTGCGGCACTGCCTTTCAAGAAGTCGCGACGACGGATACTACCATCCAGTAAAGACATATATCCCCCTTTGCCTTAATTCCATAGTAGCGGGTTTGGATACAGGTGCAAATCCACACGCCTGCAGGTACGTGTGATTGCATCTGCCTACCCGACTTAGTGTCATATTATACCGATTCACCAATTCAGTCAATGGGTATTCCACTTTCGTGTGAAATGAAGGATAATGGAGGTGTTGGGTTTACCCGATCTGCCCCATCGGTCCCGCTTTTGAGCAGCAGACCGTACAAATGCGAACAGGACTCTCGGAAGGCGTTGCCTGCTTCGGCACGTCCTCGCACAAGAAGCCTCACGGAACAGGAGCGCACGCAAGCACCTCATGGAAACGTCTTTCTTCGGACCGCTGATCATCGCGTACCTGTTCCTTGGCGGAGCAGCTGCCGGGACGTTTTTGGTCATGTCCGTTTGGAGCATCGGGTTCTACGTTTCCGATAGCGCCGAGCGCCATCACGTGCGCTTGCGTTCGGCGTTCAAAGCGCTTAAGGGCCGTGTATACACCATCAGCTTCATCATACTGGCGGTTTCGATGGCGTGTTTGGTATTCGACCTGCAATACCCTGATCGCGCGCTGCTGCTTTTCCTTCGCCCCCGCCCGACGCCCTTGACGTTCGGAGGCTACGCGCTTGCCATCGAAGCGATCCTCGGATTGCTGCTGGCACTTGCGAACGTTTTCAAAATCCCCTTCATCGACGGGCGCATCAAGCGCGTGCTCGAAGCGCTCTGCGCCGTTTGCTCGGTTGCGGTCATGGGATATACCGGCGTGCTCTTGGCCAACCAGGCTGCCGTTCCCTTCTGGAACGAGTGGTCGCTCGTGGCGCTGTTCTTCTTCTCGGCGCTTTCATCGGGCGTATCGGTCGTATTGCTCATCGACTACTTCATCCAAGGGCAAACGCTTCTGCTCCGCGCGGCGCGCCCTTTGCAAAAAGCCCATGTGGCGTGCCTCGTGCTCGAAGGCGTCTCACTTGCGATCTTCGTTCTTGCCGTGCTGCAAAAACCGGCCGCCGCAGGTTCCGTCGCGCTTCTCACCGAACCCGCCATGCTCTCGACCGCCTTAGTGGGCGTCGTGGGCATGGGCATCGTCATACCGTTTCTCCTCGAAGTGAACTCGCTGTTGCACAAGGAATGCCGCACCATTCCCGTGTCCGATGTCATCTGCCTTATCGGCAGTTTTTGCCTGCGTTACTGCGTCGTTCTCTGCGGGGCACACTGATGATTCCGTTCAACGACAGAACGCAGCGGGAAAGGAGCCTGTGGTTTTGACCGCCGAGAAACAAACGAGTCTTTTCGTAGTAGACGAAACGTCCGACCTGCCCATTTGGGTGCAGCTTCGCAATCGGTTCGCCTACCTCATCCGTACTGGGCATTTCAAACCCGGCGAACAGCTGCCGAGCGTGCGAAGCCTTGCAGCGGACGCCAAGATCAACTACAACACGGTCACGAAAGCCTACCGCGATCTCGAACTTGAGAACCTCATCGTTTCCGTGCGAGGCCGCGGCATGTACGTGCAGAAGAACATTCCGGGCGAAGCCGAACCGGCCGAGGTTGCCGTCGACGTGCAGATGGAAGATTGCATCCGCCAGTACCGGGCGCTCGGGCTCACCTACGATGACATCATGACGCGATTCTACGATATAGCGCAGGATATGGCGGACAAGACCGCCGCCGCCCAAGAGGAAAGAATGGAGTACACCGATGAGAGGTAGCAAGCAGAGAAGCGCCGCGCCGATGGGTTCGCGCCGCGTCGAACGCCAAGAGCCTTTGCAGATAGAGAACTACAACTCGCCGAAAACGCGCCACACCGACGAGAACGCGGGCATCATCTTCTCCGCTTTCCTGTTCGTCGCCGTTGCGCTTGCTATTGCCGCCGTCGGCTTCTTCGCAATCGGCACCATCACCATCTGGGTCATAACGCTCGCCCTTGCGGTAGCGGTGCTAGCCGTGTTCACCATACGCATAGCACCTCAATGGGAGAAGGTCGTTATCCTGCGGTTCGGCAAGTACAACCGGACGGTCGGCCCGGGATTGTACTGGACCATCCCCTTCATGGAGCACATCGCGCTTCGAGCCGATCAGCGCGTCATGCTCACGGGGTTTAGTGCCGAAGAAACGCTTACGGCCGACCTTGTGCCCGTCAACGTAGATGCTGCGGTATTCTGGATGGTCTGGGATGCCGAAAAAGCCTGCATGGAAGTTGAAGACTACTACGATTCAGTGGCGCTTGCGGCGCAAGCTGCCCTACGCGATGCGATCGGCCGCAAAAACGTGACCGACGTGGCCATCCACCGCATCCAGCTCGACGAAGAGCTCAAAGCCTCCATCGAAGACAAGACGAGCATTTGGGGCGTTTCGATCCTGTTCGTAGAAATCCGCGACATCGTCATTCCGAAGGAGTTGCAGGAAGCCATGTCGGCAGAAGCCCGCGCCGAGCGAGAGAAAGACGCCCGCGTGATGCTCGCGGAAGTCGAAGAGGATATCGCCGCAATGCTGCACAACGCAAGCGATATCTACCGCGACGACGAGATCGCTTTCAAGCTGCGGCAGATGCACCTTTTGAACGAAGGCATCAAGGAGTCGAAAGGTGCTGTCGTGGTGCCGAGTGCCTATGCCGAAGGATTCACCGACGAAAGCGCCGAGACCCTGGGAAGGGCACTCGGCGAGCGCTAAGCCACGGTGCGTCCGACCGGCGGATTGCTCGGCAGGCGCCCGGCTTATGCGAGCGTGCTTGAGCTACCGGGTGTCTACAAAGCGAACCCGTACGCGTCGAGCGCGTATTTCGGCACCATGAAACGCACTGTCTTTTCGGGATCGACCATCTGGCATACCTGCACATCGGCCACCAACGAAAACAGCATGACGAGCTCGTCTTCGCCAGCCCCCGTGGCATCGCTTACCAATTTCACCATGTCGTGTACGGCGATGGTTGCAGCTTCGTCGAGCGTTTCAGCCGAGGCGATCACGCCTATGTGGGTCTCGTTTTCGATGAGGGGGTTTTCGACGTGCATCTCGGGCAGCGCGGTCAGACGCACCGTTGCCCCCCCCGCCACTTCGGCTCCCGACACGCTGATCTCGCCATCGCCCATAGCCGCGTGCATATCGCCGCACCCGAACAGGGCCCCTTCGGCGGCAACGGGAAAGTACAGCGTGGCCCCTGTAGTGATGGCCTTGTTGTCCATGTTGCCGCCGTGCGATCCGGGCGTACCGCAATTCACGGGATCGCCTGCAGGTGCTACACCGATCACACCGATCATGGGGTTGAGCGGGATCAACAGCGATTCGTTCCATACGAGCGAATCGCCGTCGATGGCGCACAGATGCGTGCTCCATCCCCCGAACAAATCGCCGCACACACCTTCTTCCTTGCCGGTGCACGATGCCGTTTGATCGTCGAGCTCAATGTCGAGAATCTCCACCTTAAGCACGCCGCCCGACTGAGCTCCTTCTACGAAAATCGGTCCCGTAGCAGGATTGATGGCGTCCCAGTCGATTTCGTCGAGCACATCGTCGGCGCTGCGCACCTGGTTGCCGAAGCAGTCTTTCGTGCGAATACGCACGGTTTCGCCTGATTCGACCGTCATTGCAGGTTCCAACCCTTGGGCAAAGGCGAACAGGGTTTTCTCGTCGCTCAACTCTTTCATGGCAGCTCCTTACAGCTCGGCTTTGTTTGGGCAAGGCACGGTTCGCACACGCATATGCTTCGATGCGGGATCCGGCGGCACTTTCGTTCTCTACTCAGGATACCCGTGAACGGTTTTCGCGTCACTTGCTTTTTCGACGGCACCCGGTTTCCATGCCGCCCGCTAGGGATTTTCACCTATTAGAAGCGTGCGCATGCTCGGTGCACCAAAAAGGACGCGCCCCGAAGAGCGCGTCCGATCGAGCTCTGTATGCCAACAGTCGGCTAGTTCAAGTCGAACGCCACCGAGTTGTCGGGCTTCCAGGTGTGTTGGTCGAACTGGATCGCCCCCACGTAGGCGCGCATGAGCGGAACCGACACCGAGTACTCGTCGCCGAAGAAACGGATCTCGGAAATGTCGCTCGAAGCACCCGTTATCGCAGAAACCACGCTTGGGTGCACCTCTTCGGGCCACGTGAGCAGAACGACCGAGCCGTGCTTGCCCTGAAGCGCGCCGCCCGCAAGAGCGTCGGCATGCTTTTCGGCACGCGCTACGGCCAGATTGTCGAAGGAAAGCTGCTCGGTAGCACCGCGCGCTGCATCAGTTGTCCATTCGGCGATTTCGAGGGAGGTTTCAACACGGTCGTCGCCGCCAAGACGAACCGCCTTGGAAGCATCGAGCCCCGTTGCTGCAAGCGCCTGGTTCACCACCGCATCAGGAACCGAATACTGATCTCCAAGCACGAGAATCCGTTCGAATCCACCCGAGACTAGCGCGTCAACCGTGCTTTGCATCAAACCCTGCTCGGTGAAATCGCTCAGGAAGATGGGGCTCGCTGTAAGGGCCGCCCACGACGATATCGAAAGCGAATCGGGGAAGTTCATCGAGCGCGCGATGATTGCCGTTTTCGAGGCAGAGCTTCCGAGTTCGGAATACACGAGCTCGGCCGTCTGCTGACGTCCTTCACCGCCGATGCGCACGATGTGCGCTCCGGAAGCGAGCGATGCGATCTCTGCTTCAACAGCATCGGACACCGCATACTGATCGCCGAGGATGTATACCTTCGTCACCGACGTTGCCGCCGCAATCACGGCACGCGTATCGGCGGAAAGCGCGGTTGGCTCGGTAAGAAGGATCGGAGCGTTGCCGTTCACGCCCGACAGCGAGCTCGCCGAAAGCGCATCGGGGAAGTTGCGATCGGCACCCGAGGCCACGATCAGCACAGGCTCAGTCGTCACATCGCGTTCGTAAGTTGCTACCTGCTTCGAGGTGCTGTACCGGTCGGCCCCAAAAAGGCGTGCGATCGAGAGCGACTTGGCGGGAACGGGCGCTTTCCACTGCGCGTGCAGCGTCACCGTCGAGCCGTCGCTCGGAAGCGCAACCGCTTCGCCCGCGTTATAGCGCACGGCAGCCGGGTCTTCGGGGTTGGACGTCGTGGTCCAATAGAGGAACTCGTCGGTGCCCTTGCTGAATCCAACATCGGCAGCGGTCTTCGCGTTGTACGTTGAAGAGGCGAGTACGGTTTCTGAGAAGTCGGCTCCAGTGCCGCCGTTCGCCTTGTACTCGATCGTTGTCAGCACGATTTGCGGTCCGACCACCTGGTTCACATCGTAGTTGTTGTACGCAAAGTTCACATGCGTCGTCGAACGGGTAGCCGTGAGGATATTGGCAGCATGCGTTGCGATGAGCGCAGGATCGGTGAGATCATGCAGCGTAGCCGCCGTGTTGCCGGAGAACGTGGTAGCTGCATCGGCATGCAGGTAGGCATACCGTTCTTTTTCCATGTACACGCCGCCGCCATCCTGCGTGGCAACGTTATCGGAAACCGTTGTACCTTGAAGCTTGATCTCCGAGAAGTACTCCACCTGCGAGCTGTTGGTATAGCTACCGCCGAACAAGCCGCCTCCGACCAGTGCCGTGTTGTCGCTCACGGTGCAATCGGTAAGCGTCAACGAGGTAGGCTCTGTGCCGGATACGGCGCTTCCCACATACACACCGCCGCCTTGCTGCGCTGCCGAGTTATTCGTAATGGTGCAATCGGATATCTCGTACTGGGTAAACGTATTGAACGACATCCCACCAGCATTTCGCGATGAGGTATTACCGTCAACGAGCGTGCCCGTCATAGTGAAAGAAGTTGCCGGATTGTCGTACAGAGCAACGCCGAGGCCTCCCGCAGCGGCATACGTAGAGCCGCTCGCACTGTTTCTGAGAAATTCGCAATCGGTGATGGTGATATCGCAATAGCGGTCGGTGAACAGACCGCCGCCGCTCGAATACGCCTTGTTCTCGGTGAACGTGCACGTATCGAAGACCACCGTCGCATAATCCTTGATGGCAATGCCGCCACCTTGCGATTCAATGCTTTCGTTATCATGGAACGTCACGTTGGTGAAGGTCGCATCGACCTGTTGGGTTGTCGATCCGCCGATGGCGTACACGGCTCCCCCCGTGCCGCGGGCCGCATTGCCCTCGAAGGAAGAGTCCTCCATGGTAAACGTCGTGTTCCGGCTAAGCTCGAGCGCTCCTGCATTGTGGGGGTTCAGAGCATTCGCTACGTTGTCCTTGAACACGCAGTTGTCGGAAATGGTCAGCTTCACGGCATTCGCTGCAGTGTTGCCGTAGGTGCGCATCGCGCCGCCGCCTTGACCAGAAGGAGCGCTGCAGTTCTGCAACGTCGTGCGTTCGATCGCAAGCTCACCCTTGTTGATGATGTTGATGCCGCCTGCGGTGCTTGCCCCGTCGA
Organism: Raoultibacter phocaeensis; assembly: GCF_901411515.1. Lineage (NCBI taxonomy): Bacteria > Bacillati > Actinomycetota > Coriobacteriia > Eggerthellales > Eggerthellaceae > Raoultibacter > Raoultibacter phocaeensis. The sequence goes on from NZ_CABDUX010000001.1 coordinate 792,607, forward strand.
ATATCGCATCCTCGACGGTGACTTTCGCACCCCCTGAAATCTGAAAATGACGGCTTGCAGCGGCAGTCAGCGTGTTGTTGCCACCTTGAATGAGAATCTCGCAGGGCTGGTTGATTTCGATCATGCTGTCGAACGAGAAATCGTTTGCAATGATGATCGTGCCTTTGGGATCCGCGTCAGAGGTGATGGCGGAAATGGCAGCCTGCAATTCGGTGAAACTCGTCACGGTCGCATCGGCGAGTGCACGCGTTCCGAATTCTTCCGAAGCCGCGAGCGGAGCGCTTGGCGCCGCTGGGAGTTGGTCCGCCTCGCTGGGCGTCTCGGGGGACGCATCGTCGCCGCCTTCAGGCAGCAGAACATCTTCGTTTGCGGCAGGATCGGTGGCAGAACCGTCTTCGCCACCCGGCTCCGCATATGCCGCCGCCCCAAAAGGTACGAGCGACAACGCAAGGAGCGCCGCGATGAAAAACGCAAGCGCGTTTCTCGGTCGTGTTGTTTCCATAGTCATCCTTTCTGATGGGGTAGAGCCGCCCGCTTCGTTTGCACGAGCGGCTCTACCCGCGTTCGTAAGCTACTCCCTTATTCCAGATTGACTTTTGCCATAGGTATCCTTTCAGAAATACTCGAACGTGCGATGTTCGGATTCGTCCACCGAGCCCCATTCGTGGAAAAAATGTACGGCCGAGGACACTGCTTCCTGCGCCTGCGCCGGTACTTCGACACCGTGCTCTTCTTGCCCGGTGTCGAGGGGACAGCTTTTGACAACGCGCTCGCCTGCTTCGGTCAGCGCTATGTCGATCGTTCGCTTGTCGCCGATATCGGGCTCAGACACTACGAGGTAGCCGCGTGCCTCGAGCCGCTCGACAAACGCTTTCGTTGCCTGCGTGGAACAGCGGTTCGCACGCGCTATATCCGTAAGCGTTGCGTGCCCTTTGCGAGCGGCAACGGCCAATAGCACGAGGTATTCTCTTCCCGTCAAAGGGCCGTATTTTGCTCTGAGCATTGCGTCGATGTCGGCTTTCAGAGCGAGCAGTTCTTCCATTGCGGGCTCCAATCGTCGTAGGGTTACTGGCATCCACCTGGATGCCGTCGATCCGTTCGCCCGAATCGTTGTTCGGGCGAACGGTTTGCATGGTTACAGGTCGAACGCCACCGAGTCGTCGGGCTTCCAGTCGTGCTGGTCGAACTGGATCGCCCCCACGTAGGCGCGCATGAGCGGAACCGACACCGAGTACTCGTCGCCGAGGAAGCGGATCTCCGAGATGGAGTCCGAAGCCCCCGACAGCATCGAGGCCACGCCGTCGTGCACCTCGTCCGGCCACGTGAGCAGGACGGCGGCGCCGTGCATGCCCTGGAGCGCCCCGCCCGAAAGCGCATCGGGATGCCTGTCGGCGCGGGCGATGGCGACGTTGTCCAGGGAAAGGGCCTCCGCGCCTCGCGCGGGGTCGGTTGCCCACTCGGCTATCGCGAGCGAGGTCGCCACGCGCTCGTCGCCCGCGAGGCGCACCACGGCGTTCAGGGGAAGGCCCGCCGCCGAGCGCGCCTGGCTCGCGACCGACGGCGGCACCGAGTACTCGTCGCCGAGCACCAAGAGGCGCTCAAACCCGCCCGCGGCGAGCGCGTCGAGAGTGCCCTGGGTGAGCGACTTCTCGTCGAAGCCCGTCAGGAAGATGGGGCTTTTCGTGTGCGCCGCCCACGGGGAGACCGACAGCGAGTCGGGGAAGTTCATCGAGCGCGCGAGGATGGCGGTCTTGGACGCCGAGGCCCCGAGCTCCGCGAACACGAGCTCTGCGGTCTCCTGGCGCGCCTCGCCGCCGAGGCGCACGATGCTCGCACCGGGAAGCGCCGACGCGATCTCCGCCTCGACGGCGCCGGACACCGCGTACCGGTCGCCGATGATGTACACCTTCGAGGCCGAGGCCGCCTGCGAAAGCACCCGCCGGGTGTCGGGGGAAGCGCCGCCGGGTCGGTGAGCACGATCGGGGCGTTGCCGTTCGCGCCCGACAGGGCGCTCGCCGAGAGCGCGTCGGGGAAGTTGCGGTCGGCGCCCGAGGCCACGATCACCGTCTGGGCCTGCGCGACGTCGCGCCCGTACGACGACACCTTCGCCGAGGTCTCGAAACGGTCGGCGCCGTAGAGGCGCGCGATCGAGAGCGACTTGGCGGGAACGGGGGGAGCGGCCTCTTCGAGCACGTACTCGGAGACGTCCGACGCGCTGCGGACGACGTCGAAGCCGCCGGGCGTGTAGGCCATGAGGGCCGCCTCGTCCGCGGCGGCCTCGGACCCGTCGGCGCGCTTGGCGACGAGCGATCCCGCCGCGGCGCCGTCCTCGAGGCCCTCGAAGTTCACGCGCGCGCCGGCGAGCAGGTTCTCTCCGGCGGGCACGGCTGCGTGCGTGCCCGAACCCAGGTACGCGCCGTTGTCGGCGTCCGAGGTCCCGATCCGCGGGGTTCCCCACACGTTGAGCTCGGCTCCCGTATACACGGCGATTCCGGAAGAGCCGCCTGCAAGCGCGTTGCCGCTCACCTGTACGGAGCCAGACACGTTGAGCGTGCCGCCTTCGTCGACGATGATGCCGCCCGTCTCTTTGACGGCGGTGTTGTTGGTAACGGTTGCCGATCCGGTGAGGTTCGCAACAGCAGCATCGCCATCCGAGTTTTCGGCCAGATATATACCGCCTGCTGCGTTGTTCTCGGTGCTTCCGCCGACCAGGCTCGCGCTGTTGTTGTCGATGGTTGCCGATCCACCCACCGTTGCTTCGCTGCCGAGCAGGAACACGCCAGCACCCAAATCGCCGGTGTTGCCGTTGATCGAAACGGTATCCGAAGCAGCGAGCGAGACGTTGCTCGAAAGGCAGACGCCTCCCCCAAGCTCCGCTTCGTTCCCTGAGACCGATACGCTGTCTTTGAGCGCGAGCGAGGTGGAAAGCGTCGCGCTCGCAGGCATTAACCGGATACCGCCGCCATAGACGGCAGTGTTGCCCGAAACCGTGAACGTGTCGGTGATTTCCGCATCGATGCCGCAGAGGTACATGCCGCCGCCCTGCTTCGCCGCTGCATTCCCCGACACTTCGACGTTGCCGCCGAACGTAATGTCGGCGTTGTGGTTCGCATTCATCGCCTGCACAACGACGCCGCCGACGTTGTCGCCTGAGTTTCCAGTTACGATTGCATTGCCGGAAAGCTCGATCACGCGCTTGTTCGTGGGACTTGCATCGGGCATGACAACGGCAATGCCACCGCCTGTCACCGATGCCTTGTTGTCGCTGATGACCGCATCGCCGGAAACGACGATGCCTGTTTTCGCTCGATAGGGAGCGTAGTATTCATGATAGATCGCACCGCCGTAGCGCGATTCGTTCCCCGAGATGGATCCGCCGAGAATCTGGGTATAACCTGCCGCACCCTGCCAGATGCCACCGCCCCAGCCCGCGCCCGAAGTTGCGATGTTTTCGGAGATGGTTCCATCGGTCATGGTGAACTCGCCGTCGCTGATGTACACGCCGCCCCCGCCGCGAGTACCAGTGTTATGGGAGATGGATCCTCCAGCGAAGGCAAACAGACCGTTCGTAACGACGCCTCCGCCAAGGTAATCGGGCGTTACCGCGTTGTAGACGATGTCACCACCGGTCATATGGACTTCGCCCGTATACGAGCCCAGCGCAAGTCCGCCGCCGCCGTTCGGGCACTCGTTTCTCTGGATGGTACCGCCGCTCATGTACAGCTTCGAGGTGTCCCCCTCGGGCCACGTTCTCGAAACATACACGCCGCCACCGATGCCGTTCGATACATCGTTGTACGTTGCTTTGTTGTCTTCGATAACCGCACCTTCATTGATGTACACCGTCGAATCGACGATCGCGTTGAGCCCGCCGCCGTTACCGACGGTCTTCACGTTGTTGCGCAAAGTCGCTCCCGTGTTCAGTGCGATCGTCCCGCGATCGTTCGCCTCGACAAGCGAACCCGTGACTCCCGCTACAGCAGTGCCGCCGCCGTCGAGCGTGATGTTTTGAAGCGTGAGCTTACCGCCGTCCGTCACGTAGAAAAATTCGCTGAGAAACGAACTGCCGCGCGAAAGCACGGCAGGACTGGCCTCATCGCTGAAGATCAGGACGTCGTAGTTTGCTTGTACGGTATTCGTGGAGGTGATGGGGAAGTCTGCCGTAACCTCGATCTCAGGCTCTTGCGCTGAAAGGGCCGCCTGCAGTTGCGCCTCGGATGCAACCTGAACCGCAGCGAGCGGAGCAATGTACGAGGAGGCTTCGGCTGGTTGCATACCGGCTGCCTCTGAGAACCCTACGCCGACTTCAACTTCCTCCCAGCCGGGAGTTTCGATTTCGATGCCGCCCGACATCGAACCAAGATCGATAGGAGCGAGCAGATCGTTTTGCTGCTCAAGGGAAAGGCGGGAACCCGCCAAGGATGATGCGCTCGCACGTGCGTCGGTACCTACATCATGTTCCGCGTAAGCGGAAGAGGGCAAAAAAATGCTGCCCCCCCCAGCGCAAGGCATGCTGCAAGCACAACGGCTATGCGATTCGCCGCTTTCGATACCATGTTTTATTCCTTTCCGGATCACCGACGGGTAAAGGTTAATTAATAAATTACCTATATTATTAAAAAAATGCAAGTACTTTCATATTTTTTGTTGGAAATGGTAGTGATTTTCTAGGATTTCATAAGAAACCGACGGGGAAAGTCGGTTCCCGGTTTCGGTTGCGGCTACTGGGTTTCTTCGATAGTCGGAAAATCGCGAAGTGCGCCGTTTTTGAGGACGAGGGTGACTACCGTGCCTTCCCCGAGCTCGCTTTCGATTTCCATACGCGTTCCCGGGCCGAAGTATCCGCGTATGCGGTCATTCACGTTCTTGACGGCGATGCCGAGGCCTTTCGACGAGTGCGGATGCAGGATGTTCTGCCGCGCCTCCTCGGTCATGCCCACCCCGTTGTCCTTGACCCGCACGTACACGTCGTCGCCTTCGCGCACGCCGCTCACTTCGATCTCGAGCATGCCCTCCGACGGCATAGCATGGCGAACGGCGTTCTCCACGAGCGGTTGGATAAGAAACGGCGGCACCATCATGTCTTCAACCTCAGGCTCGACATCGACGTCGATCGATACGCGATCCTCCCCAAAGCGCGCTACCTCGAACGAGAAGTACCGAAGCGTCTGCTCGAGCTCGCGTGCGAACAGGATGAGCTCGGCCGAATCCTCGAGCGTACGACGGTAGAACACCGCAAACTCGCGCAAGAGGATACGTGCTTTTTCGGGGTTCGTGCGGATAAGCGAGGCGATCGTATTGATCGTATTGAACAAAAAGTGAGGGTTGATCTGGCTTTGCAGCGCTTTGAGCTCCATGCTTGTCGCAAGCTTGGTCTGCTGCTCGAGCGCCGCGGCCGCCATCTGGGTCGAAAGCAGCTTGCCGAAACCTTCGGCGATCGACTTCTGCGTTTCGCTGATATTGCGCGAGCGACGGTAGTAGAACTTGAGGGTGCCCTCCACATGGCCGCCTATGGCAAGCGGCACGATTATGGCCGCTTTGATGGTGGTTTCCGTGGGAAAACCGATGTCTTCGGTAGAAAGGAGGATGCGCATCTTGCCATCTTGCAGGGTCGCGTGCGTCGCGTGCGTGCGGATTTCGCTGCCGGCAGGATTACGATCCTCTTCCACGCCGGCGTAGCCGAGAATCTGGTCCTTATCGGTGATAGCCACCGCAATGGCAGCGGTAGAAGGAAGCAGCAGATGGCAAACCTTTTGCGCAGACGAGCGGTTGAGCCCCTCCTTCATGCACGCAAGCGTTTGACTGGCGAGCTTGAGCATCGCGTCGGACTGACGAGCGCGCACGTTGTCGGGATCCATGAGCAGGCGAATGACCACCACGAGCGAGAACGTGAACACAATGCCCGCCACCACCATGACGCCGATGTTCTTGTTCGGCATGACGATGGACCAGACGAGCGCGAAGCCCGAAAGCACCGCGAACGTGAACATGAGCATCTCGAGCGTAAAGAAACGGGGCAGCGTTGATTGCCGGGTCTTTTCGCTCTCGGGTTCATTGGCCATGGGAGCATCTCCTCCAAACGTCGCAGCCGGATGGCTTTATCGCATAGTTTACGCGATGACGCCCGTTTCGTTGAGCACAAGCAGAATCGCCGCAATGATAAGGAAGCCACCGAATATGAACCTCAGTATACGCTCCGGCACTTTGCGAACGAGCCGCGCTCCGATAACCGCGCCGGGAATAGAGCCGATTGCCACAAGGATGCCCGCCATGTAGTCGATATTGCCCAGCATCCCCTGCTCGATAACGCCGGGAATAGCGAGCAGCATCACTGCGATGAGCGATGTGCCCGATGCCTGCTTCATGGGAATCCCGATGAGCGAAAGCATGAGCGGTACCATGATGAACCCGCCACCCACGCCGACGTACCCCGAAGCGAGACCCGCAATAAGGCCGATCCCGACCCCGATGGCCAACTGCCTGCGCGTAAGCTTGACGGGGGCATCGGCTGTTGGCGCAACCACCTGGGTGCTTCCCTCCGAGGACGAGCCGCTTTTCGCTGTCGCGTCGGCCGCCCGTGCGACCGTGCCAACCGAGTTCGCGTTGCCGGGTGCCGCACCTTCCGCGCTCGCGTTGCCAGGGGCAGGCTTCATCATGATGGCCTTCCGCAGCATGCTCACGGCAGAATATCCGATGATCAGCGCAGCAACGGCCATGATCGCCCATCCGGGCGAGATCGTCGCGAGCCACACGCCAAGAGGAGATGTGCACGCACCCCCGATGCCTGCCGCAACGCCAAGCGAGACGATACAGGTCTTCGCCCTTACATGCGATATGGCTCCGGAAATCGACGTGGGAATTATGGTGAACAGCGAAGTTGCCGTCGACATGATAGCGCTCATATCGAACGCAAGCCGAAACACCGGCACGAGCACCGTTCCTCCGCCTATACCGAGCATGCCCGACAAGATACCGATGCCGATGCCCACAAGTACCGGCGCTATGTACGCTACGAAAATATCCATCGATCGATCGCTTCTTTCAGAGTTACCGCTGCTCCCATTATCGCACGACCCTTGTTGAACCTGCGGCGCAAGAGTCAAGAGCAATCCTGTTCGATTGTGGCACGCACCCGCCTCGCTTTTCCCGACCGTAACCAACACGTTTTCGGACGGGTACCGCCCACGAACAAAGCGACGGCCATGTACCGCTGTTAAAACCAGAATCGGCACGCTCGCTCGGAGCATCGATGCCCCGATTCGCCATCGGGCCCCGCGGCATTTCTGGCAACTTCCCACCGATTTCGGAATGTCGGCGGGGTGCATGAGCACCCACAATCTTGTGGGCGGAATACCGCAACGCGAACCCCCAGGTCGGAAAGGCGGGGTTCCCGGGCGGCGGGCGAACGTCAGACGAACACCGCGCCGCTCGCGCGCAGGGTTCCGAAATCGGTGAAAAGTTGCCAAATTCGGCCCGTTCCGCAGCCGCGCGGCTACGGCTCCCGGACGGCCGATGCGCCGGATTGTCGGGTGCTCTGCGGGGCCAGGTCATTATTGAACTAACAGCGGAGACGGCCCGTTCTGCACAGTTTTCCTCTTTGTGTTGCGCTCAAAGCTCGCGTGCTCGGGGCCGCTCCTGCCAGCCTGAACGAATCCCCTGTTCACAGCTCCGCATCCAATCACTCGCCAACGGGAAGCGGCGACGGCGAACCTCCGGGGCGGCTCAGGGGCCCGATTCCGCAACACAAAGGCGGAAAAACGCGCATCTGGCAGAGCTTTCGCTGTTGAGCCAAGATCGACGCGCCCCCACGCGGCACCCGATGGCGATCCTGCATATCAGCTCCCGGACGGGCGTATGTCGATTCCCAGCATGATCGTGCCAGGGAACTCACAAGCGAACCACGCTGTGCTCCTAATCGGCTATGTTCAGGCGAATCTCGGTGGTCGAACCCGGATCGATGCCAGCAGCGGCAACGTTGGCCGGCTGCATGCCCGCCGCGTGCGGACGCTGTTGGCCAGGACGTTCAGCCCCCGCAGCTTGACGGTTTGCGGCCGACTGCAGAAGCGCCGTGTGCAGGATCTTGTCGTTTTCGATGCGCGCCATGAGCTCGGGCCAGACAAACTGGAACTCGAAGTATTTCGAGCAGTTGCGCTGCGCGTACGTAGTTGCCTCGCCCGCTGCAGCCTTCGCCGCCTTGCGGTACGCCTTCTTGTCGGGGCGCGCGAGGCTGCGCAGAAACGCCGTGGTGCGGATGCGGCTCATGATGCCCGGCTCGAGGAACGGACCGGGATACGGTTCGAGCGAAGAGGGTTTCACCTGCATGAGATCGATCTGCGTGCGGCTATATTCCATCTTGCGGTATTCGTAGAGCCAGCGGAAGATATCCTGGCGAAAGCGCGTTCCTTCGCTTGGCGTCTCGGGGGGCAGATGCACGAGATTCCACTGGTTGTCGAACCAGATATCGGAGCCGTACATGCGCAAACCGAGCAGATAATCGAGGTCTTCACCGCGCGGAATCCACGGATCGAAACTCACGCGCTTGAACGCCTCCTTGTGAAGCGCCAAGCAGCCGCCGCATACGTGATTCGAACGGGAAAGACGCGGACCCTTCATGGCCTTCGAAATCCATTTGTTGAACGCTTTGCCCTGTTGCCAGAAATGGTTGTACCACTTGTCCATGCTTTTTGAGAGGTAGGTGCCCTCCGAGTTGAAATAGAAGCCCGTCTTGGCGAGAATCGGAATGCCCTTCTTCGTGAGCTTGCCGATGCCGTACATGGCCTTCTGGAGAAATCCGGGATCCTCGACGATCTCGTCGTCGTCGACGAACACGACCGAATCGAACCCGAGCGTATTTGCCACGACGAGCCCGAGGTTGCGCACCGCTCCGTAGCCCGAAAGCCCGATCTCCTTGGTGAGACGGCCGAGGCCGAGCTGCTCCATGCGCTGCTGGATCAAAGCGTGCTCGGGGGCGCCCACCACCACGATGTTGAGGCTCGGGAACTGCGATGCGATGGCCTGCACCTTCTCCGCTGCCTGATTCTCGATCGAGGGTTCGCTGACTACGAGGATGACGATTTGCCCAAGACCTTGCACCTTCTGCAAAGACTCGAGGCATCTCCCCAGTTCACCGGGCTGCGTGAGCGGAGTTGTATGGTCGTACGTTGAGAGAATGTTGCCGCCTTCTTTCCTGCGGCGCGCCGATATATAGGTCGGTATGACGATAACCGGGTTCATTCGTTTCCTTATAACGATGGATATACGCCGATATTGTAGCCGTTTTACAGGTCTCTTCTCGCCATTCCATCGAAATAGCAGTCGGGTTCAACCTACGGCAGAACAGGCAGCGGAAGCGCGGCGGACGCCATCGAGAGATCACACGCTCTTCGGCTGCGGTTTATCGACAACGCCGAAACGCTTGAGCGCTGTGAGAAGCGGGAGCCCCAGCACGTAGATCACAAGCGCTTGGCCGATTCCCGTAGCGAGCACGCCGAACAGATACATGGGAAGATACGCCCCGTCGAGGCTAACGTCGGTGAAGGGAATCGTGTAGAACCCGAGCCCCTGAAGCAGGATCGGCAAGTATGCGGGAACGATAAGCGCGTTAGCGAGCACGGGACCCAATAGCGCGATCTTCGGACGGCTCCGGAATTTCCAACACCACAGCGCCCCAACGCACGTGGCCAAGCTGCCGAACACCACGTCGAGGAGTCCGAGCGCACCGGTTCCGTTGATGGCGAGCGAGACGAGGTTCGCGATGATGCAGCCGATGGTGAGGCCGGGAACTGCTGCTGGCGTGAGCACCGCGAGCACGGTAACCGCCTCCGAAATGCGGAATTGCACAGGCCCCCACGCAAGGCCTTGCAGTAAGAACATGGTGATGAGGGTTGCAGCTGCGTACACTGCTGCGATCATGCCCGCCTGGGCGACGTATGACGTCCTTTTGTTTCTCACGGTATGCTCCTTTTTTCCTCACGGCTCAAGCCGCGGGCTATGGGCAACGAATAAACCGCGAGTGCAGGGCCCATCGATGCAAACGCGGGTGCCGAAGCGCATGCGGCGCGGAATTCCGCGACCGAGCGAGCGGCACGAGGTGGCAGTATAGCAGACATCACTTGCCGTGTCGCGGCAGCAAACTGATTCCCAATATCGCAAAATCACGTTCTGGCCCTCGTGCGCCAGCCGCATGGAACGCCAATGTTTCACGTGAAACATTTGTTCGGTTTCTCACCATGCTTGCTTCCCACCAAAAAGCGCCTCCGAGCATTCAACTCGGAGGCGCGTCCATCACGCAGCTTGTGGCTCTTGCTTACTTCCCGCTTATAAACTCGTGAGCCGTATTCGCCGCCGTGCGAGCGCTGTTGATGCCGTGGCAGCTCATCGAGCCGTTGATGTCGAGGCCGTAGACGTGGTTGTAGAGCATACCGCCGTCGGCGCCGATGGCGAACAGGTTATCGAAGGCCTGGTCGCGGCCTGGCTTCATTACCCGGAACTGACGGTCGGTTTTCACGCCGCCGGAGTACAGGCCCTCGAGCGCTCCGCGAATGAGACCGCAGTAGAAGGGAGGCGTGGAAATTTCCATCAGGTACTGAGGATCTTTGCCGTAATCGCCATCATCGCCCTTGGCCGCATGCTCGTTGTACGTCTTCACGTTTTCGAGGAACAGATCCTTGTCGACACCCATGATGTCCACAAGCTCTTCGATCGTATCGGCCTTGTAAGCGTCGTCGCCTTTCTCGATCATCTCGTCCCACAGCTGGGCGGCTTCTTCGTCGCCGTCGAGCATGGTTTCGAGGATCTTCGCATCCATGATGGTCCAGCAGGTGCCACCGTTCAAGCGTACGGGCACGTTCTGCAATTCCATGTTGTGCGTATACGCCGAGCACGCCTCGTCGGAGAAACGCTCGCCGTGGATGTTCACCCACAAGCTCGGGCCGCCCCAGCACAGTTTGTCCCAAATGGGACCCCACGGGCCAGCCGAACCGATGATGTTGGTCATACCGAAAGCCGATGCCCCGTGTTCGATGCCGCCTGCGTTGATTGCCATGGTCACGCCGTCGCCATAGTGGCCGGGCGTTCCGATGATGCGAATGTCGCTCAGATCGACGCCGTACTTGCCCATGCGCTCTTCGTCTTCGCCGAACCCGCCCGTCGCGATGATAACGGCTTTCGCGTTGATTTTGATGGTATCGCCGTACGTATCGGTGGCGTATGCACCGACGACGTTGCCCGACTCATCTAAGATAAGCTCGCGTCCGCGCGTATTGAGCCGCAAGTTTACGCCGTACTCGCGCAGCTTCTTCTTCATAGCCGGAAAGTACCCGACTCCGGCGGCTCCACCCTTGTACACGTAGTCGAAGCTGAATTCGGCACGGTAGCGTCCCGCTTTGTACATTTCGAGATACGCGGGGTCAAGATCCTCAATAGCCTCGTATTCGACACCGTGATCGATGAGCCACTGTACGTTTTCGGCAGCATGGCCGACCATGTCGTGAACGAGCAGCGGGTTGATGGTATACGCCTGCGATTTGGTTTCAAAGGCAACCATTTCGCCGAGCGTCGTTTCCGACGAATTGGGATGGAGGCCGTAGGCGTTCGTGCATTCGACGCCAGTGCCGTTGCCGCCCAACGCGGATTGCCCTTCGATCAACAGGACGCTATCGCCGTTCTCGCCCGCTTGTACGGCAGCGCACGTGCCCGACAGCCCGCCTCCGATGATAAGCACATCGCAGGAAAGCTCTTCGGACACTTGGTTCGCATAATCGGCCTTTTCGTCGGTTTTCTTTCCAGCAGCATAGGCTCTGGTTGTTGCAGCACCCATTGCAAGTGCCGCACCTGCAGCGCCTGCGCCGAGCAAAAAGTTCCTTCTGGTAAGTTCAGCCATGGTTTCTTCCCTCTTTCGAAACGGAGCGATTGTCATATCAGCAGTAATGGAGCCTATTTGAAGTCGCCGTCGGCGTATGCGATGTCCTTTGAATCGACCACCGCGTTCAAGCTTTTGATGGTGTAGGTATTCTGCATCGTAAACTCATGGGTTGCACCGATTTCTGCACCTTGCGTCGTCGCAATATCGACGGTCATAGTAAGGCTTTCGATATTGAAGCCCGTGATCTTGCCCAGGTCGGCGATATAGTCGGCGTATGTCGCATCGTCGCTCGATATCGTAAGCGGACTGTCGTCGGCCGACACATCCCACTCGACGAGGGCAAGCTCGTTTGCGGCAGTTTTCACGAGCGTCTTCGTGGTCATAGTCGTCTCGTCGGTCGCGGCAGCACTACCCGACGAACTCGAACCGCCTGAACCAGAGCCCGAGCTGCACGCTGCGAGCATGCCGAACGATAGGACCGCAACGATCGCGAGCGCCACAATCATGGCCAAGCGCGTGCGTGCATTGCCTCTTGCATCTTGTTTCATAATCTTCCCTTTCCTTGATTCCATCCCTTGCAGCGCATCCCGAACATTTGGGTTGCGGCATGCCCGTATTGAATGCAATCGCAAGAAGGGTTTCTTCATCAGTTGCGGGCGGTTTCCAATAAATCACCCGATTGTGATGAGAGACGACAAGGTAAAACGTACCGGAGCGACCACGTTGCCGTACGCGCGCGAAATCGATGGATCAAAAACGCACGAGAACGTCCGTTAGCGCTTTTGCAAGGCGGGGCAAAACGGGCCAAGCCGCCCGCGTCACCGGTCGAGCACGAGATCGATGAGCTCTTGGCGATTGTGCACGTCGAGCTTGGTGTAGATATGGCGCACGTGGCTTTTCACCGTATTTTCGGATACGCACAGCCTTTCCGAAATATAGGGCCCGCTGCGTCCTTCGATGAGGTACGAAAGCACCTCCGCCTCCCGCTTCGTAAGGAAGTGTCGGCCTGCCAATTCCTCGATCGCCTCATTCGGTGAAATCGCCGATCCCCGTGGCGAAGGCTCGGGCGCCGTGCTGCTTTTGCCCTCTTCTGCGGAGGGTGCGAACCCGACTTCAAGAGCATTCAGGTCATCGTTGACGGGATCTCGCTTCTCGGTGAAGCCCAGCATGAGCATGAGCAGCAGCCCACCGAGCACAATGCATGCCACAAGCGCCGTGCTGCTTCCTTCGCAGGTGATGCCGAATGCGGTTCCAATGAATATCCCCAACTGGTCGAGCGTATCCACAATGCAGATGGTTTTGAGAAGCGACAGATTTGCCTTTTTACTTAGAATAATAATGATCGCCCAAATCACAAGGTCAAAGCAGGTATAGCCTGCAAGAAACAAGCACTCTGGTACGACGGTTTCCACTTCGCCGAGCATCGCTAGCGAGGGGCTTGCCAAAAGTCCGAGCGTCATGAACAAAAGCGCGTATCGCAGGATGGAATACGGACGTTGCGAGTAGCGAATGTATCCTACCAGTACAGCAAAGCTCACAAGCGCCCGTATGCCAAGGGAAAGGTAGTCGAGATCGGACCCGCCTAAGCCGCCCTCGAAAACCGTTCGGTAGTTTACGAACCCGAACGAGCAGCACACGACGAGCAAGATAGCAAGGAAACGCGGATTGTACCGCGCGAGCCCCGTGCCGTTTAGGGCCCGTACAGCTCGTTTCCGCTGCATAGTCTCATTCGCGAGCGCTTCGACAAGCGCCCTGTTGCGCTTCCGCGCGGTGAAAACCGCATAGCAGGCGGCAGAGGCGAGGGGAAGCGAAAGCGCGAAGACCACCGAGGGAAGCGGTTGGAGGAACATGACGAAAAGGATCGCAAGCAGGTTGAACGGCAATGCCGTTGCAATGTGCACAAGAGCGTTCGTGGTCCCCTCGCACGTGATGAGCCCCCCGACGGTGACAATTCCTGCTCCCTGGTAGATGCCGACCAAGACACTGCCCGCAACAAGCAACGGCACCGAAGCCGCTTGAGCGCCGAGATACAGAAGGAGCGATCCGCCTGCACCGCAGACAAGCGAATTCAGTGCAAACGCTTTGGCGGTAACGATTCGGGAGCGTAACGGGGCATGCAGCGCAAGCACGCCGAGCACGATCACGCTCACCGCCAGGGAAAGGGCAAGCGGCAAAGCGTCGGCGGGAGCTCCCGCAGCCGAAAACAGAGCGGGGCTGAAAGGAACGACGTCGAACCACGACCAGTAAAACGATGACACGAGCAATGCGATGGGAGATATGTTGCCCGTGAATCTGTCGAGAAGTTTCTCCATGGGAAGATTATACCGTGGCACGAACAACCAATACCGCTCGATCGACGAAAAGAAGCGGGGGAATCTTCGGTCGAAATCCACCCTGGAAAGCATCGGCAAGAAGCATCAATCGTAGCTAGTTTTTTCTCATTTCTTCCGCTGTACCGCTTCTATCTGCCAAAATAGCTTGCGGATACCTATTTATTATCTCTATACTTATAGTATGGTTTGCGGGGCATGCATTGCCCGCCTCACGTTGCTGCACAACTTGGCACCGCAACGGTCGAAAGGGATTTCATGGAAGTGACGACTTCTGCACCGCACGGCACGACGGCAAGAACCTCTTCGGTAGCGCGGGGGGCCAACCAGATAAACGACAATCGCGCGATGCGCGAGCGCTTCGGCGAGCTCATGGCTTCGGAAAAACGCTTCGGCGTGCTTGCGATCGGCATCGACGACTTCGATCGCGTCAACAACCTGTATTCGTACGCCTTCGGAGACGAGGTGCTCGATACGCTCAATTATTTCATTGATATTCGCACCCCCCCCCAACGAACGTATAGGTTCGACGGCGATTGCTTCGGCATAATCCTTCCCGATACAAGCGATACCGAAGCACTGCTTTCCCTGTTCAACAGTCTTCTTGAGTTCACCTCTTCAGGATTCGCCATCGACGGTACTGCCGTTTCGTTCAAAATCTCCGGCGGAATCTGCTTATACCCCGACAACGGAGACAGCGCCGATGAGCTGTACCGCAATCTGCGCATCGCCCTTTCGGATGCCAAGCGAACAGGCGGATCCTGCACCGTCTGCACGCCATCGCTTTGCGCCGATTCGCGCAAAGCGCTCTTGCTCATGGAAACGCTCCAACGCTGCATTTCCGCTTCCTTCAGAGGCTTTTCGGCCCGCTTCCAGCCGGTAGCCGACGCGGACACGGGCGAAATCCACGGCTGCGAAGTGCTCATGCGCTGGGGCGACGAACTGTTCCCCGAGGGGGTAACGCCGTTCGAGTTCATCCCCTATCTCGAAGAAAGCGGTCTCATCACCGCGGCAACGACATGGCTCATGGATGTCGCCTTCGAACAGGCGCGCCAGTGGATCGACATCGATCCCGCATTCATCATGAACATCAACATATCCAAATACACGCTCGAAGACCCACTGTTCAGGTTCCACATCGTGAAAGCCGCGAAGAAGCACCGCGTCGATCCCCACCACATCATGCTCGAGCTCACGGAAAGCGGCATGATAACCGATGCGGAAGGACTCGATGACACGTTCGCCTTCCTGCGCAGCCAGGGGTTCGGCGTAGCGTTCGACGATTTCGGAACCGGGTACGCTTCGCTCAATCTGTTCCGGGTCATCGCCGCCGACGAGCTCAAGATCGATCGGAGCTTCCTTGAGCGCATCACCTACGACGTGAACGATCAGCGCATCGTCGCAAGCATCATCAGCCTTTGCCACAGCATGAACTTGAAGGTATGCGTCGAGGGCGTCGAAACGCGCGAGGTACTCGATCTCGTGCGCACCTTGGGAGCCGACCTTATCCAGGGCTACCTCTACGACCAGCCGCTTTCCGCGCCCGTCTTCGAGCAGAAATACCTGGCACCCCTCGATGTGCGGGAAGCTGCCGCCGCTTCGCAACCGTCGATCGTGTACGCCAAAGCGCAGCCCGTGCAGCCGCTGCCACCCAGCGAGCTCATCGACCGCGCATACGCCGGCGTATTCCAGGTGGCCATGGACGAGAACTTCTCGTTCATTACGTGCAACGAGGGGTATCGCCGTATGCTCGGCTACACCGCGCCCGAAATAGAGGAAAAGCTCGGCAACCGCGCGCTCGCCATCGTGCACCCCGACGATACCGAGTATGTCAACGAGGAAATACGCCGCCAACTGGGGCAGGGCGATACCGTTCTCATCGAGTTCAGGGTCGTGAGGGCCGACGGGCAATCGCTGTGGATCACCGGCACGGGCAGTGTCGTGAGGCCGAAGACCGGAACGCCGTATCTCGTCGTCGTCATCATGGACACCGACCGCATCAAACGCGCGAACCTCGAAACGGAAAAGAACCTCAAAATTGCCGGTCACATTCTCGAAAACGCCCCCATCGCGATCAAGTGCATCGCATACGACAACCAGTTCACGATCAAGTACCTCTCCCCCGAGTTTCTCACGATCATCGGATATACGCGCGAAGAGGTGCGCGAGCGCTTCGACAACCGTTATGTGAGCTTGGTCCACCCCGACGACATTGCGCCCGCCGTCGCGACGGTGCAGGAAAAAGCAAGGCCCGGGCATGCGTTCGACCTCTGCTACCGCGTGCGTGCAGGAAACGGAAGCATGCTGTGGCTCAGCACCAAAACCAAATTGTGCGAGGCGAACGAGGATGGATCGAGCGATTTCGTATCGGTCGTCGTCGAGGTCGAAGGCCCCGACGCGCAAAGCGAAAGCCTGCTTTTGGCAAACCGTTTCCAAACGGCATCTGAGCGCTGGGGCGACATCCTATTCAACCTGTACCTCAAAACGGATACCATCGAGTTCACCGACAACTACGAGGAAGAGTTCGACGCGCCGCCGAAACACTCTCTTCCCGAGCAATTGGCGCTTTCCCCCGCCTCGGACAGAACGGCTGTTGCAGAGGCCATTGAAGAGGCAAAACGCGGAATCGTGCCTGCACCGCTCGAGATCCGCCTTTCCCCGCGCGACGACGGCGAGTACGTTTGGTGCGCCCTGTCGCTCAACTGCGCCGAAACATCCGAAGGCGAGCCCTCGACTATTTTCGGTCGACTGCGAAACGTCGATTCGGAAAAGCGCAAGCGCGACGAGCTCGTACACGAATCGCAATCGGATCCGCTGTGCGACGTATACAACAAGATCACCATCGAGCGAAAGATCCAGGAGGTGCTCGACAACGCACAACCCGACGCGTGCTTTGCGTTCGCGGTAATCGACATCGACAACTTCAAAACCGTCAACGATACCGCAGGCCATCTTACGGGAGATCAGATGCTCGTGTTTGTTGCCGAGGTTCTGAAAAGCTCGGTCTCCGACGAAGGCTTGGTCGGACGCATTGGCGGCGACGAATTCGTCGTGCTGCAGCCATGCGAGGCCGCGGTAGGGGATGCCCTCGCGTTCGGAACGGGCATCATCGAGCGGATCGATCGGACATGCTCTTCGGAAGAAAGCGATGTCACCCTGCAAACAAGCGCGGGCGTCGCGTGCTTCCCCGACGACGGTACGACGTTTTACAGCCTGTTCAAATGTGCCGATGCCGCTTTGTACCTTGCCAAAGAGCAAGGGAAGAACCGGGCGTGCCTGTACGGGGGATAGCAAGGACGATTGACGCTGGACGATTGACGGTGGATGGTTATTCGGGCTTTCGCCCGCACGGCATCGGTGCTCGGCGTCGCCTGGCGCGTCAAAGCAACAGCATTTTACCCGGCTTTCCGCTCAGCAAAGTATACCCGAATTGACAAGTTTTCCCGTTAATGATGGAAACTCTTGTTATATTTCCATTTTTTTCCGTTAATGACGGAATAATTTGCTAAACTCTGCACATAGCGAAAGGGAGGCCATGCTTCTAAGACAAACATACCTTGAAAAACTGCTCGCAGCCAAAGGCGGCGGAGTGGTCAAAGTTCTAACAGGGGTAAGGCGCTGCGGAAAATCTTATCTTCTCAAGCTTCTCAAAAATGTACTTGTTGCGCAGGGCTACGACCAAGACAAGTTCATTGAAATCGATTTTGAGCGTCTAGAATTCAGCGAGTTGCGGAATCCGCAAGAGTTCTACCGCTACGTAAAAGGACAGTGCGCGAAGCGTCAGATCCAATTTGTCTTCGTAGACGAGGTGCAAGAGCTTGACGAGTGGGCTAAAACGATCAACGGTATCCGAGCGGAGTTTAACCTCGACATATATGTAACGGGATCTAATTCTCGCATGTTCGTTGGAGAGCATCTGACCTACTTGTCCGGTCGCTATATCAAAATCGACGTTTACCCGCTCTCGTTCTCCGAATATCTGCAATTCAAAAACTTCGAGATCGGCTCTGGTGTTGACTATGAGCAGACATATGATCGATACGTGCAAGAGGGTGGTTTTCCGGCAGTAGTTTTAGCCGAAGATCCTTTTCTCAAAGAATCGCTGATTGATGGGCTTTTCGATTCGATTTTCATGCGCGACATCATCCTTCGCGGCAATATAAAAGACGAGATGGCCTTTTCTCGCGTTGCGCGCTTTGCGCTTGACAACATAGGAAACGAAACGTCGGCGTACTCGATTGCAAAGACGTTCAAAGCTCAGAACCACTCAATAAAAAGCGATACTGTGGATAACTATCTCGGCCTCATGGTCAAGGCGTATTTGCTTTACCAGTGCAATCGCTATGACATCCGCGGGAAAGAGCACCTCAGCACAAACGGCAAATACTACGTTGTCGACCCTGGTCTACGGAATCGTGTTTTAGGGCAAAGCGGGACTAATCGCGGACATATGACCGAAAACATGGTGTACTTGGAACTGCTTCGAAAAGGCTATGCCGTTTCAGTCGGGGTATTCTCACGAATCGACACGGAAATTGACTTTGTTGCGACAAAAAAGGGAGAGCGTTTTTACATTCAAGTGAGCGAATCCGTTTTGGATGAGGCGGTGCTTGAACGGGAGATTGCGCCGTTCTCATACATTAGAGACGGGTATCCCCGCATCTTGATAACAAAGGATACAGCAGACTACTCTCACGGCTCTGTCAAGCATATAAACCTTTACAAGTTTTTGCTGGGCGAAAGCGAGCTGCTAACGTAGTTGATTGCGAACAGACGGGCATGCTGCCACTTGGAAGCAATTTACTCGCCGCGCTACCTCCGACTGGCAAAGTTGCTCAGCTGCCCGACTCTGCAATAGTGAACTGATGCTCTGCCGGATGTGGGGATGCCTTCCCGTCCACGTTCACCGCGCGAACCCGCATGGTGTACCTGCCAGCGGCTTCGGGCTTCCACTCGAAACTCCACCATACCCACCGAACGGCATCGGTGTTCGGCGTCGCCTGGCGCGTCCACGTGGCTCCCCCGTCGAGCGAGAACTCCACCGCGACGATCCGTTTGTCGAAATCGTCCGCCCAGCCTTCGAAGAGCAGAGCTTCCCCCACCCGTCCGACAAACGGAGCCCTGCACGAAACGTTCGGACGGTTTGTGTAGTCGTGTCCGTCGTCGACGAAATCCGGCAATGCGGGAGGCTCTTCTTCTACCGTGAACTCGATGTACGCGATGTCGCGTACGAAGTACTTGGCGGGAAAACCCGGGATCCAAAGCTGATTAGCGCACCCCATGAGCGCCGCGATGTCTTCGCCGTTGACTTTGTCGGCGATCACCGCACCGCGCTCGATGAGGAACTCGAGCGGAAAAGAGGCCCTATGGCCATCCGATGCGGTAAAGGTAACCGTATTGCACTTCATCGCGAACCGTCCTTCTGAGGTGCCACGCGAGCGAGGGAGTACCCGCGCAGCACCCGATTTGCCTACCTGACCGTTATTGCGCGCCCGCCATGGCCGCAAGCGATTCAAGCGTCACGCCCGAAACCTCTGCGTTGACGATCGCGCCACCTCCAGGAATGTTCGATGCACAGGCGCATGCCATAAGCAGACTTTTTGCTTCGGTTTTCTCTGCCATTTCTGACACCGTCGCAGCGAATGCGGTATCCACATCGCCGGACACCATGATCGATTGAGCCATGGTCATCATGCCGTAATTCGGAAGACCGTTGCACAGCATTGCCGAAGCCTTAGCAAACACCTGCGTGATGCCCGCATTCGAACTCACCGTTGCCTGATCAAACCCGAATGTTCCCTGTACGTTGGCAACACCCTTTGCAGCTGCATCACCTGAAACGGCCGCTTCCGTCGTCTGCACGGCAGGTATCGCAGCGGGGTTCTCGCTTGCCAATGCGGGCATCGCGCCTGCAATCCCAGCGCTTGCAAGAGCCACTACTCCGACCACGGCTCCTGCTTTTTTCGCAGTTTGCTTTCCCATTGTCATCTCACCCCTATTCCGTAACCGTGATAATCACATGGCCGTCGGTAATCGGCTTCTCATCGGTAAGATCGCTGCCGCAGCGAACGGTGAGGCAGTACGTCCCAGCCACCTCGGGCGTCCAATCGGCAGACCAGAGAACCCACTGATCAGCGTCGAAAGTTTCAGGTACGTCTATCGTCGTCCACGTATCACCGTAGTCGGCACTGATTTGAACCGATGTCGTTTTATTCTTACCCTGCTCGGGAAGCGCCCATGCGTAGCCCTCAAGCGTGATGGTCTCGCCTACCTTGATCTCTGTATTGTCAACAGCAGGATTGAACCATCCCGCCCAAATGCTCGGGAATGCGCCGTTGAGAACATAGGATCGATCGGGATTGAGGTTGGGACCGTTGGTGAAAACAAGTTCTTTGAGCCACTTGGCCATGGTTGTTGCCGGGCCGCCAGGTTGAATGAACTGAACAGGCCCACCATCCATATAGTCGATAGGCTCGCCCCAGTACTCGAATGCAACCATAGCGTTCGGATCGAGATAGCTCAAAGGGAACTCGCCCATAATCGGAGTGCTTCCGCCAAGCCATCCGTCGTAGCCGAGCCATCCGTACGATATGCTGCTATCGAGCAAGCCACCGCAATCTTCAATAAGATCGCTTACGAGAACGCCTTTCGCAGGAATGTTGGCGATGTACCAACCGCCGTCTGCTCCGTTCGTTGCGCATGCTCTCGTGTAGGTAATCTCGGTTTGCGGCATCGCCTGCAGATCCTTGAGCGTGTAGGTCTTTTCGTTCACGACGCCCTTAAGCGTGAACGACCAGTTTTCTTCGTTTACGATGTCGGGGTCAGGATAGTCAAGGTTGGTTGCGCTATACAGATCGTCCGGGCTCGAGGGATCCTGACTGAGCTCTACGTTTTCGAGCACGACATCCCGTTCAACGACGCCTCCCGTAACCGTGCCCGTAGAATACCCGCGACCGCCGATCCATGTTTCGAATTTCTCGACCGGAGCGGTGTTTCCGATGCCGATCATTTTCGTGTACTTCAATTCGTCCCACATGCCCAGTTCTCCGGTAACCACATCCACCTCATGGCAGCTAAAGCAGTTCCCGCCTTTATCTTCGAACTCCTGGTTCGAAAAATGGTACCCGTGAATGCTCGGTGCCATGTAGGGACCGCACCCCCCGAGCGCAGACCCGGTTCCCGGCGCATGCACATGGCAGGTAGTGCAATCGTTCCACGTGTACACCTTCCCGTACGCTGGAGCCTTATCGACCTCATGGAGGCCCTTGCTGTTCATGCCCGAGGGCAGTACGGTAAACAAATCCGCATGGCACGCGTTGCAGCCTCGATTGCCGGCATTCATCGCCTGAGCGTACTGCGTGTCGCCCCAAGCGCCTGAATCCAGGTTCATGAAGTTGCCCGGCTCTTCAAGATTGCTGCCTTCCGAACTATCCGTTTTGGCTTCACTGGCATTGCCGCCTCCGTTGGAAGCGGGCTGACAGCTTGCGAGCAAAACGAACGAGCAACAACAGAGAGCGCATGCCAAAAGCAGGATGATCCCTTTCTTCGATGATCCGAAGCGCCGCGGCTTACGCGAAACCGAAGCTTTTTTCTTCCCTGTATCGTCAAACACGATCTTTGCACCTCATTTCTTTCTCATCGAACTTCCCCGTTGCTTTCCTTCGCCTCTCAGGGAAAAGCAACGAGCTTTTCGAATCCAAGGGTACGAAACGGGCCGTGTTCTGTATGCCCCAATAGTTGGGTATTTACCTGACGTGCCGCGAAGGCAGCCCGAAAGAAATGTGTGAGAAAAAATTGGTATAACCTCTTGTCAAACACCGAATTCCCCAAAAATTGGGGAGCGTGTTTTACCCTCGGTGAGGTAGAGTATTTTCAGGGTATGCGGGGTATCGACCGTTCGGAAGGGGTTTTTGCAGGCATGCAAACACTATGCGATTTCAAGCTGTGGCAATCTCGCAAATCGATAACGATGGCACTTGTTGCCGGCATGTTCTGGATTTGGTGGGACTCGTTTCACGAAGCGGGTCGGTTCTTCATGCAAATGCCGCTGCCCTTCGACTCCATTTTTCTTCGCTACTCAACCGTTTCATGCTTTTCGAAACAAGTCGGCGTGGTCATAGGCTGCATAGCTATCTGCGCGTTGTTGCGATACCGCAAGGAGGTTTTTAGCGTCCAACGACTTCCAGCATGCTTGTTCGCCATCGAAATCGCATTGCATGTTCTGTACTATCTTCTGATCGGTTCACGTCAATTCTTCCCCGCATGCTTCGTGTACGTCGTGATTTCCCTCTTCGCCATTTTGTCCATCATTCTCATAGCCCTGCAGATGAGGCACTTCGAAAACCGCGAAATCGTGTTTGTTGTCATAGGAGCAATTGCCTGCTTCGGCGTATGCAACAATTTCCTCTTTCCCTATTTCCTGCTTTCCGCTCCCCTGCCGCTGATCGCATTCGTGTATTTGCTCGCACTCGTTGCAGCATTTGCCCTATCGCGTACCTTCTCCGCCCAAAGCTTCAAGCTTGGCGAATCGAATAGGGAAAGCAGCGTGCGAACGCCTCTTCCGCTGGTCGCACATCTTTGCATTTACGGTTTGGCGTTCGGAATCCTCCACGTAATCGGAGGTGCCATCGCGAGGGGTCCCCACAGCATCAACGTGGCAGTTTTTTTCGCATGTATCGTAACGATTGCCTGCATTGCCTTTCTGTTCCTGAGAAAAAAGAGCAACCATGAGATATGGTCAAAAATTCGCTCGACAGTTTTCCCGCTCAGCGTTATCGGGTATCTGCTCATCCCCCTCGTCTCGAACAGCGACGCCGCTTTAGCGCTCACGGAAGCCGGCAACTTGCTGTACAACGCGATCTTCTTCATCGGTTGTTTTGTCCTGATGCGTAAAACCTACGTGGATCCCCGCGCGATCATTGCGAAAGGGCTTCTGTACAAGAACATCGGTTTCAGCATTGGAATCCTCTGGGCCCGCTACGCCTACGAACGAAACCTTCTTGAAGGATTCTATCCGACCCTTCTCCCCGTCATCATTGTTTTCTTGTTGACCGTTGCGACGTTTTGGGTCGGCTCTGACGAGCAGATCCGCAAGATTTGGGGCCTGCGAAAGAACCTCTCGCCGAAGCAGTACAACGATCTCATGATCCAGCTGAAAACCGACAAAGTCGCCGAAGAATACGGGTTGACGGCACGCGAAAGCGAAGTTCTGCTTTATCTCACCCAGGGAATGCGCGCCCCGGAAATCGCAGACAATCTTAGCGTGTCGGTCGACACCGTGCGGTCCCACATCAAGCACCTGTATACGAAGCTCGATATACACTCGCTTAAAGAGCTTCGTACGATGATGAAAGAAGTGGTGGTAGAAGAAATCGATTCCGCATGAAAACGCAATCGGCCATAGCCTGCCGCTAGCACGGCACATACCAACGAGCTCCCAGAAAGCGAGAACCCTCGTCTACCCGACCGTTCTGCCCATTCTTCGAAAGCAAGGGCTTGGTTCGAAGCGCCTTTTCTCAGCCTTTGAATTCAGCGATCTTCTGCTCGATAAATGCGCGGAACTGCTCGAAGGCCTCGTTGTCGTTACCGCGATTCCAAACGAAGAAATAGTCGATGTGATGGTTGGATTTGTACGGAATCCGAACCAGGTTGGGGCTTTCGATCCCGTATCCTTCGGGGAGGTTGATGACTGCGCTTCCGCGTTCAGCCACGCTCAAAGCACTTGGCTGGTGGAGGGTAACGGTGGAATGAGGGGTCCTTCCCCGTTCCTCGAAGTCTCGAGCGACGACGCTTTCACGGGATGTGGGCTTGGTAAGCGGATACACGAAATCCTCGTCCAGCAGGTCATCGATGGTGATGCATGCACGGGTTGCCAGCGGATGCGTCTTCCCTACAAAGATGTTTTCTCCCATTGATGATGCAACGCGGCGCTTTTCCAGATAAGCCAGTATGAGTTCTTCTTTGGTCAAGCCAACGAAAACACAGTCGAGGCTCCCCGCCAAGAGCGCATCAAAAAGCTGCGGCGAAGGTTGCTCGACGACATCTACCACGATGCTTTCGCCGCAGTTCGATTCGTACTCCTCGAGCCAGGGTGTCGTGATCTGATCCATATACAGGTACTCATATCCAACGGAGAGCTTGCCGTTGCAGTTGTTCAGGGCTTTGCACTCTGCGATCCCCTTGTCGATAAGGAAGATTGCCTCGCGGGCTTTTTCGTAGAACAGATCCCCCGCCTTCGTAGGTGCAACGCTTCGTGTCGTGCGGGTGAAAAGCGGCCCGCCCAGCTCCTCTTCCAGATGCGCCAGATGCCTGGTGATTACTGGTTGGGAGGTGTAGAGCTGCGCAGCGGCTGCGGTAAAGGACGCCGTTTCGTAGAGAGCGATAAAGCTTCTGAGCTGTTCGGTACGCATAGACACCTCTTTCAGCTACCATTCATACCAAACCATTATAAATCATACTCAAATCGGTATTTCTCTTTTTGTTTGGCGGGTTGTTAACTTATGGCAACGGGTTTTGGGGGGAACCAATCCGAAAAACACTTGAGGAGGATATCGTGAACAGCACCAAAATGAACAGGCGTCAGTTCGTGTCCATCGCGGGTATCGGCGCAGGCGCTCTTGCAGCTATGGGCCTTATGGGGTGTCAAGCGCCGAAAGCGCAGGCAGGCAACGAATCGAACGCCAAGGAGGAGTCTGCTTCCTGGTTGGGCGAGGCTCCTGAGATCACCGAAGAGCAGATTGCGCGAACCGAATCCACCGATCTGCTGATCGTGGGCGCAGGCAATGCCGGCATGGTGGCCGCAGCGACCGCTGCCGATTTGGGCATGAACTTCAAGCTGTGCGACAAGGCGGGCGCCGTGCAGGCAACCCGTCACTTCGCGGGCGCAATCGACAGCAAGTGGCAGAAAGAAGCCGGCGTTGAAACCGACAAGGGCAAACTGCTGAACGAGTTGACCCGCTACGCTTCGGGCAAATGCTCCCAGGACGTATGGAAGGTTTGGATCGATGAGAGCGGCGAGACGTTCGAGTACGTGCATGACATCATGGCGGCTGCCGGTATGGATATATACTTGGATACGGACGGCTACGATCACCCGACCGGCGGCACTGATTACTATATGCCGCCCCAACAGCACATGTGGTATCTCCCTGACGTTGCCGAAGCCGCTCCCCCCGCCCTTTGGGGCAATGCTTCCGCGGAGGCCGGATTCTCCCGCAACAAAGTCTTGGCAGACTACATTGCATCAAAGGGCAACGAGATTGCGTTCGGCTATACGCTGGCGAAGCTCGTTCGCGAAGAAGGCGGTCGCGTTACCGGTGCGGTCTTCGAAACCCGTGACGGGTATGTTCAGGTGAACGCAACCAAGGGCGTCCTCCTTGCCACCGGCGGTTATGCAGCGAACCCGGTGATGCTCGAAGCGCTTTCCCCTGCCGTCTTGGAATCCTGCACCGCTATCGACAAGATGCCGAACTGCACCGGGGATGGCATCAAAGCGGGCATCTGGGCTGGCGCTCGGATGGATGCAGAATCTGCGCCGATGATCTTCGACCGCGGTGCCGTTCTTCCCGGCGTGGATTGCGGTCTTGTGGGCGAGGGCATGGATGCAGACTTCCCCAGCGTCTGCTCGGAAAATGTTCTGGGCAGCTTGCCTTTCCTCAAAATCAATCGCCACGGCAAGCGTTTCTTCAACGAGTCCGCTCCGTATGATTGGTGCGCCAATGCTTCGGCAAACCAACCAGGCGGCGTGTGGTGTTCCGTCTTCGATGCCAACATCGCTGCCGACGTTGCACGATTCCAGGTTGTCGGTTGCGCGAAAATCGCCTCGCAGTTGCTGCAATCCGCCTCCCCGGAAGAAGCCGTCAGCGCGTTTCCGGGTGGCCAGCAGCTGCTCGAGCAGGGAGCCTTCTTCAAGGCCGACACCCTCGAATAGCTGGCTGATCTCCTTGAGGTGCCCAAAGATTCCTTTCTTGCCACAGTCAACCGCTATAACGAGCTCTACGACAAGCAGGACGACGAGGACTATGGCAAAGAGGCTTTCCGCCTTTCGGGAATCCATACGCCTCCGTTCTATGGCTGTTGGTTCGGCGGCTCCATTCTCACCACGCTTGACGGTTTGAAAATCAACGCGGATATGCAGGTTCTCGACAAGAAGATGGAGCCTATTGCCGGCCTGTATGCTGCAGGCGATTGCAGCGGCAGCATGTTCTCGGGCAACTATCCCGAGTACCTCGTCGGTTGCGCAGTCGGCCGCACCATGACCCAGGGCCGTCACGCTGTTCGCTACATCAACGAGAACGAGTAATCCCAAGCATTGCGTACGCTGGAAGCCACATGAAGGCGGGACCGATTCGGTTCCGCCTTCTTTTGCGTGTCGAACGCGTGTGCGCTTACAGTTAGTAAAAGCCTTGAACGCTGGAAGGTGAATCATGCTGGCTACAAGGGAGTTATGCTTCTTGCAACCGACAAGGTAACTCGATAGGAAACGGGCAGTCGGCCGCATGACCAGCCTTGCGCTCTATCACTTCATAGGGGGACGCCCTTCATGCGGTACCCGAATCAACGATTGAGGCCGCCGAAAAGCCCAAAAAGTCAAGTCGTGAAGCGTCCAGCCGCCTTTTCCGACACGTTTCGGGCAGCACGGGGCTGCTGGCTTGCAAGCTGTCGAACTCGCAAGCCGCTGAACTGGAGCTTTTCGAAATACCAAATCGACGTGAAAAGGTAATGCAGTACATAGCACTTCACAGCTCGACTTTTTGGGATTTGGACCCCGTTCGCCGCCAAGTTGGCGGGAAGGGACCGCTTTCGGGCCTCGAACGGCGCTTTCTCGTCGAGGTTCGCGCATCAACGGTTCGGGCCAGGTTCGAGTTCCACTTCCGACCTCGGGGCGTCCTATAAACCCAATCGGAGCAAAAACCGGCAACTTGGCAATGGCTTCCAGTTTCCCTAAATTGTGGGTGTTCGACATGAAAACAGGCCCAGAAGAAACCTGCATGCTGTACATGGTGGTCGGGAGGACTTGAACCCTCGGCATGTCTCCCCTGATCAAGAAGCTATATCACGATTTGGGAAGCTGCGTACTGCTAAAGGAAGCTCCGAACCGTGAATTTGGCTATAGTTTGTCCACACTCAACTTGTCAGCCGCAATGCAAAACGCCCGAGGGAGGTAACTGCGTACCGTTCGGGCGCTTAGCATCTATCACTATACGGGGCGCATCACTTTATGTCAATGACAGCCCCGCGACGGTTCACGAAAAGCACGTGCACCACTCCGTCTATCTCCGATGCGTGCTTGCGAAGCTCGCGCTCCACCGCCGCATCGGGAACGCCCTTCATGCGACGGGAGTCGAGTATGATGCATCCCGACTGCCATCGGGCGCGCTTCAGGTTGCGCTCGACGGCCTTGAGACTCGATGCCGTCGGCGACTTCATCTCCCACTGCTTCCCGTTGATCAGCACGTCGGCCGAAGTCGCATACAGCGCGTCGCTCTTCCTGACGAACTCCACGTCGTACCCGGCGCGAGCGATGGCCTGAGCCGTCTTATGCTCGTGAGGCCACACGTTGGCGTCGCCAGGGACGATGATCTTTCCAATTTTCTTAGGCATAGGATGCATTGTACTCTGCTTTGCACGCGCTAATGCCTGCTGATGGCAATTCTTTTCGAAACGCATTCACGGCACGTTTTGCCTATAAGCCAAGTGTAACGAAGTCCGAAACGAAAACAGGCCCCCGTAGGAGCCTGCATGGTGTAAATGGTGGTCGGAGGGGGACTTGAACCCTCGGCACGCGGATTTTCAGTCCGCTGCTCTACCAACTGAGCTACCCGACCATGTACGTTCCCGAACCTGCTGTTCGAGACGCGGGGCATTATTTTACCTGTACGATGCAGCGCGGTCAAGTTTTATTCTGCATCCGATCGGATATCCGCAGCACGCACCGATCGATGCGCAATTTGTGGGCCGCAGCAGTCGCACTCGGCGGTTTAGCGTGGCGGTCGAAGATCGGCAGCTGTCGGCGGCTACTGCGACGGGCGGCAGTCGGCGGCTGGCAGCTACTGTGGCGACGGGCACCCGGATAACTGGCACCCGACGACAACTTGCGGCGCATAGCCGAGTCGGCTACTGCGTCTTCTTCTCTACCAGACCGTTGAGGCTTTCGGCTCCCGTGGGCGATTCGAAGTACGTCACTTCAAGCACCGCATTTACATTCGTCACGGTACCGTCGGCCGTCATGGTCGCATCGAACGAGAAGTTGGTCACGTCACAGCGATACGCGCCGTTCTGCAATCTGTCCACAATGCCGAGCGCTTCTGCGTACGTGGGCACCGAAAACGTGATGTTCACAGGCCGACGTATCGTAGTGCCGTCCAGCTCGGGTGTTGAGAACTTCAGATCGTAGGATGTCGTGAACCTCAAGATGCCGTTCAGTTCATCGAGTTCGTTGCGCAGGTTGTCGTAGACGGCAACCTCGGGAAGGTTGGCAAGCGTGCCGAGCTCGTCAAGCTCGTGCTGCATCTTCTCGCGACCTTGTGCAAGTATCTTCTGCACTTCGATTTGGGTCTGCACGTCTTCGATAGCCGTCGCATTCGCCGCACGCGTCTCGGCCACGTTGCGGACAACCAAGAAATAATACGCTGCCACCAGAAGTACGACAACCAGTGTAAGGATGAGGGCCTTTTCGCGCGTGCTGAACGAACGGCTCAGGATGCTTTTATTCATTGCCCGCCCCCTTGAGCTCTATCTGAATAGTTGCCGATGATGCAACCCCGTCCCTTTCTTGAGCGGTCGATACCGTGACGTATTCGACACGGCTGTCCTGTTCAAGCTCTTGCACGATCCCCGATACATCCTGCAAACCCACACCGACGCACGTGACCGTAACCGCGTTACCGACAACCTTGATTGACGATAGATGCGTCGCGCCTAAAACCGTGCTCGACAACAGATCGATGAGCTCGTCGCGATCAGCCAGGTTAAGTTCTTCTTCGGTGAGGCCGGTGACCACGTAGCGCGCATACTGCTCGGACAGCTCGGTGTAGCTCTCGTTTTCCGCAGTTAGCGCGGCGAGCTCTTCCTCCGCCGCTTCAAGTTCGCGACTGCTCTGCATGCCCGAGGACAGCGGATCGACGACGGCGAACTTCACAAACAGGCCCAAAAGCACCAGAAAGATAAGGAACAGAGCGACATTCGCTGCGGTGTTTCCGCGTGTAGTTTCCGCTTTCATGAGGTTGATGGACGTTTTCGTCGGGTAGGCCGTTTTCTTGTTGGCGCCACCGAACGATATCTCTTTTTGCAGGTTCATCTCTACCCCCTGCCCATCGTCGCGCCCACAGCGGCGGGGCACTGCGCAGCGTATGCTGGATCGCTTGAGCTTACAGGCATAATGTCTGCGATGCTGTACTGTTCGAGCTCGATATGGGAGGCAACCGTTTCAAGAAGCGGTGCAACCTGTGACCCGCCGCCGCACGTATACACGACGTCGATCACCGTATTCGGATTATTGAACCCGTAGAAGTTGAGCGCGCGCCCGACTTCGACAGCAATCGATTCGTACACACCGCGCGCAGCTTCGCTCATCTGCGAATCCTGGTACCCTGTCTGGCGGTAGCCGCTCGCCACGTGCACATCGATGCCGTTCGCGTCGGCGATGGCGCGGTCGACGTCGGCAAGCCCGATATCGATGGCACGGGATACGTCGTAAGAGCCGTCGGCGAAAAAGTGCAGCTGCGTGGTTGCGTGAGAAAAATCGATGATGCAGCAGTTCGCATGAGCAGCCGGGTTGCCCTTTACCAGGTTCTGCAGTGCCGCAGCAGCAGGCAGCGCAACCGCAAGTTTCATGCCCGCACGCGAGAACATGGTCGTGTACTGGGCGATGACCTCCTTCGATGCGGCAACCGCTAAAAGGTCCATCGTATCGGGCGTCCCGTCGGGCAACGATTGCATGCCAAGGACCGCGTAATCGTAGTAGTACTTATCTTTGCCCTGCGCGATGTAATCGCGAAACTCGTACGGAAGATTCGTCTCGAGATCGCGCACGCTCATAGCTGGCACCTGCACGCGCCGAGTCAAACAATCGGCTTGCGGAATGACGAACGCCGCATGCTTCGCAACGCCGCCCGCCCGCTTCGCCGAGGCCTTGATGAAATCGGCCATTGCTTCGAAGCTCGTGATCCGCCCTTCGGCAATGAGCCCGTCGGGCAGCGTCTCGAGGACGATCTTACCCACATCGGTACCATCGCACACCGCCATTTTCAGCGTGCTGCTGCCGATGTCTATTCCCGTGTACGTTTTTCCCATACTTCAGTCTTTCGTTTCGTAAACAACTGTATGCGCAGAATATCTTCGTGCGCTTTTCGGGCTATACCAAAAGTCCCACGTACCATGTCACGCACGCAGGGCCGATGAGTAGGGTCAACACAATCGACAGAGCGATTGCAGGACCGAACGGTATCGCCCTTGTCCTGAAGCTTTCCGACTCCCCTGGCCCGCTTGACCGACCTTCGCGCACGGGGGCGCCTGGTTTCGATTTGGACGAGCCGCCGGAAAGCCTCAGGACAAACGCGAGCACAAGCCCGATGATGCAGGCGAGCAGCAATGCGAACAATCCGAGCGGAACTCCGAGAAACAGTCCCGCCACAAAAAGCAGCTTCACATCGCCGCCGCCGAGCGATTCTCGCTTGGTCACCCACTCAAACAGAAGTGAGAGCACAAGCACACCGCCGCCGAGCGCAACGCCGCCCGCAACTCCGTCTGCAAGCATCGCCAGATTGCCGCTGCCGAGCTGAGCCTCAAACGCGCTGCCGGGACCGAACCCGTTGGCAGGCGGAGCCAAAAACCACACCGTTGCCGCCCATACCGCGATCCCCGCAAGGATGAACCCGTTGGGGATCGTGTACGTGTCGAAATCGACGAGCGCCACCCCGCACAAAATGCAGGCGAGCGCCGCATAGGCGAGGGCCTGCACCGTGAACCCGTAGCGAAGCGCAAGCAAGACGAACACCGCAGCCATCACGATTTCAACGATCAGGTAGCGCGGCGAGATCTTCGCCTTGCAATGCCGGCACCTTCCCCGCAGCGCCATCCACGATACGATCGGCACGAGATCGAGCGCCGTAAGCGTTGCGTTGCAGCTCGGACAGCGGCTGCGCCCCGAGAGAACGCTTTCACCCGCCACAAGTCTCCACGCCAGGCAGTTCATGAAGCTTCCCATGCACGCCCCCAGCACCGCGGCGATGACCAGCAGGTACGCCGCGAGTGCCGGGAACGATATGAGAGTCGATGCGCTCATGGGGTCGTGGGTGGATGTCAGCGTGGGGACATGGGTTGGCTTTACGCCGTGCCGCCACCTTCGCCGCCATCCTCGGTCACAGTTGCCTGCACTTTTGCGTTCTCTCCTTCTCCATTTAGTTTGACTTCGATCTTGTATTTGTATTTGGCGGTTGCGTCCTTTGTACCCGTATCTCCAGAGAAGAAGTACAGTTCATCGCCCTTGTCAGAGTATCCAGCATAATAGACCACGGTTTGATTCGTGTTTCCTGCAAGCATGTACTCGGAAAGCGCTTCGGATTTTGCTGAACGCTCGTTTGCGCTTTTCACCGCATCATCAGCATTCCCCAAAGCGCCCGAGAACACCGGGACCGCGATAGCGATCAGCACCAGCAGAATCGCCACGACGATGAGGAGCTCGGCCAGCGTGAAGCCGCCCTTCTCCTCGCGCACCCTCTTAACCATCTCTTTCATATCTCTTCCTTTCTCGCATCCGCCGTATCGATCGGATACCTATCCCCGGCCCTATGGCCAGATTTCTTCTATCTGCACGGTGCATGATCGTCGGCTTGCAGCCGAACAACCTCACATCGACGCATACAACTGAAACATCGGCAGGTACAGAGCAACCACGATGCCACCTGCAAACAGCGCCATCAGCACGAGCAGCGCAGGCTCCAACAGCGATAGGGCGCGGTCGGTCACGCGCTGTGTTTCGCTGTCGTAGAACTCGCCGATCGTCTGCAGCGTTTCTTCAAGCTCGCCCGTCTGCTCGCCCACCGTAGCCATCTCGATGAGCGTGCGCGGGAAGTAATTCGTTTCCTCCATGCATTCGCCGAGGCTTTTGCCTTCGGTCAGACCTGCGAGCATCGCGCCCGTTTCTCGGGAAAGCAGGTAGTTTTCAAGCACGCGCGAGGTCACTTGGACGGCGCGCGTCATCGGCAAGCCCGCGGCAATGAGCGTGGCCATGGAGTTCGCAAACTCCGCCGCGCCCGAATACACCGAAATCACGCCTACAATGGGAGCCTTGAGCTTCATGAGCGCGAACACCGATTTGCCCGAATCGCTTCGGCCATAGAGCTTGAGGGCCGCAAGCACGAGCGCGATCACGAGAACGACCCAGAGGATGTTCGCCTGCAGCCAATCGGATGAATCGATGAGCAGCTGCGTGATCCAGGGCATATCGGTTCCCAGCGACGAGATCATGCCCGTCATGGCAGGAATGACCGCCACCATCATGACAGCTACCACAACCACCGCGATGATCACGACGAAGATCGGATACGTGAGCGCGCTTGCCACTTTCGCCGCGATCTTCGAACGCTTGTCGAAATACGTATGCAGACGCGCGAACGCCTCGGGCAAGTGCCCGCTTTCCTCGCCCGAGCGGATCGTCTCGATGAACATCGTGGGCAGCGTATCGCCCTTGTTCTCAAGGCTGTCTGCAAGGCTGTGGCCCGCCGCAACATCGGAAGACACATCGGCAAGCACGCTTTTGAGGTACTTGTCGGTCGTTTGATCGGCCACGAGCGCAACCGCGCGTCCGATGGGCAGCCCCGCATTTAGAATAATCGAGAACTGCGAGCACATGATCGCGAGGTTCTTGAGCTTTGCCTTGGGCTTGGTGATGTTGATTGCCAGCAGGTTCGTGCGCGCTCGCACCCGTTTGACTTCCTGCACCACCCGGCATTGGGCGCGCGCAAGCTCCATCGCCTCGATTTCGTCGAACGCTTCGACAACCCCGTTCGCCGGCATTCCGCCTGCAGTGATTCCTTTGTAGGTAAAGGTCGGCATTACATCGTGTTCTTTCTCATGTAGTCCTGATCGTGCGCGTTCTCGCGAGCCGTTGCCGCATCGATGGCGCGGGCCCGGTACAAGGCGAGAAGCGCGTTGTCCATCGTCACGCTGCCGGCAGCCGCCGAGGTGGCAAGCGAGCTTGCGATCTGCGGAGTCTTCCCCTCGCGGATGAGGTTGCGGATGGCGGGCGTCACCATCATGAGCTCGCAGGCGAGCGAGCGGCCCTGCCCGTCGCGCCTCGGAAGAAGCTGCTGGGAGAGCACCGCCACCAGACACGTCGAAAGCTGCATGCGAATCTGGCGCTGCAGGCCTTCGGGGAACACATCCACCATACGATCGATCGATTCGGCCGCCGATTTGGTATGGAGCGTCGCGAGCACGAGGTGCCCGGTTTCAGCTGCGGTAAGCGCGGTCTGGATGGTTTCGAGATCGCGCATTTCGCCGATCAGGATGATGTCAGGATCTTCGCGCAGCACGGCGCGCAGCGCGTTGTGGTAGCTTTCCGTATCCTGTCCGATCTCGCGCTGCGAGATGATCGATTGGTCGGGCTTATATACGTACTCGATGGGATCTTCCATCGTGATGATGTTCTCGGCCCGCGTGTGGTTGATGCGGTCGATGAGCGCTGCGAGCGTGGTTGATTTGCCACTGCCCGTTTCACCCGTGACCACGATGAGGCCGCGCTGCATGCTGGAAAACTCACTGACCGCAGGAGGCAATCCGAGCGATTCGAGCGGGGGGATCGCATCGGACAACAGGCGCAACGCTATACTCACGCTGCCCTGCGCGCGGAACAGGTTGATGCGCACGCGCACTCCCTCGAACGTTTCGGCAAGATCGAGCTCCCCGATCGTCTTCATCTCGTCGTAGCGGCCGCCCGCAAGCTCGCGGGCGAACAGCTCGCAGTCTTCGTGCGTAAGCGGCTCATCGATCGCAGAAACGAGTGCTCCGTTCACGCGGAATTTCGGGGGGATGCCGCACACGAGGTGAATGTCGGAAGCGTTCGCTTCGTGTGCCAACGCTATGAGTTCGCGGATATCCATGTGCGCCCCTATTCCATCGCCGTCATCGTTTTACGGGCTTCTTCGGCGGTGGTAGTGCCTTCGAGCACGAGCCGCTGCAATCCGTGCAGCATGCTTTTGTGCTTGCCCGTTGATTCGATGGCCTCTTGCAGTGCCGCACGCGTAGCTCCCCCCGTGATGCGCGATCGCAGGTCGCGGTCAAGTATGAGGATCTCGAACACGCCGGTGCGTCCGCGATACCCCGTGTTGAAGCACATGGGGCAGCCAGCGCCACGGTAGAAACGGGTTTCGGAATTGTAGACCATGCCGATCGCCTCGAATTCCTCGGGATCGGGTATGTAGGCCTCGCGGCAGTGGGGGCAGACGCAGCGAACGAGGCGTTGCGAGATGATGCCGCGCACGCCGCTCGCGATAAGATAGGGTTCCACGCCAATGTCGATGAGGCGATCGATCGTGGAAGCCGCGTCGTAGGTGTGCACCGTGGAAAGCACGAGATGGCCCGTGATGGCAGCCCGCGTGGCGATTTCGGCGGTTTCCCCATCGCGGATTTCGCCGACGGCAACGATGTCGGGATCCTGGCGCAAGACCGCCCGCAGCGCACCGGCAAAGGTCATGCCTACCTTCTCGTTGATCTGCACCTGGTTCACGCCGTCGATGTTGTACTCGACCGGATCTTCAAGCGTCACAAGATTGACCGCATCGGTGTTGAGCTCGCGGATCATCGTGTACATGGTGGAACTCTTGCCCGATCCGGTCGGCCCCACGATGAGGACCATCCCGTTGCTCGAGCTTATGAGCGTGCGGTACTTCACAAGATCATCGCCCGTAAGCCCGATGCCCTCGGCCTCGAGCAGCTTTTCGTCCTTGTCGAGCAAGCGGATGACCACCGTTTCGCCGTGGATCGTCGGTAACGTTGAAATACGCAGGTCGATGTCTTGCTTCTTGATGCGCACGTTTGCACGCCCGTCCTGCGGGATGCGGCGCTCCGAGGTATTCATGGTTCCCATGATTTTGAGGCGCGCGATCACGCTTTGCTGCAGCTCTTTGGGAACCGTAAGAATGGTGCGCATGATACCGTCGATGCGCATGCGCACATGCACGTCGGTCTCGCGCGGCTCGATGTGGATATCGCTTGCCCGTTCGGTGGCCGCCCGCTCGATGATGCTGTTTACGAGGCGCACCGTGGGAGCGCTCTGGGCATCGGCATCGTCGCCGAGCGTTGCCGAAGAAAACGTCGATTCTTCGTCGCCCTGCCTAACCTCGCGCTTCATCTCTTCGATGGCACGGGCAGCACCCTCGTTGCCGTATAGCGTCATGATGGCGCGCTGTAGGGCATCGTGTGTGGCAACCATGGGAACGACGCGCTTGCGGGAGGCGGTTTTCACCGCTTCGATTGCAAGGAAGTTCAGCGGGTCGCTCATCGCAAGGTATACTTCCTCGGGCGTGGATTTCACCGGCACGACGCTGTAGGTGCGCGCGACGTTTTTCGATACGACGCGGCTCATTTCGGGATTGATATCGTACTGGGACAGATCGATGAACTCGATGCCGAGCTGCATCTGCAGCGCCTCGATGAGCTCCGCTTCGGTAATAACCCCCTCGTCGATAAGTACTTCGCCCAGACGGCGGTTCGTGCCCTTTTGATGGGCAAGCGCACGCTCGAGTTGATCGTTGCTGATCAAACCCGCATCGATAAGCACGTCGCCCAGTCGTTTATAAGCCATGTTCGTTCCCTATCCGCGCTACTGACATGTCGGTAGCCGCTAAAACCCTGTTCTGTCCGTTTTGACGCACCTCGATGGTGAACGTCCATATGCCTTTGGCGCTTGCAGATTCATCTTCGCTGTAGGCTACGTTCGAAATCGACACCGTAAGTCCTGCGGTGCTGGAAGCCTGTATCGGGTCGAGCGCTGAGGCGACGAGCAGCGTTGTCGGCGATGCGTCCACTGCAAGGCTCGTCTGTGTCTCAGCGTCGGTCTGCGCGATGAGCGCAATGCCCTTTCCATTCTCGGCGTTGCCGATCTTCACCGGCGTCTTCGTCGTAGGGCTCACGTAAATGGGGTCGTCGCCAACCGTCTTGACCGACAAAGCGAACGCAAGCTCGTCGCCCACCTCCTGCACGGCCCGCGTGAGAAGCTCGTTCGCGCGGGTGGATTCGTTCGCCGTGCGGTACGCCTGCATGGCAGCGCTCAGCCCAGCCCCGATGACCACGATAAGCAATCCGAGGAACAAAATGCCGATAAGCTGCTCGGCGAGCGCGAAGCCGTGCGTGTCGCGAAGCTTTGCACGCACGGGGCCTGTTTGTTGCGACGCGCATGCATCCGTAGAATACGGTTGCGCGCTGAACGCAGTCTGCGAAGAGAGAAAGCGACTCATGACACATCACCGTTCTCGACTCCAAAATTGGGTTCGTAGCGGGTAAGGCCATCCTGCGAATACACGTACACCTTATACGTATTGGTTCCCAGAGCGCCCCCATCTACGGTGACCAATCCCGTGGGAAACTCAGGTTCAGGCTGTGTCGCAAGCGCCGTCTGAGCAGCAAACAGAGTGTTCATCCGAGCTTCGTTTTTTGCGGTGATGTTGGCTGCCGCAGCAAGCATCGTTGCCATGAGCACAACTGCGATTACGGTAATCATAAGGGCGGAAAGCACTTCGATGAATGTATCGCCCGAATTGGACGAAAGCTTCGCCCGTATGCAGGTATGCATCTGCGAAGCGCACCTGCGCAGAGCGATAACCGAGGTCCTTTGCGGGAGCTTGCGCTTGACGCTCATACTGCATCACCCCCGGTCGGGGGATTTTGCTCGGTGGCGGAAGAGGCTTTGGCAACGGTATACGAATCCCACGAGACCGCAAGCAGCTTTCCCGTCCGATCGAATTCCGGAATCGCTTGAAGGCTCACCAGCATCGAATAGCCGCTGGCAGCCTCGGCATCGGGATCGAGCGAAAGCGTCACGGTGATGTTCAGGTCGCGGTCGAACTCGATCGTGGCATGCACCTCGTCTAAAGAATCGGCTGAAACGGTCAGCGTCTCGGGCACAGTGTACGGCTTGACCTGCGCACTCTGGGTCGTCCGCATATCCCAAATATCATTTCCGTACTCCTGCCATATTCCTGCAATGGTGCCGAACGCATCTTGATAGCTTCCGCTTTCGGAAAAGATCGGCTTGCCCTCGCCATCGTAGGCCCACGTTGCCTTTGTTCCCGCGAGCATGCTTCCCAGCAAATCGGCCGCACTGGTAACGGTGTATTCAGCCTGCTGCGCCTCTTGGTACGTGGAGGTCGCCTTCGAGTTCACCGATGCGGCGGTGAGCACGATGCTGCCGACAATCGCGCAGATCAAGAAGAATACAAGCGCAAGGATGATCGACGAGCCGGAGGTGTCGATCAGTTTCGAGCCGCATTGCAAAGCGCGGCGCGGCGATGCGGCGGATGCGGATATACGCATACGTTGCTGCTTCATAAGGGCGCACCTCCCCCTTGCGCCTGATCGGAGGCTGCCGGCGCTTCGGCCGGCGAATCGTCGGACGCTGCTGGGGGCTCGCCCTGCTGACCGGAATCGGGGTCCGTCGGCGATTCGGTGCCAGAATCGCCCTCAGGCTCAGGTCCGCCTTCCGAGCCGGGATCACGCTCTGCGGCGGAGCCTTCTTCGGGGGCGGGCGTAAACTCGGGGTCAACCGTTTGCCCGAGGTCACCCGCTTGCCCGAGATCGGCGATTTGCTCTGCTTCGACTGACGCGGGATCAGCCGGCTCGGGCTTCATTCCGGCCGCCTCGGCAACCTCATGCTTCCCGTCCCCCGCTTCGAGCGAGATGGTCTCGAAGGTGTCTGACTCTCCCAACGCGACTTCGCTCGTTCCTGCCAGCCCTCCGAAGTACAAGCCGCGCTTCCACGTAGCATCGTATTGTTCGGCGGCAACGCGCAGCGTAACATCGTGAGCCTTTACTTGCGTGCACGTACTTGTTTCGCCCGTAATTTCGCCGACAAGACCGCCGATGTACACGACTCCCTTGTCCTGATTCTGCCTGACTTCCTCGGTTATGTGCGTCGTTCCCACCGTAACGTTTTCGACGGTGCACTCGTTGATCGCTGTCGAGATGGCCTGTCCGCCGAGACCTCCAATGCGGGGGCTCCCGTTCCAAACTCCCTCGGAATTCCTTGATGCCACAAAGGTGATCGACTCGACCCTGCAGGAGCTGACCGTGCAGTTTTCAGCGCCGCCGAACAGCACGCCCCAGCCCCGCACCTGGCCCGACAAAAGAACCAGGTTTATCGTCGGTACGCTCTCTTCGCTCCCCACGATCGAGCAGTTCTGCACATCGCAATACTCCATCGTGCCGATCAGTATGCCCACATGGGCATAGGGACTGTTCGTGCTCCATCGGTATACGCCGCCTGCGTCTTCCCCGAAATCAGAACCGCTGATCTCGATTGCGATGTTTTTGATTTCGGCTCTCTCTGATTTTGTGCCTTCGATCTTAGGGAACATGCCGCTGCCGCGCGATACGCTTGTATTCGACGAATCACCCACGTAGTAGCTCACATCCAGGCAGCGCTGCACGTTCTTGACCGTGCACCCCGCCTCGCTGCCGCCATCGTAGGACCCCGTGAACACGTTGTCGAACTTGATGGTTTTCGCATCCGCCATATCAAGGGTATGCGTTTGCTCGAAAGCATGCCCGGCATACGCCGCCTGCACCTTGTCGTTCAGGGGAAGCGCCCCGGGGAACTGCGTAGCATAACGCACCTTCCAG
Organism: Raoultibacter phocaeensis; assembly: GCF_901411515.1. Lineage (NCBI taxonomy): Bacteria > Bacillati > Actinomycetota > Coriobacteriia > Eggerthellales > Eggerthellaceae > Raoultibacter > Raoultibacter phocaeensis. Next base: position 831,637 of record NZ_CABDUX010000001.1, read on the forward strand.
GGGGACTCGTTTTCGCCCCAGGCGCCGACATCTGTCGAATTCGTTGCAACCGCACAGGCGAAGTTGACGTTGATGACGTAGGAGTATTTCTTGTCGGCATCACCGGTAAGGAAGAACGAGGCCTGGAGATTGCCCACCCTGTTCTTGTTCCCCCGTGCGGTCACCTGGTAGGCCTTGTACCGCCCGCCGCCGATAGTCACGTCGATCGGGGTTTTCGCAATCGAAACGTCGCTGCCCGTTGCTTTGGGAGCAACGCCGGTATCACTGGCTGCGGGAACAAGGACGTAGTATCCCCAGCTCTGAATTGCCGTACTGTTGTCGAGCAACTTTTCAAGTCTACTTTGACCAGGTGTTAAATACCCGGAATACCCCATCACCTGCTCATTGACAGCACTGCCCGCTTTATCGGGCCCCGGCTGTGCGCCGAATTCCAGATACATCATGCCGATGCCGACATCTCGATACTGGGCGTACAACGAGGTACCAACGTACGCGAGGTTCTCTTCGTATGTTCCGAGCACCTCGTCTGCGTAAAGGGAAAGCTCGAAGGCTTCGGGGCGCGTCTCTTCGGTCGTCCAACGGTCGAACACCTTTGCGATGTTCCCCGATCCGTCCTCGATTGCATTGCCGTAAGGAATCGTAGCAACGTTCCTATCGTCTTGAAGCGAGAAGGGAACGTACTGCGGAGTGGTACCGAGAGCGGCGTAAGAGCCGTCGACGCCGGTCTGGCCGTAGAACGTGAGCAATCGGTAGAACAAATCGTCCCGATCGTATTTGAACTCGAAATCGGCAACGATGCTCTGGCCATCCTTCGTCGCATGGAGATAGTATCCCTTTTGAGGGCTGCTATCTCCATGGTTATCTACCATGGCCTGGGGATACACGCGGTTCTCGGATCGCGAGAAGTACCAGAGCGCCGCGTTGGTGGATTCGTAGTTCGGATCGGTGAGGCTGTTCGCCGTGAGCCCGTCGCTGAAGCCGTAAGCAGGCGTTATTCCGTAGTAAATGCGTATATCCCTATGGTCTGTCGGGAATGGCTTATCGTCGTAGGTGTACTGTCCCGATCGAGTTTGACGGGCAATCGTCCACATGGACACCGACGAAGCGCACCCGAACTCGTTTTCGAAAGCCGCACGAAACGCGCTACCGTGGTTGATGCCGCGGGCACCGGTCGTTCGGTTGGTGGTCATGCCTGCGATGATGTCGTCGAGCAAACCGCCTGGCATCGTATTTTTTTCGTACGAGCCTCCGTACACGCTCTCTTTCCCGGTGAAAAACAGGCGCGTCTCATCGACGTTTGGAGCCGTGCGCAGATAGATCGAGATGACTTCGCCGTCGATATTCAATTCCTTTGCAGCCTCGGCCAGTTCTTCCGTATCCACGATGAGCTGCAGTATGCCGTTCGTATTTTCGCCTTCGACGATGCCGTCGGTTTCTCCTTGCACCGAAACGCCGATGCAGCCTTTCAACGTTGTGCCCGATCCGACCCAGCGCCATGCGTTGTCGGTCAAATAGCCGATCCGCTCTTTCGTGCTCTTGTCCGGATCAGCCCCCACCCCGAGCCAAATTTCCTGAACCTGGTACCAATGGACCTTTCTTGTCGTCAAGCTCGTATAAAAACCGACGGCTGCCTCGATGTTCACTCGATCTTGCACCGCTTGCCCGACTTCGATCTGCCCCCCAACGTAGCGTTGCCAGGCAGATTCCGCATTCTCTTCGATCAGCTTGCCGTTGGTCGATTGTATCGCGTGCGACTCCCGGAAGGTTTCCAAATGGTTATCGCCGACAAACGACCCCCCCCCGGATAGCCTGAGCTTCACTTCGGGTGCCGAGTACGTCCCCTTGATGTGTGTCCCGCCCGCCTTATTCTCTTCGGTTGCAGGATCCGTCACCAACACGCGCACGGTCGTGACGGTTTTGGGCCACTCCATATACGCGGTCGATTCCGCCGGGGTATAGGGCACCTCGTGAGTAGCGACGCGAGCCGTCACCTTGATGGGTTTGCCGGAATCGAAGCCTTGGCCGAGCTCCCGCAGCGCTTCCGACGACGTTGTTGTGAACATATCGAGATCGAACACGTACACATCGGCACCCGCGCTGAACTGATCGCGCTCCTGAACTTCGTAGAGCTTCGTATCGTTGGTATTGTCGAAAACGGTAAGGCCTCCCTCGCCGTTACTGTCTTTCTCGAAGCTCGTACCTGCTGCATACGTCATCATCCCGCCGCTGGCCTGCAAGCCCGCCAAAGCGAGGGTCTTGGACGTGCCGTCCTGTCCCTCGATGAGTACCTCAAGATAGGTATTCCATTCAGAATGCTTCGAGAGATTCGGATCCTGGATGCAGAGCCGACCTTGGTCATTCACCCAAATGTTTGGGTTGGCGAGCGCAACCGCGTTGGTCGCTCCGGCAGGCGTTCCGCCGAAGTATCCGATCAAAGGATCGTTGCCCATGCGGCTTTGCTGCGTGCGCTTTGTCGCTGATTCGATTTGGTAGTATTCTTGCGCCTTGGGCTCACCCGTGGGCGTCTGGAAGAACCCCGTTTTCCCGTCGGTGTAGAACACGCCGAAAATCGATGCCGTCGAAGCGCTGTACTCGATGATGTAATCGCCATCGCGCACCGTGTCGTCGATCGAACCTGAGGGAAGGATGCCGAGATCGCGCGCTTGAGCGGCGGTGAGGTAGTACAGATCGTTCGGCTCGGGATGAGCGTCGGTAACCTGGCTGGGAACGCCGGTTGCCTTCGCTTCGTTTTTTGTCAGTTCGGAATGCTCGTCGAGCAGCGCCACCCAAGTGCCGGACACCTTCATGGCCGTCATTTGGTGTTGAGCGGCTATCGCGATATCGCTTGCGGCGGCGTCCAGTTCGACCATCCGCATGTTTTTCTGTATGGAGAAAATCGAGGGTACCGCGAGCGCAAAGAGCACGACCATAATCGCTATGGCAAGCAGAAGCTCAGCGAGCGTGAAGCCACGTATGTCGTGTGCGCGATCTACCATGTCCCACGGTCAACTCCATCTTGAAAAACGAGGGAGCACCCAGTATAACCGATATGGTTGATCATATATTAGTAGCAGTGTAACTATTCATGCATTTGCACAAGTTGTTCAACGAATGATTGAATCGCAAAGTGATCTGGGATTCCTTTGCTTTCTGCACGCGAAGGCACGCTCGAAGCACCCACACGTGCACCCTATGGATTACGGACAACGGCACTCATTCGGAGTGAGCGGAACGGCTCCTGTCAGAAGCGGGATGGGTTGAGATTTGAGATGTGTCGCGTTGCTGCTTAGGAGCGCGTGCGTTCGAGCGCCGCCGTCACATCTTCGTGCGCTTTTGCGACCGACGGCATGAGGGGACGCGCAGCATCGATATCGCCTGCACGAAGGGCTTCGGTCAGCGGCTCGAGCAGTTCAAAGTACGATGCGAACGAGAGATTGCCGACAACGCCTTTGAGGGTATGGGCTACGCGGAAGCCCTCTTCGGCATCGCCCGCTTCGATTGCTTGGACCAACAATTCGTAATGATCGTCGTCGAGATAGCGGAAAATGAACTTTTCGAACATGGCTGCGTTACCGCCAAAGCGTTCCACGCCGCCGCGATAATCGACGCCATGCGCGATCAGATCGTCGATCTGCGTTTCGTCCAGCATACGATAGTCTCGCTTCCTGCTTGTCTTTTGTCCGACTGAGCCATCCTCGTGCACGGTGCGAGCACGGGCATGGCACACCGCCACCGCCTCGCTACGATACACGGGCATGGAAGTTTCAGTATAAGGCCGCGCTGGTGCACTGCTGCACGAAGCCCCTGTTTGTCAAGTATTTGTCACTCGACGGTTGCATGGGTGTTATGCGTAAGCGGTAAGTGGCTGCCCGAGGCTTTGCACCGAGGAGGCGGGAGCTTGCACGCGGAAGGGGCCTGTTCTGGCCAATTGTCTCGGCCGTCCCACAAAAAGGGCCGCGAAAGGTTTAATGGGCTGCTCATGGCATTGCCCCCAGATTCGTATGGCCAGTTCAGGAGGATGCAGCGCTTTCGGTCGCTGCGGTTGTGGCAGGAGAACGTGGGACGGCCGAGACAATTGGCCAGAAACGCCGCTCCGCCGTCAAACCGGGATCGGCATGCGCCCGTTCGGAGCACCGTGCGCCGGACGGCCGCCAAGTGCCATGCCGGATCGTGTCAACATCGGCTTAAAAGCGGCAGAACCCCTCACGACGGCGGAGTCCCTCACAGAGGTGGACCACATGGCGGCGGGGCCCCAAAAAGCCCAAAAATCGCCGCTGTGAAGGACTTCGTAATGCATTACCGATGTACGCGAATTCCCTGAAAACGATAACCCCTGTTCACCGGCCTGTTGGTTTTTCGGTGCATGCGGCAGGCTCTTGCTAGTGCGTCCCGTCGGTGCTTTAAGGCCCGCCGAACGCTTCACGGCGGCGATTTTTGGGCTTCTAGCGGCCTTCCGCCGCCAAATCACTATCGGCGTACGCGCCTCTACCCCACAACCCGGCCGAAGGCCATGCGCTCGAACTCGGCGGGCGGGAGGGCTGGGGCGACCGCGAATCCCTGGGCGAGATCGCAACCCATTGCGGCAAGCTGGTCGAGCTGCTCCTTTGACTCCACGCCCTCGCAGACGACCTGCATGCCGAGGCGCTTGGCCATGGCGACGACCGACTCGACCACGGCCGAGGCGCGGGGGGAGCCGTCTGGCTGCGGCGCGGCGGGCGGCTTGCGCGGGTCTGCTGCGGGTGCGGGAGCGGCAGGCTGGGCGGGTTGCGCCGAGCACGGGCCAGGCGGCGCCCCCGGACCTGCAGTAAATTCGGGGGTAGAGGCAAGTGTGGCGACTGGTTCAGGGGCGGCGGCGCGCAGGAATTCGCGGTCGAGCTTCAGGGTGTCGGCGCGGACGTCTTTGAGCATGCCGAGGGACGAGTAACCGCTGCCGAAGTCGTCGATGGAGCAGCGATAGCCCGCCGCGCGAATGCGGTCGACCAGGGCGGGCACGGCGTCCATGTTCTTCGCCACCAGGGTTTCGGTCAGCTCCAGGTCGAGCATGCACGCGGACACGGCGTAGCGCTTCCGCACCTCGTCGAACTGCGCGAGGAAATCCGGGTCGTCCAAGTGCACGCGCGAGAGGTTGACCGAGATCGGCAGCGGGCCCACTCCCGCGTCGGTCCACTTTTGCACGTAAGAACACGCCTGCTCGAACACGAACAGGTCGATTCGGGCGACGAAACCGTTCTTCTCGAAGAAGGGGATGAAATCGTCGGGCATGACGAGGCCCCGTTCGGGATCGATCCAGCGCACGAGCGCCTCTGCCCCCGCTATCTGGCGCGTGCGCACGTCGAGCTTCGGCTGGAGAAATACCGCGAGCTCGCCGCTTTCGATGAGGTCGCCCATCCTGTTCTCGAGATCCTTCTCGCGCTGGAGCCTGCAGCGGTCGGCGTCGGAGTAGAAGCCGCACGCGTACAGGGCGCGGGAATCAGATTCCGTGGCGTTGCGCCGAGCCACGTTGGAGCGGTCGCGCATCTGCACGAGCGAAAGCGACGGATCGTCGATCACGTACACCCCGGCCGACACGACGAGGTAGTATGTGCGCTCGGCGCGCTCGTTGAACCGGTTCAGTTCTTCGGACAGCATCTTCATGCGGCAGGCGATTTCTTCGCGGGGTATCGTTTTCACGAGCAGGACGAAGTGATCGGCGAACGTGCGGCAGAGCAGATCGCCCTCGTCCATCACGTGCAGGATGGCGCGGTGCATGTGCCGCAGCGTCGCATCGCCGCGCTCGCTTCCGAACGCGTCGTTTACCAGCTTGAACCCGGCCAGGTTCACGGTCACGAGCATGTAGTCGCCCGGCGAGGCGGCACGGATTAGCGCGAGCGCCTCGGCTTCGAAACGGGCGGGTGAGTAGCCGCCCGTAACCGGATCGACGTAGGCCAGGTCGTACAGGCGCTTGTTCCTCTTCCGATACGCCTGGTAGACGACCAATGCAGCACCGAGGGAAAGCGCAAGAACCGCAGCAGCGAACGCACCGCCCATCGTCAGGACAGGCGCCTGCGCGCATGGATGAGCGCGTCGAAGTCGCGGAACTGCCGCAGGAGGATCTTCGCCCGCGAGTAGCATTCACGGCCGAACGGCGTCGGGCTCGTACCCTCCTTGCCGCGCACGAGCAGGCGCGCGCCGATCTCACGTTCGAGGTCGGCGACCGCCTGGGACAGGCCCTGCACCGTGATGTCCTTCTCTTCGGCGGCGGCCGTGAAGCTGCCGCATTCCACCGCTGCGACGAAGTACTCGATCTGCCTGATCGTCACCGGGCTCCGTTTTCCCTGGCCCGTTTCGAGAATCACCGAGGTGCTCATCGGCGCACCGTCCTTTTGCGCGCGCGGTTTCGGCCGACGGCCGTCCGGCGGGTCGCGCCGATTCCGGGCCGTCCGCCGCTGCCGACAGATACGCGACGGTCGCTGGGCCCGCTGCCGCCCGAACCGCTTCCGCGCCGCCCGCCTCCCGGGCTGTCACCCGGGCCGTCGGGCTCGCCCTTCCGTGAGAGCCGCCATGCTGCGGCGAGCATGAGCGCGGCCAGCAGCAAGATGAGCCCGACGAGCGAGAAGGCATCGCCGTCGCCCGTGGTCGCGAGCCGCTTCGCCATGGCGTCGGCGGGATCGGCCGGCTTGGGCGAGGCGACGGCACCGAACGTCACCTCGATCTCGTGATCGGTCTGGACGTTGGAGAACGCGTAGCTATCGGGCGCGGGGGAAAGCTGCTCGCCGTCGACCGCCACGCTCTCGACACGGTACCCCGCGTCGGGGTAGAAGTAGAACGAAGCGCCCGAACCCCGCTCGACGGTCGCGCTCTCGGGCGAAACGGTGCCGTTGCCGCCGTTCACCCGAGCGGTTATCATGCAGGACGCCGCCTGGCCGTCGGCCTCGAACGTGGCTACCACCTCGGCATCCGCCGTCACGTTGGAAAGCTCGTACGTGCCGATGGAGACGGGCTCGCCCGACCGCGCCGATCCGGTGTTTTGGATGGAGCCCGAAACGTCCTCGCCGTTCACCGCAAGCGAACTCAGATGGAAGCCCTCGTCGGCCTTCACCGTATACTCCACCGAACCGCTCAGCGGAACGAACGTCGTACCCGCAGGCGAGATCATGCCGCCTTCGCCCTCGGTCGACGCGCTGACCTCGCAGAAATCGACCGGGTGCGGGGTATGCTCGTCCTCTCCGAGCTTCCTGAACTCCACTTCCACCACAAGGTCCTTCGTCACGTTGTCGAGCGTGAACCAGTAACCCCCTGCCGAGGTGGCCGTGCGCGCGAACAGCGATCCGTCGGTGATGGGGTACGTGGGAATCTCTGCGCCCTCGCAGGTAACGCGCACGAGATCGTAGCCCTCGTCGGGGTAGACATAGAAGGTGTGCGACAGGCCGCTCATGCCCTTGATGGCATCGGGCGTGACCGTGCCGCCGCCCCCCGAAACCGCGTTCGTCTTCACGCGCACGTTGATATCCACGAGCGGAACCGTCGGATCGGGCTCGGTCGCCTTCCTGAACGACACCTCGACCCGCGTATCGGCGCGCACGTCGGAAAGCAGGTAGCTCGAACCGCCCATCTGCAGGGCCTTGCCGTCAACGGTCACGAAATCGGTGATCCAGCCTTCGTCCGGAACGATCTCGATGAGGAGCGAATCGCCATCTTTGACCGTCGTCTCGCCGGACGGCGAAACGGTGCCGCCGCCGGCAGCCCCTACCCCGACCGTAACCGTATGGGCGTCGCGGTCGTCGGGATCGACGATGCCGCCCTCGGATTTCTCGAACACGGCTTTGATGGTATGGTCGTCATCGACGTCGTCGAAGCGGTAGACCGACGGGGCGTTTGCGGCGGCACGCGTGTCGTTGTCGTAGCAGACCGTACCATCGACAACGAGGTTCGCCAGCTCAAAGCCCTCGTCGGGGGCGAGCGAGAACGTGCACGTGGAGCCCTTCTCGACCTGAACCTCGCCGCATGGCGAGATCGCGCCGCCGCCCTCGCACGCTGCCGTGATGATATGCTTCTCCGCCTCATCCTTCTCGAATGAGACCTCGAGTTTGTGGTCGCGCACGACGCTCTCGAACGTGAATGCGGAGCCTTCGACCCGATCGGTCACATCGATGCCGTCGACAGTGACTGCCTTGATCCGGTTGCCCGCGTCGGGCGCGAAGGCAAACGTCTGGTCGAGGCCGTTGGGCACGCGCACCTCGCCTTCGGGCGAGACGGTGCCGCCGACGCCTGCCGATGCGTCGATCGTGCGCGCAGGGACAGGCGGCGTCATGCCGGGCTTGTACGTGACGGTGACGGTCGTATTCTCGGCGATCGCACCCAGTTTGAACAGGGAGTTCGCAGGCCGCACCGGCACGCCGTTCACCGTGACCGCATCGACCGTGTAGCCCTCGTCGGCTGCGAACTCGACGGTCGCATCGGTGCCGACCGCGAGCACGGCGGAATCCAGCGCCGAAGCTTCCCCGCCGTTCAGCTTGATGCGGCCGTGGCCGTTGAGCACCTGCGCCGATACGAGCACGGTTTCTTCTTGGGCGTCGACGGGCTTGAACGCGGCCCGGATCGCATGGTCGGCGCGCACGTCGGAAAGCGTGTAGAAGTTCGCGCCCAAAAGCTCGATGCGGTTTCCGGCCTCGTCCCCGTCGAGGTACACGGCGTCCACGGCGAAGCCCTTGTCGGGCAGCAGGAAGTACGTCTGATCGCTGCCAGCGGGGAGCCGGCTCGTGCCCACCGGGGTGATCTGGCCGCCCGCGCCCGCCGAGGCCTCGACCGCGAACACGTCCTTTCCGCTGTCGTAGACGACCGCGAACGCGCCGCCGAAGGTTTCGGTCGCGAACACGGCGAAGCGGTTGCCGTGCTCGTCTGTTTCGACGGCGGCCTCGTAGGTGCGCATGGCGCCCGCCGCATCGATGCCGATGACCGAAACCGTGCCCGCATCCGAAGGCACGGCGTCGCCGAGCGGGATCGACACGTCGAGGGAACCGAGGAACAGTGGCAGGTTCGACACGTCGTAGCGGCCCAGATCGAGCTGCCACACGCCCTCGACCGCCTTACCGCAAGCCGCCTGCTGCAGAAGACTGTAGGTAATGGTTTCCTTATCGTAGGCGCTCACCGAAAGGAACCCGAGGTTCCATATCCATTTCCCGTGCACGATCACACCGCTCGGCGAGTCGATGAGCGTCTGCTCGCTGTAGTTGTCGCTCGTGACGACGGTTATCGTCTCTTCGGCTTTGTCGCCTGCGGCGTCGGTCACGGATACGGTGAACTCGTAGATGCGCTCGTCGACGAGCTCGGCGTTGTACGGATCTTCGTTCAGCGGAAGCGAGATGGCCCCGTCGGCGCTCTCACCCGCGAAAAAGCTCTCGTTCGCCGCCACTTCTTCGCCATGTACGCCGTAGGCGACGTAGGACCAAGAAAACGCGTAGGGTGCTGTGCCCTCGGCTTTTGCGCGCAGATCGTAGCCCTCGGAGGCGATCGTGTGCTTCGTCGACCCGAAATCGGGGGTTTTGGATACGATCACGAGCGGCGAGAAGGTGATCACCTCGACGGACGTGGATACCTGGTTCGTGGCGGGATCGACAGTGGCGGTTTCGCTCGACACGCCCACCGCAGCGGATTTGGAAGCGGAGCCTTGGCCGGGCACGCCCGTCGATGCGGAGCCTTGGCCGGGCACTCCAACCGCGACGGATGCGGGGCCTTGGCCGGGTGCGCCCGCCTGCGCGAACGCGAATCCCCGGCCGGGCGCTCCCGTCAACGCGGAGGCGGCCCCGACGGGAGCGCACGATATGAGCAGGCACACGCACAACAGCGCAGCCAATCTCTTGTGAAAGCGTCTTCCCATACCGTTGTTGTTCTTCGCCATGCTAATTCGCCACCAAAATCGTGAGTTTCGCGCCTGCCCGCCCGACGAGATCCTCGGTTTCGGGATCGTGGGCCGAGAACAGCGCCGTGCATTCGTATTCGCCGGGATCGAGATCCTGATCGAGCTTCGCCTTCTGGATGTGGTGATTCGGCTCGATCATGCCTGAGCGGAACACGAGCTCCCCCGTATCGTCGCGGGTTATGTCCACCTGCATGAGGTAGCGGTTGCCCGGAACGTTCTCGATGCGCAGCTCGCCTTCGGAGAGCCCGTCGGCGAACTCCACCTTCGAGGTGATGGAGATGTTGAACATGCCCTCCTCCACCACGCGATCGAGCTCGGCCTGTATCTCTTCCTGCGTCTTGTTCTCCAGCTGGCCGAACTCTGCGTTCGGATCGCGCAGGGAACCGCCCGTGCACGATCGGACGAGGAGAAGGAGCGCGACGATGACGAGCACGACGGCCACGCCGATGAGCACCCTGCGGCGGATGTTCGCGCGGCGGGCTTCTTCGGTTTGTTGCCCGTCGGGCGCACCGTCTTTTGGCTGCTCGCCGTATGCGGTGCCGTTCGGCTCGTTCATGGTTCGCTCCTCCTCTCGGTTCGTTCAGTCGATGCGGCCGGCCTGCGGGGGAAGCGGGCCGGCCGTCATGCGTATGCCGCGCGGTTAGGCGGTCGGGGCGTCCGGATCCGGGGTCGGGTCCGGGTCGGGAGTCGGATCGGGGGTCGGATCGGGAACTACGGGGGTGCTGGGCTCGGTCGTGTCGAGTGCCACCGTGTAGGTGATGGTGAACGCCTTCGTCGCGGTGCTGAGCGCCTTGTTGAGCTGCGAGTTCGTTGCAGCGACCGTGAAGGCGAGTTCGCCGTTCACGTCTTCCGCACCGTCGACGCCCGCCGTTTTGGCGACGATCTTCCAATCGAGGTCGGTCGCGGTCTCCGTCACGGTCCATGCCGTGCCGGTCCCGGGCGTGAGCTTCATGTTCATATCGCCGTAGGTCTCGGTGCTCGTGCTGGCCGTAGTGAGCGCGGTGTCCTTCAGGGCCCATCCGCTTTCAACCTTAGTCTCGGCCTTCGTCACCTTGACGGGGAGCGCCGACTTGTTGACCATCTTGTACACGCCCGCGGTCGGAACCGTCGTGGTGCCGCCGACGGTGGGCGCGGCGACGGTCATGGTGAGGGGCAGGGCAACGTCGATCTGCGCCGCGAACGTTTCCACGAGCACTTCGGTCTTCGCAGGAGCCTCGGCCTTGCCGTCGGGCACTTCGAGCGGACTGGTGTTCATAGTGCCCACGCCCGCTGCTGCGAACGCCGCGGGCGCGGTTCCGAGCACGAGTGCGGCCGAGAGGGCGGTCGCCAGGGCTATGTTCTTCTTTTTCATGGGTACCTCCTATTGTCGTATTCCTTCTGGTTTCTCCCCCGTAGCGCCGGCCGCCGGGTTCAGCTGCCGCGGCCACGGGCTTCGTGCTCCGGCATCGGCATCACCCCTTCACGATCAGCGTTACTTTTGCAGCAGCCTTGCCAACTTCTTCATGCGAGTCCTGGTCGAGGGCCGTGAACAGCGCCGTGGCCGGGTAGTTACCCTCGTCGAGGTCTTGGATGAGCTCGATGGTCTCGAGGTAGCTGTCGGGCTTGATGGCCTTGGACTCATATACCGTCTCGCCCGTATCGTCGAGGGTGATGGCAACCTGCATGAGGTAGCGGTTGCCCGGCACGTTCTCGATGTAGGCGGTTCCGGGCGATGCGCCGTCGTCGAACTCGATGGCGCTTGCGATGGAGATGTTGAACATGCCCTCCTCCACTACGCGGTCGAGCTCGGCCTGGATCTCCTCCTGCGTCTTGTACGGGGCCTGGCCCGTCTTCGCGTTCGGGTCGAAGATGTCCCCGCCGGCGAAGAAGAGCGCCGCCCCACCTGCGATCAGGAGCAGAAGCAGCAGCACGAGCACGATGAGGATGCGCTTCTTGCGCTTCTTGTTCGCCTCGCCCGCATCGCCCTCTGCAGCGAGCTGCGCGCCTTCGAGCCCTTCCGAGCCTGCCTGATCCTGTACGTCCGTATCTGCCATGGTTCGCCTGTCTCCCTTTCCCGTTACTTGCCCTGCCATGCGCCCGCACCCTCGATGGTGAAGACGATTCCCGCGAAGTTCTGCGGCCCGTCCTGCGGCTTCCATTCGACGCCCTCGGGGATGGTCAGGCCGAACTCCACGTCGAGCGTCGAGGGGTTCGTCTGCGTCCCCTTGGCCAGCACGAAATCGGGAGCCGCGCCCGCCGCAAGCGACGCCTCGCCGCCGAGCTTGAGCGCGAGATCGTTGCCCTTGCCGTCGCTCATTGTGAGCTCGACGTCGGCCGAGCCCTGCGGGAACACCTTCTCGGCGTCTGCTGCCGCCGTGCACGCCGCCGCAGCCACGCGCACGTCGCCCGAGCTGCGCGACGAGAACGCGCCCTTGGCCGCGCTCACCTCGCCCGTGTAGGCCTCGATGCCGATGCACGGCTTGATGGGGGCCGTCACGTCGATGACGAGGAGCTCCTGCCACTGCGCGTACAGGGTGACCGTCTTGTTCTTCTCGCTGGTGACGTTGTTGGCCTCGGCCTGGTCGGCGAACGCGTCGCCCGAGCCGTCGGCCTTCGTGTTCCAGCCCGTGAACGCGAAGCGCCTGCCGTCCGCCGTGCACACAAACGCGTTCTTCGGCAGGTTCTTGGCCGTGTCGTAGACCATGTCGACGTCGGCCATGCTGCCCGACAGCGTGCTGCCCTCGGGCTTGTTCGCGTCGAAGTGGAGCTTGTAGGGGTTGGCGGTCCATCGGATGAGAAGCCATACCGCATCCTTCGGCTCACCCGGATTGCCCGTACCGAAGTTCGCTTTCTTCACCACTTCGCCGGGTTGGTGAACCGAGGTGCTGCCGTCGGCATGGTTACAGGTCCAGCCCGTTGCCGTGTAGCCCGTTTTCCAACATTCCGTCGTCGGCGGGAACTGGGGGATGGTGACATCTCGATCGTATTCGGCCTCCATGGTGTCGCGCCAAGCGGCCGATGTCGGATAATTGCCGTCCATAGTGATAGTGTATTTGTTATGCTGCCAATGCACGTACAGGTAGATGATGCCTCCGCGTGTGTCGGCCTCGGGCTGTTCGGCTAACACATCAACAACCTTCATGGAAGCACTTGCAGCGGTCGTAGTGCCTTGGCAGTTCGGTCGCGTGTTCCATCCGCTGAACCAGTATCCCGTGCGGAAATAAGGATTATTGGGCATCGTTATGGTTCCATCGTAGGTCACGGTGAGTTCTTGGGGGTCGGTTCCCGTCGTCGCATCGGTACCATTGCGGTTGAACCTCACTTTGTACTGCTTTGGGACCCACTTGGCATAGAGCGAAACGGTTACGTTGTCCTGCAGTGTAAGATTCGCATACGCCTTTCCCGCTTCGTAGGTAGCGCCCTTGCCGTCCGCCTGCGTGTTCCAGCCACCGAATGTATAGCCTTCTCGAGCAAGGTTACCAACCCCCGGCATGGTCACGTTGACTGAAGTGGTAGTGCTGATAGAGCTGGGCGCGTTTCCCGAACCCCCATTTGCACCGAAGGAGATCCTGTAGTTGTTCAAGCGCCACTGCGCGTAGAGCGTCACGCGGGCTCCATCGGTAGCGGTAAGGTTTCTTTTCTTCGCACCTGGCTGATAGATCGTGCCGCCGTTGCGCTCGGTACCCCAGCCAGTGAACGTCTTGCCGGGAAGATTGAGCGAGCCTTTGTCAGAGAACGTGAGGTCCTGGTCGTACTTGACCGTCTGTTGCGCTGGGCGCGAACCTGCTCCGTAATTCTCGTCATAGTACACGTAATAGGTGATCGGCTCCCATACGGGATAGAACGAGACCTTTCCTGTTGTCTCGCCCTCGTTGTTTTCCGCAAGCACGCTAATTACGTTGGCGGAAGCCCCTACGCTGTAGGTGGTGCCCTTGCCGTCATAGCGCGTATTCCAGCCAACGAATTTGTAGCCCGTTTTCGTGAACCGGTTCTGCGGCACGGTCACCTTCCCGCCGTAATAGCACGTCGGACTATCGGCAATCGGGTAATCGCCCGAAACGCCTTCGGGGCCTGTTATGCTGTACTTGGAGAAACCGACCGTGTATGTTCTACCCTTCCATTGGGCGTAGAGCGTAATGGTTGCCTTGTCGCTTGCGGAGAGCTTCGAGACCACCTGGCCTGCTTTATACGAGGTGCCCGATCCGTTTTGTTGCGTGTTCCAGCCGTTGAATACGTAGCCGAATTTCCCCCATGCGCAGCTCGATAGGGTGACGTTTGCATCGTAGTTAATATTGGTATGGCTAGCTGGCCCTGAGCCAGAGTCGGAGCCGTTGCCGTTGTATACGATGTTGTACTTTACGATCGACCACTGCGCATAGAGCGGAACCGTAGCATCTGGCCCCGGATCAAGGTTTAGCGATTGATTTGAGCTGTACGATGTACCGCTACCGTTTTCTGCCGTATTCCACTGAGTGGACGTATACCCTTGGCGCGAGAATCCGCAGGTCGAAACATTGGGCACCAATACCGATTGCCCATAGGTAACCGTTTGAACGTAAGGACTTGGGCCACTGCCGCCATTTGCGTTGTACACGATCTTGTACGTATAACCTTCGACTTTGATCGTGAAAGAAGTCTCAGCTACATTGTTTATCGTCACTCCGCGATACGTGCAATTGAGGGTAAACTTGACTGTGGTTGTTCCGACATTGACCGGCAGATAACCGTACACTTTTGAGGAACCTACTCCACTTCCGTCGTCTATACCAGGCCCAACGTATTTTGCAACCTTCCCATCTGGCGCTGTTCTAGGAATGCTCGCCTGAACCGAGCCAAAACCCAACGTAGAGAAGTTGGTCGTCGCAGTCACATCTTTAGGATCAGAAGACACTCTATAGGTAAGCTTCAATTCGGAAACGCTTGCAGACACAGTTATGGGCTTAGCCTTGCTGGTGCCTACCTTCGTCGCCCATCCGGCAACAGCGCTCTTCGGGCTGTACACCGTGGGCAGAACGCCCCCGAATGGCGAGTTCCCTCCTGATGGAGCGGCGGATCCGAGGCTGAGCACGTCTGTAAGCTTTGTGCAGCCCCTAAATACGTTGTCTTCCACCTTCGTAACGTTTGGACCGAGAATGACCTTCGAGATGTTCGTGCAGCCGTTGAACGCGTACGAGCCGATCGTCGTAAGCTTGATCGGCGCTTCGAAGGCCGTAAGGGATGTGCAGTTGCTGAACGTCGAACCGCCGATGGTTGTCACGTTTTCGGCACCGTTCACCGTCGCAAGGCTCGTGCAGTCCGAAAACGCTGCGTTGCCGAGGATGGTCACCTTGTCTGAGATGTCGATGGACGGCAAAGCAGAGCATCCGTAGAATGCAGAATTGCCGATTGACGAAATTTTGTCCATGCCAACAACGGACTTGAGCTTGACGCAGCCGTAGAATACCTCGTCTTTCAGCTCGGTGACGCCAGACGAAATATTCGCCGTTGTGAGCGATGCGCAGTCTTTGAAAGCCCATGCGCCTACGCTCGCCGTACCGTAGGGCAAGTTAAGCTCTTTGATGGCCGTTCGCTCGAACGCCGCGTCGCCGATCGTTAGGCCGTCTGCCACAGAAAGCTTGCCGTTAGCCCGGCTGATGGTCAAAGTTCCGCCGAGGCTGGCGCAGCCTTTGAACGCATTGTTGCCTATGCTTTGCAACGAGCCTTCCATGGTGAAGCCCGAATTACCCGTAAAGCCGTTCCACGAAAGGCTTGTGCACCCTTGGAAGGTTCCCACTTCGATTCGATGGATCTGATACGGAAGCGTTACGTGGCTTACCTTCGTACAATTCGCGAAAGCATAGGGCCCGATGTAGGTGAGCGTGTCCGGAAGGTTCTTGACGCTACCCATGTTCGAACAGCCCTCGAACGCTCGGGGGCCGATGTACTCGAGATCCGTCGCGAGCTTGACGCGGTTCCACTGCATGCCGGTGCAGCCTTGGAAGGTTCCCTCTTCGATGCGTTTGACGGAGGGGATTCTTAAGAATCTCGTGTTCGCATCGTCAACGTCTTTGGCCAGATTCGTGCAGCCGGCGAACGCGTAGGAACCGATGCTCGTAACGGTTTCGGGTATGGTGACGGCACGCATGTACGTCGAATTCCTGAACGCGCTCGGGCCGACGGATGTCAGCGTGGTCGGCATTTTGAAGTACGTCCAGCTGAGTTTGGGCGTATCCCGGAAGCAGCTGTCGGGGATGGACGGCACGGAGGTTGCGGAGAAGTCAAAGCGCTCGAGAACCGTGCAGCCCTTGAACGCCTGCGCCCCCATACTCTTGATGGTGCTCGGGAGCTTCACGCGCCGAAGGCCCGTGTTGCCCGCGAAACCTCGGGCCGTCACGGCCGAAACCGTGTAGCTCTTGCCGCCGTACGACACCGATGAGGGGAACGTAACGAGAGACGTACTGTTGGGCACGCTCGCGCTCGCCTGCCCGATCGACACGGTGCCGTCGGCGAGCATGGTGTAGGTGTAGTTGCCGCTCACGAACGTGTCGCCCGTTGCGCGGGGGGCGACCTCCGCCGTCGCGAGGGGCTCGGCCGAAAGCGCGGCGGTCGAGCGCAGGATGGCGTAGTCGGGGACCACCGGCTCGGCCGGCTCCTCGGTTCCGGGTTCGGGTTCGGTGCCTTCCGCGGGCTCTTCGCCTTCCGGGGTCTCGCCCGGCTCGCCTTCCGCAGGTGCGTCGCCTTCGTTGCCCTCGGTCCCGTCGTCAGCGGGAGCTTCGGGATCGCCCTCGGTCCCGTCGTCCGCGGGTTTATCGCCCTCGGTGCCTTCCCCACCTTCTGCGGGGGGCTCTTCGGCGGATGCTTCCACCACCTCGACGGTGCGGGATGCGCGGGCGAGCGTTATGCCGTCGAGCTCGAGCGACACGGCCACCTCGGTGGCGCCCGCCTTCCTGCCCTCGACGGTGCCGTCGGCGTCGACCGAGAGGGGCTTGGCCGCGTAGGCGAACGACGCCTCCACGCCTTCCGGCGCTTCGAGGGTCCCGCCGTCGAACAGGTCCGCGGTCTCGCCGACTTCGACGGTCAAGGGCTCGGCTGGAAGGGCCACGCCGTAGGGCAGCACGTGGTTGCCGCTTGCCACGACGCCGGGGTTCCACGCGTAGCCTTCCGCTTCAGTAGCCGGGCAGTAGAGGGAAACGCCGCTACATCCCTCGACGGCGCTCGGGGCCGCATCGACCTCGGAGAGCGCGACGATGCGCGCAAGCGACGCGCAGTCCGCGAAGGCGCGCTCGCCCGCGGCCTCGACCGACGCGGGAAGCACGACGTCTTCGAGGGCCGTTCCCTCGAACGCCGAGGCGCCGACGGTGCGCAGGCCCTCTTCGAGCGAAGCCGCCGCGAGGTTCCCGCATCCTGCGAACGCGGATTCGCCGATGGCCGTTACGGAGGCAGGCACGGCCACCGACGCTATCCCCGTTCCCGCGAAGCCGCGCGGGGCGATCTCGGAGACGCGGTAGGTCACGCCGTCGACCGTTCCCGTCGAGGGGACGGCGAGCTCGCTTTCCGGCTCGCCCTCGCCCTGCCAGAAAACCGACAGCGTGTAGTCATTGAGCAGCGTGTAGGCGAAGCCCGCTTCGTCGGGCTCCGGCGGGGCGGCCGGTTCGCCTTCGCCGTCGGGGGAGGGGGTCGGTGCGGCAGGCTCTTTGAAGCTCGCGAAGCCCGCTTCCTCCCATACGGCTTTGCGCTCGGCGCGGGCCTCTTCGCCGGGAAGCACCACAGTGGCTTCCGCCTTCGTCTCGTCGGCAAACGCGGCGGAGTCGATGGAATCCACGTGCCCCGGAGCGACGATGGTCGAAAGCGACGTCGCGTCTGCGAAGGCCGCCTCGGCGATCATAGTGGTTTCGGGGGTGATGACCGCAGATTCGCGTCCCGCTGCGGGCGCGTACAGAAGCTCGGCGAGGTCGCGGGTGTAGAGCATGCCGTCGCGCGCCGCGAGCGCCTGGTTGCCCTCGCCCACCGAGACGGCCGCGAGCTCGGCGGTTCCCGAGAACACGGAGGCGTCGGCGGAAGTTGTCTCATCCGGGAGGTACGCGACACCCTTTTTTGCCGCGGGGACGAAGAGGAGCTCGGCGAGGCCCCGGTCGAAGAGCATGCCGTCGAAGCTCGCGTAGGTTTCGCTCTTCTCGTCGACGAAGACGGATTCGAGGCCCGCGAGCGCCTCGAGCGATTCGATGTCGATGTCCCGGACGGTTCCGGGTAGCGAGAGCGACCTTACTTCAGATGCGCTGAGATTTGCGCCCCCCCCCGAATGGTGACGGCCGAAACGGAGTACGTATCGTCGCCCGTTTTGATTTCAGTCGGCACGACGACCTCGGTCGGGGCCTGATCACCGTAGAAACCCGTGAGGGTGACAGTGGTGCCTTCGGGGTTCACGCTGTATTCGAGGCCGTCGAACACGAGCGTGCCCACTTGGGCTTTCGGGGCCTCGGACGCAAGCGGCACTTCGCTTACCGCTTGGCTCTGCTGGGGC
The DNA here is from genome assembly GCF_901411515.1 of Raoultibacter phocaeensis. NCBI lineage: Bacteria > Bacillati > Actinomycetota > Coriobacteriia > Eggerthellales > Eggerthellaceae > Raoultibacter > Raoultibacter phocaeensis. Next base: position 850,014 of record NZ_CABDUX010000001.1, read on the forward strand.
GCTTTTCCGGCTTGGCCAGCGGCGTCAGCGGTTGCCGACTTTTCGGCGGCCTTGCCGAGCTCGACGGTTTCGGAGATGCGCTCGGGGGTAATTGCCGGTGTGCCTTCTTCGGCGGGCTGCTCGGGCTCGGCTGCAGGCTCGTGGACGGGCTCCTTCGCAGAGTCGTCCGAGGCGGCGGGAGGTGCGGAAGCGTCGGGAGCGGCCTTGCCAGACGCGGCGCCCAAACCCTCGTCGGCCATGGCCCACGGCACGCCGGTCACCATCAAGGAAAACGCGAGCACGACGGATAGTACGACTTTCGCGCCCTTGCGGGCCGATATCTTCCCCATTGTATTGCGTTTCATTGTACTCATCCCTTGCAGAACCTTGGTAATTGCTTCGCTGCGGCCCTAGCGGGTCGATGATGACATAATTGGTTCGAATTAGATCGGTGTCAATTCAATTTTTTCTTGCACATGGAAGTGGGGAGCGCTTGGGGATGGCTTCAACCCATGGTTTCGGTGGAGTTTTACGAAACAGCAGCCCATCAGGCGCTATTGCCCGTTCTTTAGCCCAGTCGGTTCCTCGGATTTAGACGAATTCACAATTCCTACACATTTTGCGGGGCGCCTTGCGGCGGGCGCATCGGGGCTCGCTGGGGGTGCCTTGCGGCGACATTGTCCAGGCTCGCAAAGGGCGTCGGGAACGAGTGGTGCGCGCGGCGGAGCGGCCATCATCGGATCCCGAGGACGCCTCGCTAGGTTTCGGAAGTTGCACTTCGGGCAGGGAGGCTCCGGCATACTCTGCGGTTTCGGAAGCGGCTAGCCTTCGCGCGGGGTTTTCCAGCGGCACGCTCTGCGGCATCGGCCGCGTCGAGGCACAGGACGCGGTCCTCGGTGACGTAGCGCGCCACTTCGCGCAGTCCCCACGACTCGTCGAGCATCTTGGCGGCGGTGCCGTACTCGGGCTCTAGCATGCGGTGCATGTCCTCGCGCTGCGGCCCGGTGCCGGCCTGTCGTGCTTTCTGGGCTGGGATACTAGCACATGTTCGCGGGTAAACGGCGAACCTGAACGCTTCGAGGCGGAGGCCGACCATTCCCGTTAACCGGAAGGCTTTTGCCTACGGGCCGAATGCCCTGAGAGGGATAACGTACACGCCTTCCTCGGCTTGATAGGCGTATTCGCCGATGCCGGTGAGCACGGCCAAGAATTCCGGGGGACGCATGCGCGCTTTGGGGTTCTCGCTCACTTTCGCTCGCAGCCGCTTCAGCGAGGCGATTCCCGCATCCGCTTTGACGCTTCCCAGCTTGAACTCGAATGCGCACCAGCGACCGTCGGCCAGCTCTATCACGGCGTCGGCCTCCAGGCCGCTGTCGTCGCGGTAATACCTTATGGGGGTAGAGGCGGCTTCGTTCAGGGCGCGGGCGTAAACCGAGAGGTCGCGGATGCAAAGGTTCTCGAAGATGAGCCCAAAGGTCTGCCAGTCTTCCAAGATGGAGCGCTCGTTCATACCGAGGAGGGCAACCGCCAAAGAGGAATCGGCCAAATAGCGCTTCGGTTTGACGGAAAAGCGCTTCGGAGAACGGCGCTGCGGAACCCACCCAGGCACTTCCTCTACGAAATAGAGCGCTTTGAGAAGCTCGAGGTACGAGGCAAGGGTCTCCGCTGTTATGAAGGGCTCTTCTCCGTTGGAGAGATCAGCAAGGATGGTTTTGTGCGTGGCGGATTGTCCAAGGGTGCGTGCGAGCGATTGGGCCACTCGTCGAGCCGTCCCGGCGCTTTTCCCATGGCGGGGGACGCTTTCCTCGAAGAGAAGGCTGAGGTACTCCCTTGCTGTTATCTGGGCTTGAGAGGGAGTCAGATCGAGCACCTCCGGCCAGCCTCCCCGGCAAGCCGCCGCTGCAAGAGAGGCGGCGTCGGGAATGGCGACGGCACGCTTGAACTTCCCCTCGAACAGGGCGGAAAGCGAAACTTCGGCGGACGAGTCGCCCGACTCCGCAAGACTGAGAGGATGCATTCGAACCCGCCCGATTCGGCCTGCACCGCTGTGAAGCGACTTCGCCTCGGGATTGTCTTTCCTTATAGGCGTGGAGGATCCTGTGAGAAGCCATGCGCCTCGTAGGCCGCGCTTTTGGTCGACGGCATGGCGAACGGTGTTCCAGATGTTGGGGGCAAGTTGCCATTCGTCTATGACGTGGGGACGAGTGCCTTCGAGCATAGCTTGCGGATCCGACTGGGCGAGGTCAAGCGCGCGATCCACGTAGCTGATGCTTCGACCGTGTCGGCATGCAGTCCATGTCTTGCCGCACCATTTCGTGCCCGCCACCTCCACCGCGCCGAAGATATCCAGGTAACGTTCCACTTGCGCGTCAACGATGCGCGGGATGTAATCTGCAAGGTCGGGAAGGGGGTCGATCATGGGGCCTCCTCGCTCGGAAGGACGAATAAGGGTATTCTACTCTTCCCTTAGCGAAGATTCTAGCACTATTCGTGAAAATCCGAGTTTTCCATTCGTGAAATTCCGAGTTTTCCATTCCGCATTTTCCGAATGTAAGGCAATGGTGCCAGATGTTTTTATCCTTTGCTTAGCTGTTCCGAAATTGTAGTAGATTTAATTCCGAAAATGTAGGAATAATCTGTGGCAGCGTACCATCAAACCACCAGGAGGCACGAATCACAAATCTGTTCTGCCGTCGAACCCGGATCGGCCGCACGATTGCGGCGCGCGCGGCGGATGCGCCGGATCGCTGCCAGGCGCTGTAGGGGACGTGGAAGGGTGCCCCGCTCTACGATGCGACCACCGGAAGGGCATCGGGGAAAGGGGCCGCCGTGGGAATCATGGGCCGGACGGAGGGCGCCCCGCCGAGAAGCGCGACCCCACCCGACGCGCTCGGAGGCCGCCGCATCGACGGGCGGCCGGCCGGTGGGTACGGGCATATGCAGACGGCAGTTTAGCGGCGGAAAGCCGCCCGAAAGCCCAAAAACCGCCGTCGTGAAGCGTTTTACGGGCTCTTACGTACCAACGGGACGCGCAAGCGAGAGGCTGCCGTACGCATCGAAAAACCAACGGGCCGGTGAACAGGAGTTACCTCTATCGAGAAATTTGCTTGTATCGGTAATGTATTATGAAACCCTTCACAGCAGCGGTTTTTGGGCTTCGGGGGGCTCTGCTGCCGCGGGGGGCTCCGCCGCTGCTCGGGGCTCCGCCGCCGTGGGGGCCTCCGCCGCTTCTGACCCGATATCGGCGCGACCCGGCATAGCGCCTGACGGCCATCTAGCGCATCAGTGCTCCGAGCGGACACACGTCAACGATGGTTTACCGGCGAACCGAACGCGAATTGTCCGCCAACCTTCGCTAAACGACATATTATGCGGCTCAAAATAATACATGGCCTTCCCTTTGCCTGATCGCAGGAAATACGTGCGTGTTCGCCTCTTTCGAAATGTCGTTTAGCGAGCCTTGACGGACAATCGGACCGCGATCCGCTGGCATGCAAAGCGAGCGTATACGGGTCGCAATCCCCCGTCATACTAGTTGGGCATCAGAGCCATGATGTGCTGTCAAACAAATGTCTGTTACAGTAAAATGAATGTCTGGCAAAGACGGAAATCGAGCACCGGCCAAAACCATATGCCCAACCGCCGATAATAGAGAAAGGCGCTTGCAGTGGAGCTTTCAGATTTCGAGAACTTGAGGGAAGCAAATCGTCTGGAGGCGAAGGACGCTCGAGGCGGGTTGCCTAAAAGCATGTGGGAGACGTATTCCGCTTTTGCCAACACCGAAGGCGGCACCATTCTTCTCGGCATCGAAGAGAAAGGCGACCGCACGTTGCGCGTTGTTGGCGTCGGCAAGCCAGAAACCCTGCTAGACGACCTGTGGAACACCATCAACAATTCCCAGAAAGTGAGCGCGAACATCCTTGTTGAGAGCGATGTGGCCGTCCGCGAAATCAACGGCAAGCACGTGATAACCATCGAGGTACCTCGTGCAGATAGACGTGCGAAACCGGTCTTCATCAACAACAATCTTCTTACGGGAACGTTTAGGCGCAACCATGCGGGCGATTACCATTGCAGATACGAAGAAGTTCAGTCCATGATGAGAGATGCGGCATCGGAAAGCCAGGATGCCAAGATCGTAGAGGCGCGATTGGACGAGCTGGATCAGGACACAATCAGGCGCTATCGAAACGTCTACGAAGGAAAGCATGTAGGGCATCCATGGAATGGACTTTCCGACGAAGAGTTCCTTCGCTGTATCGGAGCGGCTGCTGAAGAAGAGACTGGTACGCTGCTACCCACAGGTGCCGGACTGCTCATGTTCGGCAAGGAGTGGAACATCGTGAGGGTGTTTCCCCACTATTTTCTCGATTACCGTCAAGAAACCGATCCGAGCAATCGTTGGGAAGACCGCATCACATCCCAGACTGGAGACTGGTCGGGCAACTTATTCGACTTCTATCAGCGCGCTTACAATAAACTCTAGCAGGCGCTCAAGGTTCCGTTTCAAATGGAAGGAACCTACCGTGTAGACGACACGCCCGCGCATCGTGCCCTGCGCGAAGCCCTTGTCAACTGCCTTACCAACGCAAATTACTATGAGCGCCGCGGAATCGTGTGCCTGAGGGAGCAAAATGCGCTGAGCCTCGCGAATCCGGGCGATTTCCGCATTGACATCGAACGTGCGATGAGGGGCGGTGTATCCGATCCGCGAAACGAAACGCTTATGAAGATGTTCGCACTCGTTGACATTGGCGAACGCGCGGGTAGCGGTCTTCCGAAGATTTTCAGAGGCTGGGCGGAGTGCGGCTATCTTAGCCCGTTTTACAAAGAGGAGTTCGGACCTGACCGCACAACTCTGACACTGCCGCTTACAATAAAGGCAGATCAAAGCGCCTCCGATTCGACCGCTCAAACGAAAGTCGAAGAGCGGTCAAAAAGAGCGGTCAAAAAGAGCGGTCAAAAAGCAGGCGCTTCGGATATCCGAAAAGAACGCTACGAAGCAAACAGGAAAGCGATCATAGAATACTTGGACAACGAAGACACGGCTCGCTCCTTGGATATCGCGGCAGCCATCGGCCTTGGCAAAACTCGCACCAACGAGATACTGAAGAGCATGGTTGAAGAAGGCGTGATACAAGCGGAAGGCACGACACACAACAGGATGTACCGTCTCGGCGGCGCCTAGGACGATGCTCGTTGTCGCACCGATGCGGTTGCACGGCTGGCGCATTCGGCATTGGCGCATAGGCATCCGAAGGCCTCGCCATGAGAGAACGTGCTGCGGCCCGCGCTTGCGCCGTGACAGAACTTGCTGCGGCTCCCGCTTGCGCCGACGACCCCTCGGCGATGGCCCTTGGTGCACCACAAATCGGGACGCTACCATTGTTTCTCGAGTTTTGTCGGAAAACGGCTTCGGATTGGTTGCGAAGGCACGCTTTGCGAAGTTCGGTCGTGCTCGGACGGTCTTTTTCGGCTTGAAAGTTTGCCTCGGCGAACCGCGATCTGGGATTTTCTCGAGTCATTTCGCAACTGGAGGCCCCTGCCGGCTCGCAGCGCTTCGCAAAGCGTGCCTTCGCAGCCATTTTGGGGGCGTTTCCGTGCGGAAACGCATTATCAATAAATCTTGGGCGGGCTCCCGGCGACAGTCGGGCGCGGGAGCTGTGAGCAGAAATCCTGCAACCCCGCCGAAAACAAGCCAGCCAAAATTGATCCAAATGGATGATCTTTGCCGAGAATAATCGAAGGATTCCCATCCAAGGCAGCCTTGAACAGGCACGATGAATATGCGCTTGAAACGCGGCGGCAAAGAGCCGACTGACCGTGGCAGAAATCGTCCATTTGGCACGATTTTGGCGCACGGGCCGCAGCCTTCGTTTTCGCGGCGAGTAGGTCGCAGGTTGCCAGGTTCGCCTACCCCACGGCCCGGCCGAAGGCCATGCGCTCGAACTCGGCGGGCGGGAGGGCTGGGGCGACCGCGAAGCCCTGGGCGAGGTCGCAGCCCATGGCGGCGAGCGCTTCGAGCTGCTCCTTTGACTCCACGCCCTCGCAGACGACCTGCATGCCGAGGCGACGGGCCATGGCGACCACCGACTCGACCACGGCCGAGGCGCGGGGGGAGCCACCGGGCTGCGGCTCGTCAGACGACGGGTACGTTGCGGGCTGGGCGGGCTGCGGCGCGGCGAGCGCAGGTGCGGCGGCTAGCGGGGCGAAGCGTGCGGGATCGGTAGCCGCGGACGTAGCAGGGTGTGCGAGATCGGTAGCCGCGGCCGTTGCGGGCTGGGCGGGGCGCGCCGAGCACGGGCCAGGCGGCGCCCCCGGATCTAGGGCGGGTTGAGGGGCGGCGGCCTTCTCGTCACCCGCCCCGTGCAGGAACTCGCGGTCGAGCTTCAGGGTGTCGGCGCGGACGTCTTTGAGCATGCCGAGGGACGAGTAGCCGCTGCCGAAGTCGTCGATGGAGCTTTTGAAGCCTGCGGCGCGGATGCGGTCGACGGCCTCGACCGCGAGGGCGGGGGCGGTAGCCGCGAGCGTCTCGGTGAGTTCGAATTCGAGCAGGTGCGCGGGCACGCCGTAACGCTCGCGGATTGCTACCAGGGGCGCAGGGAACCGCGGATCGTCCAAATGCGCGCGCGACAGGTTTACCGAAATCGGTACGGGGTCTTCGCCCGCGTCGATCCACCGTCTCAGATTGAGACATGCCTGTTCGAACACCCAAAGATCGATCCGCACAATGTAGCCGTTCCTCTCGAAGAACGGGATGAACTCGTCGGGCATGACAAGGCCCTGCTCGGGATCCTGCCAACGCACAAGCGCCTCGGCCCCCGCCACCGTGCGGGTTTGCAGGTCGAGCTTGGGCTGGAGGTAGGCTGCGAGCTCGCCGCTTTCCACAAGATCGCCCATCCTGTTCTCAAGCTGCTTCTCGCGCAGAAGCCCCAGACGATCGGCATCGGAGTAGAAGCCGCAACGGCAAAGGGAGTCCGATCCCGCCGTATTCGCATTGCGCCTGGCCACGTTGGAGCGGTCGCGTATCTGCACGAGCGAAAGCGAGGGATCGTCGATCACGTAGGCACCCGCGCTCGTAGAAAGGTAGTACTTTGCACAAGCGCCCTCGTTGAACCGATTGAGCTCGCGGGAAAACACCTCCATGCGCCGTATGATCTCTGCCTCGGGCATCACCGTGCACAGCAGGATGAAATGGTCGGCGAACGTGCGGCAGAGCAGATTGCCCTCGTCCATCAAACGCGCGATGGTGCGGTGCACGTGGCGAAGCGTTGCATCGCCCCGCTCGCTTCCGAAGGCGTCGTTCACGAGCTTGAACCCGTCAAGATTGAACGTCACGAGCACGTACGTTCCTGCAGGAGCCGATCGGATACGCTCGACAGCCTCGGCCTCAAAGCGGATCCACGAGTACCCGCCCGTCACCGGATCGACGTACGCGAGCTCTCTCAACCGACGGTTTCTTCTTCGATACGTGGCGTACGCAAACAGTGCGCCTACGACCAAAAAAGCAAACGCTGCTGTGTGTATTGCGCCGTGCATCACCGCGGAGAACGCTTTTGGCTACGCAGAAACATATCGAATTCGTTGAAATGCAGCAGAAGCGATTTCGCCCGCGCGTAGCACTCGAACCCGAATGCCGTCGGCGCCGTTCCCTGCCGCCCTCGTTCGAGCAGCAGCGTGCCGATCTCGCGCTCGAGATCGGCCACCGCTTGCGATATGCCCTGTACCGTGATGTCCTTCTCCTCGGCAGCGGCCGTGAGGCTTCCGCACTCCACCGCCGCCACGAAGTATTCTACCTGCTTGATCGTGAGCGGGCGGCGCTTGGCGGGTTCGCCGTGCACGGCCTGACCGGCGTGCGCGCGCTGCTGGGGCTGTGCCTCGCGGGCGCGCGCGTGCTGCACCTCACGCTCGCCATGCGCACGCTGCCCCGTCTGCGCCTCGCGGCCGCTCGAATGCTGCGCTTCCTGCGTTTCGCGATCGTCGCCGTGCGGGTGCTGCCCCGCTTGGCCAAAGCGACTGCCGTGGCCGATCTGGCCTGTGTGCGTCTGCCCGCCGACGCGGCTTTTCTGCCCGAACAGCAGGGCAGCTTCCGGACTCATGAACGCAGGTGCAGGCCGTGGAGGCGTTTGCGTGCTCATCGGCGAACCGTCCTTTCCCGTGTCGAGGAACGACGCCACGCAACGGCGGCAACGCCCGCCGCCAGAGCCGCAGCGCCTATCGCAAGCAGAACGAGTGCAAGCGTCGCATCGCCTGTTTGCGCGAAGCGGTTGATAGCCTGACCAGGGCTGTTGGGTACGGGCGCGGTTTGCGCCTCGAACACCACTTCGAGCGTATGGTCGGCCTGCACGTTCGCAAACGTGTACCCGGCTGCTGCGGGCACTTCTGCGCCATCCACCTTCACCGTACCGACCTCGAAGCCAGCCTTGGGAACGAAGGAGAAGGTTTTGCTCGCACCCTTCGCCACTTTGACCGCACCCGACGAAGCGCCGCTTAGATCGGACACGCATCCCTGGCCCGCCGCAGTGACGTTAATGGTGAAGAACGTGCCGGCGGGATCGGGGTTCAGATCGGGGTTCGGATCTGGGTCAGGATCGGGATCCAGATCAGGCCCAGGCCCAGGGTCAGGCCCGGGGCCAGGTCCCGGACCCGGATCGCCGCCGCTTTGCTTGAACGCGGCGTGGATGGACGTATCGGCCGTGATGTCGAAGAGCGTGTAGGTGGAGCCGCTGTATTCGAACGTGCGGCCGTCGACCGTAAGCGTATCGAGCTCGTAGCCGGTATCGGGCACCATCGTGAACACGCGCGATTCGCCGCGCAGTACGATCACTTCGCCCGTCGGGTCGATCGCACCGCCCTCGCTTGACGAAGCGCTCACAGTCACGGTGTTCGGCACGGGAGGATCGACCGATTTGGGCGCGAACACGGCGTGGATGCTATGGCCGGCATCGACGTTCTCGAAACGGTACGAGCCGCCCGCGAACACATCGGCTGCAACGGGCGAGCCGTCCACTTCAACGCGCGAAAGCCCGTATCCTTCGTCGGGCACGAAGGTGAACAGCGCCGATGTGCCCTGCGCCACCTTCACCTCGCCCAGAGGCGAGACGGTGCCGCCCGCAGAGGCGCTTGCCGTAATCGAATGCACAGTGGGCAGCACCGGATCAGACTCGTCGGGCCCAAGAGCGCGAAACGTGGCTGCAACCTCGGTATCGCCCGCAATATCGAACAGAGTGTACACGAAATCGATCGGGACCACGGGGTTTCCGTTAACTGTCACCTCGTCGACCGTGTAGCCCGCATCGGGCAGCAGCGTAAACGAAAGGCTCTCGCCCCGCTTCACGCGGATCTCGCCCGCAGGCGAGATGGCGCCGCCCGCACCCGCCGTTGCCTTAACCGTCGCATAGGTGGGATCGTCGGGCCTGCCCGCATCGGCAGCGAACGCCGCATGCACGACGGTATCCGCAGATACGCCCGTCAGCGTGTAGGTCGAGTTTGCCACCTGATCGGTCACTTCGACGCCGCCGACCGTGAGCGATTCGAGATGGTAGCCCGCATCGGGCTTGAGCGCGTAGGAGACCGTTCCGCCATCGGCCACCCGCACCGTTCCGGACGGCGATATCATGCCGCCCGTGGTTGCCGAAGCCGTCACGCGATGGACGGTCACCGGGGGCGGTACCGGATCGTCCTCGGCGAGCTTCTTGAACGTCACCCGCACAAGCATGTCTTCGGTCACCGAATCAATGGTGAACCAGTAGCCACCGCCCGCACCCGCAGCCGAGCGCGCCGAAAGCAGGGTGGCCGGCGTGAGCGGATGGGCAACCGTCGGCTCGTCGTTCACGTACACCGCATCGAGGTCGTAGCCTTGGTCGGGATACACGTAGAACGTCTGCGACGATCCGTGCGCCATAACGAGCGAGCCAGAGGGGGAAACGATGCCGCCCCTTTCGCCATCAGCGCCAACCTCGATCTTCACATTCACGTTTATGAAGGGGTCGTCGGGCACGGGCGAATCGACCTGCTTGAACGAAACGGTCACGGCGGTATCGGCTCGCACATCTGAAACGCGGTACGACGTGCCGCCGAGCTGGACCGTCGAACCGTCTACCTTGACTTCATCCACTTCGTAGCCTTCGTCGGCGATGAGGGCGACGAGCAAACTCGCGCCGTCGAGCACCGTTACGGGGCCTTCGGGCGAAACCGAGCCGCCGCTTCCCTCGACCGACGCCGTCACCGTATGGGTGAGCATCGGCATCGGCGGATCGTCGGTATCGGCGAACTCGACCCGAACCGTCGTATCGGCCTTCACGCCGAACAGGGTGTAGCTCGATCCCGTGAAGGCGAACGTGCGACCTGCCACCGTGAGCGAGGCCACCTTCTTGCCGGCATCGGGTAGGAAGGTAAACGTCTGCGACTGCCCGTCGGGCACGAGCACCGCACCCGCAGGCGAAACGGTGCCGCCTTCCCCGGCTTCGGCCGTCACGGTGTGGAAGACGAGCGGATTATCCCCGCCGCCAGACGCGGGGGCGAACGCGGCCTCGATGGTGTGATCGGCCGCGAGATCGCGGAAGCGGTAGGACATGCCGTCAAGCGTGGCGGTAATATCAACGCCGTCCACCTTCACCGTATCGAGCTCGTAGCCCGCATCGGCGACGAACGTGTAGAGCACCGAGCCGCCCGCGGCCATGCGCGTCTCCCCCAAAGGCGAGATGGAGCCGCCCCTGCTCGCGCTCGATGCGATGGTGTACACGACGGGCTTATCGGGATCGGGCTCGCCGCTGCCGAGCTCGCGGAACGTCGCGTGTATCGTCGTGTCGGCTTTGATGTTGAACAGCGTGTAGGTGAAGCCCGTCACCTCGACCTTCTGGCCGTCCACGCGCACCTCGTCGAGCGTGTATCCCTCGTCGGGCTCGAACAAGAACATCTGCGCCGAGCCGTAGGCCACACGCACATCACCCGCAGGCGAGATGGAGCCGCCGTCGCCCGCGCTCGCGTGCACCGTGGCGTAGGCGGGCGTCGGCACATCGGGGTCCGGATCGGGGTCGGGATCGGGGTTGTCGGGATCGTCGGGATCAACCGGCACGGTTCCCTCTTTCGCAAACAGCGCGCGAACGCTGTGCTCTGCCTCCACGTTGTCGAAGCGGTAGGCGCCGTCTGTTATCTGCGCAAGCGGCACGTCGGCGCCGTCGACCACCACGCGGAACAGCTCGTAGCCCGCAAACGGCACGAACGAAAAGCTCAGCGAGCCGCCTCGAACCACCGAGGTGGACCCGTCGGGCGAGACGATGCCGCCCGCAGATGAGCTCGACGTGATGGCGAAGGTTTCGGGGGTGACGGCACCTGGTTCCACCTTGAACGACACCGCTATCCGAGCGTCGGCTTTCACCTCGGCGAGCGTGTAGGTGTTGCCCGTCGGCTGCACGGGGCTCCCGTTCACGGTCACCTCGTCCACCGCGTAGCCATCATTCGGAATGAGCGAGTACGTTTGAGATCCGCCATCGGCCACGAGCACGCTACCCGCAGGCGAGATGGAGCCGCCCTCGCCCGCCGAGGCGCTCACGGTATGGAACACGGTTTCGGGCCCGTCTTCGCCCGACTTCGCCTTGAAACTTGCAGCTATCGTGTGGTTCGCAACCACACCGTCGAAACGGTACGCGCCAGCTTGCGCAGTGACGGGAGCGCCATCGACGAGCACCTGATCAAGCTCGTAGCCTGCGAAAGGTATGAACGAGAACAGCATCGAGCCCTGGTCGAGCACCGAAACCTTACCTGCAGGCGAGATGGTGCCGCCCGATCCTGCCGAAGCATCGATCGTATGGACAAGAGGCACGTCGGGGTCGGGCTCGCCCGGCGTCACAGTGCTGAACGATGCATGAACAGCGGTGTTGGCCCGAATGTTTGCAAGCGTGTAGGCAAATCCCGCTACCTGCACCTTTTCGCCGTTCACCGTGACCTCGTCGAGCTTGTAGCCCTCGTCGGGAATGAAATAGAACGTCTGGCTCGCACCGGCGGCCAGGCGCGTCGTGCCTGCGGGCGAGATGGTACCGCCCTCGCCGGCCGTTGCGGTGACCGCGTAGTACGTATCATCGGGGGGCACGACCGACGAGCGGGCGAACGAAGCTGCAAGCGCGTGGTCGCAGACGATGTTCTCGATGGCAAGCGTCGCGCCATCGCCTTGGGCGACCCGGTGCGTGACATCGGCGCCGTTCAAGGTGACCGCATCGAGCTCGTAGCCCGCATCGGGCACGAACGCGAACGATGCGGAGCGGCCGTGCGGCACCGTCGCGCTTTCGGGCGAGATGGAACCGCCCTCGGTGAGCACCTCGGTCTGCACGCTGTGCACGGGCAAGGGCGGCGTGGCTCCGGGAGCGAACGTCACTTCCACCGTCGCATCCGAGGTCATGCACGGCAGCAGATACGACGTGCCCAGAACCGCGTGCGCCACCCCGTTCACCGTCAGGGAGCCCACCGTGTAGCCCGCGTCGGGCAGAAGCTCGATGAGCGTGGGCTCGCCGTGCTTCATCGTCGCATCGACCGAAGCGGCGGGCGCGCCTCCCCCCACCGACACCGTGCCGTGGCCGCCGTTCACGACCACATGAAGCGCATGGTCGGTGGCCTCGTCGCGCGGCTCCTGCTTAAACGTTACGGCGATGCGGTGGTTTGCATCGATGGAGGAGAACGTGTAGGTGTTGCCCGTAAGCTCTGCGGGTGCATCGTCCACGAGCACCCCGTCGACCACGTAGCCCGAATCGGGCAGCACCACGTAGGTTTGGCTCGCCCCCTCGGCGAAGGTCGCGGTGCCGAGGGGCGTGATCTGGCCGCCCTCGCCCGCCGACGCGTCGATGGTGAAGCGCTCTTTGTCAGGGTGATCGTAGGCGACGGCGAAGGCCCCGAGCGCGTCCGCTTTGAACGTGACCGTGCCGCCGGAAACGGAAGCGGAGTACGTGGCGAGCTCGCCCGACGCGTCGAGGCCGATGATCTGCACGTGTTCGCCTTCCGGCGCGCCGGGCGCGGGAAGCGTCACCTCGGCCCGGCCCACGAGCGCCCGCTTGCCTTCGGGAGCGCCTGCGACCACGGCATGCCATGCGCCCACAACGAGCGCGCCTTCGGCAGCCTGCTGCAGGTGGGCGTACGCGGCGCACGCGGGATCGAGCGCGTAGGCGGAAAGCGACGCCTGCTTGTGGATGTAGCCCGCCACGCCCACGTCGCCATCGGAAAGCGTTCGGTACGCGTACTCGTCCGATACGACTAACGTGATGGTCGCGCTGGCCGTTTTGCCGGCGCCATCGGTTACCTCGACGGTGTAGGCGTACTCGCTTTCATCGGCGAAGGTATCGGTTGCAAGCGGACGGGCAAGCGCCGTTTCGCTCGTGGTACCTTCGTCGGCGAAGGCGGCGTCGGGCTGCCCGTTTACCGTGCGGCTCCACGTATAGGAGTACGGCGCGGAGCCTCCCGCAAACGCCACTTTGAGCTCGAAGCCCTTCGCCTCGTCGGCCGTTGCCGCGAAGTCGGGCGTCTGCTCGTAGATCTTGAAGCCCTCGACCGTGAGCACTTGCACGTCGGTCGACGCGGTTACCGTGTTGCCCGCCTCAGCCGATGCGGGCAGAGGCGCGTACGATATGAGCAGGCACATGCACAGAAGTGCCGCCAATCCCTTGTGTAGGTGTCTTCTCATAGCATTCATCCTTCTACCCATGTCAGTTCGCCACCAAAATCGTCATCTGCACGGCCGCCTGGCCGATCAGTTCTTCTGTTTCCGTATCAAATGCATAGAACACCGCGGTGCAGGGGTACGTTCCCGCATCGAGGTCTTCGCTGAGCGCCGCCTTCTGGATATGGCGGTTCGGCTCGATCAGGCCCGATGCATACACGACCTCGCCGGTATCGTCGCGCGCGATCTCAACCTTCATGAGATAGCGGTTGCCGGGCACGTTCTCGATGCGCAGCTCGCCTTCGGAAGCGCCGTCGGCGAACTCCACGGTGGTTGCGATGGCCACGTTGAACATGCCCTCGTCTACCACGCGGTCGAGCTCGGCCTGGATTTCCTCCTGGCTCTTGCCGTCGAGCTGCCCCACCTCGGCGTTCGGGTCGCGCGCGCCTGTGGTATCGGAGCAGGAGCGAAACACCAGCACGCACGCGACGATGAGCGCGATCGCCGCGACGGCGACGGCTACGTAGAAGCCGATCGGGCGACGGCGTTGCTGCGGGTCGGGCGCAGCCGAGGGCGTGGGAGGCTTATGGTTGAGCGGCGCGGCCGCGTGCTTTCGCGGCGCGGGCTCGGGCCGTTCGATCTGCTGGTTCCCGTCATCTGGTGCGTGCATGGCGTTTTTGATTCCTTTACTTCGTTTTCATCGTGCGATGTTTCACGTGAAACATCCGTTCGTGTTTGCGCGGGTCGAGGGCCGGGGGCCGCGGCGTGCGGGCGGTTGGGGCTCGCAGTCGGGCTGAAGCCCGGCAACCCCGCGGCGCGCCGACTGTGAGCCGGAGAGCGCCGCGGGCGGGAGCTGTTTATGCAACCGGATCGGGATCCGGAGCCGGAGCGGGCTCGGCAACCGAGGTCGCGGCGATGGTGTACTGCACCTTCACGGCCGTGGTAGCCGCATCCTTCACCGATTTGATCTGCGAGAGCGATCCGGCGACGGCGATGTTCTTCGTCGTGCCCGCATCGGCGGTTTTCGCGTCGACGATCCAGTCGGTCAGATCCTGCGAGGTGGTCTTCACCGTAAGGGGCGCAGCCGCACCCGTCATCTGCAGCGTCAGGTTGATGTCGCCGATCTTGGCGGTGCTTTCGCTCTGATCGGTCAAGGCGGTTTCGGAAATGCCCCAGTTGCCAGCTTCGTCGGCTGTGGCGATCACGCTAGCCACCTTGATGGGGTACACCGAGTTGTTCACGATGTTGTAGTTGGTGGGCACGCCCGAAAGCGCGCCGCCCTCGGCGGGGCCGACTACCTTGATCTGCAGCGGCACGGTAACCGAGATGTTGGTTGCCACGGTTTCCACCATGACGGTGGTGTCACCCGTGCCGTCGCCCTGGATGTTGCTGTCGGCCGAGGTGTCGGCATTGGTGTTGCCGTCGGCCGCGAACGCCACGGGAGCGGCTCCAAGGGCGAGCAGGGCGGTAAGCGCCACTGCGGTTGCTGTCTTCTTCAGTTTCATTGTTCCTCCTTAGGTCTTCTTCACGTTCTCTTTCTGTGCTGGTATCGGTTCGGGTTCTTCCATCAACCACCCCGATCCTGCACGAGTTGATCTTCCATACGCATCACTTCCTCACGATCAAGGTCACCTTGGCGGCGGCCTTGCCCACTTCCTCGAGGGAATCGGGATCGAGGGCGGTGAACGTGGCGGTGGCCACGTAGTTGCCGGGTTCGAGATCCTGGTTGAGCGTTATGCTTTCGATGTAGCTGTCGGGCTTGATGGCTTTCGATTCGTACACGGTCTCGCCCGTATCGTCGAGCGTGATGTCCGCTTTCATGACGTAGCGGTTGCCCGGCACGTTTTCGATGTAGGCGTTGCCCGCCGACTCGCCGTCTGCGAACTCGATCACGCTCACGATGGAAATGTTGAACATGCCCTCCTCGACGATGCGGTCGAGCTCGGCCTGCATTTCCTCCTGCGACTTGTACGGCGCCTGCCCGCTTTTGGCGTTCGTATCGAAGATGTCGCTCGGCTGGCCGAGAAACAGCCATGCCGCAACGCCCGCCGCAATGAGGACGAGTACCGCTATCAGGGCGATCAGGATGCGCTTGCGCGAACCGCGGGGGCGATCGTGCGTATGCGCGGGTTCGCGATCATGGTCTTGTTCGAAGTCGGACGTGCTCACAGAGTCTCCTTTATCGGTTCGAAGGTGTAGGTAAGGTGCGCGAGGGGCACCGCCTCGTCCAGCAGGGTCACCGGGGTGCCCGCTCCAGCCGTCAGGCCGAACTGCACGGGCAGGGTGCCGGGGCCGTCGTCGCTCGAAGCTCCGATGACGAACGAGGGGCGCGACCCAAAGATGAGGTCGTTGCCGAGCGCGATGCGCACGCTGTTGCCGTCGAGCGCATCCATGCTCACGGCCACGTTGGGCCACGAGGCGCGGTCGGGGAACGCGAGCGGTGCGCCCGCCTCATCGGGATCGCACGTCATCGAGGCGATGCGCAGCTTGACCGGGGTGCGCGATGCGAACGCGGCGTCGGTCAGCCCGGCGGACGTCAGCGCACCGGTCTCGCCGTCGGCCGTGACCTTGAGCACCGGCTTCACGGGCGCGGCCACGCTGATCACGGGCGTCCACTGCGCGTACAGCGTGACCTCGTTCTGCCCGGCTTGCGGGAGGTCGCGCACGTTCGCCCCGTCGGCGTAGGCGCTACCCGAGCCGTCGGCCGCGGTGTTCCAGCCCGAAAATGCCCAGCCGTCGCGCTTGAACGAGCCCGCGGGCAGGTCGGCCCGCACGCCCCAGTTGAGCTCGAGGTCATCCATGGCGCCGGTGGCGTCCGCGGCGTTCTTGTCGAACTTGACCGTGTAGGCCGAGCCGCGCCACTGGGCGTAGAGGGAAAACGCGCTCGTCGTCGAGACGAGGTTCAGCACCTCTGCCCCGTCGGCGAACGAGTCGCCCGAGCCGTCGGCCTTCGTGTTCCAGCCGGCGAACTCGTAGCCCGAGCACGAGAAGGGCGTGGGCGCGAGGTTCGCCTTCGTATCGTAGGTGAACGTCTGGGTCATCGAGCCCGTGGTGGACACCGTGGCCCCTTCCGGCGCGTTCGGGAAGAAGAACGCGAAGTACGTGTTGGCCTCCCACTTGGCATAGAGGGTCACGGTACCCGACTCGGCGAGGTTCTTCACCGGGTCCTTGTCGGGGCGCAGGGTGCCCGTGCCGTCGGCGTTCTCCGCCCAGCCCTTGAACGTGTAGCCCGTGCGCTCGTAGGCGTTGGCGGCCAGGGCCTGCGGGTCGGCGTCGTAGGTGAAGGTCTGGTCGGACATGGATCCGCCGGTGAGGCCCTGATCTGCCGTGGCGTTCGGGTCGAACTTCACCGTGTAGGTGTTCGCCTGCCACACGGCGTGGAGGGTGGCGGTGCCGCCCGGGTCGCTCGTGAAGTTGGGCGTTGTCAGGGTCTGGCCCGCGGAGTACTCGGCGGCCGTCGCGCCCGCTGTCTCCGACCAGCCGAGGAAGGCGTAGCCCTTGCGCGACGGCTCGGCGGAAGGCAGCGTCACGTCCTGGTCGAAGGTGGCCGCCATCTGGGCGGGGACCTCGCCAAGCGAGCCCGCGCCCGCGTCGAACTTCACCGTATAGGAGTTCGCGGACCACTGCGCGTGCAGCGTCACGGGCGCGCCCGTCGAGAGGCCCGTGGCCACGCCTGCCCCGTCGGCGAAGACCGTGCCCGAGCCGTCGGCGGCGACCGTCCAGCCTGCGAACGCGTAGCCGGTCTTGGAGAAGCCGAGCTCGGCGACCGCGGGCAGGTTCTGGCCGGCCGCCTCGTAGGTGTAGGAGCGCGACGTGAGGATGCCCGCGCCCGCGCCGGGGTCGAGCGTGACCGTGAAGCAGTTGGCGGTCCACTTGGCGTGGAGCGTTACGCCGTCCACGGGCACGGTGTCGGATGCGAAGTTCCAGGCGCTCCCTGCGAACGAGGAGCTCGCGTACCATCCCCCGAACGTGTAGCCCGCGCGGGCGGGCGCGCCGGGATCAGCGACGAGCTCGCCGTAGCCCACCGTCTGGCCCTCGACGTCGGAGCCGCCGTTGGAGTCGAACGCCACGCTGTACTCGTTCTGCGTCCACTGCGCGTAGAGGTGGAACTGGCCGCTCGTTGCCAGGGGCGAGGACACGAGGGCCTTGTCGGCGTAGTTCGTACCCGTGCCGTCGGCCGCCGTGTTCCACTTGTCGAACGTCCAACCCGTGCGCGCAAACGCATTGGGCGAGAGCGTCTTGGTAGTCTCGTTGTAGCGGAAGCTTTGCGTGGAGGTGGAGGAGTCGCCCGGGTGGTTGGCATGGAATACCACGGTGTAGGGGTTGGCCTCCCACACGGCGTAAAGCGTCACCTTAGCGCCCTGCACCTCGGAGAGGTCGCGCACCTGGGCGCCGTTCGCGTAGGTGGCCGTCGTCGCGCTGGGGTCGGTCGACCAGCCCAAGAACGTGTAGCCCGTGCGCGAGTAGCCGCACTGCGAGAGGTTGGCGGCCACGCCGTAGGTCATGCCCTGGTCGGCCATGCCGGTGCCGCTGCCGCCGTTGGCGTGGAAGGCGACGGTATACGTGTTGGCCTTCCACGACGCGGTGAGCGTGAGGGCGTCGGCGGGCATGGTGCCCGAGCTGAAGTTCCACGCGCTGCCGTCGGGCTGGTTCCACGACTGGAACGTGTGGCCCTTCTTGGACACCGAGGGCGGGGCGTAGGAGTCCGCGAGCAGCGAGCCGTAGGGGACGGTCGCCGTCTTCTGGGTCGCGCCGTCGGAGACGTACTCGAGGGCGTAGCTGTTGGCGCTCCACTGGGCGCGCAGCATGACCGTCGCCCCGGCGACCGCCGTGAGCTCGTTGACCGACTGCTTGTCGGTGTAGGTTCTGCCCGCGTCGTCCTTCCACCCGGTGAACGTGTGGCCCGTGCGGGTGAAGCCGTTCGGAGTGAGGGTCTTCGCGGTGCCGTACACCATGGACATGGGGGCCGTCGAGCCCGTACCGCCGTTCGCGTCGAACTGGATCGTGTAGGTGCTCTTCCAGTTGGCGGTGTACGACTTGTCGCCCGTCGATCCCGCAGGGATGGTCACCGACGTCTGCGGCGTCGTGCCGTTCGAGCCGGTCCAGCCGACGAAGACGTGGTTCGCGCGCGTCGGGGCCTTGAGCGCGATGGCGGCCGACTCGATCGTATACGCGCCCGGGTTGCCGGTAGCCGTTCCGTCGCCGAGGTCGTATTCGATCGTGTAGGTGACGGGCGTCCACTTGGCGTAGAGCGTCACGGTGGAGCCCGCGGTCGTCGTGAGGTTGTTGACCGACTGCTTGTCGGCGTAGGTGACGCTGCCGTCAGCCGAGGTCGCCCAGCCCGCGAAGGCGTAGCCCGAGCGCGTGAAGCTGTTGGCCGTGAGGTTCTTCGCGGTGCCGTGCACCATGGACATGGACGCCGTCGTGCCCGTGCCGCCGTTGGCGTTGAAGGCGATGCTGTAGTTGTTCGCCCAGTTGGCGGTGTACGACTTGTCGCCCGTCGATCCCGCGGGGATGGTCACCGACGTCTGCGGCGTCGTGCCGTTCGAGCCGGTCCAGCCGAGGAACGTGTGGTTCGCCTTCGTGGGGGCCTTGAGTGTTATGGCCGCCGACTCGACCGTGTATGAGGTCGGGTTGCCCGACGCCGTTCCGTCACCGAGGTCGTATTCGATCGCGTAGGCGACGGGCGTCCACTTGGCGTAGAGCGTCACGGTGGCGCCGGGCACGGTTGACAGGTTGTTCACCGACGCCCCGTTCGAGTGGACCACCGCGCCGGCGGAGGACGTGGCCCAGCCCGCGAAGGTGTAGCCCGAGCGCGTGAAACCGTTCGCCGTGAGGTTCTTCGCGGTGCCCTCGACCATCGACATCGACGTCATGGAACCGGTGCCGCCGTTGGCGTTGAAGGTGATGGTGTAGTTGGCCTTCCAGTTGGCGGTGTACGATTTGTCGCCCGTAGAGCCCGCGGGGATGGTTACGCTGGTCTGCGGCGTCGTGCCGTTCGAGCCGGTCCAGCCCGCGAAGGTGCAGTTGGCCTTTGTGGGGGCCTTGAGCGCGATGGCGGCCGACTCGATCGTATACGCGCCCGGGTTGCCGGTAGCCGTTCCGTCGCCGAGGTCGTATTCGATCGTGTAGGTGACGGGCGTCCACTTGGCGTAGAGCGTCACGGTGGAGCCCGCGGTCGTCGTGAGGTTGTTGACCGACTGCTTGTCGGAGTAGGCCACGCTGCCGTCAGCCGAGGTCGCCCAGCCCGCGAAGGCGTAGCCCGTGCGGGTGAAGCCGTTGGCGGTCAGGTTCTTCGCGGTGCCGTGGACCATTGACATGGAGGCCATCGTGCCTGTGCCGCCGTTGGCGTTGAAGGCGATGGTGTAGTTGGCCTTCCAATTGGCGAAGTAGGACCTGTCGCCATCCGAACCCTTCGGAATCGTGACTGACGTCTGCGGCGTGCTCCCGTTGGAGCCCGTCCAGCCCACGAAAGTGCAGTTCGCGCGGGTCGGAGGCTGAAGGACAATATCGGCGCTCTCGTACGTATACGTGGCCGGGTTGGGGTTGCCCGACGGGTACGTACCGCTGTTCAGGTTGTAGGTTATGGTAAAAGTATAACCCGGAACGGGCACCCACTTCGCGTAGAGGGTGATGGTAGCGCCAGCTTCCGGGGGATGGATGTCTACAAGAGCCCTATCGGCGTACTGGGCGCTCCCCGAGGTATAGGTTGCCCAACCCGCGAAGTTGTAGCCCGAGCGCGAGAAGTTATTTGCCGTGAGGTTCTTCGCCGTGCCCTCCACCATCGCCATCGATGCCATGGAACCAGTGCCCCCGTTGGCGTTGAATGCGATCGTGTAGTTCCTCGCCCAGTTGGCCTTGTAGGTTCTGTCGCCCGCCGAGAACGCCGGGATGGTGACCGTCTTCTGGGGTACCGTCCCGTTGGAGCCCGTCCAGCCGAGAAACGTGCAGTTTGGCTTAACTGGACCGCCTGAAAAAGTAATATCGGAACTTGACATCGTATAGCTCGGTGGGTTCGGGTTGCCCATCGAGTACATCCCACCGTCCAAATCGTAGGTTATTTTGAAAGCAGGACTTGGAGAAAGGGCCCACTTCGCGTAGAGATAGATGGTGACACCGGGTCCCGGGGGACGGATGTCTACCAAAGCTCCGTTGCCGTATTGGGCGCTCCCCGAAGAGGAAGTTGCCCAGCCCGCGAAGCTGTAGCCCGAACGCGTGAAGCTGTTCGCCGTGAGGTTCTGGGCCGTGCCCTCCGTCATGTACATCGACGACATCTTTCCCGTGCCGCCGTTGGCATCGAAGGCGATCGTATAGCGACTCGCCCAGTTGGCCTTGTAGGTTCTGTCGCCCGCCGAGAATGCCGGGATGGTGACCGTCTTCTGGGGTACCGTCCCGTTGGAGCCCGTCCAGCCGAGGAACTCGCAGTCCGGCTTAACCGGACTATACTGCACGGTTACGTCGCTGCTCGACATCGAGTAGCTCGTCGGGTTCTGATTGCCCGAAAGAAACATGCCGCCGTTAAGATCATAGGTTATGGAGTAAGAGGACGCGTAAGGTGTTGGTTCTTCTCCCTCATTCGCCTTTCCACTCAAAGGCGCCGTGAAATTGAGCGGCTCTGCCTTCAAGCTCGAGATAGGCGGAGCAAGGCTTTCCGGCTGTTCGCCATCCTCATCCGCTGCCGCCTTCGCCACCTCGACCGTGCGGCTCGCACGCGCGAGCACTTCGCCGTCCATCTCGAGCGTTACGGACACGTCTGCCGTGCCCGCCTTCTTGCCCGTAACCGTGCCGGCGTCGACCGACATGACGGTCGCAGAATAGCTGTACGAAAGATCCATGCCCTCGGGCGCTTCGCGTACGCCGCCTTCGAACAGGTCGGCTTCCTGGCCGACTTCCAAAACTAGGGGATCGCCCGAAAGCGCGAGGCCGTAGGGCATGACGTGGTTGCCGCTTGCGACGAGGCCGGGGTTCCAGGGGTACTCGCCCGATTCCTCGAAGGGGCAGTAGATGGCCACATTCGAGCAACCTGAGAGGAGGTCGCCCGCAACGTCGGCGGGGTTCGAATGCGCTAAGACGCGCTTGAGGGAAGAGCAGTCAGAAAATGCTCCCCCCCCCAGAAATTTGCCGATGCGGGAAGCTCGGCCGATTCGACAGCCGTGCCCGAAAACGCGTAAGCCCCCACAGACTGGAGGCCTTCCGCCATGTCGATCGATGCGAGCGAGGCGCATCTTCTAAACGCGCCCTCGCCTATCGATACGATCGAAGACGGAATCTCGACCGAGGTAAGCGGCCTTCCCGCAAACGCGTAGTCGGCCACCCGGGTAACGCGGTATTCCGTTCCCGCTACCGTGCCGGCCGAAGGTATGACGAGGTCGGGTTCGGGATCTTCTTCGCCTTCCCACGAAACCGAAAGCGTGTAATCGTCGAGCAGCGTGTAGGCAAAGCCGCTCGCCCCTTGCTCGGGCCACTCGACTTCGCCCGAGACCGCCGGGTCGACAAAATGCTCGAAGCCCGCTTCGGTCCATACGGCCTTGCGCGCTTCGTAGTTTTCTCCTGCGGCAAGCGCGACGGTTGCCGCTTGCTTGATTTCTTCCGTAAACGCGGTTGCATCGATCGTCTCGACGAAACCAAGGGCGGTGATCGACGCGATGGCTGCGTTGTCCGCAAACGCACTGGCGCCGATGCGTGTAGTATCGGCTGAAACGGTTACCGCCTCGCCCGCGCCCGCCGGACAGTAGATAAGCTCGGAGCGATCTTTGCTGTAGAGGATTCCGCCAACGGCCGTGTAGCTCGCGTTTCCTTCGCTGGCCGCGATGCCGGTGAGCTTTGAGCAGCCCTTGAACGCCAAAACGGGAATGTCGCTTGTTTGGTCAGGGACGTTCGCCACGCCCGCCTTGCCTTCGGGGCAGAGGACAAGTGCGCTTCCCGCGGCGTCGAGCAGCATGCCGTCGTGCACGGAGAACGAAGCGCTGCCCTCGCCTACAGAGAACGATGCGAGCGAGGTACACCCCGCGAAGGCTCCCTCGGCTATTTCCTTGAGGGTGCTCGGAAGCGCGATGCTCGCGATCTCGTTGCAATCCTTGAGCGCGCCTTCGGCGATTTTGGTGACTGCGTACTCGTCGGAGCCGCTGACAACTTTGGAAGCAACGCTTACGCCGCCGACCGGCTTCGCGCCGTGCCAGCCCGTGAGGGATGCGGTGGCCCCGTCGGGGTTCACGCGGTATTTCAGGCCGTCCACCATCATGGTTCCTGCCGCGGCGGATGCACCTCCCTCGGTAAGCGGAATGTCGGTCGAAACCCGTTCGGGCTCGACTGCATCACTCTGAGCGGGCTCTTTCGAACCGTCAGGTTCCGCGTCGTTTTTGACGAGAGGTACTTCCTCGAAGATTTGGGTTGCAGAACCTGCTTCGTCGCCTGCCACAGCATCGCTTTCGGCTGGCGGCGCTTCCGTTTGCGCACCTTCGCTTTCGACGTCCGACGATGCATTGGCCTTTTGATCAGCCTGGGGCGATTCCGTCGCACCCGCTTCTGCATCTGAGGCGTACGCTAACGATGCCGGTGCCGGGCCCGTATACGAGCCGACGACAAGCAGGCACGCGAGGAACAGGGCGCAAGCCCTCCTCCCGTACCCGAGGTACAGGTTTCTCTGTCGCATGATGTAGTCCTTTTACTCCTGTTAAACTGCGTTTCCCGAGGGCGTCCCTTGCGGAACGGTTGCAGTGTAAACCCACGTCACAGGCGTAGCTGGGCTTCCTCAAGCCATAGTTTAAAATGGCATAGGACATGTATCAAGTTTATCTATGATAAACCTGCTGATATTTAGCCAACTACCTGTTGAAGCAGGTTGGAGCTATCGACAATTACTTCATGCTTTCTCCATATCTTCAGGTTATCCGCGCTTTTCGGGCAATCACCCCCTCACAATCTTGGCACGTATTGACATGATGCTGTTACGTTTTAGTGCTTCACGCGGCTGAACGCTACGGAAGATGGTCTTTGGCGAGGCGCTGGTGGGGCGCATCGGCAGACGTTTGAGCCCTCACGACGCCTCCTTTACCGGTTCGAAGGTGTAGGTGATCTTCGTTAAGGGAACCGCATCGTCGTTTACGTGGACGGGCGTTTTGTCATCGGCAGCAAGGCTCAGCTTCACTGGCAAGGTCGACGGCGCTTCCACCGAACCCTCCCCGATGACGAACGAGGGGCTCGACCCGAAGATGAGGTCGTTGCCGAGCGCGACCTGGACCCTGTTACCGTTGCCCGCATCCATGCCGATGGAAACCCCGGGCCACGTACCCTTGTCGGGGAACACCAACTCAGTGCTTCGACTCAAGGGTTCGCACTTCATAGAAGCGATTCGCAGGCTCACGGGCGTGCGCGAGACAAACTGCGACTCGGCGGGTGCGGCGGAAACCCACGTGCCCGAAAGCGCATCGGCCGTGACCTTGAGCACTGGCTTCACCGGCGCGGTCACGCTGATCACGGGCGTCCACCGGGCGTACAGCACGACCTCGTTCGAACCCGCGGGCGGGAGGTCGCGCACGTTCTCGCCGTCGGCGTAGGTGCTCCCGGTGCCGTCGGGCTCGGTGCTCCAGCCCGCGAACGACCAGCCGTCGCGCTTGAAGGGACTTGCGGGCAGGTCGGCCCTCACGCCCCAGTTGAGCTCGAGGTCTCCCATGGTGCCGGTGGCGTCCGCGGCGTTCTTGTCGAACTTGACCGTGTAGGCCGAGCCGCGCCACTGGGCGTAGAGCGAGACCATCCCGCTGTGCGCCGAAGTGAGGTTGAGCACCTCGGCCCCGTCGGCGTAGGGGGTGCCCGACCCGTCGGCCTCCGTGTTCCAGCCGACGAAGGAGTAGCCCGAGCACGAGAAGGGAGTGGGTTGCAGGGCGGCCTTCGCATCGTAGGTCAGCTGCTGCATGATGGGCCCAGACGTGGTGACGGTCGCGCCCTCGGGGGCGTTCGAGAAGAAGATGGCGAAGTAGGCGTTGGCCTCCCACTTGGCGTAGAGGGTCACGGTACCCGACTCGGCGAGGTTCCTTACCGGATCCTTGTCGGGATGCACCGCGCCCGCACCGTCTGCGTTCTCCGTCCAGCCCGCGAAGCGGTACCCCGTGCGGGAGTAGGCGTTGGCGGTGAGGGCCTGCGGGTCGGCGTCGAAGGTGAAGGTCTGGTCGGGCATGGGTCCGCCCGAGAGCCCCTGTCCGGCCGTGGCGTTCGGGTCGAAGCGCACCGTGTAGGTATTCGCCTGCCATACGGCGTGGAGGGTGGCGGTGCCGCCGGGATCGGACGCGAAGTTGGGCTTGACGAGCACCTGACCTGCGGAGTATTGGGCGGTTGCCGCACCCGCCGCGCTCGACCAGCCGAGGAAGGTGTATCCCCTGCGGGAGGGTTTCGCAGCGGGCAGCGCAACGTCCTGGTCGAAGGTTGCCGCCATCTGGGCAGGCACCGACCCGAGCGAGCCCTCGCCCGCGTCGAACTTGACGGTGTAGGAGTTGGCCTTCCATTGAGCGTGCAGCGTCACGGGCGCCCCTGTGGAAAGCCTCGAGGCGTCGGCCCCATCGGCGATCAGCGCGCCCGAGCCGTCGGCGGCGACCGTCCAGCCTTTGAACGCGTAGCCGTTCTTCGAGAACCCGAGCGAAGCGGCCGAGGGCAGAGCTTGGCCTGGAACCTCGTAGGCGTAGCTACGGCTCGCGGCGACGCCCGCGCCCGTGCCGGGATTGAGCGTGACGGCGAAGGCGTTGGCGGTCCAGTGGGCGTAGAGCGTGAAGCTGGAGGTTACCGCAGAGGCGAAGTTGTACGGGGCCCCGCCCGTGGGCGCAGTGAACCAGCCGGCGAACGTGTAGCCCAGGCGCGACGGATTCGCCGGGGCGGCGACGGCCGAACCGTGTGTCGCGTACCTTTGACCCACGGCGCTCCCGCCGTTGGAATCAAACAACACCGTGTAGGTGTTAGGCGTCCACTGGGCGAAGAGCGTGAAGTTGGAGGTTACCGCAGAGGCGAAGTTGTACGGGGCCCCGCCCGTGGGCGCAGTGAACCAGCCGGCGAACGCGTAACCCGTGCGCGAGGGGTTCGCCGGGGCCGCGACAGCCGAGCCAGAAGACACGGTTTGCGCTGCGACTGCGCTCCCGCCGTTAGAGTTAAACGTTACCGTGCAGGACGCGAGTGGCGCCCAACGCGCGTAGTACGTTGAGTAATAATTGGCCCAATACGGCTGTGAGAAATCCCACTTGGAACCACGTACGGGATCGGTGTACCAACCTTCAAACGTGTAGCCCGGCCTCGTGACAACCGGCGGTGTCACTACCTCGCCTTCCACGCCATCCACATACAGCAAGGGACTGCCTGTACCATCGTTACGATCGAACCACACGCGCACACCAGCTTTCGGTACGGCAACCTCGTCAAAAGGCTTCCTAACCGCACTTTCATCAATCGCTTTGTCTGATTGAAATATCGATGCGGCACCAATCGGTACGATAGGTTCCGATTCATCCGCTTGCTCGTCCTCAGCCGCCTTCGCCACCTCAACCGTCCTGCTTGCGCGCGCGAACGCTTCGCCGTCCATCTCGAGCGCCACGGACACGTCGGCCGTGCCCGCCTTCTTGCCCGTCACAACGCCGGCGTCGACCGACATGACGGTGGCGGAATAGCTGTACGTAAGCTCCATGCCCTCGGGCGCTTCGCGCACGCCTCCCTCGAACAAGTCGGCTTCTTGGCCGACTTCCAGAACAAGCGGCTCGCCCGAAAGCGCGAGGCCGTAGGGCATGACGTGGTTGCCGCTCGCGACGAGGCCGGGGTTCCAAGGGTACTCGCCCGACTCCTCGAAGGGGCAGTAGATGGCCACGTTCGAGCACCCGGCAAGCGCATCGCCCGCCACCTCAACGGCATTCGTATGCGCGACGATACGAGAAAGCGAGCTGCAATCGGCAAACGCGCCGCTGCCGACATTCGCAACGCTCGCAGGAACCTTCACCTGTTCGATCGCCGTGTCCGCGAACGCCTGTGCACCGATCGAGCGCAGCCCTTCCGCAAGCGAAACCGAAGCGAGGCTCGAGCATCCGCTGAACGTCGCATCGCCGATAGTAGTCACACCCGACGGGATAACCGCCGACGCGATCTCCCCTAAACCGCGAAATCCGCCATCTGCGATGGCGGACACGCGGTAGGTTGCGCCTCCCATCTCGG
This sequence comes from Raoultibacter phocaeensis, assembly GCF_901411515.1. Classification (NCBI taxonomy): domain Bacteria; kingdom Bacillati; phylum Actinomycetota; class Coriobacteriia; order Eggerthellales; family Eggerthellaceae; genus Raoultibacter; species Raoultibacter phocaeensis. The sequence continues at coordinate 876,817 of NZ_CABDUX010000001.1, forward strand.
CTGACGCCGGGATGACGAGTTCGGCCCCGGGCCCTTCCCCGCCCTGCCATGAAACCGCAAGCGTGTAGTCATCGAGCAGCGTGTAGGCAAAGCCCGGCTCTTCCCCATCTTCACCCCTTCCAGGCGACGTCGTATCGCCCGGCTGCGCGGGTTCTGCAAACTGCGAGAAACCCGCACCTTCCCATACCGCCTTGCGCGCGTCGTAGTCTTCGCCACTTGCAAGCGCCACGACGGCGTTCGCCTTCGCATCGTCGCTGAACGCTGAGGGGTCGATCGTCTTCACGTACCCAGACACCACGATGGATGCCAGGGGCGCATCGGCAAACGCGCCGGGGCCGATCTCTACGGTCTCCGCGGGCAGCGCAACCGCATCGCCCGCACCGGCGGGACAGTAGAGGGCCTTCGTCTTATCCAAGTTATACAGCACACCGTCCACCGAGGTAAATGCGGCGCTGCCGTTCCCGACCATCACAGAAGTAAGCTTCGCGCTATGCGAAAGCGTCGAAGCCAGGACAGAAACTGTTTGGTCGGGAATGGTGGCAGCGCCCTCCTTGCCCTCGGGAACGAGCAGGAGTTCAGTCAAGCCCTTGTTGAAGAGCATGCCGTCGAACGACGCGTACGCAGCGTTCGATTCGCTGACGGAAATGGAAACAAGGCCCGTGAGGCCTTCGAGCGATTCTACATCGATGGATCCGACCGTATCGGGCAGCGTGAGGGAAGTTACCTCAGAAGCGCGCTGAGATTCGCTCCCCCCCCCAGCGATTCTGATGGTTTCGACGGCATACGTATCTTCGCCGCTCACGATTTTGGAGGGCACGACCAGCGCGCCTGCGGGAGCCTCGCCGTACCATCCCACCAGCGTGACCGTTTCGCCGTCGGGGTTGAGCGTGTACTCGAGCCCCTCGAACACGATCGTGCCCACGGCGGGTTTGGGTTTATCGTTGGTAAGCGGGACGTCGTTTTGCGTCTGGCCGCCTTGCTGTGCGTTCTCGGTTTGCTGGCCCTGTTGGGCGGGATCGGTTGTATCGCCTGAGGTTGGGCCTTGCTTGTTGGGCGCCGGCTCGAGGGCAACGTCTTTCGAGATGTGGCCGGGCGCGTCTTCGGAGTTGGGGGCGTCGGGGCTGGGAGTGCCGGTGTCGGGGGCGTCCTGCGTCGGTGCGGGATCGGTTTCGGTGGTGGTTGCCGAATCAGTGGCGGCATCGGAAGCTGTGATTGATTCAACCGGCAGCGATTGATCCGCCGCCGCAAGCGGAACCGAGCCCATGACAAGACCGATAGCCAGAACCACCGAAAGCACGACGCTCGCAGTCGAACGATTGATCCCTCTTCCCCGTATGTTGCGTTTCATCCTTCGCATCCTTTATTGATCCAACTCGGTGCACACACGCTGAACGAAGCGTCTCGCCGAGCCGAATTCGCGCGCCGACGTGCCTGCCCGTTCTTCCCGAAGTGCGCGGCTTTGCAGCACCCGGAGGTGCGTGACGCGATTGCTTTCCCTCGTGTCCTGTTCAGCTGCGTTTCGGGAGCACTCTTATATATAAAGTGCGACAAAGTGTAGTCCCTGATCGCAGGTTGCTTTCCTTTTCTCAAGTAGAGGTTGAGTATTGGGGGCGATGCAACGTGCAGTTGAATGGTGATAAACAGGCTGATAATTTGCATAACAATGAATGAGACGCGGAAGGTGGTGTGCGACCTGCACCTTCACAATTTCTTCACGTATGGCACTCGGCAGGCAGGCTCGCGGTGTGTGGCGGAGCGGCGGCGGCAGATTGCGAGACGCAGGCGACAGGCGAGGTGCGGCTGCGAGCGGTAAACATGCAATCGAAGCCTTTTCGGAGTTCGCTGAGGCCCATGGCCGTGCAGCACCCTTGCATACCATCAGAACGCAGGGGGAGCAGCAGTCGGATCACAGCCACAATCGACCTCGGGATAAGTCGCCCAGCGAGACCCCAGGCATAGTCGAAGCTCTGCCGTTAAACCTGGTTTGACATGACCTCGCACGGTGCCCAGCGGTGACGACGCGCCACGTTAACTCTGGTTCTGACAGCGGATGGCATATCATGGTTGTAAAGTTCTGCTCATCGTGCATCGTTCGAGTTGTAAAGTTCTGCGCATCGTGCAAGAAAGGCGTCAAGCATGTTAAAGCGGAAGCAATACGAACGACTTATCGTGCTATGAAGCCGCGCGTGTGCCCTATAGAGGTGAAGTCGCCGCGACAATACGGCACGAAATCGCTCGACCGCTTCAAGGAGAAGTTCGGCAAGCGCGTAGGATCTCAGTACGTGCTTCATCCAAAGCAGCTCAAAGTCGAGGGTGAGCGCGTATACCTGCCGCTCTACATGGGTTTTTGCCTGTAAAGCATCAGGGTCAAAAGATGCGCCGACAAAGATCCTCAAGAACAGGATAGGTGCTAAACCGCTCCCGTGATGTTCTTCCTCATATACGAACCGAATGCGTAGAAGGGCACGTCCTCTATCGAACCGCCATACGCGTGCGAGGTGGCGGAAACCCTCAACGCTACATCGGGGCCGTACTTTTTAACATACGCCGTCAGGCTTTTCGCCTTGAGATTCGTCCCGTACTTTACCTCGACGGGAATCGCATTCGGATCGAGCCTGTTGCCGTCGATGACGAAGTCGATTTCTGTACGGGTCGGCTCGTTTTTGAAGTAATGCGCCGAACCCACCTGTCCGTTTTTGTATAGGAATATTGGTATACTTACCACGTTTTTGTATAGATAAATCGGTTACTATTCCACGTTTTAAAGAAAATGCCTGTGCAAAAGGTAAGGAAGGCCAGTTAGATCACAGCCGCAATCGGCCTCGGGAAAAGCCGCCCAACAAGACCCACAACATAGTCGATGCCACTGAAATCCGAGCAGAAGGCAAAACGCACGATAGTACGTATCGCGCGGTAACGAAAATCGAAGCTGACGGAATCGAACGGGTCGATCCGCACCGCATCTGCGCGTCTACCACCGCGCATCGCAACGCCCGTCTGGACGTTTGCCGCATTCGCCTTGTCACACTCCATCTCAAGCTCGGGGAACCGCAGTCCGAGCTTCGCTTCAGAAGGGATCACCAACCCGCGGCGGTCATCTCTTGCAAGGTTGCGCTTCAGGGTTTTGTCGGAAAACGTCCTCTGGATGGCGGCGAAGGCCTGCTTTGCGAAGCGAAGTCGCGTTCGAGCGGTCTTTTTCGACGTGAAAGTTCATCATGGCGAACCGCGATCTGTGGTTATCTTGAGGCGCTTCGCACCCAAAAGCCCCTGCCGGCTCACAGCAGTTCGCAAAGCTCGCCTTCGCCGCCATCGAAAGGCCGTTTTCGCGCAGAAACGCATTATCAATAAATCTCGGGCGGAATCCTGGCGGCGGGAGGACGCGAGCGGCGGGCTGCGGGCGGGGCTCGCGGGGTTGCACAGAAGGTCGCGGGCCGTGCGCGCAGGTGGGCGCTTGCCCGCCTACCCCACGACCCTCCCGAACGCCATGCGCTCGAACTCGTCGGGCGGAAGCGCGGGCGCCACCGCGAACCCCTGGGCGAGGTCGCAGCCCATGGCGGCGAGCTGGTCGAGCTGGGAGGCGGACTCCACGCCCTCGCACACCACCTCCATGCCCAGGCGGCGGGCCATGGCGACCACCGACTCGACCACGGCGGCGGCACGGGAAGGATCGAGGGTGGGCGCGGGCGCCAGGCGCGGCTCGCCTGGGCGTGCCGTATCAGAGGCGAGAGGCGGAACAGGTGCGGACCAAGCGCGCGGCAATGCGGAGCGCGCGGAACGAGACTGGTCGGGGTGCGCGGGCGCCAGGCACGGCCCGGCGGGCGCGGCACCCGAGGCGGCGGCCGCGGCACACGGCCCGGCGGGCGCGGCGCCTCGCAGGAACTCACGGTCGAGCTTCAGGGTGTCGGCGGGCGCGTCTTTCAACATGCCGAGAGACGAGAGGCCGCTACCGAAGTCATCGATCGAGGTGCGATATCCCGCATCCCGAATGCGGCCAAGCGCTGCGGCGGCGGCCTCGGGACTGCCGGCCAAAAGCGTCTCGGTGAGCTCGAAATCGAGCAGACGCGCGGGCACGCCGAAGCGCTTCCTCACCATCTCGAACGCATCCAGAAACGAGGGGTCCCCCAAATGCGCCCTCGACAGGTTGAACGACACGGGCACGGGCTCAACCCCACCATCAATCCACGCGCGCAGCCGCCCGCATGCCTGCTCGAACACGAACAGGTCGATTCTCGCCACGTAGCCGCTCTTCTCGTAAAACGGCACGAACGCTCCCGGAAGCACGAGGCCGCGACCCGGCACGTTCCAACGAACGAGCGCCTCGGCGCCCGCGACTTTGCGCGTGCGCAAATCGAGCTTGGGTTGGTAGTGCACGACGAGCTCGCCGCTTTCCACGAGGTCTGCTTCGCGGTTGCCCATCTCCTTTTCGAGCCTCAACCTCACGCGGTCCTCGTCGGAGTAGAATCCGCACGTGTAGAGGCTTCCGGATTCAGAGTCCGCGGCGTTCAAGCGCGCCACGTTGGAACGGTCACGAATCTGCACGAGCGGAAGCGACGGATCGTCGATCGGATAGGCTCCCACGGACAGGGCGAGGTAGTACGTGCGGGCGGCCCCCTCGTTGAAGCGGTTGAGGTCACAAGCGAGGCCTTCCACCTTTGCAAGCACCTCGCCGCGCGTCTGCGCCCTCACGAGCAGAATGAAGTGGTCGGCGAACGTGCGGCACATGAGCTCGCCTTCGCACAGGTACCCCTCGGTCGACCGGGCGATGTGGCGCAGCACCGCATCGCCCCTCTCGCTTCCGAACGCGTCGTTCACCAGCTTGAAGCCGACGAGGTTGAGCGTCACGAGCATGTAGGTGCCCGCGGGCGAGGTGCGGATGGCCTTCGCCGCCGCCCCCTCGAACCGCGGCCACGAAAGGCCCCCGGTCACCGGATCGGACAAAGCGATCTGGGCAAGGCGGCGACGGGATGCGCGTTCAATCGCGAAGGCAAGCACAAGCACCGCCGCAACCAGGGCACCTATGATCACCGTCGCCACGGCGAGTGGAGCGAACGAACCCGTCGGGCCGACGGGACTCACCGTTCGCATCCCCGCCCGCAGCTGCGGGCGAACGAATCGAGCTCGGCATAGTGGACGAGCAGCTCCTTGGCCTTCGCGTAGAACTCCGCGCCGAGCGCCGTCGGCGTCGAACCCGCCTTGCATCTCGTGAGCAGCCGAACGCCCGTCTCGCGCTCGAGATCGGCCATCGCCTGCGATATCCCCTGTACAGTGATGTCGTTTTTCTCGGCTGCCGCCGTAAGGCTTCCCAACTCCACCACGGTGACGAAGTACTCTATCTGCCTGATAGTCAGAGGTTTTTGCACGGAAGCGAACGGGGCGGGCCTTTTCTCGATGCTGACCGTCATGTGCGCGGTATCCTTTCTCGCTTGCTGAGACGCCATGAAACGAGCGCCGCAATCCCGGCCGCAAACGCCGCGAACAGTGCCGCGAACGCGAACGGCGCATCACCTGTCTGAGCGAACCTTCCGATAGCCTGACCGGGACCCGTCGGCACGGGCGCCGCCTGCGCCTTGAACTCGACTTCGAGCGTGTGGTCGGCTTGCACGTCGGCGAATACGTAGCACGATCGGGCGGGCACCTGCGCGCCGTCGACCTTCACCGAGCCGACCGTGTAGCCCGCTTCGGGCAGGAAGAAGAAGGCCTTGTCCGTCCCTTTTTCCACCTGTATGCTCGCGGCCTTCGCGCCACCGAGGTCCGACACGGTGCCGTGCGGGCCCGCGGCCACTTCGATGGTGAAAAACTCGCCGACGGGCGGCGGGATGGGCAGCTGCCGGGGCTCGAACACCGCCTCGACCGTCGCGTCGCCCACGATCCCCGCAAGGTTGTAGGTGAAGCCTTCCACCTGATCGGCAACATCGACACCGTTCACCAGAAGCGCCGCCAGAGAAAAGCCTTCGTCGGCTTTGAGCGCGAAGGAAAGCTCGCCGCCGTCGGGAACGAGTAGTTCGCCTTCGGGGGAAAGCATGCCGCCTGAGGTGGCCGAAGCCGAAACCGTGTGCACCGCCACCGGCTGCGGCACAGGATCGCCCTCGCCGAGTTTCCTGAACGAAACGTGCACCGAAACATCCTGTTCGCCCGCGCTCACCGTGAACGAATAACCGCCGCCCGCACCCGCGACCGACCGCGCGTTGTACAGCGTCGCCGGGGTAAGCGGATGCGCCACGACTGGCTCGCCGTTTACGAGCACCTGGTCGAGATCGTAGCCGACCTCGGGGAACACGTAGAACGTCTGCGACGCACCGTAAGCAACCACAAGCTCGCCCGACGGAGAAACCATGCCGCCTTCCCCACCTTCCGCGCTCACCTCGACCTTCACGGTGACGTTGACGAAGGGGTTATCGGGATCGGGGCCGGGGCCCGGATCGGGGCCCGGATCGGGGTTGTCGCCGCCCGTCTTCTTGAAGGTGGCCGAAAGCGCATGGTCGGCCACCACGTTTTCCAGCACGAGCGTCGCGCCGTCCGCCCGCTCGACTTTGTGCGTCACGTCGCCGCCGTTGAGGGCGACCGCTTCGAGCTCGTAGCCCTGGTCGGGCACCAGCGCGAAAGAGGCCGACCTGCCGTGGGGCACGAGCGCGCGCTCGGGCGATATGGTACCGCCGCCGCCCGCGACCGCAGCCTCCACGGTATGCACGGGAAGCGGGGGCGCAACACCCGGCACGAACGTCACGCGCAGCTCGGTGTCGGCGGTCAGGCACGCAACGAGGTACGAACTTCCAAGCACCGCATGCTCCTGCCCGTTCACCGTAAGAGATCCCACCGTGTAGCCCTCGTCGGGCACAAGCTCCACCTGGACCGACGAGCCATGGATAAACTCGGCTTCGAACGACGTCGCAGCGTCGCCGCCCGCAACCGACACGCGGCCGTGTCCGCCGTCCACTATGGCGGCGAGGCGGTACGTCGTCTCATTGTCGGGTTCGATCGCTTTGAACGTTGCGCGGATCGTATGGTCTGCGCGGAGAGGCTCGAACGTATAGGAGTTGCCTGCAAGCTCGACGGGCCTGCCGTCGACGAGCACCTCATCGATAACATGGCCCGAATCGGCGAGCACCACGTAGCGGGGTGTCGCGCCTTCAGCGTAGGCCGCCTTCCCGCACGGGGTTATCTGGCCGCCTTCGTCTGCGGTCGCGGTCACGGTGAACGCGGTCGAATCGGGATCGGCCACCGTGACGGCGAACGCTCCGAGCACGGATGATTCAACCGTAACCGTTCCGCCCGAAACGGTTGCCGGATAACGCGAAAGCGAACCGTCCGGGCAGAGTGCGATGACGGTGACCTCGGTGCCGTCGGCGAGCCCGGGCGCGGGAAGCGTGACGGAAAGCATGCCAACATGAGCGGGCCTGTCAGCCGTGCCGCCCGCAAGATCGGCCTGCCAAGCCCCCGCGATGCGCTTGCCGTCGGCCGATGCCAGCAGGTGCGCGTAGGTGGGGGTTGCCGGATCGAGCCCGCCCGCGGCGAGCACCGCATCGCGGGCCATCGTTCCCTCGACGGTCACGCCGCCCTCGGTGCGAGTGCCCCAGGCGTACCCGTCGAACGTGGCCACCGTGACCGTCGCATTCGCGGAATGCCCCGCCGCATCGGTCACCTCGACGGCGTAGACGTACTCGCGGTTGTCCTCGATGCCGCCTGTCTGCGCCCCGATCCAATCGGCGAGCCGCACTTCGGCACCGTCCCACGAAAACGCCTCGTCGGGCGTTCCGTCGATCGTGCGGGTCCATGCGTGCGAAAGCGTTCCCGACTGCCCCGATACCGATGTCTTGAGCACGTAGAAGTCGGGCTCGGCCTGGATTTCGGCAACGGTGGCCGCGAAGTCCTCGCTTATCCGCACGGAGAAATCGGCCGCGGCGAGCACGTTCACGCTCGTGTACGCAACGCCGTCCCCGCCGATGCTGCCGCTCGCCCCAACCGAGGGCTGAGCTGCCACCGCATTCGCGGAAACCGTGGGTATGAGCAGGCATGCGCACAGCAGCGCCGCCAACCATGTGTGAGTATGCCTTCTCATAGCCATGACGTTATCCCTGGTTCCTTCCTAGTTGTGCACGACGATGGTCATCTTGGCGGCCGCCTGGCCGACGGGTTCTTCCGTATCCTGATCGAGCGCGTGTATGGCCGCCGTGCACGGATATTCGCCCGCGTCGAGGTCGACCGCGAGCTTCGCTGTTTGAATGTGATGATTCGGCTCGATGATTCCCGATGCGTACACCGTCTCGCCCGTATCGTCGCGCGTTATCTCCACCCTCATGAGGTAGTGGTTCGAGGGCGAGTTCTCGATCTTGAGCGCCCCTTCCGCCTGCCCGTCGGCGAATTCGACGGTCGAGGCGATGGAGATGGAGAGCATGCCTTCCTCAACCCTACGGTCGAGCTCGGCCTGAATCTCCTCTTGCGTCTTGCCTTCGAGCTGGCCGAGCGCGGCGTTGGGATCGCGCGCGGGCTCCGCGTTGTGCGTCGCAAGCCACAACCCCCCGAGACCGAGAAGGACGAGCAGCGCAAGGCCCGCGGCCACGTAGAAGCTCTTCGGCCTGCGGGTGCGTGCCTGCTGGGGGTTTTCGCTGGTCTCCATGCTTGTCCTTCTCGGTCTCAGGTGGTGTTGGCGGCTGCCGCCGGTTCGCCGTGGGCGGCCTTCACGGGAAGGCCGCCCGGATGGGGGTGCGGCAACTACGTGCCGGTGGAAGTGCGGGTTACACGGAAACCGTGTAAGCGATCTGGATCGCCCTGTAGGCGGTGTCGCCCGTGAGCGTGCTCTTCACCTTGGACTCGCCAGCCAGCGTAAGGCCAAGGGTGCCACCGTTAGCAGCCACGGTGAAGTAATCGGCATTCGCCCCCGCGATCGTTGTCGCAGCCGCAGAGTCAACGGGCAAAGCAGCAGACGATCCGGCCTTTACGGTCATTGCAAGTTCCCCAGTGGTTGCAGTGATGTCAGCGACGTTCTCAGTAAGAGTCGTTACAGCTTTCCAACCACTGCCGTCCACACCGCGGATTTCGGTGACCTTGAGCGCATCCGAACCGTTGTTTACGATCCTGTAGGCCTCGGCCGTGGGAGCAGTGATGATGCCGCCCCTCGCTGGCGTTACTACTGTGATATCTACGGGAATCGTGGCTTGGATCTGGGACTGTGTCGCGTACACATTGAGCGTGGTTGAAGCGGTGCCGTCGGCTGCGATGTTCCCGGTGGTGTTTACCTGCGCGTCGCCCTCCACTGCAAGCGCAGCTGGGGCCGCGCCTAAAGCGAGTGCCGCGGTAAGCGCAAGCACGGTTAGTCCTGTCTTTGTCTTTTTCATGGTAGTTCCTCCTTAATCGTTGCTTGTACGGTGTGATGCTATCGATACGCAGTCGACTACGGTCAACCGCCCCGATCACCTATCGACGCCATGCGAGTCACCCCCTCACGCTTAGGGTCACCTTGGCTGCCGCTTGGCCGACAGACTCGCGGGTCTCGGGGTCGAGCGCGGAGAAGGTAGCCGTGGCCGCATAATCACCAGGTTCGAGATCTGCCGCGAGGATAACGCTCTCGATATAGCTACCAGGCTTGATGGCCTTTGACTCGTAAACGGTTTCGCCCGCATCGTCGAGAACGATCTTCACCTGCATGAGGTAGCGGTTACCCGGCACGTTCTCGATGTAGGCGATGCCCGGGGACGTGCCATCCGGAAATTCAATCAGGCTCGCAATGGAGATGTTGAACATGCCCTCCTCCACCACGCGGTCGAGCTCTGCCTGGATTTCCTCCTGGGTCTTATACGGGGCCTGACCAGTCTGAGCGTTCGGATCGAAGATGTCGTCGGGCGCGCCCGCGAGGAACCATACTGCAGCGCCTGCGGCGGCAAGCACCAACACAAGGATCACGGGGATAAGTACCCTCTTGCGGGTGCGCGAAGGTTTGGCTGCATCGCCTTGTGCTGCTTCGTCCGAAGAAGCACGGATCGGTACGGGTTCGGTTTTCGGTTCGTTTCTCTCCATCGTTTCTCTTTCGTTTTTCTAAGTCATTTGGACTGTTTGCGTGATGCTCCTACGCGAGCGCAAGGGTGTACGTAAGGCGCGCGAAAGCTTTCGAAGCATCAGGATCGTCATCAGTTGCCGTCGGATTGATGGTTACCTCATCGGGGAGCGCAAGGCCGATTGCAGTTGAAAGCGTGCTATTGGCGCCGATGGCAAAATCGCCCAAGCGCTCCCTTTGCAGCAGGCCTCCAAGACCCACCGATACGGCGGCGGCATTTCCCGGTTTCAGCGTAACGGCAATTGCTGCACGCTCGGCATCTTCGGGAAACACGTCTTTTGCCCCCACTTCTTCGGCACATGCGATCGAATCGACCTTGATGGGCACGACAGAGGTCGATGAGATTTCGCATGAAGTGCCCATCACTTCGCCTCCTGGACCGACTGCTACCGTTGCGGCAAGCGGCACGGTGCCCGAAATCACGGGCGTCCAGTTGGCGGTGTAGGATCGGGCGCCCGTCGAGCCCTGGGCGACGGTGACCGTCTGGTTCGCGGTCCCGTTGAGCCCGGTCCCCGACCACCCCGCGAAGGTGTAGCCCGCCCTCGTGGGGTTCTTGAGCGTGAAGGCGGCGGTCTCGACGGTGTAGGAGGCCGGGTTGCCCGCGACGCTGCCGCCGTTGAGGTTGTAGGTGATGCCGTATGGTACAGTTGTCCACTTGGCATACAGCGTCATTGGTCCCGAATTTGTATCGGTTGCAAAATTCCATCGGTTCGTACAGGCTTGCTCTCTATACCAGCCGCCGAACGTATAGCCGTTTCTCGTCGGAACAGCAGGAGCTGCCGTTGTCGTACCGTACTTCACGAGCCTCGGTGCAATTGCAGGAGTTCCCCCTTGCATATCGAAAGCAACGGTGAAGCTTGCATCGATTTTGGTAAACCCTGCGCCTTTCCACACATTGAGATTCGCCGCGTTGTTCGGCAAGTGGACTGTTACGTTTGCAAGGTTCACTCCATTAATGCTCGTGTTGACATTCATTGAGGCAATGGCGACATGCGGATCATAAATGTCCTTTAATGCTAACGGAATGATGATTTCACCAAGGTCTTGAACCCCAGAGCCTAATACGATGGTTTGAAGGCTGCTCTTATAAAATGCGTTGGAGTAAATGGTCTTCACCGAATTGGGAATTTCGATAGATAGCAACTTTGGGCATCCCGCAAAAACTTCTTGATCAAGCAATGTCATGGAGTTGGAGAGACCCACATAAGAAAGGGATGAGCAGTTCTCAAAGATTCTATACCCGAAGCTCGTCACCGAGTCGGGAATAACAACCTGGGTTAGAGCGGCGCATCCTTCAAACGATCGTTCTTCAATCGTTGTCACCGAACTTGGGATAGCAACCGAGTAAAGACTGGTGCAGCCAGAAAATAAGGTGCGCGGAATAACTGACAAAGAATTAGAAAGCTTCACACTAGCAAGTGAAGTACAGTTATAAAAGCAAGTGTAACCGATGCTCGTCACTGAGTCAGGAATCGAAATCGAAGTGAGCGAAGAGCAACCGAAAAACGCTGTAGGTTCAATCGATGTTACCGAGTTCGGTATAGTGAAGGAAGTAATATCTGAGCAATTGCTAAACTGACCAATTGTAGTAACCGTATACCAAAGCCCAGTATTTGGATTCTGAACCCTGGAGGGAATTACAATATCTCCTTTTGAGTTAGGAACTCCGCCAATAGTATACTTATAGGCCTTAGCGGTATGAAGATTTTCGTCTGTAATCTGAAATACAACTTTCTTATCGGAAGATGCAAAGGTATCTCCAACCGCACGCGGCGCTATAGCCTCGCCCGACAACAAGGCAGGCTCATCGGGAAGGGGATTCGGTTCGGCTACGTCATCGAGCGCAGGGGCTGGGTCGCCGCCTGCCAATGTCACCTCAACTGTACGCGTTTCCCGATCGAGCTCGACACCATCAAGCTCAAGGGCCACGGCAACCTCGGTCGCGCCTTCCTTCTTGCCCGTCGCCACTCCGGCATCCACCGAAAGCGGCACGGCTGAGTACGCGTATGCAAGCTCGGCACCTTCGGGAACCTCGCACACGCCGCCCTCGAACAGATCGGCGCTTTGGCCGACCTCGAGCGTAAGCGGGTCGGGGCAAAGCTTCAACCCATACGGATCGATATGGTTGCCGTTAGCAACGAGGCCGGGATTCCACGCGTACTCGCCGCTATCGCTGTACGGGCAAACGATGCTTACGCCCGAACAGCCGACGATTGCTGAATCCGCGACAGCAGGAATCTCAGAGAGCGCAACGATACATGCAAGCGACGAGCAATCGGCAAACGCGCGCTCGCCTATGGAGGTTACCGATGCGGGCAACATGAACGCATCGACGCCGCAGCCCTCGAAGGCGGACGCACCGATAGAGGCGAGCCCCTCGGAGAGCGAAACCGATGCAAGGCTGCTGCAACTCCGGAAGGCCGCCTCGCCGATAGCGGTGACCGACGAAGGCACGCTCACCGATTCGATCGGCTGGCCCTCGAAACCATGCGAGGCTACCTGCGAAACGCGATACGGAACACCGTCGACCTCGCCCGTCGCGGGAATTTCCACCTGCATGGGCGGGTTTTCTTCGCCCGCCCATGCAACAGCGAGCGTGTAATCATCGAGCAAGGTGTATACAAAGCCGGAGGCCTGCTCTTCGGGCTCTTCCGTCAGCCCCGGCTGCGCGGGTTCTTTGAAACGGGTGAATCCAGCAGACTCCCAAACCGCCTTGCGGTCGGCGTAATCGTCTCCCGCCGGAAGCACGACGGTCGCTTCCGATAAAACCGATTTTGAAAACGCACCTTCCTCTATGGTTTCAACGTACCCGGGCGAAACGAGAGAGGCTAAAAAATGCGCCCCCCCCCGAAACTTTCTTTTGCGATGGTACGCGTTTCGGGCGCAAGGGTAACGGACTCGGGTGCCCCAACAGGGCAGATCAAAAGGGTCGAGCGATCTTTGTTGTACAAAAGACCCCCGTAGGTCGAAAACGCTTGGTTTTCCTCACCGATCTCGAACGCCTCCACGAGCGCGCACGATGCGAACGCTTCCGCGGGAACGCTTGATGCGGAATCGGGTAAGCGCACGGTACCTGTTTTTCCTTCGGGACAGTGCACGAGGGCTTGCTGCTGTTTGTCATACAGAAGGCCGTCGCAGGATGAGAACGCCGTGTTTTCTTCGTTGACCGAAATTGAGGCGAGCTGAGCGCAGCCCTCGAACGCACCGTTTCCGATATGCGCGATAGAGGCAGGAAGCGAAAGGCCGGTCATCTCTGCGCAGCTGGAAAACGCGTTCTCGCCCAAGGCGGTCACTTCGTACACGTCTGAACCGCTCGATATGACCGAAGGCACGACAACATCGCCCTTGGGGGCGGCGGTGTACCCGGTGAGGACGACGGTTTGCCCGTCGGGCCGAAGCGTATAGGTCATGCCTTCGAACATTAGCACGCCCGCGTTAGGCTTCGCGGATTCTTGCCCGAGCGGCACTTCGCTGTTGATAAAGCCGGGCTTTCCAACAGAGTTTTTGTCAAGCGGCACCTCATCGTTGATGACGCCAGACGCATCGGCTCTGTCACTCGGCGCTTCGGGCACTGCGGAGGCACCAGGGACCTCGGGCGTTTCTGAGGACCCGGGCGCTCCTTCCCCATCGGCGGAATCGTTCTTGGCAATCGGTACCTCTTGGATGATCTGAGCGGGAACTTCAACTTTTTCTTGAGGATTGGCAGCGCTTTCTTCAGTTGCGCTGTTCGCATCTTGGGCGGCGTTGTTTTCTGCGTCGTCCGCGAACGCAAGCGGTTCGGACATCAAACCGATCGGCGATCCGATAACCAAAAGAAACGATATGACCATGGCGAGTGCTTTTTCGCCAAGCTCTTTAAGCCTGCTTTTTTGCTGCATTTGATCTTCCTCTTGCCCTGTGAAACCAATCCCCGTACGTGGTGCGCTCTATTGAGCAAGCCCAATATATCGCTCGGCTGGGTTTTGTAAACAGTGCTTTAATCAGGAGCGTTGCTGGCAAACCCACACGATATAGAACCTCTTTACTCATATTCTCCTGCTTAAACCACAAGTTGTAGCGCATCCGATTGCGGTTGCTGCTACTCTTTGATTTACATAATCTACATATTTAGGGCATCTTTGGCGGGAGTTTTAGCGTTGATTGATGGCTCGATTCTTGGGGCACTGCTAGGTCCAATGCGGCTTTTCTTTATATTCCCAGTTATTTAGCAGGGATTATAATCCCAGACTAAAGCATTGGTTTAGGATAAGCTAATGAGAATTTCGCGTGAATACTGGTGTCTACCACATTTATGACTTTTTGACAACCCTAAGATCATCGACACTGTCGCGGAGCGCGTCTTCGTACGCCTCGCGGTCAAGTCCGAGCTTGCTTATGTCGACCTTCACGACCACGTTCTGGCCATCGGCGCTGCCTTCCAGAAAATCCGATCCGTAATCGCGCTTCACCGCCCCGAGAAACTGCTCGGCCGTCGCTGCATCGCCGAACGTGCCCTCGATGGTGGTTTGCGCGCTGGTTCCGTCATCGGAGAACTCGACGGTTTCGGTGACCACGTAGGTTCCGCCCTCCCCCACGTGCCCGGTATAGGAGTACACGACCGTTCCCGCCCTGCCTGTCGGCTTTTCTTCTTTCGCCTCTTCATTGGGCGAAACGGGCGCGCCGTCTTGCGCGTTGTCGGGAACGGTCGGGGCGGTCAGGGAGGCGGGTTTGGTGTCCCCCGCGACCTGGGCTATGTCGGACGACGGGTTGAAGGCAGCCGCTAACCCAACTATCCCCACAACCACCAGAATCGCAGCAGCGGCAATGCGAGCCCACACTTTGACAGAACGGGCATGCGCCTTGTCGGCCTTTTCCATACCCTCTTCGATTGACATAGCAGCTGCGAAGAACTTCGCATCGGGATCATCTGCGCCGTTCTCCTGAGCGGGGGGCTCGGCAGGGCGTACGTGCTCGACGTTCTCGGGCGTTACCGACACCTGGGGCATGCAGTTTTCAAGAGGCACACCGCTTACCGTAGCAACGGCGGCTCGTATGCGCCGTGCGCTTTGAGCGAGGGTGTCATCGTCATGGTCGCGCGCATGCCTTCCGTTCCTGCGCTCGACCGCAAGCGCTTGGTCGGCGGGCACCGCTGCTGCTGGCCGCTTTGCCGTCGCGCGAGGCGTCGCCTGCTGGTTCGGGCTTGGCTGGGCTGCCGATTGCTGGTTCGAATTCTGCCGGCCTGCTTGCTGTTGGTTCGGAGTCGGTTGGATTGCCGGCTGCCGCGTTGCGTTCGGTTGGGCAGCTGGCTGCTGGTTCGAGTTCGACCGGGCTGTCGATTGCCGTCTCGGCACCGATGAGCCGATCGCCTGCTGGCCAGCGGATTCCCGAGCTGCCGGCTGCCTTCCTGCGGAAGCCTGCAGCGGCGACGCCTGTTCGGCGCGCGCAGGCTGCGAGGGCTGCACGCTGCGCCTTTCCCGGTATTCAGCCTGCGATTGAGCTTGCGGTTTTGCCTTCGGCTCGACTTGGGGCTTTGTTTTTTGACGCCGCCATTCGGTTGCCGCAGCGCGCGCAGCGGCAGAGACGGCGGTTTCTTCTTTGCTGGGCTGTGCTGCCTCGACGCTTGCCGCAGACTGATTGTTGCACAGGCTGGGGGCTTGCTGCATGCTCGGCGTTTGCGAGTCTGAGGCTACATCTTCAAAGCTGCCTTCATCCAACACAGCAACAGCGTTGTCGTGTTGGATTTCGGGTGTGGAAGCCCGCAGTGCCGAAGGGATCACGGGCATCGATTTGATCAATGCCGCCGCATCGGCATCGGCAGAATCCGAGGATGCGGTTGCACATGTCGGCGCATTGGGTTCGGACGCGTCGCTTTTCTTGCGCTCAGGCGCGTTCGCTTCTGCCTTCGCCTTGTCGCTTTCGGTTGGCGGCTCCGGTTCGCTGCTTATTCCGATGGTCGCAACCAGGTCGAAGCTGAAGAACGCTTCCGGTTCGCTGTGCATTTCTTGACGAGGGTTCTCGGGTGCCCCATGCCCGTCAACAGCCGATGCGCCAGGGGGCACTTCGGATGCGCGGTCATCGCGGACGGAGGATTCGTCGTGGGAAGGGTCCGGCTCGCTTTGAGCCTGCGCCGCGGGTTCGCCCTGGGAGGTTTCTGGCTCGCCTGCTTCTGAGGTGGCCTCATCGCCAACGGCGGTTTCGGGTGCCGAAGACGGCTCATCGTCCGCATGCGGCTCGCTTGGCTCAGGAGGCTCGACGGGCGCACTTTCCGGTACCGAAACGTACACGGTTTCGAACAAGGAATCGAACAGCAGCGGCTTGCTTTCCTCCGCCTGCCCGCTCTGCTCAGGTTCCTCAACTTGGGCTTTAACCTGCGATTTCTCTATGTCTTGCTCGTTTGGCATCCTCACAGCATAGCAAACAGGCCGCAAAAAATGTAGGCGCTCTTGAAATATATCCATACGGGTCGTAATTTCCCGTTATATACGCGTTTTAGTTTTAATTTCGGCTCTGATTCGCTATACTCGTTCCCATTATCGGCTCGAAAAAAGAGAGGAGAAACCGATGTCGAACGGAACAGCGCTCAACGTTCCCCGCTTGGACACCTTATCCAAACTGCTCATCACATCCGATGACCTGGGAAGGGCGAAGGAGGCGGATTTCGTAAGGAGCATCAAGTCGGACAAGATCAAGATGCTCGTTACCGACAATCACGTGTCTTGCGTCATGCTCGATCCCGACGTGTACTCTGCACTCGTCGATGCGTCTTCGCAGATGAAGCCCCTCGACAAGTAGCACGCTTCACGTAAAAAGGCCAGCGCTGCTGGGCTTTTTACGGCCTTATCCTCAAGTTCAACTTGAACCTCGTCGCACAAAATTCTTACGTCAGCGACAACTCCACTTTTCCGATCAGATAATTTCGAAATCCGATGCGTTCTTTTTGAGAACGGCAGCGTAGGCTTCCCGCGTCATATCCTCGGCAGTCGCCTTCACTTCGACAACCGTCGTGGCTCCCTCGACCGAGCCGTCGAGAAACGCATCCCCAAAATCGAGTTTGGTGGTCTCGAGGAACTCTTCTGCCTGTTCAGGCGATGCAAGCTCTACCGTGATGACGCTCTTCTCCAAGATGCCCTGCTCGTCGAACTGCGCCTCTTCCGTTGCCTGGCACATCGCACCGTCGGGCCCTGCCACGCTGTAGCGGTAGGTCTCGGTACCCGCATCGGCGCTGCCGGCAGCGCCTTCATCTGCTGCCTGGCCCGTCTCAGCTTGAGACGGTTTTTCTTCCTGCGCCTGGTTGGACCCCATCGAGAGCATCACCGCCGCACAGGCAACGCACGCAAGCGCGAGCGCAATGATCACGAGTGCGGTTCCCGCAGCCTTCTTAACCGCTTTCTTGTCTTTCCGCTCTTCCTGCTCGATTGCGGGCCTTACCGGAACAGGAGCGGTGTTGGGCATGGGATGGTTTGCGATTGCCGGGGGGTTCTTTCCCGTATCCTCAGGTTGCGCCGACGCCTGGTCAACCGATGCGGGCGACGACGCTTTCGGAGCTTCTTTGGCTCCGTCTTCCTTTTTTGTTTGGCCGGCGTCATTCGGCTTCGATGCTTTTGCGGCAGCGCTCTGAACCGAGGGTTTTTCGGCAGGTGCGGTGTCGTTGCGTTCGGGCTCTTTTGCACCATCGGGTGTACGGCCCGCTTCGTTGGTCTGGGTTTGCCCGAGGACATCGGAGGCCGCAGCAGATGCGCCGTGTGCCGTCTCAGATTGAGATGACGCCTTGCCCTCTGATTGGATGGCTGCCTTATCATCGGGCTGCGGCTGCGCCGCTACCGGTTTCGCTTTTCTTGCGTCTGCGGAGGCAGCAGGAATGGTTTGTTCGGCTGCTTGCTTTCGCTCGGATTCGCTGCCTCGTGCGGTTGTGGGTTTCGACGTCGCGTCATCGGCGCGTGCGGGTGCAGGTTCCGACGCTGCCTTTCCGCCACGAGCAATCGCGGGGTTCGGCGTCGCGTCATCGGCTTGTGCAGTCGCAGGTTTCGGTGTTGCAACGTCGGCGCGTGCCGCCGCGGGCTTTGGTGTCGCATCGTCAGCGTGCGCAGTTGCGGGTTTTGCCGCTGTATCATCGACGCGCGTGGCCACCGGCTTCTGCTTTCCAGCTTCGCGACGTTCATTGAGGGCCTTCTGATCAGGTCCAGTTCTGCGCTTTTCGGATTGCGTCGTTGCGCTTTCTTCGGACATGCCGGCATCCGATTCTTCCAACAGCTTGCCTTTTGAGCCCTGCGACTGTTTTGCGGCAGCATCCGCTGGTTCGCCTGCCGGCTTGGTGACCGGCACCTCAGCGTAGCGTCCCTTGACTGGCGCTTTCGCAGATGGCTCAGTCTTCGCATCCTCTTGTGCTTCTTCTCCTACTCGAATGTTGCTAGCCGACTGGGGTTCTTGCTGCTCGCTAGCCGTTAGAATGCTGCCAGCCGATTTGGCCTCTTGCTTTTTGTCTGTCACCCGAGCCTCTTCGACTGACTCAGCCCCTTGCTCATCGTCTGCCACTCGCGTTTCTTCGGCGGACTTGGCCGCTTGCCCCACGTCTGCCACAAAGAATTCGTCAGCCGATTTTATTTCTCGCTTCTCGTCTGGGGACTGCGCTTCGCTCATCGCCATCGCAGCAGCAATCTGCTTGCCTTCGGCACCCGACTTGCTGTTCTCGGGCGGCGCAGCGAAGAACGGATCGAATGCATACGCTTCTTCTTCCGAATCCGATTCGCCGTTATCAATACCCATCTCGACCGATGCGCCTATTTCTTGGAAGAACGAGAGCTCGGGCATGGGTGACACCGTCGCTTCGGTCCGTTCTTCTTCCGCTTCTGCCACGCTGAGCACAACGAAATCCGCAGCGAGCGCATCCTGGATTTCGAAAGGCTGATCTTGACGAGAGGGTGCTTCCTCTTCATCCGATTGGCTGGGAAACCCGTCGAGCGAGACGAAAAACCCGTCCGCTTCAAGCTCCGCCCCTATCGCACGGTCGTCGCCTTCCGTTTGATAGTGCGGTTCGTGCACCGATGGTTCGTATGTATGGCGTTCTTCTGACATGGCTTTCTTTCCTTCGTAGTCTTGTTAACGACGTTTGGTCGGGCTCTGCGCTTTCGCACGTCGTCGGTTTCCTGATGGGTGGTTCGCGCGAGACGAGCGCACGAGCAGGCTGCCAGCGATCGCAAACGCCAGCGCCCCAATAACCGAGCTCGCAACAAGCGCATTTGTAAACACCTGGTCCCAGGCTGGTTCGCGCTCGAGTGCTGCGGCATCCTTCTTCGCACGCCACGTTTCGCTCGCGGTATCGCGCGCTGCTTGCTGCTGCGCTGCGGCAACGGCTTCGGCATCGGTGATGAGGATCAACGGACCCAAGCGGTTTGAGGGCTTTGCGGTATCTGCGCTGTTTGCGGGATCGGGCGAGTCAGCACTGTCGGAACTCGGATCGGTTCGCGCGGTTGTGCTCGATTCTCCCCCGGGACGTTCGGCAGCGGACGAACCGCCTTCGTCGTACACGGTTGCCGGACTGGAGTTACCGGATGGCGTTTCGGTTTGCGAACCCTCGCATTCGGCAGAGCCGTCGCCGGTTTCTTGACCGTTATCGGAGTCGTTTTCCGAGGAAGAAGCGTCGCCCGTGTCGACGTAATGCGAATCGAGCCAACCTAAAGAGGGAGTTGAGGCATACGCTGGAACGATTCCGCTCGATGCTGCAACCGCGATGATCAAGCATACGATTGCAGCGACCGCCACCCTGAATGAACGGGGGCGGCGAGTGCAACATTCGTATTGCATTCGGCGGCCTGCTCTCGGTGGGTATGTCCCAAAGTATATGCTGTTTGCTTATGATATACGGGCTGCGCGATTTTGGAAAGAAGAAAGTGGCCGAACGCGGCAACTCGCCACGAACGCAAGACGCAAAGGTGCAGTAAGGTGTGCGGAACGCGAGCGCGTTTATATGGAACGGAACACGCGGAGCCTGGGCGATGGACGAAAAAATGTCGCTGAGCCTGAGCGCGATCGAACGAGGACGAGGGCCGGGGCACCTGGGTCGCGCGCTGGGCATCCAAAACGGGAACGGCTGCGAGACACAAGACGAGTAGACGAGCGCGGGGCTACGAAGCACGAAACACGACACGCCGCGCTCAGCATGCATGCGTCGCAAGCAAAGCGGGCATGGCGGCGGACGTTCTGCGGCTCGGAGTAAGCTCCACGGATGATCTCAAGGCCGAATATCAGGCTTCTGGAAACAGATTTTTTCGACTTGTGCATTGCCGCGAGCTCGGCAATGCAACAATGGAATGAATTCCCGTTTCGCCATCAGGCTATACTCTGAGCCGGAGCCGAACGAGGTGCATCCAATCCACGCAATCAGGCCGAATCGAAAGCTAAAACATGCACAAGTCGAAAAAATCTGGCTGTGTTAGACCACTGTTGACAAGAACACTTGTACCAAAAAGGCTCTCCAACTATACTGAAAGTTATCAGACGACCAGTAAGGAGAAGAGCCTATGCTTGAGATTCTACACCAACTTTTGCCCCAGCTAACCCGCGCTGAGAAAATCGAGATGCTCGCCCACCTAAAAGAAGCCATTGCCGAAGAGCTGATCGTTAGCTCTGAAGGCAACGGACCTTCCGTTTGTCCGCACTGCGGCTGTGCGCGCTTCACCAAGAAGGGCCATGGCCGCTCAAGAGAACAACGATGGCTTTGCGGCGGCTGTGCGCGGACCTTTTCCGGTGCGACCAAAGGACTGCTGGCAAACTCGAAGCTCAGCGGAGGGGCGTGGATGAGCTTTGCCGCATGCATGGTGGATGCATTGAGTCTTCGGGAGTCTGCCAAGCGTTGCAATACCTGCCTTTCCACCGCCTGGTTCATGCGCCACCGCCTTTGTGAGGTGATGGCGAAAAGACTCATGCCTTTTCGTGTCGGGAAAGGGTCAGCCTGCCAGATCGATGAAACCATAGTCAATGAGAATCTCTCGGGGAACTGGACCAGATCAGGGTCTGTTTCGCTACCGAGAAAACCCCATAAGCGGGGGAACGCCATACATGTTTCGGGGTCGTCCAGGGAAAGGATCAGCATCTTAACCGGCATCAGTGACCGGGGAGACTGCTTCTGCGAGGTGTGCTGTCGGGGCAAATCGAGCATCGAAGATATCGAGGCGCTCCTAAAGGGCAAGGTCGAAAAAGGGGCCATCGTATCAAGTGACTGGGATGCAGCTTACCCCAAAGCCTTGGCATCGATCGGTGCGGGGCATAGGCGTTATTGCACATCATCGGGTAAGGGGTATAAGATCAACATGGTCAATGCTCTCCATTCACGCTTGAGGGATTTCCTATTCCCGTTCAAAGGTGTTTCCACAAGGCGCCTTAAACATTACCTTGACTGGTTTTGCTACGTTGAGCAATTCAGGAAAAGCGATGCTGACCGTCGTGAGGTGCTGTACTCAAATGCCATAAGCGGAACATACGAGACGACCAGAAGGAACTATCCTTCAACTCCGTTTCCCTTCGGAGAGTACTGGAATATGTCAACAGTGGTCTAACACAGCCAAAAATCTGCGCTGGATGGGCTCTTGGATAGCGGGAAGATAGTACCGATTGGGTTTCGCGCCAAAAGCACTGCGAAACCGGTCGCATCGCACCCCGACGCTTAAGCCCCAGGGGACACTAGAACCGGGCAGCGCCTGCGCCCGTCGCGAAACCCGCGGCAGGCGCATTCGAGGCGCCCTGCCCTATCCGAAAATCAGTTCGCGCTCTTCGCCAGTGAGGGCTGCGCGGGCTTGATCGCGCAGGTTGTTCACGCCGATGAAGAACTGGCGCATCATGACCACCATGAGGTAGCGACCGCGCGGCGTGAGCGTGAGCTCGTTCTCGTTGTCGGTTGCAAACGCACCCGCCGTCTTCATGAACGCCATCTCCACGGGAAGACCGCGCTCGACGGTGCAGCCGAAATCACGCTTGAACTGCTGCTTGTCGAGCCGCAGGCCGAAGAGCTGCATCATAAAGCGGTAGCGCATGCGGTCGTGCTTCGAAAACGTGGTCTTGCCCATGAGCGACATCTTGCCCGACTCGATGGCCTGGTTGTACTCGCGCACCGAAAATGTGTTCACGTAGAGGGTGTCGCCCAGATACGTGATGCCGCCCGATCCGATGGCGGGGTATTCTTCGTAATCGACCACGTACTCGTCGATCATAGCGTCATCGGACGCCGCCTCGGTGCCGATCTTGTTGAACGTCCACGCGCTGCCGTGCCTGAACAGAGGCTTGGCACCGCCTGCCAAAAGCTCGTCGATGATGCCGTAGAAGCGCTGTTCGCGCTGATAATCCACCTTGCCCACCGTCTTGGCGAGCGAACGGGCCACCGAGGGCGAAGCCATGAGCGGGTAAAACGTGGTCTGGCTCGTGCCGCTTTCGACCACGCGTTCCACATCGCTGATGAGAATATCTTCGGTCTGCGCGGGGAAGTTGAAGATCATGTCCACGTTGAGCGAGGTGAAGTACGGGCTCGCCTCGCCAATGCGCTCGAGAATTTCTTCGCCGCATCCATATTTGTCGTAACGGTCCATCTGCTTCAAGAGGCCGTCATCGAAACTCTGCACGCCCACCGAAAGCCGCTGCACACGACCCTGCAGCTTGTCGAGGTAGGCAGGGATCAGGTGATTCGGGTTCGTCTCACTCGAGACTTCCTGAATGGAGAACGTTTCCTTCGCCAGATCGATCGTGTCGCACAGCTCGTCTATCATGATGGTGGGCGTGCCGCCACCCACGTACAGGCTCTCGAAATCGTAGCCGAGATCTTTGAGCGTAAGCATTTCTTTGCGCAGGTTCTCGAAATACGGAACCGCACGATCTTCGCTGAAGGGGAAACGGTTGAACGAGCAGTACGGGCACAGCCGCTCGCAGAACGGCACGTGCATATAGAGCATGTACGCTTGCCCGGGCTTGGGCGCAGGAACGAACGCGTCGTCGGTCGGCTCGAGTTTCAAGTAGCTCTTCGTGCACTGCTGCACAACGGTGGATAGCATTCGTTCAGATAGCATTCAAACTCCCTTGTTCGCAAAAGTCAGCGAGAAGCACCGAGGTGCCCCGCATTGCCGTGGTTCGCGGCCGAGCGTGCTTGCGCACGTGAGGGCAAGCGAACAAGCGGCAAGGCGGGGTGCATCGGTGCTTCACAGCGTCGAGCAGACCCGCCGTTCGGCAGAACGGCGGAATGCGCTAGCGCCCGGACGCGGCGCGCTTGCCGATGTCGGTGCGGTGCTGCTTGCCCTCGAAGTTGATGAGGTCGACGGCTTCGTAAGCGCGTTCGCGCGCCTCGTCGAAGCTTTCGCCGAGCGCAACCACGTTGAGCACGCGGCCTCCCGCTGTGATGAGTTCTTCATCGTTGTTGAACGTGGTGCCCGCATGGAACACCGTCACGCCCTTGAGATCTTCCGCCTCGTCGATGCCGAGGATGACCTTGCCCTTCTCGTACGATCCGGGATAGCCCTCGCTCGCCAGCACCACGCAGACCGCCCAGGTGTCCGACCAGCGAAGCTCGATATCCTGAGGTCGGCCCTGCGCTACCGCGTACATGATCTCGACCAGGTCGCTTTCGAGGCGCGGAAGCACCACCTGCGTTTCCGGATCGCCGAAGCGTGCGTTGAATTCGAGGGCCTTCGGGCCCTCGGGCGTGAGCATGACCCCGCCGTAGAGAACGCCTCTGTAATCGTGCTCAAACGGTGCTTTCGCCGTAGCCGCGGCGGACACCTGCATGATGCGCTGCATCTCGGCCAGCTCGTCTTCGGTCACGATCGGCACCGGCGAGTACACGCCCATGCCGCCCGTGTTCGGGCCGCGGTCGCCGTCGAACGCGCGCTTGTGGTCCTGCGCCGTCGTCATGCAAAACGCCTGGCCGCCGGTGACGAACGCGAGCAGCGAGCACTCGGGGCCTTCCAAGCACTCCTCGATGAGCACGGTCGATCCCGCATCGCCGAACGCGCCGTCGAAGCAGCTGCGCACCGCATCCTCGGCAACTTCTTCGGTTTCGGCCACGAACACGCCCTTGCCCGCAGCAAGGCCGTCGGCCTTCACCACGATGGGAGCGCCGAGCTCGCGGATGTAAGCAAGCGCCGGCTCGAGCTCGGTGAAGCTCGCGTAGCGCGCCGTCGGAATGTTGTTTTCCTCCATGAACTGCTTGCTGTAGGTTTTGCTCCCCTCGAGGCGCGCGCCCTGCGCATCGGGGCCGAACACGGCAATGCCCGCTTCGCGCAGCACGTCGGCAACGCCGGCGACAAGCGGCGCTTCGGGGCCGATCACCACCATATCGATATCGTGATCGCGCGAGAACCCGAGCACGGCGGATCCCGAATTGACGTCGAGCGTGTTTATGTTCTCGGCGATTTGAGCCGTACCCCCGTTACCGGGCGCAACGAACAGCTCGTCGCAGTTGGGTGATTTCGCAAGCGCCCAGGCAATCGCATGTTCGCGCCCGCCGCTTCCCAAAACCAAGATGTTCACTGCCTGTCCTTTCCTCATGTTCTACACGAACAAATGTTTCACGTGAAACATGTTGAATCCTGTTACGCTGCCGCCCTGCTCAGGCGGCGGCTCTCTGGTTCGCAAACGGCGAATCGGTCCGCCTCATCCGCGCTTTCCGCTCGCGTTCGGCTCACTGGCCCCGTTCGCTACACGCTTTCCCATCCGCGCATGATGGTCTGATCGCGATCGGGGCCGACCGCGATGATCGAAATGCGCACGCCGGTAATCTCTTCGAGGTACTCGACGTAGCGCTGCGCGTTTTCGGGCAGATCCTCGAACCTCGTGCACGCGGTGATGTCCTCGCCCTTCCAACCGGGAAGCTCCTTGTAGAGGGGTTTCGCGTGGAAGAGCACGCTCTGTTGCATGGGGAAGTAATCGTAGGTTTTGCCCTCGCACTCGTAAGCCACGCACACCTTGATGGTGTCGAACGCCGAAAGCACGTCGAGCTTAGTGAGCGCCACGTCGGTCAAGCCGTTCACCTCGGCGGCATAGCGGCCGATGACCGCATCGAACCATCCGCAACGGCGCTTGCGCCCCGTGGTCACGCCGAACTCGCCTCCCACCTGGCACAGCGTCTCGCCCACTTCAGCTTCTTCGGGCGTCCCGCCGTCTTCGGCATAGCGCTGTTCGGTCGGGAAAGGGCCGCCGCCCACGCGGGTGACGTACGCCTTCTGGATGCCGAGCACCTTGTCGATGGCCGTGGGGCCCACGCCCGAGCCCGTTGCCGCACCGCCTGCGCAGCACGACGACGAGGTGACGTAGGGATACGTTCCGTGGTCGATGTCCAGAAGCGTTCCCTGCGCACCCTCGAATAGGATGTTCTTACCCTCGCGGAGCGCATCGTTCAAAAGCTGAGCCGATTCGGTCATGTGCGGCTTCAGAATGCGGGCGAAGGGCAGGTACTCTTCGCAGATCTGCTCGACCGTGTAGGTGGGCATGCCGTAGATCTTCTCGAGGATGGGATTCTTCTGCGCAAGCGCGGTTTCCACTTTGAGGCGGAAGATCTTCTCGTCGAGCAGGTCCTGGATGCGAATGCCCTTGCGAGCCGCTTTATCCTGATAGCACGGGCCGATGCCGCGCTTGGTGGTTCCGATCTTGTTCTCGCCGAGACGCTTCTCGTCGGCCCCGTCGAAATCTTTATGGTAGGGCATGATAACGTGGGCGTCGCACGAGATGAGCAAGCGTTCGCACGAGATGCCCTCCTTCTCGAGCATCGCCATTTCTTCCACGAGCACGCCAGGATCGATGACGACGCCGTTGCCGATGACCGGCACCGCGTTCTCGTACATGATGCCCGACGGAATGAGGTGCAGCGCCAGCTTGCGATCGCCGTGGATGACGGTATGGCCCGCGTTGTTCCCCCCTTGGTAACGGACGACATAATCGTAATCGCTCGAGATCATGTCGGTGATCTTGCCTTTTCCTTCGTCGCCCCACTGGGCGCCGACGAGAACCGTACTGGGCATGTCGTTCGTTCCTTTCCTCGGCCGCCCGCTCGGGATTCTTCCCGATACGCAGCGGTCGCGCGTATGCGAGCCTCACTGCTCGCCCTACCTCAGCAAATTCCGATTATATTACAGTTCCACCAAGTTCAGCTCTGAATCGGCATCCTGCATGAGCCTTACAATTTCCTCGTGGCACGTGAAGAGGATGACCTGCCTGCGCGCTGCCAGCTCTTTGAGCGCGCTCGCAGCCCCGCGGCGGCGATCCTCGTCGAAGTTCACGAGAATGTCGTCGGCCATGATGGGTATGGCCCGGCCCACGTTCTCGGCTGTCATCAAGAGCGCAATGCGCAGGCTCAGGTAAAGCTGCTGGCAGGTGCCGAGCGACAGATGTACCGGTTCGCGCACGGTTTTCACCTGGTCGACCACTTGCAGCCTGCCTTCCTCGCTCATGCGCACCTGCACCCATGCGCCCGCCGTCATCGTTTCGAGCAGACGGCTCGCCTGGCGGTACACCTCGGGCTGGCTCTTGCTCTCCCAGGCGGTGATGGCCGCTTCGAGCATGTGCCGCGCAAGTAGAAGTCGCGCGAGATCCTTCTCGCTATCGGCAAGACGCGTAGTCACCTGCTGGTATTCGAGCTTGAGCGCGTCGAAGCGCTTGATCCGCTTCGCGTGCGCGAGTTCCTGCTTGAGCTCGCCGAAGCGGCGGTTCACGTTCTCACTCGTTTCGATGAGGCCCGAGCGCTGGTGCGCCTTCTGCTCGATGAGCGTTTCGATATCGGACATCGTCGCATCGGGCGAAAGCCCCAACCGACTCTGCAGCGCTTCTTTCTGCCCGTGGATATCGGCAAGGCGCTCTTCGACCGAGGAAAGCTGCGCCACGAGCGCCTGCTGTTTTTGCACGAACAAGCTCGATGCCGCACGAGCGTCTTTCGCCTCGTCGAGCAGCGTGCGGGCGCGCCGAAGCGAACCTTGTGCAGCACCGAGGCCCGATCGATCGAGAAACGCGGAAGTCTGCATCTTCTGCGCGCGAAGGCCCTCCTCGCAGGCCTCGAGCTTCTTCTTATCCTGCAGCATGACCCATTGGGCATCCTGTTTTCGCTGATTGAGCGCCTCTTCGGTTTTGGTCGGCCGAAACAGCATCACGAGTGCGGCACCCGCAAGGAACAGGGCGAATACCACGAGGATGATGCCGAGCGCCGTGAACGAGAGGCTCGTGATTTCGCGGCCGTGCATAAACACGGGCACGCCCGCGCAAACGAACAGGACGGGAAGCGCCACCGAGAGCGCAATCTGCACGTGGCGCTGCCGCCGCGCACGCTCTTCGAGCTCCTTCAAATCGGGGGCTTCGAGCAGCGCTTCGTAATTCGACTTCGAATCGGTGTAGTTGTCTTTCGCGAGGTCGACGCTGTGCTGGCGCTTGCTCTGCTCTTCGGAAAGCGTATCGATGCGATCGCGCAGCGAGTGCTCTTCGGTCGGCGCGATCGACGCGAGGGCGGGATCGACCTCCTGCTCGTGAAGCCGATGTTCGGAAACGAGCGCCTGCTCTTCTTCGAGCAGGACGTCGCGTCTGTCGAGGGTGCGGGACAACTCGTCGTCAAGCCGCTCGAGGGCGGCTTTGCCTGCGGAAAGCTTCTCGATCTCCGCATTGAGCTTTTGAAGCGAAGCGTTGAGCGCTTCACGCTGAGGTGCGATGTCGTGGAATTCCTTATCCTGGTGCTTGAAGCGCTCCACCTCTTCGCCCGCCTGCGCGATCTCGGCGCGAAGCTCGTCTTGGCGGGCGGTCAGCTGCGTGATGGAGTGCTCGGCGCCCGCCGCACGCGAGGTGTACTCGCCGATGCGACCCTGTATCTCGTCGAGTGCCTGTGCTGGCGATGCCTCGGTACCCGATCCG
Organism: Raoultibacter phocaeensis; assembly: GCF_901411515.1. Taxonomy (NCBI): domain Bacteria; kingdom Bacillati; phylum Actinomycetota; class Coriobacteriia; order Eggerthellales; family Eggerthellaceae; genus Raoultibacter; species Raoultibacter phocaeensis. The sequence goes on from NZ_CABDUX010000001.1 coordinate 904,706, forward strand.
GCGGTCAAAAGCTTGGCCGTGACGTCGGTCGTGTTGCGCAGGCTGCGCAGCTCGTCGCTCGTGAGCGCGAACATGGTCAGGAAGGTTTCCTTGTCGATGTCGTCGAGCAGCTCGGAAGGACCCTGCAGCCCGTCAACGTTTTTCACACGCGAAAGCTCGATTTCCTCATCGGTTTCCTCGTCGGTGAAGAACAGCGACCCCGCGCGCTCGGCGTTGCTGGGCTTGTAGGTGTTCTTGGTGCCGCGCGCATCTTCCCACCCGAACAGCACGCCGGTGGCAAACGCGTTCAACGTGGTCTTTCCCGCTTCGTTCTTGCCGTGCACCACGTTGAGGTGCGGCTTGAACGGGCCGATCACGCGGTTGGAGAACGTGCCGAAGCTCATGATTTTCATGCGGCTGAGATACCAGCTGCCGATTCGCTCCCCCATCAGCGCGCCTCGCTCTGCCCAAGCAGATCGAGCACGAGGTTCTCCGCCTCGTCGGAAAGCGCCTCGAGCGAGCGTTCGACGTCGCGCGATACCGTAAGGTTTTTCTTCATGAACTCGTCTTGCACGTACCCGAACGTTTCTTCGGCGTTCGCCTTCTGTGCCTGGGCCACTTGCAGAAGCACTGCGGGAAACAGCCCTTCGCTCGCAAGCGCCTTTTTGTCGATCGGCAGCTCGGTGCGGTCGATCAGCGCGTCGCAGAAAAAGAACGCGTAGGCGTCGTTGATGCTTTTGCGTAAATCGGCTAGAAGCGCAGGCGATTCGAGGAACCGGTGCAGCGTCGTTTTGCCGGTAAGCTCGATGCGCACGCACATCTCTTCGCAGCGCGAGTGGCCGTTTTCGCGGAACAGCTCGCGCATAATCTTTTCGCTCACTTCGGCGATGCTCGTGCAATCGGACACATCGACCCGCATCTTCTGCCAGACGACGCTGGCCGTGGGAACGAACTCGATCCTGTTCGGCGCACCTTCGGTGAGCGTAACCTTGCACACGCCGCGCTCGCCCGTCTCGTTGATGTCGCGGCCCTGGATACAACCGGAGAACACGAGCGTGGGATTGTCTTCGGGAACGGCGTAGCGCTTGTGGATGTGACCGAGTGCCCAGTAATCCATGCCGGAGCGCATAAGCTTCACCGGATCGGTGGGCGCTTTCGTGTTGTCAAGGTTGAGCCCGGTATGCAGCACGCCCACGGCGAACGGTGCGCTTGAAACGCCCGTAGCCGCTTCGGCCGCCGCGCGGGTGACGCCTTCGGCTATGTCGCGGTCGAACGGCCAGGTTTGGTTGTAGTAGCCGCGCCCGCCGAGCAGCACGAGCGGCTCGCCGTCGCGTTCGTATACCTCGAAACTCGGCTTGTCGGCCGCAAACATGACGGTGTTTTCGGGAAACGCGAAGAAGTCGTGCTTCCACGAGGTGTACGGATCGTGGTTGCCCGTGCAGAGGTAGGCGGGAATGTTCGCCTCATCGAGCTTGCGTAGGCCTTCGAAAAAGTGGAGGTAATCGCCGTAGGACGCGCGCGCCGAATCGAAGATATCGCCCGGCATGACCACGAAATCCACCGCATGTTCGAGCGCTGCTTCGATCACGCGGTCGTAGCTTTCGGGGATGGCTTTCAGCAAGCGGTCGGCCCACGTATCGGAAAGCGCGCGCAGCCCCCTGAACGGAGCTCCCAAGTGAAGATCCGCAGCATGGATGAATGTGACCTGTTTCGGCATGTGCACAGTGTAGCGCGAAAGCGGCAACAGCGGCCCTACGCGTAGCCAGCCGCGCGCGAATCGTCGACAAAGTTCATGAATTTCGTAAACTCGGGGTTAAATGCGAGCGGGATATCGCGCGTGGGACCGTTACGATGCTTCGCCACGATGAGCTCTGCAGTACCCAAATCGGGCCGATCGTCGCTTTCCGCTTCGATCTCGTCCATGCTTCGGTCGATGAAGGCGACGATGTCGGCGTCCTGTTCGATGGAACCCGATTCACGAAGGTCCGAAAGCATCGGGCGCTTTTTACCGCGCATCTCGACGGCACGGGACAGCTGAGAAAGCGCCACCACGGGCATGTCCATTTCCTTCGCGAGCACCTTGAGACCTCGCGATATCTCGCCGACTTCGACGGCGCGGTTGCCGTCGCGGCGCGTTTGGGGCGGCTGCATGAGCTGCAGGTAGTCAACGATGATCATACCCTGTTTCTTATCGCGCAGCTCGCGGCGCGCTTTCGCACGCAGCTCGAGAATCGAAAGCGCCGGCGTGTCGTCGATGTACAAATCGAGGTTTGCAAGCGTGCCGCACGCATCGGCGATGGCCGTCCAATCCGATTCTTGCAGCTGGCCGCTTCGCACCCTCGACAAGCTCACGCGCGCTTCGGAGCACAGAATCCTCTGCACGAGCTGGGAAGCGCTCATTTCGAGCGAAAGGAAGGCTACCGTCGTGCCCTCTTTTGCCGAGTTGACGGCGAGGTTGAGCGCGAATGACGTCTTGCCGACACCAGGACGGGCGGCGAGGATAACGAGATCGCCTCCGCGGAAACCGTGGAACAGGTCGTCGACGTCCTTGAAGCCCGACGGCACACCCGCCATGTGCGATTGGCGGCTTGCAAGCTCGGAAATCTCTTCGAACGCATCATTGAGCAGCGTGTCCATTTTCTGGAATGCTGAAGAAACGCGCTTTTCGGTTACGTTGAACAGCGTCTTCTCGGCCTCTTCCACCACGACGTCGAGGTCGTCGGGAGCATCGTAGGCGAGCGCATTGATTTCGGTCGACGCGTAGATGAGCTCGCGCAGAATGGCCGTACGCTTGACGATTTCGGCATGGTTCTGCCAGTTGGTGAGCGCAAACGTGTTGTCGCCGAGCTCGACGAGGTACGGTTTGCCGCCGATTGCTTCGAGCTGTCCGGTGGCATTGAGGTTGTCAGCCAGAGAAATCTGATCGATGGGGATGTGGCGAACGTACAGATCGAGGATCGATTGGAAGATGCGCTGATGCGCCGGGCGGAAGAAATTATCGGGAACGAGCTTGGTCGCCACCTCTTCGACCGCTTCCTGGTTCAGCATGCACGCAGCCAGAACCGACTTCTCGGCTTCGATGTTCTGCGGCAGCGACTTGCGCTTTTCGGCAACGCTCGTCTCTTCGGGTGCAAAATCAGGATTGTGGTACGAACCTTGTTGGTTAGCGGGCATGCCCTTCCTCTCTTCCAGCTTCCATGCTCGTCAGCATCAGTATAGTACACTATAATAACCGCTGTTCACCCGTGTATTTCGGTGTGGTGAAACCGTGGTTTCCGTTCTCCACAGCAAGCTTTTCCCGCACACCGTTTCAACCTGCTTCGAAGGCTGTTTTCCACACTTTCCACCGCAAGAGGCGGTGGAAAAGAAAATTGGTTGGGAGCGGCGACCATCAAGCCGAGCCAAGGTGGCAGCAGCGTCACCATGTAATCAGGAGCACCTCGTATAGCTCAATGGACGGCAAACGGCAGTGCTGCACCCTTTCATAGCGCGATGCGGAAGAAAGGGGTTTGCCTGAATAGCTTTTTGAGCAGACATAAGAAGAAGATTGGCACCACAATAAGAAAGCGCCGGAGGTAGGTGAGCGACATGCCCATGCGCAACATCTCAGTTTCGAAAGATCGAAGGGGTTCTCGAACTGCTGGTTCGAGAACCCCTTCGTATGAAATCTCTTACGTGCTGAAACTGCTGCCGTACACACAGCCAGTTTTTACTGCTTGTCCTCGGCTTCGACGAACTCGGCAGCGGTTTCGGCTGCTTCGGAGGCGGCTTGTGCATCGCCTGCAGCGTCAGCGTCTTCGATGCTCGCAGCGGCTTCTTCGACGATGGCGTCCTCGACGGCCTTGAGCTCTTCGCGAGCCTCGGCGTCATCGGCAGCCTCGACGGCTGCAGCGGCTTCCTCCGAGGGGATCTCGTCTTCGGCACCGCCGACGAACAGCTTCAGCGTCGTCTTGATATCGCGGTACAGCGAGATCGTAACCTCGTGCTCGCCTGCGGTCTTGATGGGAGCCTTGAGATCGATGCGCTTTTTGTCGACATCGAGTCCGAGGCTCTCCTTGATCGCGTCGGCGATCATGACCGAGGTGACCGAGCCGAACAGCTGGCCCTCTTCGCCCACCTTGGCAACAACTTTGACAACATTGCCTTCGATGGCCTTCTTGAACTCTTCAGCACCGCCGATACGAGTTTCCTCGCGCAGCTTGATGTTGTGCTTGCGCTGTTCGAGCTGTTTCAGGTTGCCCTTGGTAGCGGGAATAGCGATCTTCTGAGGATACAGGTAGTTGTTGGCGAATCCAGGGTTAACCTCGACGACGTCGCCTTCGCCTCCCTTACCCTTCAGTTCTTGGAGCAGAATAACTTTCATCAGTTACCTCCTTGCCTAGCGGCTGCGGCGGTCGCCACGACCACTGACGGCAGGAACCGCGTACGGCATCAAAGCCATTTCGCGCGCGCGCTTTACGGCGGCGGCGATGTCGCGCTGGTGCTGGGTGCATGCACCGGTCACGCGACGAGGCTTGATTTTTCCGCGGTCAGTTACATATTTACGCAGCATCTGTGTGTCTTTGTAATCGATGTACTTGGCGTCTTCTTTGCAGAATTGGCAGTACTTACGACGAGGCTGCTTTGCGTAATCAGACATTATACTAACCTCTTTCGTACCTACTAGAACGGAATGTCTTCATCATAGACCGAAGAAGAGGCATCGACCATCGGGGCCGGGGCCGCCTGAGCGGGTGCGTACCCACCCGAGGAAGGCTGAGAACCGTACGACTGCGACTGACCGCCGCTATCGCGGCTCGACATGAACTCGAGCTCGTCGACGATCACCTCGATCTTGCTGCGTTTCTGTCCCTCGCGCTCCCATTGGCTCCACCGAAGCTTCCCCTCAATGGCCACCTTGGTGCCCTTCGTAAGGAAACGGTTGAGGCTTTCCGCCCGCGCACCGAACATGGTGCAGTCGATGAAGTTCGGGTAGTCCTCCCATTCGCCTGTCTGCTGGTTCTTGCGGCGGTCGTTGACCGCCACGCCGAAGCCGAGCACAGGAAGTCCCGAGGCCGTAGAACGCAGTTCGGGATCGCGTGTCAGGTTCCCGCTGATAATCACTCGGTTGATGCTCATATTCTTCCACCTCTTCTCATGCTTGACGGCATCGTATAAGATGCCGCCCGTGTCATTCGCTCACTTAGTCGCGATCCGTACGCTTGACGATCATATGACGCACGATAGCGTCGGTAATGCGCAGCACACGATCCAGTTCCGCGATATTCTCGGGTTCAGCATGGAAATCGACCAGGGTGTAATCACCATCAGTCAAACCGTTGATCTCAAAAGCGAGTTTGCGCTTGCCCCATTCGTCAACGTTGTCGATAGCGCCATTGCCTGCGGCAATGGTGGTCTCAACGCGCTTCATGGTTGCGGCACGGGTTTCTTCGTCGATTGACGGAGACACAAAAAACAACAATTCATAAGCCTTCATCAGCTCACCTCCTCTGGACTTTACGGCTTCGGGGCTGTTGAAGGCACGTACCCGAAGCAGGATTAGCCTGCATATTCTAGCAGAGGGGTTGTTGCCGCGCAACAAATAAAACCCCTTGCAGATCGAGCGTCCATGCTTCGAACACACCTGACGAGCCGCGCGGTCCGCGCTTAACCCTTCGAGCTTGCAGCTATGGTACACCGCATGATGTCTGCTTTCGATCTGAAAAAAGCGTTCCGAACCTCGCCCGAACCTTACACCTGAGCGAAGTGAACCTTACACGATTCGGAAGCGCGAGGGAGACGGAAGGGATTCGAGCAGGATGCGGGCGGGAAGCGCAAGGGAGGTGCGGGGGAAGTAAACTCCACACAATCTGGAAGCACGGACGAAACGTGAAGGGCACAAAGGTCCGTATAAAGTGCGATACCCGCCACGAGGGCGGGTATCTTCAAGCGGGTATTTCTGCAGCTCTATTCCTCTTCACCGTCGACTTCGATTTCCTCGTCGAATTCTTCATCGAGGTACTTGTCGTCGATCTCTTCGTCACCGTATTCTTCGGCATCTTTGAGACCGGCCATGAAGTTCGGGGCGGCGCCGATGAATGCGGGATCGGCTTCGAACACCGGTTTGTCGTCGACGATGTTGTACACGTAGCCAATCGCGTATCCCTCATCTTCGCCGGGAACCCCGCCTTCTGCAATGAGAGCGTCTTGGGTGCCCGCATCGGTTTCGACGTAACCGTCGTAGCAGAAGCCGTAAGCCTCGGCGCCGCGCGCGCCCTCGACGGTATGACGTGCGAACGCGAAGCATTCTTCGGCCGACTCGCCTGGATGGTTCTCGATGAACAGGTTTTCCTTAACCACGAGCGCCGTGAACGGCACGACGTCGGCTCCCTGGTTCATCTTCTCCTTAGCCTCATCAAGGGTGAAGAGCAAAACCTTCTCGAGCGTTTCCGGGATCTCGGGGACCTCGGTTTCGCTGCTTTCAACAACGCGATCTACCATGTGCGGCCTCTTATTCGTTCATCGTCTCCTCCCGGAGACTTTCAGCTCTGCGGATGTTGATCGTATTATGCCACAGTACGCGACGCGAGAACCAACGGTTGGGCGATTGTACGAGGACGGCACGGAAGCGGTTCGCGTAAAGCTCGTTCGAAGCAAACGCTTGATTCCGTTTGCAGAATGATGGGCGTCTCTTTTACCGCTAGCGCTTTATCCACATGGTTATGCAAAAGGGTTGTTCGAACGGTTTACCGCATACGCGAAAGGCAAAGACTCACAATCCCTTGCCAGGCGGCACGTTTCAAATGCCAGCCGGTAGAGATTTCGGCACGCCGCCCGCAAGACCATCCCCAACGATCCGGCGCGTCGCACGCAGCGTTTCTCGCTTCGAATTAACTACGGCTAGAAGGTAGACACACATTTTGGTCTATAAGTCCGAAGCCAGGGTTTCGGGTAACAAAAAAGCGCCGGGCTCGATGGCCGCAGGCGCTCGTTTATTCGTGGCGGAGGGGCAGGGATTCGAACCCTGGTCACCGGGGTAACCGGTGAAACGGTTTTCGAGACCGCCGCATTCAACCGCTCTGCCACCCCTCCGCATGGGGCAGGCCGCCTCGGTTTATGAGCCGACCTTCAAGGCTTCGGCAGACCGCCGTCGCCGACGTTCTGCCAGGCGGCTTTCGCCACCTTAGGTGCATGCACCCTATGATCACGCGCCGAAGCGCGGGTTCAACTGGCGGAGAGATAGGGATTCGAACCCTAGGTACGCTTTTGGCGCACACACGATTTCCAATCGTGCACCTTCGGCCAGCTCGGTCATCTCTCCAGTGAGTCGCTGGGCCGCATCCGCATGGCTTTCAGAACCCGTAAAAGCAGCAGCGGATACGTAGTATACATCAGCTAGTATTCGCTCACAAGCGAATAATACCCATCCCTCCGCCGAATCTGCAAAGGTACCTCGAATAGAGCGGTCATCGTTTCGTCGGTAAGTAGGCTCTCTTTCGGCCCGTCGGCAAATACCGTGCCGTTTTTCAGCAACACGAGCCTCGAAATCTCGGGGATGATGTCTTCGGGATAATGAGTAACGAGCACGATCGATTTGCCCGCCGCAGTGAGCGTTCGCATGCTCTGCCTGATGTGATACATGCCTTCGGGGTCAAGCCCCGTGCACGGTTCGTCGAGCACGAGCACATCGGGATCGTGCACGAGAGCGCGTGCGAACAGGACACGTCTGGCTTGGCCCGTTGAAAGTGTTTTGATATCGCGTTCGGCAAGATCGCCCACACCCATAAGGTCCATCGCGCGAATCGCCTGTTCCCTCGACTGATCGGTTACTTCGCAATGAGGCAACACCCCGAGCGTGCCGAACAAGCCGCCGCATACGACCTCTATCGCCGGCAGATGTACGGTTATCTGATCCTGCATGGTCGACGAGACCACACCGATACACTGCTTGATCTCGGTCAAAAGCACGCGCTCGCTTCCGCGAAACAGAATCGGCGGCTCTTCGCGATGAAGCGGAAATACCTCTCGTGTGATGAGCTTGATGAACGTCGATTTACCCGACCCGTTCGGCCCGAGCACGGCGATGTTCTCTCTCTCGTGCAGCGTGAACGAATCGATGGAGAGGATGGGGTTGCCCGAACGAACAACAACCGCCCCTGTAAACTGCAGGAGCGGTTGCTTTGCGTTCTTGTGTGCGTCGTCGCGCTTCACCGGATTGTCGGATGCGCGTTAGACGGCTTCGGCGGGCTGCTGGTTGCCAGAAGCGCCCTCGCCAGAATCCGTTCCGCCCTCAGCCGAGCCTTCGCTTCCGTCAGCGGTGTCGGACGGCGTATCGGATCCTTCGCCGCCGTCGGCCGCGTTCGCATCGGCACCGTCGGCCGAGCCATCGGCCGAGCCGTCGGCAGCGTCTGCCCCGTCGGTCGAACCGTCGCCCGCGTCGGTGCCGCCTTCGGTTCCGTCGGTCGCGCCTTCGTCGGTTCCCTCGTCAGTCTGGTACTTCGACATGTCGATGTTGTACGGAACGCTCTCGGGCATGGGATTGATCACGATGTCGGCTTCCTCCTTGTAGGTGGTAAACCACTCGTTGAACTTCTGCTGCTCAAGCGTCGCGCGAACGCTGTCGAGGATCTCGGTCGGAACCTGATCGGTGCTCGTCAAACCCTCTTCGGGCACTTCGAAGATATCGGTGCATTTGATGATGTGCCACCCGTATTGGCTCTCGACCAGTCCGCTGACCTGATCCTTGTCGAGCTCGCTGAGCGCAGTGGTGTACTCAGAGATGAGCGAACTCATCTTATCCCAGCCCACATCACCATCCTTCTCGGCGGTGCCAGAATCCTGCGAGTACTCTTTCACCGCTTCAACGAAATCGAGCTCGCCCGAGTTGATCTTATCGAGCACTTCCTGTGCGGTTGCTTCATCTTCTGCGTTGAAGAGGATGTGGGAAGAGCGGCGCGCGCCGTCGTACATCGCGCTGTACTCGAACAGTTCCTCATCGGTTGGTGCGTTGGTTTCTGCAATGGCTTCTTTGAGCGCCTGCTCGGTCAAAGCGAGTTCGACCGACGAGCGGTACGCCTCTTCGGTTGTTCCCGCGTCGGTCAAGGCCTGCTGCCACGCTTCGTCGGAATCGTACTTGCCCCGCATGCTGCTGATGACTTCTTCGATTTTCTCGGTGCTCACTTCGGCGTTGTTTTCTTTCGCGCCCTGTTTCACGAGCTCCTGGCTTGCGTAGTAATCGATAACCTGCTCGCGCACCGTTTCGGGAGTCATATCGCCCGAAGCGAGCCACTCGCCCCATTTATCTTCGGTGTCAAGCGATTTCGAAGCGCGGAACGATTGGATGTACGTGGTAACGGTATCTTCGGCGATCTCGGTTCCGTTGACGGTTGCCGCCGTGCCGCCAGTGAGTCCGCTCGGATTGGAATCGGAACAGGCGGCGAGGCCGAATATGCATGCAGAGGCGATGCCCGCTGCGCAGACGAACCTGGCTAATGTAGATGCTCTCATAGTACCTTCCCTCTTACATGCCCATCGGCATGGATGGTTTGTTAGCATCAGCTATTTTCGCACAGCGCTCTACAGGGGCAGAAGCCCTGCACAAGAAGCCCATCTTCGATTCTCATACCCTGTATACAGGTATGGCGCGCGACATGCGGGGCACGGATGCACGCATTCCGATGGGAAAGCGTCGCACCAGTTCAGGTACTTGTATATAAAAAGCAGTCAGATGGTTCGGCGAGACAGTCGCAGAAACCGCCAATACAGGCAAGCCGTACTCCAGCTGAAGTACGGCTTGATGAAGTACCGCGTTTAAATGCAGAACGAGCCCGCATCGCAGACCCGTTCCCAAAAAACCAGTTTCGCTCAGGGGTTCGCGCTAGTTCTTGTTCGCCTTCTTGCGCTCGACCGCCGAAAGAATGCGCTTGCGCAGACGGATAGACTGCGGAGTAATCTCAACCAGTTCGTCATCCTCAATGTATTCAAGCGCTTCTTCAAGCGTGAACGTGATAGGAGGCGTCAGCTGGATCGCTTTGTCAGCTCCTGAAGAACGCTGGTTGCCGAGCTGCTTGGACTTCGCGATATTCACCACCATGTCGCCTTCTTTGGCAGATTCGCCCACGATCATGCCTTCATAGCAATCCTCGCCCGGACCCACGAACAGACGCCCGCGCTCCTGCAGCGTATCGAGTGCGTACGCGACGCTCTTCTCGGTAGACATCGAGATCATCGAACCGTTTTTGCGTCCGTTGAAATCACCGCGATACGCGCCGTATTCAGAGAAATGGTGGAACATCGTCGCCTCGCCCCGCGTCACATTCAGAAGGCGCGTGCGCAAACCCATCGTGCCGCGCGTGGGGATCTTGAACACGAGGTGCGTCTGGTCGCCGCGCTGGAACATGTCGGCCATTTCTCCGCCGGCGCTGCCGAACACTTCGATGGCCTTGCCGGCGTACTCGCTCGGCACGTCGACTGTTGCCTCTTCAATCGGTTCGAGCTTCTTGCCGTTCGCATCCTTCTTAATAAGTACGCGCGGGCGGCCCACCTGAAACTCGAACCCTTCGCGCCTCATGGTCTCCATGAGCACCGAAAGGTGGAGCACGCCGCGACCGGCCACTTCGATGCCGCTTTTATCCTCGAGCTCTTCGATGCGCATGGATATGTTGCTTTCCGCTTCGCGCATGAGGCGTTCTTTGAGTTGGCGGGCACCAACGATATCTCCCTCGCGGCCTACAAGCGGGCTCGTCGACGCTTCGAATACCACGGCCATCGTGGGCTCTTCCACTTCGATGGGGTCGAGACGCACCGGATGCTCGCGGCTCGTCACCATGTCGCCGATATCGGCATCGTCGACGCCCACTACGGCGACGATATCGCCCGCATGCACTTCGAGCTGCTTTTTCTTGCCCATGTCCTCGAAGGTGAACACCTCTTTGATGACGGTGTTGTAGCGCGTGTTGTCGTTTTTGATCACGAGGGCCTGCTCGCCTTTATGGATGGTTCCCGAGAACAGACGCCCCACCCCGATACGTCCGACGAAACTCGAGTGATCGACCGTGCATATCTGCAACGCAACCGGACCGTTGGGTTCGCAATCAGGGGCGGGCACCTCTTTGAGAATGGTGTCGAGCAACGGCAGCATGTCCATGTTCTCGTCTTCAGGAGCATAGCGGGCATACCCGTTCACGGCGCTCGCATAGATGATCGGGAAGTCGAGCTGCTCGTCGGACGCCTCAAGCTCCACCATGAGATCGAACACCTCGTCGACCACTTCCTCGGGACGAGCACCCGGGCGGTCGATCTTGTTGATGACGAGCACGATGCGTAGCCCGAGGTTGAGCGCATGTTTCAGTACGAAGCGTGTCTGGGGCATCGGCCCCTCGAACGCGTCGACGATGAGCAGCGCGCCGTCCGCCATGTTGAGCACGCGCTCCACTTCCCCGCCGAAGTCGGCATGGCCGGGCGTGTCGATGACGTTGATCTTCACACCGTTGTACGTGACGGAGATATTCTTCGAAAGGATTGTGATGCCGCGCTCGCGCTCTTGGTCGTTGGAGTCGAGTACGCGTTCTTCAACCTGCTGGTTTTCGCGGAAGACGCCGCTCGTGTACAGAAGACGGTCCACGAGCGTGGTCTTGCCGTGGTCGACGTGCGCGATGATCGCGACATTGCGGATGTTCTCTTGTTTCATGCTGCTTCTTTCTATCGTCTGAACCGATGGTTCTGGTTACCGTGAGGAAAAGCGCCTGGAAGGGCGCAAGTGGAATCGAAGCGGGCGATGGATCGAGGCTCAATGGCTGCGATCCCGTGCGAGGTGCCCGAGGTTGCCCGTTAGAGGTCGTCGAGTTCTCCCATGATGCGGCGCTGCTCCGCGTTGAGTTCCTGGATGTGCTCGTCGAGGTTGTTGAGCGTGCGCTGCGCCGACACGATCGAAACGATGCCCCAGACCGCTGCCGCCGAGGCGATGGCTGCCACGACGCCGAACAGTCCGAAAGGCCTGCGACCGGTGAACAAGGCGACGATGCCGCCGATGACGGTCATGAGGATGCCGTTTCGACGCTCATCGAGCACGACATCGCGTTGGGCGACCAACTGAACGCGCGCTGCGGCGATGCCCGCAAGCCGAGCCTCGAGTTGGCTTTCTGCCGAATAGCCCGAGCTGCGCTGCGATGGGGAACCACTTGCGCGAGCGCCCCTCGCCCCTTTGCCGCTTGTCAGATACTCATATGCTTCCTGCAGGTTCTTGAACTGCTCGGTAGCGCGCTCTTGCAGCTTCTTGTTCGTGGCGAAGCGATCCGGGTGAAGGATCTGCGCGGTTTCCTTATATGCGGTTTTGATATCGTCGACGGTAGCATCTTCGTCGAGTCCGAGGATGCGCAACGCTTCAAGCCGGTTCATTCAGTATCCTGTAGTCGCTCAGCGGTTAGGTGCAGAAGGTATCTTACCACGCCTGACAACCCGCGAATCGACAAGGAACGCCCAACGCAGCTTCCGCACAACGAGGGAACACAGAGGAACACAGAGGGAACACAGAGGGACGGTCCTTCTGTGTTGCTTTAGTCCCGTTCGTCGCGGGTTCCGCACAAAGCATGAAAGGCTGATCGCGTACGGGAGCCGAAATACGATCAAAACACGATCACCTCCGTATCGATTTTAAGCCTTGGAAACACTATCGTATTCCCTTATAATGACGGTCGAGCCGCACGGAGGGGAATACTCCGCACGGCTCTCGGATCGCTTCGGCGGTTCGGGCTTATTTTTGGGGCTCCTTGTCCGATTGGTCGTCGGACGGGAGCTTTTCAATTTTGTCGATGACAAAGTCAACGACCCGCATGACAAGCTCGATAAGAGCGATGATCAAAACCCAAACGTCAGCCGTCATAGGAACCACCCCCCTTCTGCTTTAAAGATCAGAAATGGTCGTGAGGGGGAGTGCGCCCTATGCCGCCTAAGCTTCCTACGGGGTATCTTAGCGGGCGCGTCTTGCACTTCGAAGAAACCAAAGAGACGCGAAGTTTACGCAGATGTTGCACGTAAGGGAATCAAGCATTACGGAGATTCGACTGCATTCGTACGCAAATCGCCTGCAAAACGAAACATGCAGGAACTCGCAGCGAATCGAAAGACAAAAAAAGCAGGTACGCTGTCGTACCTGCTTGGTCGTTCATGGTGGAGCTTAGGGGGATCGAACCCCTGACCTCAGGCTTGCAAAGCCCGCGCTCTCCCAGCTGAGCTAAAGCCCCACGTGTGAATCCCGAACACATCGGGTGGCGCTGGGCGCCGTGCACGTTTTTCGGTTCTCATTAATAAACGCTCCACCGGCAAACTCGGCTCACGGTGGAGCGTTTATCGCAAAAAATGGTGGGCCCGAATGGATTTGAACCAGCGACCTCACGCTTATCAGGCGTGCGCTCTAACCAACTGAGCTACGGGCCCGAAAAAAAGTGCCTGAACACTGTATAACAAGTCGAGTTATCAGGTCAAGAACTTTTTTCTGATACTATACTATCATGGTTTCGGGCGAATACAAGCCCAGCTACCCATACCGTTACCACCCGGAGGTGCCATGATACCCGTCAAAGTCCAGACCCTCATCGTGTCGAGTGCGCCGGCGCCTTCCATCATAGTGCTCCAGCCCGTCGAAGAGGCACCGCAAGGGAACAAGTTTCGCATCGTTCCCATCTGGATCGGCGTCAACGAGGCAACGCAGATGGGCATCGCACTCGAAAAAGCCCGCTTCTCGCGTCCGATGACGCACGATCTGTTTCTCGACGCGCTCACCAACCTTGATGCCCGCATCGACCACGTATTCATCAACGACGTGAATGGCCCCACGTTCTTCGCTAAACTCGTGCTGCGCCAGCACAATCGCCTCATCGAGCTCGATGCCCGTCCAAGCGATGCCCTCTCCCTTGCCATCCGTCAAGAGGTTCCCATCTACATCGATGAGGACGTGCTTGAGAAAGCCTCGTTTCCCTACGTGTTCAAAACAAGCCCCGATGCAGAAACCGAAGTTGAGGAGTTCCGCCACTTCGTCGAAGGCCTCGCGCCGGAGGATTTCGAAGGTTAAAACACGCGTTCAGTTCCGCCTTTTCACGTGAAACAAGGTGCGGCACTCGGATGTTTCACGTGAAACATCCGTTCGCGTATCATCACATCCCCACTCCATGCGTTCATCCTCACCTGCGCGCTATCCACCCTGCAAAACAACACCTTTTCGCATGCTGCTCGAAGGCTGGGCATCCTGCGTGAAGGCGGGGGCATGGGGGCCATGGTGCTCGAAGGCCGGGGGCACGCAGCTTGAAGGCAGGGCGCCTCGTTCGAATGAGCGACGACCCCGTTTTCATCATACGGAATAACACATTTCGTATTCCGTTTTTTTTGGGGGTACGCGGCGTGCGGGGACGTAAAAAGGCCCGGACGCATGCGCTTTGTCCGGGCCTCGTTGCTGTGCGAATACAAGCTATGTGTTGGCTACTCTTCGTCGTCGTCGCCTTCGTCGTCGTCGAGGTCGATGTCGGCTTCGCTGATATCGCCGTCGAGCGCCGCGTGGATATCGTCTTGCGCATCCACGATCGTCTCGGGCTCGTCGACGGCCTTCGCTGCCTTGCGCTTCTTGCCTGCGGTCGAAATGGCGACTGCGGTCACCTTATCGCCCTCGCACGCTTTCATCACGCAGACGCCCTGCGTCGAGCGGCCGAGTTGCGAGATGCCCTTGACCGGAGTGCGCACGACCACGCCGTCCTCGGAGATAATCATGAGTTCGTCGGTATCGCGGACGATCTTCATGGCCGAAAGCAGACCCTTCTTCTCGGTCATCGTGATCGTGAAGACACCCTGGCCGCCGCGATGGTGCTCGGGATACTCGGCAACCGGGGTGCGCTTGCCGAAGCCCTTCTCGGTGATCACGAACAGCTCGGTACCGGGTTTTGCAATCTCCATGCCGAGCACGCGCACGCCGGGGGCTACGGTCATGCCGCGCACGCCCATCGTATCGCGGCCCATGGCGCGGGCCTCGCTCTCGTCCCACATGATGGCCTTACCGGCCGACGACACCATCATGACCTTCTCGCCCTGGGCAACGCGCTTCACCGTGATGAGGCTGTCGCCGTCTTTGAGGTTGATGGCGATGAGGCCGTCGCGGCGCGTGCGGTCGTACAGGCTCATCGATGTCTTCTTCACCATGCCGTGCTCGGTGGCGAACATGAGGAATTCTTCCTCGGGGAAGTCCTTGGTCGCGATGACGGCCGAAATCGTCTCGCCCTTCGCGAGCGGAAGCAGGTTCACGATGGCCGTTCCGCGTGCGTGACGCGAAGCCTCGGGAAGCTCGTACACCTTGAGGCGGTACACTTTGCCCGCCGTGCTGAAGAACAGCATGTACGCATGCGTCGATGCGATGAACAGGTGCTCGACGAAATCGCTGTCTTTGAGGTTCACGCCCTGCATGCCCTTGCCGCCGCGCTTCTGCTGGCGGTACGTGCTCACGGGCAGCCGCTTCACGTAGCCGGCCTTCGTCACCGTAACCACCATATCTTCTTCGGCGATGAGATCTTCCACGTCGAAGTCCTTGGCCGCTTCGGTGATGCGAGTGCGCCTCGGGGTGTTGAATTTCTTCTTGATCTCGAGGAGCTCGTCTTTGATGATCTCGCGCACAAGGGCTTCGTCGCCGAGCACACGCTTATAGTACGCGATCTTCTCGAGCAGCTCGTTCAACTCGGTCTCGATCTTGTTGCGCTCCAAACCGGTGAGGCGGCGCAGGCGCATTTCGAGGATGGCGTCGGTCTGCTTCTTCGAAAGGCCGAAGCGCTCGGTCAAACGCTCGCTCGCTTCGCTGTCGGTCTGCGACGAGCGGATGATCGAAATGACCTCGTCGATGTTATCGAGCGCGACTATCAAACCTTCGAGGATATGGGCGCGCTCCTCCGCCTTCGCGAGCTCGTAGCGGGTACGGCGCACGATGACTTCCTGTTGGTGCTGGATGTAGTAATGCAGCGTTTCCTTGAGCGAAAGCACGCGCGGCACGCCGTCGACGAGCGCAAGCATGATCACGCCGAAGCCCACCTGAAGCTGCGTATGCTTGAACAGCTTGTTGAGCACGACTTGCGGAATCGCATTCTGCTTGAGGTCGATGATGATGTCGATGCCGTGGCGGTCGGCCCCGTCGTGGACGTTCGACACCTCGGGCAGCTTCTTGTCGCGGATGAGTTCGCCGAGCTTCTCGAGAAGACGCTGGCGGTTCACCTGGTAGGGAATCTCGGAGACCACGATGGTGCTGCGGCCGTTTTTCCCCTCTTTGACCTCGCACTTCGCACGGATCGTCAGCGACCCGCGGCCCGTCTCGTACGCATCGAGGATGCCCTTGCGTCCCATGATGATGCCGCCCGTGGGAAAGTCGGGGCCGGGAAGCGCAGCCATGAGCTCTTCGGTGGTCGCATCGGGGTTGTCGAGCATGACGCATGTCGCATCGATCGTCTCACCGAGGTTGTGCGGCGGGATATTGGTGGCCATACCGACTGCGATGCCGTTCGAGCCGTTGACGAGCAGGTTCGGGAAGCGCGCGGGCAGAACCTTCGGCTCTTCCAAGCTCTCGTCGTAGTTCGGCTGGAAATCCACCGTTTCCTTGTCGAGGTCGCGCAGAAGCTCCATCGCCGACTTGTCGAGGCGCGATTCGGTGTAGCGCATGGCGGCTGCGCCGTCGCCGTCGATCGAACCGAAGTTGCCGTGGCCGTCGACGAGCGGAAGGCGCATCGAGAACGGCTGGGCCAAGCGGACCATCGCGTCGTAGACCGCAGAGTCACCGTGCGGATGGTACTTGCCGATCACGTCGCCGACTGTACGAGCCGACTTCATGTGCGGACGGTTGGGCGTGTAGCCCGATTCGTTCATGGCGTAGAGAATGCGGCGGTGCACCGGTTTCAAACCGTCGCGCACGTCGGGAAGGGCGCGGGCGACGATAACGCTCATGGAGTATTCCAAAAACGAGGTCTGCATTTCTTTGCCGAGGTAGGCGGTACGCACAATCGTGCCGTTGCCGCCGTTGGCACCCTCGACGATCTCGCCGTGGGCACTCGGCATGTCGGCGATGAGCGAGCGCGCCATCATTTCCTCGGAAACGACCGAGCCGATCTCGCCGCGCCGGGGTTTTTCGTTATCTTCCACGTCGGCGAGGATGTCGTCGTCCGAATCGTCATCCTCTTCGGCGCGCTCGAGCAGCCGATCGATATCCTCGGGCAGCGTTCCCTCGCCGCCTTCGGATTCGTCGGCGGAATCGAAATCTTGTGTTTCGTCAGTCACGTACCTTCTCCTTAAATATCAAGGAACCGCACGTCGCGTGCGTGCTTCTGGATGAATTCTTTACGGGGCTCCACCTGGTCGCCCATGAGCTCGCTCACCACGCGCTCTGCTTCGGCCGCATCGTCGATGTTGACCTGGAGAAGCGTGCGTGTCTCCGGTTCCATCGTCGTTTCCCACAACTGATCGGGATCCATCTCGCCGAGGCCCTTGTAGCGCTGGACGTCGAACTTGTCCGGATTGTCGTACTCGGCAAGGGTAGAAGAAAGCGCACTCTCGTCGTAGATGTAGCGCTCAATCTTCGGGGAGCGCGAATTCTTCTTCTTGAGGCCGAAGATCGGCGGCTGCGCGATGTAGATGTAGCCGCGGGTGATGAGCTCGGGCATGTAGCGGTAGAAGAAGGTGAGCAAAAGGCAGCGGATGTGCGCCCCGTCAACATCGGCGTCGGTCATGATGATGATACGGTGATAGCGCGCCTGGTCGGCGTCGAAGTCCTCGCCGATGTTCGTGCCGATCGCCGTAATGAGCGACGAGATGGTGTCTGAGGAGAGCGAGCGGTGAAGCCCTGCGCGCTCGACGTTGAGGATCTTGCCGCGAAGCGGGAGGATCGCCTGGTACTTGCGGTCGCGAGCCTGTTTGGCCGAGCCGCCTGCGGAATCGCCCTCTACGATGAAGATTTCGGATTCTTCGGCCTTCTTGCTCGAGCAGTCGGCAAGCTTGCCGGGCAGCGCGAACGAATCGAGCACGCCCTTGCGCCGCGTCATCTCGCGCGCCTTGCGGGCCGCCTCGCGCGCCTTGAGCGCCTGAGTGGCCTTGCCGATGATGCGCTTCGCGGGCGCCGGATTCTCCTCAAGGTACTCGGCGAGGCCCTGCGTGACCGCGTTTTGCACGAGCGGACGGATTTCGGTGTTGCCGAGCTTGGTCTTGGTCTGGCCCTCGAACTGAGGATCGTGCAGCTTGACCGAGATGATGGCCGCAAGACCCTCGCGGGTATCGTCGCCCGAGAGGTTCGGATCCTTCTCCTTCAAGATGCCCTTGTTGCGCGCGTACTCGTTGATGGTGCGCGTTACCGCTTGCTTAAAGCCGTCGAGGTGCGTGCCGCCCTCGTGGGTGTTGATGTTGTTCGCAAAGGCGAGCACCGAATTGGTCGAATACGAGGTGGACCACTGCATGGACACCTCAACTGTACCGTCAGCGTTCTCGGCCTCGAAATAGATCGGCTTGTTGAGCGTCTCCTTGCCCTCGTTCAGAAACTTCACGAAGTCCTGGATGCCGCCCGCGTACTGGAACGTCTCGGTTTTAGGATTGCCCTCGTCGTCGAGTTCGCGCTCGTCGTGCAAAACGATTTTGAGTCCCTTGTTGAGAAACGCCATCTCGCGGAAACGGTTTGCGAGCGTCGTGTAATCGAACTCAGTCGTTTCGGTGAAGATGGTCGGATCGGGCCAGAAAGTGGTCTTGGTACCCGTTCCCTTCGCGCTGCCGATCTTCGTGAGTTTCTCGGAAGTTTTGCCGTGGTCGAACGCGATCTTGTATTCGCCGCCGTCGCGCTTGACGAACACCTCGACGCGCGACGAAAGCGCGTTCACAACCGACACGCCGACGCCGTGCAAACCACCCGACACCTTGTACCCTTCGCCGCCGAACTTACCGCCGGCGTGCAGGATGGTCAAAACGACTTCGACGGTAGGAATCTTTTCCTTGGGATGCTTGTCGATCGGAATACCGCGCCCGTTGTCGGTTACGGTCACGGAGTTGTCGGGGTGGATCCACACCTCGATCTTGTCGCAATATCCCGCCAACGCCTCGTCGACTGAGTTGTCGACCACCTCGTACACGAGGTGGTGCAGGCCGCGCGGGCCCGTCGAGCCGATGTACATGCCGGGACGCTTGCGAACCGCTTCCAAGCCTTCGAGGACTTGAATATCCGAACCATCGTAATGCTCAGGATTTTTCTGCGCCACGTACTGCTCCTTTTGTACTGCATTTGTATCGTTTGATTGCGTTGCCAGACGATTGGTATGACAACCTGCAAATTATACCATATATAGTAGTAAGACGAAATCGTTTTTGAGCGCGTTTAAGGCTACAGAGAACGTACACAAGAGCCGATAAGCTCTTTAGTTGTCATTTTTATCGGTTTTACCCTTTTTCCACTGCAAATCAGCGATCATCGCCTTTCGGAGCGACTGCTTCAGCGTTTCGTTCTCGATAGCAGAGACGCGGCTTTCCACGTCGGCGAGCTCGGCGTTCGAAAGCGGCACCGCACGCGTCGTATCGATGTAGTGCGGCGGTTCCTCTTCTTTGTAGGGGTGATCCTTTTTGCGGTTGCCGCGCGCTATGCGAATGTCGAACTCCTGCACATCTTCCTGGAATTTCGTAAGGAACAAGAGCTTAATGCGCTCGCGCAGCGCGTTGAGCTCGGTGAGCACGATGCTGTCGTCCACATAGACGAACAGCTTCTTGTAGCGCTCGCCCCGATGGTTCTCTTCTTCGACGATACCCACGACGTTCGTATGGGATAGGATCATGCCAGCTGCATCGGGGTTGCGCCACATGGCTCCCACCGCCTCGGCCCACATCTGCTGAACCGCCGCCGTGCGGCGGGCGATGCGCGCGGCGTCGGCGTCTTTGCCGCCCATATCCCTGAGCGCTGAGGGCATGCTTTTGGAGAGCTTCTTCATGAAGGCCGCCTTCGACGCGCGGCGGACGCAGCGTTTTTCATTGCCCGGCACCCCCGAGCTCGACGATGCGCGCCTGCGAGAGCATGTCATCGGAAAAATACTGCAGGTTCGTGGTGGTGATGAAGGTCTGGATGTCTCCGGATATGAACCCTATCAGGGCACCTCGGCGCTCGGCGTCGAGCTCGCTCATCACATCGTCGAGCAAGAGCACGGGTTTCTGATCGAGCATATCCTGGATGAGTGACACTTCAGCAAGTTTGAAGCTGAGTACGATCGAACGCTGCTGGCCCTGGCTTCCGTACACGCGCGCATTCTTACCCCCGATGAAAAATTCCACATGGTCGGCATGCGGCCCGATGACTGCATGGCGACGACGGCGCTCCTCTTCGCGTCGGGCGGCAAGCGCAGCTTCGAGACGGACGGCGGCTTCTGATTTATCGACCACAAACGACGCAGTGCTTTCGGGATCGTGTTCTTCCCATGAGGGAACGTAAGCGACCTGGATGGATTCGCGGCCGCCGGTGATATCGCGGTAGTAGCCCTCGATCACGCGGGCGAGCTTCGCGAACAGCGAGCTGCGATAGCAGTACAGCTGCGTTCCGACCGTGAGCAGCGTCTGATCGAGCGCATCGAGATACGGTGCAGGACCCTCGTCTTTCAACAGTTTGTTCTTATGCTGCAGCACCTTCTCATAGTCTTTTCTAATTACGTAGTAGTTCGGCGAGAGCTGGGATCCCAGTGCATCGAGCGCAGCGCGCTTTCCCCCATGCGACCCTTTGACGAGGTCGAGGTCGTCGGGCGTGAAGGCCACCGAGGGAAGCAACCCTTTGAGCGCTTGGATTTTCTTCGGCTTGCCGTTGAGTGCATAGCCGCGCTTCCCTTCGGAAACGCGCAGCTCGAGGGTAAGATCGCGCGTGGCGCTTTTGAACGAGGCGGAAAGCTTCGCTTCCTGGGCTCCCCACTCGACCATCTGGCGCGCCGTAGGATTGCGAAACGACGACAACGCCGTGAGAAGTTCGATCCCCTCGACGATGTTGGTCTTCCCCACTGCGTTTCTGCCAACGAACACCGTGAGCGGCCCGATATCATTGAGCGCAAACGACGGGTAGTTCCGAAAATGCGTGAAACCGACCGACGCGATGCGAAGGTCCGACGTATCGGGAGTATCGCTCATGGGCGGCTTCTCTGTTTCCTATGAAATGCGCACAGGCATGACGAGGTAGAGGAAATTCTCGCTTTCCTCTGCTTTGAATATGCCCGGCTTCATCGACGATTGCGCTTCGAGGTAGACCTTACCCGTCGTGACCGCGTTGAGCCCGTCGAGCAGGTACGCGTAGTTGAACGCGATCTCGACATCCTCGCCCTCGGCTTCGCACGCGAGCGTTTCCTGCGTCGAACCGACATCCTGGGCTGTGCTCGACAGCAGCGTGGTTTGAGAGTCGATGTTGATGTCGAACTTCACCGGCGTCGCCGTGTTGCTGAGCAGCGAAGCGCGCTTGACCGCAGCGACGAGGTGGCCCACGTCGAGCGCCGCGCGGGTTACGTATCCGTCGGGAAGCAGCTGTTTGTAGTTCGGGAAGTTGCCTTCGATGCGGCGGTTCACGAATACCGTGTTCGCGTACTTCACGACGATCTGGTTATCGGCGAGCGAAAGCGAAACCGGCTCGTCGGTCTTCGGAAGCGCGGCGATATCCTGCATGAACGAACCTGCGATGACCGCATTGAACTCGCCCGCCATGTCGTCAGGCACCTCGGCCTCGGTTACCGCCAAACGGTAGGAATCGGTGGCCACCATCTTGAGCAGCTTGTCTTCGAGCGTAATGAGCACACCGGTGAGGATCGCGCGCGATTCGTCCTTGGAGACGACGCGAGCGACGCGCTTGACCATGGAAGAGAACTGGTCAAACGGGATGTTGATACTCTGATGCACGTCGACGGCGGGAAAGCCAGGGAAATCCTGCGGGTCGAGCGTTTTCAGAGAGAACGAAGCAGCGTCGCAGGTCACAACGACCGCTTCTTCGTTACCTGCCACATGGACGGCAGCGTCGGGAAGGTTTTTGATGATCTCGCCGAACAGCTTGCCCGGCACCACCGTCTCGCCCTCTTCCTCCACGAGCGCATCGACGGTGTACTGGATCGACAGCTCGAGATCAGTCGTTTGCATGGTAAGGGAATCGTTGCGGGCCTGAATATACACGCCCGACAAGATCGGCAGGGTGGAGCGGGTTGAAACGCCCTTCATGACGATCGACAGTGCGTTTTGCAACTCGGATTGGTTTATGCTGAATTTCACTGCGGCTCCCTTTCGCTCTTCTTTTCCCTAGTATCTCAAATATCGCGCGTCTGCGCGATACGATTCGGCAATCTGCGCTTCCAAACCATCTCGAACCGCCCGGGATGAACCCGAGCGGGACGGATGGGCGCGCGGCGGTCGGGGCAGCATGCGCGGGCAAATCCGGCTGCGGGTGGGAACCGCGGGCTGCGTGCAATATGGTACGCATGGCATGTGGCACGCGCAATTTGTGGCGGTCGCGGCATGCGGCATGCGGGCCGCGTCCGGCCTCGCGCGGGCAAACCGCGCGGGGTTCACCTTGCGACCTATTCCGCCCAGCCCTCATACGGGCTGGGCCGCAGGGCTCCCTCGATATTCTCATTCCCGTTCTCGAATTGCGGTCCGCACCCGTTTTACCCGAGCGGTTTTTCGCACCACCCGCTTGGTTGCTTCCGTACCGGCCCAACTGTTTCTTTCTTCCATGAAAAGAAAGAAACAGGTACCTCCCTTACCTAGTTTTCAACAATTCTCATCGTCTACGTTGTGGAAAATGGGGAAAACTATTTTTTCATTCGCGCAACCCTGTGGAAATCTCTACTTTCACGTAAAGTCAAGCAACCATTTTTGAAAATCTTTACATCAACACCTTTGTGGTGTATCACCGTTGTTTTCTCTTAAAACACGCCATTGATCAGGTATTATTTTATTCACAGCAGCTTATAATGATTTAAAAACTCACCGTAAAAGCAAAAAAGCGAACAAAGATTTGATATTTGGACAAGGCTAATTTTCACCATCTGGGAAAACTTGATTTACGTAATTGTCAAGGACGAATTTCAACAATTTGCTCTGTTTTCTTCACTCGGTTTCAGAATTTTCACGATGCGTTTTCCGAGTTTTCAACAATTTTTGAATAAAAAGTGGATAAGTCGGAAAAGTGCCTGTAATCCATTGTTTCTGCTTTGAAGAATTCTGAATACATCGTTGAATATGCACCGTATTACCCCGATAATGCTAAAATGCTTCTAAATTGCGTGAAAAGCATTGAAAAATGCTGAATAATTTTAAGACACCCGCTGAAAAAACTGAGGAATATTCCTGAATACGGAATCGACAAACCAGAACATCTCTTCTAAATTCGCTGATGATACGAAAGCGAATTTTGATTACGCATTCGTTGAAACCATCGCGCGCATTGCGGTGTACGATGATCTCAGGAGCGCTCCCCGCGTCATCGAAATTCAACCGGCTACCACGGCGGAATTCATCGAGAACCTTGCTTCGAAAATATACGAGCAAGCGAAGCTCGCGGGGGGAACCATCCCCTACACCGTCATCCGCGAAGTGTCCGAGAACTTCATTCACGCACAGTTCGCCGAGATCATCGTTTCCATCCTCGACCAAGGCAAAACTATCCGGTTCTCCGATCAAGGTCCGGGCATCGCCCATAAGGAAAAAGCTCAACTCCCCGGATTTTCATCGGCAATCGAGCCGATGAAACGCTACATACGCGGCGTCGGCTCGGGATTGCCCATCGTAAAGGACTACCTCGACTTCTCCAACGGCACCATCACCATCGAAGACAACCTCGAATCTGGCTCGGTTGTCACTGTGAGCTTGACGCCGCCTGCGAACGATCGCCACCAGCCCACGATAGAGCCGCTTACTCCTCCTTTGAGCGCACGTGAAAAAGAGTTCCTTCCCTACTTCCTCCATGAGGGAGCGCTCGGCGTAACCGACCTGGTCAACCTGACCGGTATCGCCCAATCGAGCACGTATGTGACGCTGAAGAAACTCGAGGAATACGGACTCATCGAAAAGACGGTCGGCCAGAAGCGCATCCTCACCGACATAGGCTACCAAGTAGCCAGTTCGCTGTAAGTTCTTTGCCCGCTCTGCGTATTTTCAGTACAATCGCTTCGTGCGTGTATAATCTGTTGCACTCCGCCGCCGAGGGGTTTCACATACGCTTCTCGGATCCGTACGTGCCGAATCCAAACGTACCGCGGCGGCGCTTTGGCGGGTCGGACCCGACACTACGGTAGAGGATGAATGGCATGGATAGCGAAATGCTCGAAAAGGAGTGGGAGCGCATCTGCTCCCAGGTGAAGGGTTACAACAACATCGACCCGACCCAAATCAACGCGTTCTTCTCGAGGTTGCATCCTCAGGCAATGAGCGATGGATTCCTCATGCTCACCGCCGACAACGATTTCATCAAAACATGGATCGAGAAGCACTACGTCGAGGTCATCAAGCAAGCGCTGCTCGATTTGAACGATCTTCCGTTTACCGTTGTCATCGAGGTCGATGTTTCCGCAGCTCAACCTATCGTTCGAAACGATTCTGCCCCAACTGTGGCCTCCTCCGCATGTGTATCGGCGGAGCAGGTTGAGCGTGCACCCCAGAAATCCGCACCCGTACAAGCGACCCCGTCTGCAATCTCCTCAACGGCTTCAGCCGGAGCATCCTCTTTCGCAGCCGGGTTTTCGGGATCCACGCCGCCGCTCTCTCACGGAGCCGATGCGCCGCAGACTGCTTCCCCAGCAAACGGACTCGATACGAAGGAAATCGCTTCGTACGCCGGCGGCTTGCAGAGCGGTGCAGGTACCGACGTCGACGAGCTCGGAAAACCGACGTCGAGCTTGACGTTCGAGAACTTCGTCATCGGAGATTCCAACCGCATGGCGTATTCGATGGCGGTCGCGGTTGCTGAAATGCCTGGTAAAGCCCATCTCAATCCCTTGTTCATTTACGGCAAGAGCGGGCTTGGAAAGACGCACCTTCTGCGCGCCATCCAGAACTACATCATCGAAACGCTCCCCCACCTCTCTACCATCTACGTCGATTCGGCCGAACTCCTGAGCGATTATATGGAAGCGTCGGCTGCCCACGACAAGGAGAAGTCGAGCTACAAGAACTTCAAAACGCGCTACGAAGACGCCGACGTGCTGCTCATAGACGACGTGCAGTATCTGCAAGGCAAAAAGCAGACGCTCGATATCGTCTTCCAGATATTCAACAAGCTCACAAGCAAGGGAAAGCAGGTCGTGCTGTCGGCGGACCGTGCGCCCAAGAACATCGACATAGACGAGCGGTATAAAAGCCGGTTCAACTCGGGCGGTACCTTCGACATCCAGCCCCCCGAGATCGAAACGAAACTCGGAATCGTGAAGAGCTTCGTCGAGGAATACAAGGTCAACGAAGGTATTCGCGAACTCACCATGCCCGAAGACATACAACTCTACATCGCCGAAAGTTCGAGTTCGAACATCCGCGAACTCAAGAGCGCCGTGACGAAGGTCATATATCAGATGACGTTCTTCAACCAACCCGACCTGAACCTCGATGACGTGCGCCACCTGCTCGAGAACCATTTCTCGGGCGGTCCCTCTAAGCGCCTTACGATCGCCGACATCCAGAAGGAAGTCGAGACGTTCTATAAGATAAGTCACGCCGAGCTCATCGGCAAGAAGCGCACCCGCAACATCATTTACGCACGTCAGATTGGGATATACCTGTGTCGGCAGCTGCTCGACCTGCCTTTCAACGATATCGG
This sequence comes from Raoultibacter phocaeensis, assembly GCF_901411515.1. Taxonomy (NCBI): domain Bacteria; kingdom Bacillati; phylum Actinomycetota; class Coriobacteriia; order Eggerthellales; family Eggerthellaceae; genus Raoultibacter; species Raoultibacter phocaeensis. Next base: position 930,465 of record NZ_CABDUX010000001.1, read on the forward strand.
AAAGCAGTTCAACCGCGACCACAGCACGGTCATGTACTCGGTTACGAACGTCGAAGAGAAGCTGAAGGAGAGCAGGGAGTTGCGCGAGGAGCTCGAAGCGCTTAAACAGCTCATCCGCGAGATATAGGGCGTCGGGCGTTTTAGGATTTCTCCGCAGGCTTGCCTTGGGTGCTAAAACCCGTGCAAAACCTCTTGATAGCAGGGTAGTGATAATCAAAGCGATAAAACGTGTGGGAAGCGGGAGCCCGTTCTCAACATGTTCGAAAACTCACTTTCAAGCATATCATCTGCGACAATGGTAGTTTTCAACAATTCCACCGTCCTTATTATTGTTGTTATCAGATTATAAATAAGATAGATATAGTAAAGAGCACGGGGGAAACAATAGGTGGTCGATCCGCTCTGCATGCTTTGGTTGCTTGGACAATCCGGGCCGGGTCAATTAGCCTGGTCTGCTTTCTCTTGACTCTTCGTCGTATGTGGTCTTCTAGTCAAGTTGATCTGCTCAACCCGTTCAACCCATTCGATCAACGTGACTCCGATGCAACCCGTTTGATCGCCCTCGACCTCAGTGACCTCTAACCAGCTCTTGTAATTGCCTTTTTCAACCCACATCTAGAGGTTCCCCGTCGGCAGGCTACTAGATGCTGGATACGCTCGTTGGATTGGTGCCAGCACGTGAAACTATGCAGAATTACCTGCGTAAATGGCTTGACTTTGCTTGCCTTCGGTATATACTTTGGAAGTTACTCTTGAACCATGAAGGGATTGTGAAATGAAGCGCACTTATCAGCCTAACACTCGTAAGCGTGCGAAGTGCCACGGTTTTCGTGCACGTATGTCGACAAAGGGCGGCCGCGCCGTCTTGTCTGCACGCCGCGCAAAGGGACGCAAGCGCCTCTGCGTGTAACGATAGGATCCCGTGTTGGAAACCATCAAATCCAGCACCGAAGTGTCCTATCTTTTCACGCATGGAAAGCGTTTGAGTACTCCCTTTGCAACCTTGATTGTATTGCGAAACGCAGAGCAACACGGCCAAGCAGGTCGTGTTGCTTTTGTTGCAGGTAAAAAGCTTGGTAACGCGGTTTGGAGAAATCGGGCAAAGCGCCGAATGAGGGCGATCTGCCGCGAGCTCGGCGGACCGTGGCCCGACTACGATGTGATATTTCTCGCGAAACGGCAAACAACCCAAGCGAAGTATAGTAAAGTGCTCGGTGCATGTGAAAAGGCCCTGAGCGGCGCTGGCTTCCAAACCTCTCAATAAGGTTGTGAGATGGATAAGATAGTACGTTTTATACAGAAGGTTCCGTGCCGTGTCGCGGTCTTTCTCATTACGTTCTATCAAGCTGCAATCTCCCCGTTGTTCCCCTCATGTTGCCGATTCGAACCAACTTGTTCTCAGTACGGAATAATTGCGTTCCAACGGTACGGTTTTTTCAAAGGATTCAAACTTACCGCAAAGAGGATATTACGTTGTCGTCCGGGAGGCCCCCACGGGTATGATCCTGTGCCATAATGGCATTTGATCAGGGGTTTCTTTGGTATATAGGAAGGATTACCGAATATGTGGGATGCATTTAAGGATCTAATCTTTTGGATCATCGAGTTCTTCTACAACCTTCTCGGAGGTGAAGCGGGCGGCGGCGACTGGGGCATGGCCATCATCATCGTTACCGTCATTTTCCGCATCCTCATCTCCCCCCTGATGCACAAGCAAACTAAATCCTCGTATCAGATGCAGAAGGTCCAACCCCTTATGCAGGAGATACAGAAGAAATTCGCTGACGACCCTGTTCGCCAACAGGAAGAGATGCAGAAGCTCTACGCCGAAGCGAAGTTCAACCCGCTTGCCGGCTGCCTTCCGATGCTGTTGCAAATGCCTATCTTTATCGCGTTGTTCCAAGTGCTTCAGGAGATGGGAACTCGTACCCACGGTTCGTCCTATGAATTCTACAATCTGGTTCCGAGCCTCATCACCACGCCGAGCCAGGCGTTCGCCGAAGGTATCATGACCTTCATACCCTACGTCATCCTCATGGTTATCTTCGCAGGGGCAACATTCCTCCCCATGGTGCTGCAGCAGCGCGGCAACGAAGGAGCCCAGAAGAAACAGATGCTCATCATGAGCGGCGTCATGAGCATCTTCATGCTTTGGATCAGCTGGAATTCACCTGCAGGCGTGCTTCTGTTCTGGGGTACCTCTTCGCTGCTCGGAGTCGCTCAGCAGCAGATTTCGATGCGCATCATGAAGAAGCGCGACGCCGAGGCCGCGGAAAACGTCGAAGTCAAGCCTATTGAGGTCGACGTTACCCGCAAGGTGAAGAAACCGCGCCCCACCAAGAAGGGCAAGTAACGCGAAGACCGCACCTGTAGCAGGTGTTGGCATATAATATGCTTTCATACAGTTAGGAGCGTTGACATGGCGGAAGAGATTCTCGAAGACGTTGATTTCGAAGAAGAAGATACCGAAGAGGGTAATCCAGTCGACGATGGTGGAATTCCCGAACTGAGCGACGAGGAACTCGATGCCGTCGCCGATACGGCAATTGCTATTCTGCAGGATATTCTCAAGTACTTCAACGTCGGCGAAGTGACCATCGACGAATATGAGGGTGACGAAGGCGAACTTATCCTCGATATCACCGGCGACGATCTCGCCGTTCTCATTGGACGCCACGGCAAGACGCTCGATGCGCTGCAGTTTTTGGTATCGGCCGTCACTGTGCGCAAAATGGGCTTCCGCTATCCGGTCGTTGTTGATGTCGAAGGATACAAGAGCCGTCAGCGCCAAAAACTCGAGTCGATCGCCCGTTCGGCAGCTAACCGCGCTGCTGGGCAGAACCGCAGCATAAAACTGCGTCCCATGACTCCCTATGAGCGCCGTATTATCCACATCACCTTGCGCGACGATGATCGGGTGGAAACCGCGTCCGAAGGCGAAGGCAGTGCGCGCCATGTGGTAATCATCCCTCAGTAACCACAATAATCCATGATGTTGACCAAAGGATGTTTCACGTGAAACATCCTTTGTTTTTGCCCTGAAACATTCGACAACCGAAACCTTGTCCTACCCGCATATAACCTGATTGAGAGCTGTCGTTATGAATACACCTGCCCTTTTTTGCCAATACGGATTGGACGAACATCAATATCGTCTTATCGAATTGCATCTTCTCAAAGTTATTGAGGCGAATAAGACAACCAACTTGACGCGGATCGAAACATACGAAAGTGGAATGCTTCTCCATGTTGAAGACTCACTATCCGGCCTTCAAGAAATAAAGAGCGCTCCAGCTGGTTTATACGGAGATTTGGGAACTGGCGGCGGCTTCCCCGGAATTCCCTTGGCAATTGCGACTGGCAGACAGACTATGCTCGTCGATTCAGTTAAGAAGAAAGTTGCAATTCTATCAACAATCATCGAGGAACTTGGTTTAGAAGGTCAGATAACCGGTTACGACGAAAGAATTGAAGACCTTTCGAAGGAAATGAAAGGTTCGTTTGCCGTATTAACTGCCCGAGCATTAAGCTCGCTTCCTTCCTTAATGGAATTAGCAAGTCCCTTGCTAATGCAAGGTGGACAATTGATCTGCTATAAAGCGCATGTGAGCGACGAGGAACTACAGCACGTGAAATCTCTTCATACGCAACTTGGAATGAAGTTAATACATGATAGAAATTTCATGCTGAGCGATGAAATAACAAACCGACGCATTATCGTATTCGAAAAATCAGGGTATCCGAGTTTATGTTTACCACGAAAAGTTGGAATGGCTCAGAAGAAGCCGCTCTAGAGGATCCATGCGAGTGTTTCACATGAAACACTCGCAGCGTACACGGGTGCACTACATGTTTCACGTGAAACACTGATGTGTTTCTAAATTCCTATGTAGAGTGATGTTTCACGTGAAACAATGCGCTCAGCGTTTGTCTTTCACCCGATCGAGCGATTGTGTAACGAGGTCGTTTCGTCGATCGGTGACTTCGTTGTGGATTGTTTCGCACACACTTTCGAAATTGAACCAGATATCATAATTAGAGAATCTTAACTCTTTGATTTCGAGAAGTTCAAGATATCGAGTCCTGTACATATCACGGGTGCGTCCTGTTTCTTCATAATGTTGAGAACCGTCAAGCTCAATACTAAGCCGTACTTTATTACAAAAGAAATCGACGATATATACTCCGATGACTTTCTGTTGTCTAAAAGGAATAGGATATGTACTCAGAAAATCACGCCAAAGCTTCTTTTCCTCTCTCGTTGCACTTACGCGAAGCTGATGAGCCAATACCGATAAGTTTCGTTTTCGTGGCAACCCCATAAAACCTCACCTCCACCTATATCGTAGCAAACACACCTTGCATTTCGATGATGCGATAGGGATCAAAACCTTACCTGATTTACGTTCGATCACGAATTCAAACACAAAATGTTTCACGTGAAACATTCGTAAACATCGTACTTATCGACTACCAATAGAATGTTTACGCTATACTGATGCAGATTACATAGGAAAGGGGGCGTCGTGGGCTTATTCGATGGTCTTAAACGGGAAAAAAAGGCAGCAGAGACTATCCCATCTGAAAATGAAGACGAATCTCAAAGCTCCATAGTCGACCAGTCGGTTCAGGAAATCGATATTGAGGATGTCGAGGTGGTAGAGCGCGATGTTTCACGTGAAACAATCGAGCCAGCACCGCACAAGCCTATGAAGACGTACAAAGAGAAAGATCCAGTAAAACACGTGATTGGCCAGACGAAGGTTCTCGCAATAATCAATCAAAAAGGTGGCGTCGGGAAGTCGACGACTGCCATCAATCTTTCTGCAGCGCTGGGCGAGATGGGCAAACAGGTGCTTTTGATCGACTTAGACCCGCAGGGGAATTCCTCAAGCGGGTTGGGAATCGAAAAAAGCCAGGTAGAACACTGCATTTACGATGTGCTTCTCAATCAGACTCCCGTTGAGGAAGTGATTATTCCCGACGTGTGCGAGGGTTTGGATGTAATTCCTGCAACGATAAACCTTGCCGGCGCAGAAGTCGAACTCGTGTCGGAGATGGCACGAGAGAACAGGTTGAAAGACGCCGTCGGCTCGCTGCGCGGTAAATACGACTTCATATTCATCGACTGCCCGCCTTCGCTTGGTTTGCTTACCGTCAATGCCCTAGTTGCTGCGGATAAACTCCTCATCCCCATACAATGCGAGTTCTATGCACTCGAAGGCGTGACAAAACTTCTCGATTCGATGAAACGTGTCAAAAGCCTGCTTAATCCGAGTTTGGATATCTATGGCGTCCTTCTCACCATGTACGACGGCCGCACCACGCTTTCCCGCCAGGTAGTCGACGAAGTGAGATCGTATTTTGGGAAAACGGTTTTCGATACGCTTGTCCCCCGTACTGTCAAGCTTTCAGAAGCGCCGAGTTACGGATTGCCTATCACACAGTACGACCCAACGGGCAAAGGAGCCCAATCTTATATAGAACTTGCTAAGGAAGTGATTCACCGTGGCTAAACAGAACAAAAGCGGTCTTGGCCGCGGACTTAATTCCCTTTTGAGCGGTAGCATGGAAGAGGCGATACCTGCGGAACCGTCTGCATCGAAACAGCGGACGATGGTAGATGCAGGAGAAGAGTTGGGAGAAAAACGTACTCAGCCGAAGGAACAGCAGCCTGTTCGGATTCCTGTTGAGAAGGATCCAGTTCCCGTTAAGACCACAGAACAGACGAAAACGGCGAGGTCGGAATCAAGTTCGGAAGAAAAACGTGTTCAACCGTATGGGGAAGAGGAAGACCACGTAACCATAAAGGGAGTTGTGGCGCGGGAAGTTAAAGAAAAACGGGTTGACGAAGTCGATCTGCTTGCGATCGAGCCAAATCCCGATCAACCTCGCACGAACTTCAAACAAGATGAGATTGAGGAACTGGCGGCTTCTATCGAAAAGGACGGATTGCTGCAACCCATCCTCGTCCGTACGATCAGCGAGGGCAAGTATCAGATCATCGCCGGCGAGCGGAGGTGGCAGGCATGCAGGTTCCTCAAGCTGAAGAAAGTTCCGATCAGGATCAAAGAGGCCGACGACGATAAAGCTCTCGAGCTCGCGTTGGTCGAGAACATCCAGCGGTCCGATCTCAATCCGATCGAAGAGGCGTACGGATACCGCAGGCTCATGGAGCGCCAGGGGATGACGCAATCCGATGTTGCCCAAGCGGTATCGAAGGGACGCTCGACGATAGCAAATTCGCTCCGCCTTCTCGAGCTTCCTGAAGATGCCCAGCAGCTTCTGTTCGAAGAGAAAATTTCTGCGGGCCATGCGCGCGCCATCCTGTCCATCCCGACTAAGGAAGGCCGCGAGAAACTCACCGAGAAACTGGTGCAAGAAAAGCTTTCGGTGCGCGAGGCGGAAACCCTTGCCCGCTTGTTCTCAGGCAAGCAGGATAAAGGTGAAGCTCCGGTACGAGTTCCGACGCCGAAAGTGTTCAAATCGGTTGCCCGTGCACTGCGCGAATCGTTGAACACGAACGTGCGCGTGAAAACGGTGCAGGGTAAGAACAAGATTGAGATTGAATTCAAAGATGAAGAAGAATTAGAACGTTTGTTCGCTACAATGACGTCATTCAAAGAAGAGAACGAATAGTTTTACCGATTCTCGTTCGCATGAAAGGCACCGTCGTGTTCGCTCGGTGCCTTTTTTCATGCGCTGGTTGGTTGAACCGTAATGTATCAAAGGGAATTCTTCAGTTGTCCGCATGCTCCTGCGATGTCGGAACCGCGGGAATGACGGACGGTAGTCTCGATTCCGTTACGGGAAAGCGTTTCCACCCAATGTTTCATGGTACGGCTCGAACTTGGATGATAAGGGCTTCCGACGATCTCGTTGATGGGCAGCAGGTTTACATGGCAGAGCATACCGCTGCAAAACGAAACGAGATGCTCGAGCGCTTGTTTTGTATCGTTGACGTCGTGGATCATGATGTATTCGAACGTGACACGCCGGTTGGTCTTCTCTCGATACGCGTTGAGCGCCTCCTTGAGTCGCTCGAGCGGCACAGAGGCCATCGAGGGCATGAGACGGTCTCTCACCTGCTGTTCTGCGGAATGGAGAGAAACTGCCAAGGTGAACTGCTCCGGCTCGTGAGAGAGGCTCTGAATGCCCTTCAAGATGCCGCACGTTGAAATCGTGATATGACGGGCACCGATATTGAGTGATTGGGGGGAGTTCGCGATATGCAATGCGGCGATCGTGTTGTCGTAGTTGAGGAAGGGTTCTCCTTGGCCCATCGCGACAAGGCTGCTCGCGCGCATACCCAGGTCCTGCTGCGCGATGACGATCTGATCGATCATCTCGCCGATGGTAAGATTGCGGGTGAACCCCTCTTTTCCCGTCGCGCAGAACGAGCACCCCATCGCGCATCCCGCTTGGGTAGAGAAGCATATCGAGAGCCTATCGGGGGCATCCGACGAAAACGTCGGCATTGCAACTGTCTCGACGCACGCTCCGTCGTGGAATTCGATAACGTATTTGCGCGTTTCGTCTTTCGACACCTGGCGGTTTACTACAGAGCCGGTGCGCAGGGGATATGATGAGGCGAGTTCGGACCGCAACGAGGCAGGAAGGTTCGTCATCTCGTCCCACGATCGCACATGATGGCCGTACAGCCACTGGAACAGCTGCTTCGTGCGAAATGCAGGCTGTCCAAGCGATTGCACGAGTTCGGCGAGCTCGTCTAGATCGAGTGATTTGATGTCGCGTTCCATAAGAACATTATAGACGTTCGCATGCCAGGTTCGCTCCATAGGAGGTAACGGGGCGCAAATGTTTCCCGTGAAACATTTTTTGGTGTGCGGGTCGTTGCGCACGAATGAGAACGCAAAAGCCGAGGTGAATGAAAAACGCAATGCTATTCAGCACAATACGAAACATGACGCGGAGCGCGGAACGGATCCGAAGGTTTGCATACTCACCAAAGTTTCGGAATGTGAACGGTGACTTTTTGGAAATGAGGACGACAGGTGAAAGTTTGCTATACTGCATCCGTTTGCTGCTGCCGTGCTGTATTTGCGAATCAGGTGAGATTTGGGGATGAGCGAAAGGCGAGCAAACAGTGCACAGCACGAGAATCGGCGATGCATCGAACATGTGCCTCAACCGACAGGGAAGCGCTCCGCATCGCATACCGATATTGCAAAGAGTACGAATGGAGTAGGGTCCATGACGAAAACCTTCACACCTCACACGTGCAAGGTCGCGTTGATCGCGGGCGGCAAAAGCGGGGAACGTGAGATATCGCTCGCATCGGGCGAGGGTGCCAAAGAAGCGCTTGAACAGGCGGGATTCCCCGTTACGAGCATCGATCCCGCAAAGAGGGAAGACCTCGTCGCGCTGATTGAAGGCGATTTCGACGTGGCATTTCTCTGCTTACACGGGAAATACGGCGAAGACGGCACTATGCAGGGCATGCTCGAGATCATCGGGTTGCCCTACATCGGTTCGGATGTGTGGTCGAGTGCCCTTGCCATGGATAAATCGAAGTCGAAGGTGTTCTACGAGCAGGCGGGTTTGAGGACGCCCCGTTCCGTCACGCTGTATGCCGCAGATCGTGTAGAAAACGAAATGCCGCATAAAGCAATCACGGCGGCGGTGGGGGAGCGTGCGGTCGTTAAACCCGCGACGGAGGGAAGCGCGCTCGGCGTGTTCATCGTGACGGGTGAAGCGGAAATCGCGGCGGCTATCGAGAAGGCGTTCGAGATCGACAGCGAAGTGCTCGTCGAAACCTATATCGAGGGCGACGAATTCACCGTTGCGGTGATCGGGAACGACGAGCCCGAAGCGCTGCCGGTTATCAAGATCGTTCCGACAAACGAATTCTACGATTTCGAATCGAAATACGCGCCGGGAGGATCGCAACATCTGTGCCCTGCGCCGCTTTCGGACGAGCAAACGGCTGAAGTGCAGCGCATGGCCGTTGACGCGCATAAGGCGCTCGGCTGCAGAGGCGTATCGCGCAGCGATTTTATTCTGGATAGCGAAGGAGCGTTCTGGCTGCTCGAAACGAATACGATACCAGGGATGACGGGAACATCGCTTCTTCCCGATGCGGGGCGAGCGGCGGGGATGAGTTTCCCCGAACTCTGCACGAAGCTCATCAAACTCGCGCTCGAGCGGTAAGGAAGCGCACGGGGCGCAACCCGCAAAGCATTCAAGCGGTCGGGCTGGCCTTCTATCCCCAAGCGGTCCGCACGCCCGCGCGGAAGCGCAAGTTAGTTCCCTTGGTCACCGATCAACGGCGAGAACATCTTTTCCGCGTACGCATCCGCGCGGAAGCGCAAACCGGACCGTGCGTTGCGGAAACCAATCCGCACCACGATGATCAGCAAAGCGAGTTTAGAAAACTCCGCACGATTTCAGGCCGAACATTGCGCCGGCGACGAGCGCGAGCAAGAACAGCCAGCTTATAAGGTAGCATCCCTTGTTGCCTTTGCGTCCCTGCTCGATCATCTTCTCCGACATGCTGCGACGTGTTTTCAGCAGAGCCGAGCCAGCCTTCTTCGAAGGAAACGGAACGGTTTTCGTCGGCTTCCACGTGCCGTTGCTTTCGATCACCTTTGCGAATCCCTGTTCGCCTAAATCGACTTCGGGGCGGATGCCGTCCATAAGCCGCGCCGCAATGTTTCCCGTGAAACATTCGAGCGCCTCCGCAAAGTTGGGATCGTAGCAAATGATCGCCGCTTCACCCCAATACTCGCCTGGATCAGGTGATTCGCTGTACGCGACGAATGAAAGGAGCGCTTGGAGCGTGTACCCTTTCGCCTCGTACAAACTCAATTCGCGCGAGGTTCCGGGATCGAAGAAGCCCATGAGGGCACCGAAGCGGTTCTTCATCCACGCGGTGCGCACGCCGTCTTCGGTGATGAATTCGATAGAGAAGATATCGCCGACGAGGTTGTCTGCGCCGATGAGTGCCGCCGCATCCTTCTTCGATGCCGTGCTGAACCGGGCGTAGGTTCCGAAATAGGGAATGTCAGACATGGTTTCTCCTCGTGGTCGGCTCTGATCGATCCGTGCGCCGCATCGGTTATGCGATTATTCCGCGCCCCGATCTTTCGGTTTGTGCGACATCATGATAGATGATAGGCTTCATAGTATGGAAAACTATACTGCTCAGCAGACAGATACTCTGCAAAATTACATCGTAGAGGGAACTCCCGAGGATATCCGCGCGCGCTATGCGGGACTCGCCGATGCGGCTGGTACGACCGATTTCGGCGTACTCGACGAAGATGTGGTCGTGCTCGATACGGAAACGACGGGGTTTTCAGTCAACCACGACGAACTCATGCAGATCGCAGCTGCCCGTATGAGGCACGGGAAAATCGTCGAATGGTTCGTCACCTTCGTCAATCCGGGAAAGCCCATTCCCGAAGACGTTGCACGTCTGACCGACATTCACGATGAGGATGTTGCCGACGCTCCAACGCCCGCCCAGGCGCTCGCTGATCTTGTCGAATTCGTGGGTACATCCGACATTGTGGCCCACAACGCCGAATTCGACCGTAATTTCACGACGAAGAACATGTACGGAACCCCGCTCGCCGATAACGTTTGGATCGATTCGCTCGATCTCGCCCGCATCGCGTTGCCGCGTCTTAAATCCCATCGCCTCATCGATCTGGTGCGGGCGTTCGGCGCGCCGATCTCGACCCATCGAGCCGATGCCGATGTGGAGGCGCTCTGCGCGGTGTACCGCATTCTCCTTGCAGCCGTCGACGCTATGCCGATTGCGCTTGTGGGCGAGATCGCCGGCATGGCGACGGTGGAGGAATGGCCAACCGTGAAAGTGTTCGCGCATTTCGCCCAGCAAAGCGAACCTGTGCCCTTCTCATTGCGTTCGATGCGCTCAAGCAGGGTAAACGCGATCGAGCGTAAAGCGAAGACCGATGCGGACGCCCTAGCTGCCGATCCGGCTCGGGAGCTCGCGTTCCCTTCCGCTGAAACCGTCGAGCAGGCGTTTTCTGCAGACGGCATCGTAGGTTCGCTCTATCCTGATTTCGAAACGCGGGTAGAGCAGGTCATGATGGCCGAAGCGGTGCGCGCTGCCTTCGCATCCTCGACGAATCTCGCCGTCGAAGCGGGTACGGGAGTGGGTAAATCGATGGCGTATCTCGTACCTGCCGCTTTGACCGCGAAGGAGAACAACATCGCGATCGGTGTGGCAACGAAGACGAACGCGCTGCTCGATCAGCTCATGTACAAGGAGCTTCCGCTGCTCGACAAAGCGCTGCGCGCCCGTGCAGCTCAAGCGTGCACGCTTGAGGGAGGAGACGGGGAAGAGGGAGCGACCGCTGCACCGCCGCAGGGCATCGATTTCGCTGCTCTCAAAGGGTTTTCGCACTATCCCTGCTTGCGCAACATCAACCGCATCGTCGTCGCTGGTCCCAAAACCCGCAACGTCGCCGGCCGCGACGTGCCGCAGGCGCCTTCGCTCGCGGGGCTGCTCTCGTTCATCGAACAGAGCGAATACGACGACATCGACGGGCTCAAAATAGACTACCGCACGATGCCGCGCTACACCATCACCACCACAAGCACCGACTGTCTGCGCAGGAAATGCCCGTTTTTCGGTACGATGTGCTTTGTACACGGCGCACGCCGCCGTGCGGAATCGGCCGATATCGTCGTGACGAATCACAGCCTTCTGTTCTGCGACCTTGTGGCCGACGGGGGGCTTTTGCCTCCGATCCGCTACTGGGTCGTCGACGAGGCTCACGGTGCCGAGTCCGAAGCGCGCAAAGCGTTCTCCGTTAACCTCGCCGCCGACGAGATCATGCGCACTGCCGCTCGCGTTGCCGCAGACGACGTTTCGCGCAACGTGTTCATCCGCACTGAACGCCGCCTCGGCGAATCGCCCGATGGCTCGACGCTTCTGTTCGGCCTCACGGCGAAAGCCCGCGGGGCCGGCAAGAAGTTCGAGCAGGCGGCAACCGAATTCACCGCGCATATGAAGGATCTGCTGTACTTCGATCCGAGCAAAAGAAGCAAGGGCTACGAATTCGTGGAGCTGTGGATCAACGATCAGATTCGCGCAAGCGACACCTTCGCCACTCTCTGTTCATACGCACGGATATTCACCGACAAGGCGGAAAAGCTCGTCAAGGCGTGCCAGGACCTCGTCGCATACTTGGAGGACCTCGACGAGGCGGCCGAGCTGCAGCGCGAGATCGCGTCCACGGCGATAAGCCTGAAAGAAATGATGAACGCCGCGGAAACGATCCTCTTCACGGCTCCGCCCACCTACGCCTATGCCGCCACGCTTTCGAAGAAGAGCGAGCGGGTGGCCGAAAACCTCCAAGCGCTTCTCATCGACGTCGGCGACAAGATGAACGAAACGCTGTACGCGAACACCCACTCGGTCGTGTTCGCCTCCGCGACGATGACGGTCGACGGCACGTTCAAGGCGTTCGAACAGGCCCTCGGTTGCAACCGTACGGAATTCTCGAACACAGCGGTGAGCGAGCTGCCTTCGAGCTACAACTTTGACGACCAGATGACGGTGTACGTGGTCGAAGATATGCCCGAACCGAGCGCACCCGGGTATCTCGACGCGCTGCAAAACCTGCTCATCGGCGTGCACCGCGCGCAACAAGGTTCGATGCTCACGTTGTTCACGAACCGCAAAGAGATGGAAAAGTGCTTCGATGCCGTGCAGCCTGTGCTCAAATCGGACGATCTGAGACTCGTCTGTCAGAAATGGGGCGTGTCGGTGAAGGGGCTGCGCGATGATTTCCTCGTCGACGAGCATCTTTCGCTGTTCGCGCTCAAGAGCTTCTGGGAAGGGTTCGACGCCCCCGGCGCGACGCTCAAAGGGGTGGTCATTCCGAAACTGCCGTTCTCGAAGCCGACTGACCCGCTTTCCTGCGAGCGTTCCGATCGCGATCCGCATGCGTGGAGCCACTACGTGCTGCCGGCGGCAGTGCTTGAAACCAAGCAGGCCGCAGGAAGGCTCATTCGCAAGTCGACCGATTCAGGGTCGCTCATCTTAGCTGACAAGCGGCTGATAACCAAAGGCTACGGCCGCGCGTTCCTCAACTCGTTGCCGAGCAAGTCGATCAAGGTATGTTCGGCCGCCGAGGTTATCCGCTGCATTGGGGAAGAGGCTGCGTGCGCTGCAAACGAACAGGCACGGGGTGCGGAAGATCCATCAGCTCACGGCGACGGGGCTTGCGGGGCGCACGAGACGCCGCGAAACCTGCACCAAGGCGCGGATTCTGTGACCTAAACCGTCCTCCGCGCGCCGATACCGTACAATAGGCAGACCATGGGTCGCAAGAACAAGCATACGAAACTGTCGCACGCCGCGCATATCAAACGGCATACCGAAGGTACGTCCAACGAGCTGTCGTTCAGCGTGCTCGACGCCGCTAAAAACGCTGCGGATGCGGAGGAAGGGCGCGATGCCAAGGCGCATGTCCCGCGATTCGGCGGCATTCCGCTGTTCACGCTTCCGGGAAAGAAGAAGCCCCCGACTACGCCGCAGAAAGATGAGCTCATCGCCCTGTCGAGCCGCGGACCTGTCGGCATGGCGGGCCAGCCGACCCCGTCGCTTCCCGTCGCTTCCGAACCTGCCGCATCGGCTGCGCGGCCGAAGTACGAGCCGCCCGTCGACGAGATCGCACGCCGCAAAACAAGGCGGCGCGTCCGCAACGGCCTTGCCATTGCCGCAGCGGTCGTGATTGTGGGGGCGCTCGCAGCAACGGGCGCATCGTTTCTTTATAAAGAGTACACCGCCCATACCGAGAGGGTGTCGAACCTCGATCGTGCGCTTGCGGATTTGACGAGCGCAAGCGAGATCACCGTGGAGATGGATGCGATCATCACGGCGGAAGTTGACGATCAGACAGCCGAGAAGACAGCCGCGGTTAAGGATCGTCTCGGCGAGGCGATCGCGCTGCTTGATTCCGCCGAAGCGTCACTGGTTGCTGCCGAGTCGGATTCCAATCCCCCTCAGGAGAAGGAGGCCGTCATCCGTGCGCGCGCGGCGATCGAGGCGCGGCGTGTCATGATCGAGCAGGGACCCACGCTCATGGATGCCGCGCTTGCGGCAACGCAGGCAGCGGGTACCGTCGAAGCGGCATGGGCGCAGGTAATCGGCGCCGATAAGGTTGCCCGCGAAGCGGCGGATCTCATCGCTGACACCACGATGGAAAACGTGCAGGCGTCGCGAGACAAGAGTGTCGAGGCAAACGAGCTGTTCGCTGGGGCGTTGTCCCAGCTTTGGACGGCGGCAGACCAGTACCCGAGTACCGATCTGTCGGACCAGATAGCCTACGTCGAGAAGAGGATTGCCGCCATGGAACACGCGATCGCTTCGGACGACGCTATCCTCGCGTACAACAAAGAGGAGGCGGCAACGCAAAACGATGCGTACAACGCCGTCGATGCCGAAGCGGCCGAGCTGGCAAAGACGCTGCCCGACAATCCTTCGGAATCGGTGCGCAGTGCGTATCTGCGCGAAACCGAGCAAGCAAGCAAGGTATACGGAGAAGCACGTTTGAAGGCAGAAACCGCAGATTCGTTTATTAATGATTATTTGGGGTCAAACGGCAAATAGCGTATACTTACCTACTGTATGCCTGCATGAAACTATGACCAGATGAAGAACGAAAGGCACGCATATGCCAGAACTAATGGATCATGTTGCGTATCTATCGCAAGAAATCGGTCCTCGTCCTGCCGGAACCGAAGAGGAGCAGCAAGCTGCCCTCTACATAACCGAGCAGATGCAAAAAGACGCGGGTCTTTCAGCGGTGATAGAAGATTTTAACAGCGCTTCGAACGATGAGACCCCGCGTGCGATCTGCTGCGCCGTTACGGTGGCGATAACCGTCGCGTCGCTGTTCTTTGCGGTCCTTGCCATTCCGGCGATGATCCTCACTGCGCTCGCGGGGATCCTGTACGCGCTCGAGGCGACGGGCCATCCGCTCATTTCGCGGTTCTTCGCCCGCGGCGTCAGCCAAAACGTTGTGGCGAAGTACGAACCCGGCTATTCTGCCGATGCGGGCGGCGCGCGCCGAAGGAAGGTCATCCTCGTCGCCCGATACGATAGCGGAAAAGTACGCCCCGAACTCAAAGCGCCCGTTTTGGGCGTTCTGCCTTTTATCCAATGGGCGACGCTCGTGTCCATGGTGCTGCTCCCGATCCTCCTCATCGTGCGCAACCTGTTCTTCTTGCACGCCGAAGGCATCACAGCGATCGTCTTTCTCGTACTGATCGTTATCTTCCTTGTGTTTTCTGCGTTGCCGCTCATTTTCGCCCTTGTCCACAAATTCTCATCGTACAACGAAGCAGCTAACGCGAACGCTGCCGGTACCGCAGTGCTCCTCGATGTCGCGCGCCGCATCGGCCGTGGCCGCGTAAGCGCATTCGAGCTCGCTGCCCGCGCCGAAGCGGACGGAACCGTCATCCATGGCGAAGAGGAGGCACTCGCTTCGGGGTTGGTGCCCGAAGGTGCGAAGCTCGCTTACGAGGCAGCCCGCGTGCAGCCGCCCGAGCCCGCTCCCCAAACCGAAGAAGCGCGCCTTGCCGCTGCGAAGGCGGCCATCGCCGCGCTTACGGGTAAACCGGTCCCCCAGAGCGAGCCCGTGAAAGATATCGCCGACAATCTGGTGCAGGTGAAGGAAGCGCCCATCGGGCAGCCGACCGAAGAAGACCTCCGCGAGCAGCGCGATGAAACGCGCGAAGCGCTGAGCGGTGCGCCGGCAGGGGAGCAGGTCGCCCCAGCAGGTGCCCCTGCAATCGATGGTGCCCAAGCAGGTGTTGCCGCTCTGGCGGGAGATGCTTTAGCCGCAAGTGCTTCTGCGGCCCTTGCAGCCGAAGCCGGCGCTGCTGAGGGTATCCAGCAAGCGGGCGACGTCGCAGCCCTCGCCGCACAAGGGGCGGCGACCTCTCCTTCGAATGACGACGGTTCCACGTCGGTTCCCGATTGGTTCAAGAAAGCGCAGGAGAACGCCAAGAAATCCCGCGAGCCTCAGCCGGGTGAAATCCATCGTTCGCGATACGCCGATGCGGGTGCCGCCGCCGTCGCCGAAGTGTCGGCGCGCGCCGAACAGGAAAAGCGCATGGTCGATCTCGATACCGAAGAGCGCTTGAAGCGCGTGCGCGAGGGCATCATGGCCGAAAAACCCGCGTCGAGCGCACCTGAAACCGAAACGCCGCACGCTCCCGCTGGCGACCTTGCCGCTTTCGGCGATGGTGCCGCAACCGAAGGCACACCTGCCCCGGCGGACGAGCCGGCGGCGGATCCGTGGACGTCTGGCGTCCCGGCCGTTGGTACGCTGCCTTCTCGCGAGCAGGCTCTCGACGCTGAAGCGCTGCCCCATCCGTTCGAGACTCAAACGGATGAGCACGATGTCGGATTGGGATCGGTCGCAGCCATGCCCGGCTCGACGACTTCGATGCCCCCGATCGATGTAGACGATCTGCGAGCTCAGCTCGCTGAAGATATGGGCGCCATGAACGCCGCCGCTCCCAAACCGCCCATCGTCCTTCCCGATATTGGCGCCTCGTCAACGGGCCTTCCGCCGGTTGTCGAGATGGCAAAACAGCGTGCGCCGCTCGCCGAGGCAGAGCAATCGGGCAAGACGGCGGCGAAGAGCCTGCTCACGATGCTTCCCACCATCGGGGCCGAAGAGGTGGCTGCCGAGAAAGAGGGGAAGGATCCTGCCGAGGTGCATCATACAGCACCCGATGCCAAGCCTGATCTGACGGCGCTACCTTCCTTGAGCGGTGCGATATCCAAACCCGCTGATGAAGTAACCGAGCAGGCCCAGGGGACGGGTGCCGTGAGCAAGGCCGGGTCCTTCGCGTCGATGGGAGCGACCGGAACGTTCGCCCCAGTTGGAAACGAGCTCATCGAGAACGTCGATCCCGACGACCTCTACGTCGACGATGCCGACGACTCCGACTACGCGGGCGGCGTCACCGAAACGGGTGCGTACGCCGGGCCGGGGTATGTGGAAATGCCGAAATCGCGGGTGCGCCGCTTCTTCGATCGCTTCGGAAAGAAGAAGAACGACGAAGAGGTGAGCGCTCAGGAATGGCTCGACATCGACGGCGAGTTCGATGCTCGCAGCGTCGGTGCCGCCCGCGGCGGTTGGGAGAGCTTCCAGGAAACGGACTACAGCGAGAGCGATGAAGCATACGACGGATACGATGAATACGACGAGGCCGATACGCTCGGTGAATACGAGGAAGACGAGTTCGGCAAAGCAAACCGTCCCTGGCAGGGCGGTGCGTTCTCGCGCAGACGCCTTGTCGACCAGCAGGCGGAAGACGAGTATAGCGATGATGCCCCCGAAGTGCAGGGAGCGCCTTTGTCACCCTCCGTTCCCTCGGCATCGGGCGAGATGCAGCAGATCTACCAGTTCCGCCATCCCGACGTCAACGTCGAGGTGTGGTTTGTGGCCCTCGGCTCAGAACTCGCCGGCAACGCGGGTATGAAGGCGTTTCTGGCCGAACACGGTACCGAGCTGCGCGGATCGGTTATCATCAACCTCAACGCGCTCGGTGCGGGCGACTTGAGCCTTATCGAGAAGGAGGGCAAGTTCCGCCGCGTGTCCGCTTCGTCGCGCATGAAGCGCTACATGAAGAAAGCGAGCCAGGCTACGGGTCTCGATTCCACGACCGCTTCTATCACTTGGTCGGAAAGCGCTTCTTCGGTTGCCCTTCGCCATGGTTTCCAGGCCATGAGCATCGTGGGCATGAACGGAGCAAAGCCCGCGTACTTCGCCCAAGGAGACGATGTGCTCGAAAACATCGATCCCGACACCCTGTACCAGAACGCCGACTTCGTTATGGAATTACTCAAGAATATATAGCGAGGAAACGCAAAGTTGCAGGTATTGAAGACGCATGCAGTATAATGTCCGCAGCAATGACCACTAGGAAACGCGCCCAGAGCGGAAACGACCTATGCAGTCATAGTAGAAAGAGGGCTATAGCCCGTAGGAACAAGGGTTTCGGCCCAAAGGAATGAACAGAGAGGTTTATCAACCATGGCAATCGAAGCATATTGCGTGAAGTGCAAGGCGAAGAAGGAAATGCAGAACCCCGTCGAGAGCACCACGAAGAACGGCAAGCCGATCACTAAGGGCACCTGCCCCGACTGCGGCACCACCATCTGCCGTATCGGCGCTGCCAAATAGCACCGACGCGCATAGCTCTGTTCGATCCTGATACCGAAAGAACAAAGCAATCGTACGCGGCGACCTTCGGGTCGCCGTTTTTGCGTTTGAGCGAATGAGCGGGTTGCGAAGCCGGGTTGGTTGGCACTGCGCGCAGCAGAGCGGCGGCTCTAGCGGCAACGGGATTGTGATGGAAGCGCGGAGGCAGCGGTGGCGCAGCAGAACGGCAGAGTCGGCGGTCTGCTGCGGTCTGCGGCGGATGCGGCGCGCAGCAGAACGACGGCATGCGGCGAGGTGGCAGACACGGGGGCGGCCGGCGCAGCCACCCAGCACCCCGGCAGCTAAGACGCTTGCGGTCGCCGCGATGTTTCACGTGAAACATCCGTTCGTGTCCGCTCGCGTTGGCTCGCAAATGAGTGGCCGCCGCCGAAAGCCCCGTGCTTGAAAAACGGCCCCGCAGACTACAAAAGCTTCTCGAACACCGCCCGCGTTTTCTCGCGTTCGAGATAATCCTTAATCCGGATGGTGCCGCACTCGCTGTAGCCGTGCTTGAGCAAAAGCCTGCGCATCGGCTCGTTTGCCGGATAGATATCGGCGCAGATGCTCGCTTTTCCTTTTTCACGCGCCAATCGGTCGGCTTCTTCGAGGATGAACAATCCGATTCCGCACCCGCGTGCTTCGGGCGCGACGTTGACCCAATGAAGCGCTGCGTACACAGGACTTCCATCCGATCCTTCGATCAACCACGATCCCTGTAAAGCGAGCTTGTAATGGGGATCGCCGTTGAAATCGAGCGCGAACATCCCGATAACGTCGCATTCGTTTCCCACCACGTAACAGGAACCGCCCTCGATGCTTTTCATGACGCGCCGCGCCGAAGGGTATTTCTTCAATCCTTCGACGATGCCCAATTCCTTAAGCCGCGCATGGCCGCAGGCGAGCAGTGCTTTGATGCGCACGTAATCGTCGTGCGTTGCCTTCCTCGTTGAAAAGCGTTTTAAAACAGAAGCGCGCCCTTCGAACAGGGGAAGATCGTCGGTACTCCCGTCGTAGGGAGTCGGCTCTTCTTGGGCTTCGTCTTCGTCGCGGTTCGTTACGAGGATAACCATGACGACGATCATGGCCACGCCGACGATGTCGATAAGCGTGACTGGCGTGTGCAGCCACACCGCCGAAATGAACGTCGCGGCTACCGGCTCGACGCACCCCACCAGTCCGGCGCGAACCGGGCCCGCATCGGTGATGCCCTGAAGGTAGAGCACGTAGGCGGCTACGGTTCCAATCAGCGTCATGAGCGCCATGACGAGGATCACGGGTCCGCTCAGCGTAACCGGTATAGTCCAAGGCTGCACGAAAGCGGTTGCGACTACGCCTCCCATGAGCATCGCGAGCCCTGTGACGATGAGGCTGCCCCATTTCTTGAGCACTTTCACGGGAAGAAGCGTGTAGAATGCGAGCGCGATCGCCGAGATTCCGCCCCAGAACAGCGCTTCCGGGGGGATGGCGAGCGAGGAGAAGTTCCCTTTGGTCGCTATGAGGAAGACTCCCGCCATGGCAAGCACGAGGCCGACCAGCTCGCGCTTATGCGGAAGGCGCCGCGTGCGGATGCACACGTACACCATGATGACGAGCAGGCCGAGTCTCTCCAGCACGGTGCCGGTGCCGGCGTTCGTATACGATATCGCCGAAAGGTAGCTCATCTGCGTCAGCAACACGCCGAGCAGCGCGAACCCCGCAATCTGAATGAGCGAGGCGCGGTCGCGAAACACGGCGAGCAGGCTCTTCGCATCTTTGACGACGCAGATGACGAGGAAAATGGCGGCGGCCGACAGCAGGCGCACGCACGTGATCCAAGCTACGGGTATATCGAATCCGGTGGTGAGCAGCTGCGCGCACGTGCCTGAAAAGCCCCAGCAGATGCCGCCTGCAGCCGCGCAGATGATGCCCCGAACCACATGGCTCGTCGTTTCGCCCGTTTTACCCCTGCTCAACGCATTCCTCGCTTCCGTTTTCCGTCATCGTACAGCCTAGAACATGCGAAGCCGAAAGGGAAGCACGCGTTTCGCAAGCGAGCGATTCCGCGAAACGAGTTATACTGTTCATTCGAAGTAACCGAGGCTTCCGCATCGCGGTGCGGGGCCGACGCGCAGCGAGAGGGACGATGGGTGTTTAAGGATTCGCCATATCCGCGATGGTTGTTGTGGGCGGTCATCATCGGCGACGGACTGTTCGTCGTGCTCCAAGTTCCTTCGCCGAACTTCTTCGGATTCGGACTCACACCGTTTTACCTGCTTGCTGCCGAGACGCTTGCGTATCTGCTCGGCGGATACGTGGTGTATCGCCTGCGAGCCTATACGAACCGCCGCTTGTACGCCGTCTGCTTCGTCATTGTGGTCGTTGCGTGCGTGCTGCTGTACGCCGTCGAATTGCCCTTCGAAGCGATTATCGCCTTGCAGGTTGTCGTGTATATCGCGCTTGCTTTGCTCAACCTGTGCTGGGGCGTGTGCTTCGCCTCGTTCAAACCCTCCGTTTCGATGGTGCTCGTGATCGGCTCGTACATCATATGGAGCGCGTGTTCGCTTCTCTTCTCGATCACGACGGATAATTCACCCGCGATGACGGGGCTGCGGCTGCTGTTTCCGCTCGCCTCGCTCGTCATCCTGGGATTCTGCTTGGCGCGCCTCGATTTCGGTTCGAAGCAGAAACGCTATACGCCCGAAGAGAGCCCGGCATCCTTCGGCTCGCTCTTGTTCGGCGTGAAGGAGCCGGTGATCGCCACGGTGGCGTTCTCGTTCATTTTCGGCAGCATCATGCAGATGGACATCGTGCAGGGAGCTTCGGGCTACATCGTCTCGCCCGAAGCGCAGGCTGCGACGATCGCCGTTTCGGTGGCGCTTCTCCTCTACGTGCTGCGCGACGGCATGCGCATGCAGTTCAGAGTGCTCGTGGTGGTTCCGCTCGCGCTTGCGACGGTGCTCATGGCACGCGCCGTGCTCGAGGGGCAGTCGTTTTTCGCGAACGGGTTACCGCTCGCCCTGTTCAACTTCTTCGGCCAGCTCGTTTGGATCGTGTTCGCCTGGAAGGGGTATGAAAGCAAGGCGAACTCGCTTGTTTTGTTCGCGTTCGGACTTGGCTCGATGCGGCTTGGTTTGCTGCTTGGCCGCGGGTCGGTCGAAGTGCTTTCGGGTACCATCGGCATTTCGGATGCGACGGCGAACCTCGTTTCCATCGTGGGGCTGTGGGCGCTGTTCATCGGCGTGCTCGTAACCGTGGCGATCATTCTGAGGCGGCAAAACGCCGAAACGACTCCCTTCGAGGCGGATGAGGAAGCGCGTGCGCAGGGGATCGGCGACGTACCGGTTATGTACGGAGGCGCTCCTTCCGCATTCTCCGTTTCGGGAAGCGCTGCACCGACGACCAAGGGAGCTGCCCCCGCTCAAGCGGCGAATGCCTCGGGGAGAGAAGAGCCCGACTTGCCAGCGGATACCGCTTCAGCCGATGCGAACCTCTACGAACGCAAATTCGCCGAGGCGACCGAGGGCGCAGGTCTCACCGAGCGCGAGAGTGAGATCCTCATGATGTATGCGAGCGGGCGCAGCGCCGTGTACATAGCCGAAGAGTTGTACCTTTCCAACTACACGGTCAAGACGCATCTGCGCCGCTGCTACGCGAAACTCGGCATTCATTCGCGCCAAGAGCTGCTCGATATGGTGTGGAAGGGGCAGCTGCCTCCCGCTTAAAGCAATTGCTTGCAACGCGGACGGGGCCCGTCGCTCTATCCGCACTGTGCCTGCTACACGTCCTATGTCGTGCCTGCCTCGCAACCTCCGTCGCGCTTGCCGCATTCGCAGCACCTGCGCTGCGCTACCCTCGTCGCACCTACCGCACCTGGTTTGTCGTGCAATCCGCGTCGCGCGACCCTAGCCGCACTTGCCGCACCTGATTTGTCGCGCAGCCCTTTACCGCACCTACGCTGCGCACCCGCCGTATACGACGATGTTTCACGTGAAACATTTGTTCGCTATCTTCAAAAACCTGAGCGCAAACCCTGTCGTAGCAAGTTTCTAACCTGGGGAAACGACAATATACCTCTTTTTGTTCTACCCGTGAAAACACCCAAATAGTCCCTTTGGAGGTACACGCCGTTTCAAGACGCGGCCTATGATGCGAAGCGTCCTCGGACAGAACGCACAAACCGTGCAAAGCGTGCGGGAATCGCACGATACGAAACCAGGGGACGGGATTCGAAGGGAGAAGGATCATGGAGAAGACATCGCTGGACAGAAGGGGCTTCCTCAAAACATTTGCACTCGGATCGGCTGCCGCCGTCGTGGCAGGGGCGGGCCTTGCGGGGTGCGCACCGCAGCAGAAAGGGTCAGCAAACGCCGCAACCGTCTCGGGTGCCGGTCTTCCCGAGAAGTGGGACGAAGAGTGCGACGTACTCGTTATCGGTTCGGGCTATGCGGGACTTGCCGCCGCGTACGAAGCTTCCAAAGCGGGTGCCGATACGATGATCGTGGAGAAAATGCCCACGACGGGCGGCAACTCCGCCATCGCTGACGGCGACTTCGCCGTGTGCATGTCTTCCGCCCAAAAGGCGAAGGGGATCGAAGATTCAGTTGACAAGTACGTCGCCGACATGATGACTGCGGGACTCGGACTCAACGACGAGGAGAAGTGCCGCGTACTCGCCGAGAAGTCGAACGAGACGTGGGAGTGGACGCAGAGTGAGCTCGGCGTTGAGTGGGATACCGACGAAGAGGGCAACATCAACGTGATTCCCTACGGCGGCCATAACACCGTACGCACGATTCACCCAGCGCTTGGCCACGGTTCCGCCATCACGACGCCTTTGACCGAGAAGCTCGGCGAAATGGGCGTTCCGATCAAGACGGGCCGCATGGTTGTTGCATTCTTCCGTGATGAGACGGGCCGCGTAGTTGGCGTGCAGGTGAACGAGAAGGCGAAGAACAACGACCCGACGAGCGGACAGCCCCTCTACATCAAAGCAAACAAGGGCGTCGTGCTTGCAAGCGGCGGGTTCGGCAAAGACGTTGCCTGGCGGTCGCAGCACGATCCGCGGCTCGGCGATACCGTCGACTGCACCAACCAGGACGGCGCGACGGCCGAAGGCCTTGCGGCGGCCATGAAAGCGGGAGCGCTCACCGTGCACCTCGACTGGATCCAGCTCGGACCGTGGTGCAGTCCCGACGAGACCGGCTACGGCAAAGGCCCGAGCTACATCGACGCAAACGTTGCCTACGGCATGAGCATCGACCCGCAAACCGGAAAGCGCATCGTTAGCGAGCTCGCCGACCGCCGCGTGTACTCGGATGCGATCGTTGCCAACGGCGTGCCGTTGATCCAGGTGGTCGATGAGCAGAACATTCCCAAGTGGAACTACGATGCGAATCTGCAACCCGCGATCGATGCCGGCATCACGAAGAAATTCGACACGATCGAAGAGGTCATTGCTGAATACGATCTTCCCGACGAGTTCCGTGCCCAGATGGATCGCTACAACGGCTACGTCGAGGCGCGCAACGACGAGGAGTTCGGCAAGATGATCCCCGAAGATGCCAAACCGCTCGGCGAAGGCCCCTACTACATCACCCGCATCTGGCCGAAAGTGCACCATACCATGGGCGGCGTAAAGACCAACATGGATGCGCAAGTGCTCGACGTCAACCTGAACCCCATCCCCGGCTTCTATGCTGCAGGCGAAGCGACCGGCGGCGTGCACGGAGCTTGCCGCCTCGGCTCGTGCGCAACGGCTGACTGCTTGGTGAACGGCCGTCTTGCCGGCCAGATGGCAGCGGGCAACGAGGCAAGCGCGTAAGCGACAGCATACGCAGACGCGACTTTTTGCCGGACAGATCCACCCACGACGGGCGCCGAGGCACAGCCGGGCGCCCGTTGCCTGTTCGAAGCGAATTCCGCAGCGCTTCCCGAAAGCATCCACGATGGGTCTTTGAAGGTTCGTTCTCGTGCGCGCTTCGAGTAGAACTGCATGTGAAACCGTGTAGCATTCGGTTCTCTCGCGTGCGCAATCCGCGTGAACTTCGCGCCCTTCTCGGTTCGTCGAGGTGCAAGACGCACCCGTTACAATGCATGGCAGGAAGCCGAGGCGGCATAGGGTGCACACCCCCTCACAGACCATTTCTGATGTATAACAGAAAGGGGGTGGCTCCTATGACGGTTGAGTTTTGGATGCTTGTGATTGCTCTTGCCGAGTTGGTCATACGGGTCGTTGATTTCATCATCGACAAATTCGACCGGCTCCCGTCCAACGAAGCGTTGGACAAGGAGCCCAAAACCTAAACCCGAACCGCCGAAGCGATCCGAGAGCCGTGCGGAGTAACCAGCTCCGTGCGGCTCGACCGTTATTATAAGGGAATCCAGCAGCGTTTCCAAGGAGTGGTTTGTATGCGAATTGAGTTACCGCGCGGCGGTCCTGCATCGCCCCTGTATTTGTAAAGAGTTGAGCTTGTCTATCTCCATATTTCGTTATACAATTTCGTTATACGAAAAGAGTGATTGCGTATGAAGAACGTGTATGTCCACCCTCATGCGCTGAAGCACGGGTTAACCGAAAACGATATCCGCTTTGCATGGGAGCATTTCGTACGGAAGCAACATCGGAAATCTCCCGAGGAAGATAAAATTCTCACGGTAGGATACGACATGCTAGGCCGTCTTATTCAAATGGTTGGACGAGATGCCGATCAGGGAATTCTCGTGTATCATGCGATGACTCCGCCTACCAAGAACGTGCTCAAAGAGCTTAGATTGACGAGGTGATGAGATGATGAAATCGGCAGAAGAGCTAGAAAGACTGTTTGGGGTACGTGCCGAAGACATCGAAAAACTTGCTGCTCCGTGGGAAAATGGTGGCACATCGGGCAAGCCGACGGGGGAAATAACGGTAGGTCGTCCTTTGAAATTCGGCAGCCAGCTCCGTCTTGTCGGGTTCAAGGAAACAGAAAGCAAAATTGATGCTATTGACCGCCGCGCTCAAAACCTCGGCATGAAACGATCCGACTATCTCCGATGGGTTGTGGACCGGGATCTTGCACAAGCTTCGCATCAATGAAGGCTGCGTGCTGCAAACAGCGGGTTCGATGCACGTTGTTTGCACTCGGGTATAATGAGGAAACAGTATTCGCAGCAAACCCCGGTTCAGCAATCCAGAGCGGAGGCATCCATGTCGAGCAATCAAAACGAGCGACCCGCCGTTTCGATACTCGTGCCCACGTATAACGTCGAACGCTATCTTTCGCAGTGCCTCGATTCGCTCTGCGCGCAGACGCTCGAGAACATCGAGATTATCTGCATCAACGACGGTGCCACCGACGGATCGCCCGCTATCCTTCGCGATTTCGCCGCCCGCGATCCGCGCGTTGCGATTATCGACAAGGAGAACTCGGGCTACGGCGCCTCGCTCAACATCGGCATTGAGCAGGCTCGCGGCGAGTACCTGGCCATTGCGGAGCCTGACGACTTCGCCGAACGCACCATGTACGAAACCCTGTACGCGCTTGCTAAACAGCATGACTGCGACCTTGTGAAATCGAACTTCTACGAGTATGCCGAAGGCCGCAACCGCAAGAACCGGAACCTTCAGGGCTATCCCGTGAAAAAGCCGTTCGATCCCGCCGATGAACCTCGGATCATCTGCACGATCCCCTCGATTTGGACCGGGCTGTACCGTACCTCGATGCTCGTAAACGAGGGAATAGCGTTTCGCGAGACACCCGGGGCGGCGTTTCAAGATACGTCGTTCGTGCTCAAAACGTGGTTTGCGGCCAGGCGGTGCGTACTTTCACGCAAGGCGCTGCTCCATTATCGTATGGATAACCCGTCTTCGTCGGTGAAGACATCGAACCGCATCTTCGTGGTGTGCGACGAGCTCGCCGAAAGCGAACGCTTCCTGCACGAGCGACCGAAGAGGTGCGAGCGGTTCATACCGTGGTTTCATGTGGACAAGTGGGGCAAGTACCGCTGGAACTACGAGCGCATCGATCAGGCGTGCCACGAAGAATTCGCCGAGCGGATGGCGGCGGAGTACCGAAGCGCGCGCGATGCGGGCGAGCTCGCAAAGGAGCATTTCAGCGAGCGTGATTGGAGCGCGGTGACCGAATTACTTGAGCGTGGAGCCGCCGCATTCGCTCAAGCCCACCCGGAAACGTTTTAGGCTGAACCGTGGCAAAGCGCATGAAACACGAACAAATGTTTCACGTGAAACATTGCTCGTATGGTGCATGCGTGTCTGCATAGGGCGGCGGAATGGAGCACATCATGGAAGACGTTCGCGTATCAGTCATCGTGCCTTTGTACAACTGCGCCCCGTACATCGAGGAATGCCTCGGATCGCTTAAGGCCCAGACGTTTGGGGATTTCGAGGTACTGTGCGTAGACGATTGCTCGACGGATGATTCCCTCGCTGGTGCGAAGGCCGCAGCGGCCGATGATCCGCGCTTCCGGTTTTTCAAACTCGAACAGAATCGCGGCCAGAGCGCGGCGCGCAACGTGGCGCTCGATCATGCGCACGGCACCTACATCGTGCTGCTCGATGCCGACGACTACTTCGTACCCGATGCGCTCGAAAAGCTCGTCGCCCGCGCTGATAGGCAAAACCTCGACGATCTCTATTTTTCGGCGCAGGCATTCTACGAATCGAAAGAGCTTTTCGGCCTCGTGCGCGAGGAGTACGGCAACCGCCCTGCGTTCGAAGAGGTTGCAACGGGCAAAGAGCTGTTCGCCTACTTCGAAGAACACCGCGAGTTTTTGCCGCATGCCGCGCTTCGCATGGTGAAGCGCTCGCTCGTAGAGCAGCACCGTATTCGGTTTTTCGAGGGCATCATCCACGAGGACGTGCTGTTCACCTTCCAAACGCTCGTGCATTCGCAGCGATCCTCATACTTAAACGAGCCCCTATACATGCGCCGGATTCGCGCAAATTCGACGATGACCGCGAAACGAACCATCGCAAACGTGCGCGGCCATTGGGTATGTGTCCGTGAAATGCGGAAGTGGGTGAGCGCTCACGCGGAAGAGCTCGAGGACAGGTTTCTACGTGCGGCGAGCCGCCGGATGGTCGATTACGCGCTCGTGGCAGCGCACATCTGGTTCGAAGAGGTGGACGAGGCCGATAAAGCTGCGTATCTCGATGAGCTCGATCCCGCCGAGAAGCTGGATTTCTATACGGAGGTCGTGTATCCGGGTGCAGCGCTTCGCGATCTCGAGGACGACATCCGCACGTCGCGAACGTACCAGGTGGGAAACGCGCTCCTCGGCGTGCCGAGGCGCGTTCGCGATCACATGCGGGGAGAGAAAGCGTACCGGGAAGAGCGCGGGTGAAATCGGCGATTGGGCGCCTGTGTGCGTGAGTCTCCGTCCCCCGCCCTGGTTTTCGCCGCCGACCAAGAAATACGTAAACTCCTTCGTGTATTAATTATGATGTGATATCTGATACTATGATGATCCACGCACATTTATTCATGGGGATGCGAGTTGTTAGCGATACATCAGGCATTGACGGTGTTTTTCGTGGCGTTTATCGTCACGTACCTCATGGTGCCCGTTTCCAAGAAAATCGCCGTTGCCATCGGGGCGATCGACTATCCGAGCAACCGCCGCCTCAATACCGATCCCGTTCCCCGTTGCGGCGGGATCGCTTTGTACGTGGGGCTTGTTGCGGGATGCCTTACCGTTATCATTGCAGAAAGGTTTTTCGGGTGGGAACTCGTCGATCTGTACGTGCTCCAGGATATCAACTTCATCCTCCTGTTCATCGGCATCACGCTTATGTTTGCTGTGGGGCTTGTCGATGACATCATCCAGATGTCGGCACTCCCGAAGCTCATCGGCCAGATAGTGGCTGCTACTGTCGTTGCGCTTGCGGGCATCACCATCGGAACGGTTCGCTCGATGGTCGATGGGGATTACGTCGATCTCGCGTGGATCGATTTTCCGCTTACGGTACTCTATCTCGTCGTGTTCGTGAACATTACGAACCTGATCGACGGGCTCGATGGACTTGCTACGGGCATTATCACCATCGTTGCGATCAGCTTGCTGTACCTCGTACTTAAACGGGGCAGTGCGACGCTTGCGCTGGCCTGCATAGCGCTCATTGCCGTGTGCCTTGCGTTTTTGCGCTTCAACTTCTTTCCCGCATCCGTTTTTATGGGGGATTCGGGATCGCTCTTGCTCGGTCTTATGGTGGGCATTATCTCGATCACGGGCGTCGTGCGTACCCAGAGCTTCGTGGTAATGCTCGTGCCTTTGGTAATCGCCGGCATCCCTTTGCTCGATACGGTATCGGCGATCATCCGGCGAAGCCGTGGGCACAAACCGGTCGGGCAGGCCGACATGGGTCACATCCACCACCGCCTGCTTCGCGCAGGGCTCGGCCAGCGAAGGGCAGTGGCAGTTCTGTGGATCTGTTCGGCGGCGCTCGCGCTCGTGGGGTGCATGTTGGGCAGCTTCTCCGGTCCCGTCCGCTGGGCGATCTTCTTTGGGTTGGCTGTGGTAATCTTCTTCATCATCTGGAAATTCGGCCTGTTCAAGCCCGTTCTTCGCCATTATTACGACAACAAGGGCAAACACGGCCCCCGCACACCGCGACATAAGCAGTAACGAGCACGCTTTTCTCTAACCGCACAGCTCTGGTTTCCCCGAATGGTATACTACTAAGATGAGCAATTCGCCTGACATCGTAGCGCGTTCGCGCAAGATGGCCGCTTTGGCCGTGCTGTGCGTAGCCGTGTTTGCAGCAGCCTTCATCGGCATCGCTTGCTTGCTGTCCAGCGACAACGCCCAAAGCGGGCATGAAGCCGCCAACGCCCAGCTCGAAATCGTTTCCGATCCGCTTTACGTGCTGCTCATCGGCTCGGATTCGCGCAAGGGCACAGCGCTCTACACCGGCAAGGCGAACGAGCACGCTCAGCTTGATCAGCATTCCGACATCATGACCCTCATGCGGATCGATCCGGAAACCTACACCGTTACGCTCGTTACCGTCCCGCGCGACACGCAGCTTGCGGGAACAAGCGGCAAGATCAACGATTCCCTAGCGGGCGGAGATCCCAACGAGGTGGTCAAAGCGGTTGAAACCCTGACAGGCACGTCGATCGACTATTACATGATGACCACGTTCACCTCGTTTGAATCGCTCGTGGACGATTTGGGCGGAACCGTGGTGGACGTGCCACTGAAGATTACGACCGACGATCCTTCGACAGGTAGAGACGTTACGGTGAAACCCGGCGAATCGCAGCTGCTCAACGGCTCGCAAACGCTTGTGCTTGCCCGCGCCCGCAAAGAATACGTGGACGATCAGGATGCTCTTCGCCAGGTGAACGTACGCAACATTGAAGTGGCTATCATCGAGAAGGTTATGTCCGACCCGAATGGTGCCGACGAGGCGCTTGCGTACCTTGAAGAGCATACGTCGACCAATATGGATTTCGGGCTGGCCGCCTCACTCGTTGCCGAGTTCATCCTGCATAAGAGCGAGGTCACCATCTACACGGGTACCGGCCCCCATAAAGGCTCGGTTAACGATGACGGCTTATGGGTTGTACCCGAGGATAAGGAAGCGTGGGCGCTGATCATGGAAACAGTCGATGCGGGGGAGGACCCTTCGGGAATCGTTCCTTTGCCGTCTTTTCCTGTGTCGTAGGCCCGTAAATGGCTACATACATTATGAGGGAAATCAGGATTGTGCTATATTGAGCGCTTGGAATTGTGTCTAATACAGAGGACGGCGGACGTTGTTCAGTACTCTCGCAACTATTTTGAAGGACAACTGGCAATGGCGCAAGCAGATCGGCCATCTTGCCATCTTCGAGCTGATGAAGCAAGCCCGCGGCGCAGTGCTCGGATGGGCATGGCTCGCGGTAAAGCCCATCGTGTTCATCGTGGTGTTTTGGTTTGCGCTGGAATTCGGTCTACGTGCAGGTGCGGCGGATACAACGTATCCATATTTTGTTTGGCTTGTTTCCGGGCTCATACCTTGGTTCTACATGTCGGACATGTTTGGAACAGGATCCGACGTTTTGCACCGCTATGCCTATCTGGTCAATAAGGTGAAGTTCCCGCTTAGCGGTATTTCTACCTTGTATTCCCTTTCAACCCTTATCGTAAACATTGCATTGTTCATCATCCTGTTTATTATTTATGCTGCATACGGCATGCCATGGGATATTTACCTCATCCAAGTTCCCATTCTCATGCTGCTCATGTTTGTGTTTTGGGATATGGTTTCTATACTGACGTCTCAACTATCGGGTATCAGTAAAGACTTCGGTCAGCTCATGAAGGCCCTCAATCAGCCGATTTTTTGGTTGTCTGGTATTTTATTTAATATGAATATGCTGGTCGAATCGGGTTTTGGCTGGGCTGCAAACGTCATGTTGTTTAATCCGGTTACCTTTTTTGTTACGGCGTTTCGCGACGCGCTATGCGATAAGGTTTGGTTTTGGGAAGATCCGGTGTTTTTCGGTTGCTTCGTCGTTACCTTTGCAGCAACGCTTGTTGCGATGACGCTCGTGTACCGGCACTTCCATGAGGAGGTCGCTGATGTCCTTTAATCCTACCGAGTCCAATTTGTTGGAATCATTGGGACCACGTTCAGCTGTGAGCGATGTGCCTGCGGTAAAATTCGATCATGTGACGAAAACCTATAAGTTGTACAAAAACGATCGGAGTAGGTTTCTTGGTCTTTTCAGTAGAAACAACAAAGAACTCGTAGGTATCGTTCATGCGAACAATGACTTATCGTTTGAAGTAAAAAAAGGAGAAGCGGTCGCACTGATCGGACGCAATGGGGCAGGAAAGTCGACAGCTCTTAAAATGATTACAGGTGTCAGCTACCCGACAGAAGGAACGGTAACCGTAAATGGGCGCGTAAGCGCACTGCTGGAGCTTAATGCTGGGTTTGACGGACAACTAACAGGACGAGAGAACTTGAACCTCCGGAGTCAAGTGTTAGGTATGAGCAAAAAGGAATACAAGGAGATCGAAGAAAAAGCGATCGATTTTGCCGAACTAGGGCTCTATATTGATCAGCCGATGAAATCGTACTCAAGTGGCATGAAGGCTCGTCTTGGATTTGCTTTCGCAGCGTCAATTGATCCTGATATCCTTGTAGTCGATGAGGCCCTTTCGGTAGGAGATAGAGAGTTCAGAAAGAAATGCATCGAGCGTATGCGGGAAATCATGTCGAACGAAAACGTGACCGTTCTTTTCGTTACCCACGAATCGGACGCAGCCCAGGAGTTCTGTACAAGAGGCATTGTGCTCAGCGAGGGGATTAAGATGTTCGATGGGCCAATCGATGCGGCTGTTGCTTATTACGAAGAACCTGTCGAGCAACAGAAACAATAGTTCAACCTGGGTAAAAAGATCGAAAGGGGCCGAAGTGATAGTTGCGGCTATATTAGCTGGTGGATCCGGGGTTCGTATGGGCAATCCAGATAAGCCGAAGCAATACTACCAGCTTGGGAGTAAACCCGTGCTCATCCATACGATCGAGAAGTTCTGCGCCTCAGGGCGGTTCGATGTGGTGTTAGTCTTATGCCCAGAAACGTGGCTGCAGCAAACGAAAGACTTGATTGCGCGGTTTTGCTCCGAACACTCTAACGAGGTTCAGGTTGCCACAGGCGGGCTGACCAGAACAGACACCGTACTCAATGCTATTGCGTGGATTGATGCGCATTATTGCATCGACGAGGAATCTATAATCGTCACGCACGATGCGGTGCGTCCGTTCGTTTCGCTGCGAATTATTGAAGAGAATGTTGAAGCGGCTAAGCGGTTCGACGCCTGCGATACCGTCGTACCTGCTACTGATACTATCGTTATGAGCGAGGATGCGACAACGATTTCGGAAATACCTGATCGACGGAACCTCTATCTTGGGCAAACCCCACAGAGCTTTAAGATAGTCAAGCTCAAGGAAACTCTTTCTTCACTCAGTGAAGACGAGAAAGCGGTTCTTACCGACGCATGCAAGGCTTTTGTTTTGCGCGGGCAGAAAGTGGAGTTAGTCAAAGGGGATACTGCTAACTTCAAAATAACCTACCCCCATGACATGCGCGTTGCTCACGCGATGCTTGGAGTCGACGAATGCTAAACTGCGTGTATAGACTGGTCGCTCCTCGAGCGTTCGAGCCGATCCAGATCGAGCTGGGGTCGCTGAGGAATAGCGTGTTGGTGCGCCCCACTCACTTGTCGATCTGCAACGCCGACCAGCGATACTATCAAGGAACGCGCAGCGAAAAGGTGCTCGCTTCGAAACTTCCTATGGCTTTGATTCACGAAGGAATCGGCACCGTTTTGCGTGACGATTCCGGTACGTACAAACGGGGTGATTGCGTTGTCATGCTTCCGAATAATCCGCACGAAACAGACCCGCTTATAGCTGAGAACTACCTTAGAAGCAGTGAGTTCTGCGGGAGCGGATATGACGGGTTTATGCAGGAGTGCGTAGGGCTTGCGCCTGATCGCGTTGTTCCATTGCCTGAATCCCTTAGCAAAAACGTCGCCGCTTTTACCGAGTTGGTAAGTGTAGCGGTTCACTCTATAACTCGGTTCGGTTTGTTTTCCCATGCCCGCCGCGACGCCATTGGAGTGTGGGGAGATGGAAATATGGGGTTTATTGTTTCGCTGATCTTAAGCGTTATGTACCCCAACGCGCGCATAATTGTTTTTGGGCGGAACGGATTCAAACTCGAAGACTTTACCTTTGTGGACGAAACCTATCTTGTACATGACATACCTTCCGATACTCACGTCGATCACGCGTTTGAATGTTGCGGTGGAGAAGGTTCATCCCAAGCTATCGACCAAATCATTGACAGGATTAATCCAGAAGGCACTGTTTCGTTGCTTGGCGTTTCCGAAGGGCCCATTCCCGTTAATACGCGAATGGTTCTTGAAAAGGGTTTGAAGATGTTTGGAAGCAGTAGAAGCGGCAGGAAGGATTTCCTCGAGACGGTTAAGCTGTACCAAGCGCATCCCACGATGATGAACTATCTCGAAGCTCTTGTCGGACAGGTGAAACCGGTTAGTGCCATTTCGGATATAGCTACGGCATTTGAGGCGGACATTCGGAAAACGATGGGCAAAACTATTATGCTATGGAACCTCTAGCTTAAAAGTGGCAGGGTGAAGCGATGTGGCCGACACGATAAAACAAACAGTAAAAGATTTGATAAAGGATATATTGCTCGGATGGCTGTATCCCTTTGTGTATACCCGTGCGAGCAAGCGCCGGCAGCTTCAGAAAAACAAAGTAGTGTTTGTACAAAGAAGGGGATCGGCGCTTTCGGATAACTTCAAGCTTATTTACGCTCGTCTCGAAAACGAAGGAGCTTGGCACCTTGAGACGACAATGTTGTACGAGTACCAAGTAGCCTACCCGCGTTACTGCGTCAACTGCATTCGCCTTGCGAGGGAGGTTGCAACTGCGGGCTATGTGTTTCTCGACGATGCCTCCGAGGTGATAAGCTGTCTGCCTTTGAAAAGCGATACGTGTGTCGTGCAGCTGTGGCATGCCTGCGGCGCTTTCAAAAAGTTCGGTATGAGTACGGCGGATCTTCAGTTCGGTGGTTCGAGGGAACAGAAGATTAAGCATCCATTTTACGAGAATCTGTCGTTGGTAACGGTAAGCAGCCCCGATGTAGTTTGGGCGTATGTTGAGGCCATGGTTCTCGACGATACACCGGATATTGTAAAGCCTCTCGGCGTAAGTCGAACGGACGTGTTTTTTGATCAATCTTTTTTGTCAGAGGCGCGAAAAAAAGTCGATAAGCTTGTGCCGTTCGCAGCAGGCAAAAAAATAATTCTTTATGCACCAACATTCCGCGGGCGCGTTATCGGCGCAAAAGGACCAAACGAGTTGGATATACGAGGGCTTAAACGCATCCTCGGAGATCGTTATGTACTCGTAATCAAACATCATCCTTACGTCGTTGATACGCCGCGCATTCCAGACGGTTGCGAGGACTTTGCGGTTGACGTCAGCTTCTCGGGGCTTTCGATCGAAATACTTTTGGCCGCATCCGACATATGCATTTCTGATTACTCGTCTCTCGTGTTCGAGTACTCTTTGTTTACCCGTCCCATAGTTTTTTTCGCTTATGATATCGAGGATTATAAAGACTGGCGAGGGTTCTACTACGACTATGAGGAACTAACTCCAGGGCCTATCGTAACCACCAACGAAGAGCTCATCGACTACCTCGGTAATGTCGAGCGTTTATTTGATGCGCAACGTGTAGTTGAGTTCAAAAAGAGGTTTATGAGCGCTTGCGACGGGCGTGCCACCGACCGAATCATGCAGGCTGTGTTCGAAAACGAGACTCATTAATGAAAGCAAAAAGAGTTTTTGTTTCCCTATCAAAAGTGATATTCAATATTCTCTACGCGCTGTTCGATCGCTTTTCGCGGAAAAACGAGGTGCTCTTCGTATCGCGGCAAGCCGACGAGCCGAACGATGATTTCGTGGCCATCGGAGAAGAGTTTCTAGCTTGTGGTTGGATCCCCGTGTATCACACAAAAAAATTATCGAGAAAAACAGTAATATCGTACGCTATACATGTGGCTGTAGAGATATATCATCTTGCGCGCTGCAAGGTGTGCATACTCGATCGATACGATCCCGTCGTCAGCTTACTCGATTTCTCATGCGAGCGGGTCGAGCGGGTCGAACCGATGCATCATTACGAATACCCGAAAGCTCCTGTTGTAATACAGATATGGCATGCGTTTGGATCATACAAATGCTTCGGATACCAATCCCTCGATACGCTAGAAGGGCATTCGTCGAAGACGGCCAAACTTTTTGACATCCATCGCAATTACAGCTGGATTCTTTGCACGGGCGAACGTGACCGCGCAGTGTATGCAGAAGCGTTTGCTTATCCCGTCGAAAGAGTGATTCCTCTCTGCCGCCCAGAATACGACGCACTGATAGAAAAGGCGAAAAGCTTTCGACGCGACAAAAGAAAAAGCACGCCCACGGTACTTTTTGCACCAACGCTGAGAAAGAGCAGCGCTTCCGAGCATCCGTTTTATGACTTGCATGATTCGCCGAAGCTTTTTCGATTGCCCGGACGGCTTGTTTGGTCGTTCCATCCTCTTGAACAGGGAAAGTGTGCTCCTGGATCGGTTCCGGAGGTTCTCGGTGAAGCCGATATCGTGGTGACAGATTATTCGAGTATCGTGTACGAGGCATATGTGCTCGGCAAAAAAGTTGTT
Source organism: Raoultibacter phocaeensis (assembly GCF_901411515.1). Lineage (NCBI taxonomy): Bacteria > Bacillati > Actinomycetota > Coriobacteriia > Eggerthellales > Eggerthellaceae > Raoultibacter > Raoultibacter phocaeensis. The sequence continues at coordinate 965,915 of NZ_CABDUX010000001.1, forward strand.
TTCTATGTTCCCGATATTGACGTATATCGTGAATCGCCGGGCCTCAATAGGGATCCTCTCGTAGAATCGCCACGAATCACGTGTACTTCCGAAGAGGAGCTTATTGGGTTTTTAACGGATTTGATAAGTGGGTCGTTAGAATACTCTTACGATGCCTTTAGTTCGTTCATTGGCGATACGTTTGCCCAGTGTCGTCCTGGTGCCGCGAAACGAATCGCGGCTTTCGCTATTGATAAATACGAGAAAACGACTTTAGACTAAAGTTTGAGAAAAGAATCATTCAACTCTTCATACAGTCGATCGCATTGCTTATTGTCGTAGTGGAGGAAGAACCCTTCCATACGGCGTGCGTAAAGAGTCTCAGGTGCGCCCTTGTTTTCCATTATGCTTACGAGGTTATTCACAAGATCCTCGCCTTTTGTTGCCAAAGGCCCAAAGCCTTGCTCGAAAGGCAGGTCGAGCTTTCTGTATCCGTTCAACCCTGCATCAAATTCGGCTTTGTCAGGCAAGAAGTATGCTATGGCGCGCTTGAGATACACAAAATCAAACACCCACGAAGAATAGTCGGTCACAAAAATCTGGTAATCGCTGCCAGCGACATCGTTGACAAGCTTTATTCGCTTACTTGGACTAACAAAATACGGAGCGTATTCTTTGAATATGGGATGAAGCTTGATGTCGAGAGAGTAGTCATAGTGCTCCAAAGCCTCTAAAAGCGGCCTGCTCGTGAGGAGCTTGTTGGTTTCAATCCAGAAAGTCGACTCTTCGAACGCTCGGCGCTTCGGTTTAAACACAAGAGGCGATACTTCATCGATCAGGTATTTTCTCCACGAGGGGGCAAACAGTATTTTTTTCTTAGGAGACGTTTCGGTGTCGATGTGGTCGAAGCGCGGCATTCCGCTTCGTATGAGTTTTTCATCGGAAAAGCCGTACGTAGTTTTGAGGTTCTCGATTTCAAAGTGCGTCGATACCACTTCTTTATCCATGAGCAACCTATCAGCTGAGTATTTCCAGGGCATGTGCGCATGAAGTACGCCATGCTGTAAGTATACGAGCTCATAGTTTACGAGGTCGGCTACAGCATTAAGGGCCTTCTGATAAAATGGCCTCCAATTTTCGGGCTCGATGTACGACGCAAGAATTTTCTCGGCCTTCAAATGAAGTAGCCGATGCTTGTTCGAAGAAAACGCAAGGACATGTTTCATCTGTTGCAAAGAAAACAACCGTTTGTTTGTCTGCTCATCGTTATTGGTAACGTAGAATCTTGCAACCCCGTCCTGTTTTTCGAGATCGTGAATGAACTGATAATAAGAATTATCTTTACCCACCCCGGCTCTATCGTAATAAAGCCAGATCCTTCTTTTGCTGGGGAGGAGTCGGACAAGACGGCGCAGTACAAAACCCTTCTTATTTTTCTTCAGAACCGATGCGTCGTTTTTTTCCAACACTATAGTTTTTTGGCGCCTGGTTGCCTCTGCACAAATCGTAAATGAAGCAGTGCTCGGATGTGCGGTGATGACCGACTCTCCATAAAAGCACGCGAGAATGCCCGCCTCACTGTTGAGCGACGCCCGGTTCGTAAAGTGTGTTGTGATTGGCACAGGGGTATCGCCGAGCTTGATTCGAAGCGTTACTCGGGCGTCTCTCTCAAGTGGAAGATCGAGCGAAAACCCCCAAAAAGTATTGGTCTGTATGTGGCACAAGTGTCTACTTCTCGACGAATCGGTAAGGCGAATTGGAACCGAAATCGTCTCGCCGGAAACAGGCTCGATCTCAGCGGTAAACTCGGGTTCGCCGATTAGGCCGAATGCAATCGATTTCAGGTAGCCTTCGACGTGCCAGTGGGAGTTTTTCCCGTATGTACGAAGTACCTCTGCCGTTATGTGATTCCGGCAAAGAATCGGGACATCATGGGCTGAGAGAATAAAACCCTGTTCCGAAACCTTGCATGAGAGGGCTCGGCCATGCTTCAACGAAAGAAAAAACTCCTGCAAATACTCGTCTGAGCGCGGGGCTGTCACAATCAGATCGTCATCGACGAGCTTCAAGAGTGCCCGTATCCGCTTGCAGGCGGTGTCGAAATCGGTCTTTCGGTAATGATAGGGGAAGACATAGTCTTTTTTTAACTTCCAAAGCAGCTCGTTAAGATACGATGCCTGCAGATAAAGCGGCGGTTTTTCGGGATATCTGCTGAATAGTTCCTCCCAAAATTCTATATTCTCTTCAAATTGATAGTACGGATGCATTTTCGTGTAGATTGCACTGCCGCCCTCTTGCCGGTAGCGATAACATCCTTTTTTGGAAAATCCCACGGTTAGCTTTCCGAGCAAAACGTTCATGAAGAAAAGTTCGTCTTCGTGGACTAGGAGATCCTCTTGGAAACGAGGGAGATCAGCGGTGTTTTTTACCATAACGTTTACGTTGGTGACAAGAGCAAAGGCGTGTTGAATTTTCGATAAATCGTATATACCAGACTCCGTAAGAATCTTTTCGCGTACATGAGACCACTCGCGGACATCGTTAAACAATCGCATAGGATATACTACAGCATCTGTTTCGGCATAATGCTGGTCAAAGAAAAGAGCAGCCGATTCGAGCGTCGAGGGATCAAGGGTGTCATCGCTGTCCAAGAAGGCAATGTATTCTCCCTTTGCGAGCTCGAGTCCGCGGTTGCGTGATTTGCTGACGCCGCTGTTCTTTTGATGGATAACAATATAATTAGAAAATCTCCGAGCATATTCATCGCATATTGAGACCGTATCGTCGTTGGATCCATCGTCGATGACGAGGACTTCAAGTTGGCTACTTGATAGTGTTTGCTTTGCTAAGCTTTCTAGTGCCTTTCCGATATAGCCCTCGTTGTTATAAACGGGAACAATTACGCTAACTTTCGGACGATTAGAACCCATGAATTACCTCTTGAAGCTATCGAAAACAAATAGGTAGTTCCACGCAGACATTACTACAATTATATTGTACTTTGTAAAAAAAGAGCCTTTATATAAGCAAACACGGTAATTTTGTTCGATATATCGAAGCAGGAATAGCTGCTAGCAGTCGATGTGCGTATTAAATATGGGGTATCATTAAATAAAATAGTTTAGTTCTAGAAGAGCGGTAAGAGTTTTGCCTTTTACTCGGCGTTAGCTTAGAAAATGGTGGTGTTTTCAGCAAGGGCGAGCTCCAAAGGTTTTACGTTTACATAGAAGAGGTATGAAACCGTGCAGCATCAAGTCAGCCCAGTTATTTCAATTATTGTGACAATTGACAACGAAGGGGAAGCGTTAGGAGAGTGCCTGCAATCGATTTATGATCAAAATTACCGCAATTTCGAATTGCTGATCGTCGATCGAGGCTCGAGTGCGCCTATCCGAAACTTCATCGAAGAGATAGAGAAACGATCGAATCAACGCATCATCAGCGTGGATGCGTTGGCAAGTATGCGGAGTGAGGCTTTGAATAAGGCTATCAGCCTGGCACGCGGTTCATATCTGATGTTTCTAAATGCTGAGGATACGCTGCGATCGGATGCTTTGGATGTGCTTTTGGAATCCGCTGTTCAGCATGAAGGAGATTTAGTATATAGCTCTTCTATGGATTATCATTTTTATGAAGGAAAGAGACGCTCCCGTATCTTTTCAGCGAAAAAGACCTTGAAAGCAACAAATGTGGAAGAGGAGCCATGGCTTCTCCGTAACGCAGGGTTTAGTGAAACCGGTAAGCTTTATTCGAAATCATTTCTCGACGAGAACGATATTCGGTTTGATAGTAGCTACGAAGCTTTCTGTGGGTTTGTGTTTTTGAAGCAATGTCAAGCTTGTTCCAAGGCAACGGTTGCTGACGAGCACCTTTTATACAACAGACTTCTAAATGCAGAAGAGAATGAGTATGATTTCATGATAGGCAGCAAGGCTCTCGGCCTACCACAAGCTGTCGATTCTGTGTGCGACCTATATAGAGCGAAGGGTTTGTATGAATCAGTAAAAAAGGAGCTTTTTGGAAGCGTCAAGCTTCTTTTCACCCGGTTTGCCTTTTCCTGCTTAAACCCCAGGCTCTCTGATTGTCGAGAGCAAGTGTTTGACATGTACTACGACTATATCCGCAACCATGATCCTTCTTGGCGAAGCGGTCTGTGCGTGGCGCGAGCCTTCCCCGGACTTCGTGGAAAATGCCAGCGAAGAGTTTTGTCGAGAAAAGAGACGCTCCGCTCCTTTATGTTTGGCGACCCAAATCGCTTGCACGCCGCACTTGTGCGCAGAACGGGAAGGGTGAGGGCGAAACGAGAGGATAAAGACGAATCGCGTGAAAAGCTCGCTGATTTTAAGCGGCGGGTGCTTGCCGAGACCGGCGCGGACTACCTTTTCACCGTCGTGGTGCCCATATACAACGTCGAGCCATACCTCGAGGAGACGCTCGAGAGCATCGTCTGCCAGACCGTCGGGTTCCGCGAGAACATACAGCTCGTGCTCGTCAACGACGGCAGCCCGGACGGGTGCGGGAGGATATGCGAGAGGTACCTGAGGCGGTACCCCGAGAACGTGGTGTACGTCGAACAGGAGAACGCGGGCGTGAGCGCTGCGTGCAACGTCGGCTTATCGCATGCGCGCGGCGCGTTCGTCAACTTCATGGGCGCCGACGACAAATGGAGCGAGGGAACGTTTGAGGAGGCCGCGGAGTTTTTTAACGAGCATCCAGACGTAACCTTGGTTTCCTACCGCATGGTTTTTTTTGAAGCAGCCGGCGGTGACCACATCCTCAACTTTAAGTATGCAAACGGTACCCAGCTTATCGACATAAGAAAACGTTTTGACTGCCCCCAGATGGAGGGCGGGCCGACGATCATGCTGCGTAGTGCGATTCCCGAAGATGCTTTCCGTGGCGAGTTGGCTTTCCAGGAAGACACGAAACTTGTTTCCAGCATCATATTGACATCTGGCTGCTATGGGGCTTTGTCCAAGTCGACGTATTATTATCGAAAGCGCTTGGCGGCAACGGCGGCTACGGATAGTAGCACGCGAGGGTACGAGTGGCATTTCAACTCGTTGCACGGATGCTTTAACGAACTGATCGAGCTGTCGGAAAAACTCTACGGCGAAGTAATACCATACGTCCAATTTCTTATCATGTACGATCTTCAGTGGCGGTTGGGCTACGATTCGTTTGTATCGAACCTTAGCGACGGTCTCAAAAAGGAGTACACGCAGCTGATGGTCAATCTCTTAAGGTTGACATCCGACCAAGTGATCAATACCCAAAGAAACATTTCTCTTTGCGATAAGCTCTATGCTATGGCATTGCGCCATGGGTTGACATTTGAACAGGCTCAATCCTGCATTGAGGTGATAGGCAAGAATGTTTATTTTCTTCCGCCTATAGCAACCCCTGTCGGGGAGCCTTCGCCGATGACGGCGCTTACAAGCTTAAAAGAGTCAACGAAATCCATCATTCATACAACGGAATTACGCGACAACACCTTGCGTGTCATGGGCACCATAAACTGCCTGCTCCCCATAGACAAGCTTAAGTTAAGAATGGGGGTCGATGAAAAATACGTCGAGATTCCTCTTGTTCAATGGGAGCATACCGGAGGAATAAGCTCGTTTATGGAAAATAACTACTTTTGCTTTCCAAGCTTTGATGTGCGTGTTCCGATCAATGATCATCAGGTCGTTTCATTTGAGCTGAATGTAGCTGGAAAGTGGGTTGATTCCACCCCAGTGTTTTGCAGATTCACCTTCCTATCGACAATTAAATCCTATCATTACGAGCGCCCCTACTTGGTAAGGCGTACGCAAGACGGATTGGGGATTAAGATAGAAAAACGTGAGCTCAGCTATCAGGAGCAGCTTACGCTTGACGAACGCTACACTAGCGGCATCCCCGAGCACATTATGAGCAAGAAGCTTAAAAGGATGAGAAAAGATGCAATCAAGCGGCGGCACAAAGGATCCTCGCGTGAGACGTGGATCATAATGGATCATCTTTTTGATGCGAGAGATAATGGCAGAATTCTTTTTGAATACATTGAAAGGCATCCCGTTGATGGCGTTGACGCATACTTTGCTCTATCGAAAAGATCTCCACACTTTAAGCAGCTGGAGCACAAGAAAAATGTAGTCGATAGAGACTCTTTGCGCTACAAAGAGTTGTTTCTTGATGCCGATAAGGTTATTGTGTCGCACAATGATGAATTCGTGTATCGTCCCTTCTCTCATGCTAACAACTATATGAACGATATCGAGAATTATAAACTCGTGTTTTTGCAGCACGGGGTGCTTTTGCACGATCTCTCGAAATACCTGAGAAAGACGGTTAGCGGCATCGATGCGTTCTTTGCCTCGTCAGAAGTTGAAAGAGAGAACCTTGTAAAAGGGAACTATCTTTACGATGAGCACGATGTAAGGCTTGCTGGACAGCCGCGTTTTGATTTGATCGTTTCGAAAGAAAAACAAGAGAAGCTAATTCTTGTCATGCCGACATGGAGGAGCGAACTCGTACTGCCGTTCGAAGACGATGGGGAAGAACGCATGGGGCGAAGAAAGAACCCGCAATTCTCCAAATCGGATTTCTGTCGATTTTACAATGACTTTTTCAATGACACGAAGATCAATGCCACTCTGTGCCGTAACGGCTACCGAATGGTTTTATGCTTGCACCCCGCTTTGACTCAGCAGAGGGAAGACTTTGAAGCGGGCGGTCCGGTTTCTGTCCTCTCAGAGTTTGACTATGCGGATATGTTTAACAAAGCCTGTCTGCTGATTACCGACTACTCAAGTGTTGCTTGTGATTTCGCGTTACGAGGAAAGCCCGTTGTCTATAACCATTTTGACTATGCGGAATACTTCGAATCGCCCGATCGAAACAACGAATCATATGATTATCAAAAGCAAGGGTTCGGCCCAATATGTGAAGACAAAAATGTGCTTGTTGAAACGGTTTGCGCATATATAGAGAATAATTGCGTCAGGGAGGAGAAATACGATAAACGAGTGGAATCGTTCGGATTCGTATCTCCAGGTACATGCTGTGCCAACGTCGTAAAAGCCATTCAGTCGTTGACACAGCTTTGATCGGAAGACGATGGGCTGAATGAAAATGCTTAGGCGAATTGATAGAATCGGGAAACGGGTGATAAAGCAAAAGCTTGCACCGAGCTTGCACCGCTTAGCTCTGCGCGGCAAGCGGCGGGTGCTTGCCGAGACCGGCGCGGACTACCTTTTCACCGTCGTGGTGCCCATATACAACGTCGAGCCATACCTCGAGGAGACGCTCGAGAGCATCGTCTGCCAGACCGTCGGGTTCCGCGAGAACATACAGCTCGTGCTCGTCAACGACGGCAGCCCGGACGGGTGCGGGAGGATATGCGAGAGGTACCTGAGGCGGTACCCCGAGAACGTGGTGTACGTCGAACAGGAGAACGCGGGCGTGAGCGCTGCGTGCAACGTCGGCTTATCGCATGCGCGCGGCGCGTTCGTCAACTTCATGGGCGCCGACGACAAATGGAGCGAGGATGCTTTTGAGGAAGCTTATGTATTTCTTTTTACCCACAAAAACGTACCACTCGTTGCGTTCCGAATGATTTTTTTCGAAGCAAAAGAAGGAAACCATGTTTTAAATTTCAAGTTTTCTAAAACTACCACCATATGGGTTCATGATCAATACGATTGCCCTCAGCTTTCAATAGGGGGGGCGATAGTGCGTTTACAGGCTGTTCCCGCAGGAGGCTTTGACGAAAGACTGACCATATCCGAGGATTTTAAACTCCTAACGCAAACTATACTCGAACACGGTTGCTACGGTGTTAGTTCCCATGGCAAGTATTATTACAGAAAACGCCTCTCTGCCGACTCGGCGCTCAATTCCGGACTTTGTAGTACTTCATGGTATTTCACAACCCCGGAGCTGTGCTATAGAGAGCTAATCGAAGCCTCGTTTAGAAAATATGGAAAAGTAACTCGCTACGTTCAGTTTTGCATCATGTATGATCTCCAATGGCGAATAGTACGGAACACCAATCCTGGGTTTCTTGATGAAGGTCGCGAAGCCGCATACCGATTATTGCTTCGAAGCTTTCTTCCGGACATATCTGATGAGATTATTGCTGAGCAGCGCGATTTGAACGAAATACAAAAACTATACGTATACTGCGAAAAGTACGATATCGAGTTTCCTGATGCTCAAAATCGATTATCGGCCCAAGCCGAGAATCTCGTTTTTCTGCCTTTTTCTGGTCTTAAACCTGTTCGCATTGGAACAATGGCCTCACAGAAACGTGTGCTTGTACGGTTTGTTTCGATTTCATCCGATGGAGAGTTGGTTATTGAAGGAGATATCGACAACCTTTTTCCGCGCGAAAGAGTTCGCTTGGAAGTACAGGTGAACGACGAGGTGTACGAGACTCCTTTGTTCTCGAGGGCTTACGCGCGAGGGGGGAGGTCGTTTTTTGAAAAAGGCTTTCTTGATCGGCACTGCTTTTTCTTTTCTCATCAACTAAATACCGACTCTGCAAAAGTGCATATGAAAGTGGTGGTAGACGGCAAACCGTACGAATGGACAGCGCGATTTTGCCATTTTTCAGGTCTATCCATTGAAAGCTCGTACAGGATTGAAGACGAGTATGTTCTAAGCGTTACCAAGGACGGTGGTTTTCTTGAAATAAAACGAGACGCACCGAGTTATCAGGAGTGTCAATCTTTGGAGCGGCGTTTTATGGAAAGCGTACCGCAAGGGGCTTTGAGCGAGTATCAGATTACGCTAAGAAAACGCGTGATAGAACACCGTTACAAAAACTGCGGGCAACGCATCTGGCTTATTAGTGACTCGGTTTTGCGAGCGGATGATAACGGTCGAGCGTTATTTACCTATCTTATGATGAACCCCGTAGCAGGCGTAGATCCCTATTTTGTCCTTTCACGTTCTTCCTCTGACTTCAATGCTCTTGAAGCAATCGGGCCCGTGGTGGATCGCGCCTCGCAAGAATACGACTATCTTTTTTTACTGGCAGATAAAGTAATTTCATCAGCAGCCGAAGATTCGGTAATCCATCATTTTGATAAGGCGGAGCCGTTTATGAGAGATATGTATCGGTTCGGTTTTGTCTTCCTTCAGCACGGTGTTACCACAAATGATTTGTCAGAGTGGCTGAATCGGTTCAATAAAAATATTGCATGCATAGTAAGCGCGGCACAAAAAGAAAAGGAAGCGTTTTTAAAAGCCCCTTATGGATACAAAGAGGATAATATCGCGCTCACGGGGTTTCCACGCCATGACTACCTCGATACGGGGCGCCCTGCTGATAAGATCGTATTGCTGATGCCGACGTGGCGCTCCGATACGGTTGATTCCTACGATCAGGAACTGGGGGTACGCCAGTGGAGCGACGGTTTTGTGCGCTCAGAGTATTTCAAATTCTATAATTCTTTGATAAATGACGAGGAACTCCTTGGAGGTCTCAAGAAGGCAGGGTATAAGATGGAGTTCATCCTTCACCCTGCGATGCGGCAGCAGAAGGACGACTTTCAAGAAAACGAGACAGTGCGTGTTGTTTCCGACGCATCCTATCCCGACGCATTCCAACGTGGTGCCCTTTTGGTTACCGATTACTCAAGCGTAGCGTTTGACTTCGCTCTCTTCAAAAAACCGATAATCTATGTTCAGTTCGATAAAGAAACGTTTTATGATGGACAGGCGTATTCTGCTGGGTATTATGATTATTACACTGATGGTTTTGGCCCGGTTGTTTATGGACTACGTGAAGCGGTACATGCAATAATCAGTCAGGTTGAGTGTGGATGTATTATGGAAGACAAGTATGTAAAACGAGTGGGGTCTTTCATGTTCATCCCCAATAAACCGCGGTGTGCTTTGCTGGTCGACCACTTGCTTAATGGAAAGACGGCCGACAATGATTGTTGCACAGACATAGGTAGCGAGAAAGCCGATACGGAGGAGCCATGCAGTTCATTGATTTGAAAACTCAATTCGAGCGCATAGAGGAGGACGTTATAACCCGTGTGAACGCCGTTCTACGTAGCCAGCGCTACATTATGGGCCCAGAGGTTCAGAAGCTCGAAGAGCAGCTTGCTGATTTTGCCGGTACGAAACACGCTTTCACGTGCGCGAGCGGAACGGACGCCCTCGTCATTCCTTTGATGGCGTACGAGCTTGCCGAATCTGATGCCGTTTTCGTTCCCTCGTTTACGTTTTTCGCTTCGGCAGAAAGCATCACCCTTGCGGGGGGAACTCCTATTTTTGTCGACATCGATGAAAGCACATTCAACATCGATCCGGTGCACTTAGAAAACGAGATAGAGCGGGTTCTTGGCGAGGGGAAGTTAAAGCCTCGGGGAGTAATGCCTGTAGATCTTTTCGGACGATTGGCGGATTACGATGCGATATGGCGCATTGCGGACAAGTACGATCTATTTGTGATCGAGGATGCATGTCAGGGGTTCGGGGCATCTTTGAGCGGAAAACGTGCTTGTTCGTTTGGAAACGTAGGGGCAACGTCGTTCTTTCCTGCAAAACCTTTAGGCTGTTATGGTGATGGTGGCGCAATATTTACCGATGATGATGAGCTGGCTTCTCTTATCATGTCGATTCGGGTGCATGGACAAGGTGTGGATAAGTACGACAACGTTCGCATCGGCGTGAACGGTCGTTTCGACGCCATTCAGGCTGCCATTGTGTTGGCAAAGCTTCAAGTTTTTGAAGACGAGTTGATCAGGCGCGCTCAAGTTGCGCAGTACTATACGGAACATCTCTCTGATATCCTACGTACTCCTACGGTACCCGAACAATCTGTTTCGGCGTGGGCGCAGTATACCTTGGTTGCAGAAGATGCAGAACAGCGAACCAAGATTCTTTCCGGAATGAAGGAGAAGGGCGTTCCCTCGGCAGTATATTATCCTGTACCCATACATCGTTCAACGGCGTATCGAAATTTGGGTTACGAAGACGTTAGTTTGCCCGTGAGTGAGGCTCTCGCATCAAAAGTGTTCAGTATTCCCATGCATCCATACCTTAACGAGAAAGACATGGACAAGGTAGTTGACGCAATAAAAGGGAGCCTGTAATGGAAATGCTCAAGGTAGGGGTACTCGGCACCGGGAATATGGGGCGGAATCATTTAAGGGTTCTCTCCTCCATGCACGAGTACGAGCTCGTTGGTTGTTTCGACGTTAACTTTGAGTCTGCGAAACAGCAAGCAGAGCTTTATGGGATACAAGCGTTTCGCTCGCAAGAAGAATTATTCGATGCAGTTGATGAGGTGCATATCGTTACCCCATCGTTCCTGCACGAAGAGTGTGCTGTAGCAGCCGCCAAGGCGGGCTGTCATGTACTCGTCGAAAAACCCATCGCCTTAACTCTTGAGGCTGCCCAAAACATAATCGATGCTTGCGAGAGTGCTGGCGTCAGACTCTGCGTTGGGCATGTGGAGAGATTTAATCCTGCCATAACGACATTGCTTGAGATCCTAAAACAAGAGGAAGTTTTGTCTGTTGATTTTCGCCGCATGAGTCCTTTTGATCGACGTGTGTCCGATGCAAGCGTTGTACAGGATCTCATGATTCACGATATCGATGTCCTCAATGCGATTGCGGATTCTCCTGTGAAACGTGTTGTCGGTCAAGGTGCGAATGTGTATACCGATAAGCTCGATTATGCCCAGGCTTTGGTCGAGTTTGAAAACGGCCTTCTTGCCAGCTTAACGGCGAGCCGAATCACCGAGACGAAAATACGGTGTGCAGAAATCAACGCTCGCAACGCCTTCATAGCTGTTGATTATCTTAACCGGTCGGTTAGAATATCTCGCAAAACGAACTTTACACTTGATGTTGGTTACAGCTTACAGTACAAGCAAGAAAACATTATCGAGCAAGTGTTTGTTCCGTCTAACGAGCCCTTACGAGCGGAGTTTCAGCATTTCGCCAACTGCATTCAGACAGGCGAACCAGTAGCAACCAGCGGGGAGATGGGTAAAAAGGCACTTGCGCTTTGCCTTGAGATAACCGAAAAGGCCCAGTTGGGCAATTAACATAAGGAGGCCATCGTGAGCAATTCTGAAACATACGACCAGATTTTCCTTGAAACACTTGAGTTGGAGGAAGAGCAGTTGGGGGATGGTTTGGAATACCAATCTGTTTCCAACTGGGATTCCGTGGGCCATATGCAGCTTACCTCGGCGCTGGAAGATGCCTTCGATATTATGCTAGATACCGACGATATAATCGATTTCACTTCGTATTCTGTAGGAAAAGACATCTTGAGAAAGTATGGCGTTGAATTCTAGAGAATACGGACAGGACAAGGTTTGGGGAAATCGAGTAGCTCTTGTCGACGAAGAGAAGACCATAACGTTCTCTCAGCTTTGCTCGGCAGCGGATTCTGTAACCGAAGGGCTGAAATCGCGTACGGTCGTATTGTTTATAGCTTCTAACACCGTCGCATGCGTTGTCGGCTATGTCGCGTTTATGAGGAAAGGTATTGTACCTTTGATGGTGTCTTCCTCTATTGGTGAAGACGAGCTTAACGCCTTGCTTGAAATGTACGAACCCGAATATGTGTGGCACAAAGACATTGATGGATTTCCGGGCAGAACTGCGGCTGTGTATGGGGATTATCGGCTTACCGAGACAGCGTACGAAAGCGCATCAGAGATTAATTCCGACCTAGCGCTGCTTTTAACAACTTCGGGGTCTACTGGAACCCAGAAATACGTAAGGTTGACATACGAGAATGTCAAGAGCAACGCTTCGGCCATAGCCGAGTACCTTAGCATTACGGAAGATGACAGAGCGATAACCACGCTGCCGCTCTCCTACTCGTATGGGCTATCGATTATCAACAGCCATTTGATCTCGGGAGCTTCAATAATTCTCACAGAGCGGACACTATTCGATCGCGGGCTGTGGAATCTATTAAAGGAAAAGGAAGCAACCTCGTTTGGCGGTGTGCCGTATACCTATGAAATGCTGAAACGTCTGCATTTTGAACGCATGGACATACCGTCTCTCAGATACATAACGCAAGCAGGCGGTCGGTTGAGCGAAGAATTGCAGCACGAATTTGCTGAGATCTGCATGAGCAAGGGCATCGAATTTTTTGTGATGTATGGACAGACTGAAGCCACGGCGCGATTAACTTATTTGCCAGCGGAGTATGCTTCAGAAAAAATCGGAAGCATAGGAGTACCAATTCCTGGTGGAGAGATTATGCTAGCCGACGAAGAAGGGAATGCGATATCGGAAGCCAATAAGGCGGGGGAACTTGTCTATAAGGGTTCTAATGTATCGTTGGGCTATGCAACTTGTCGTGCCGATCTCGGCCTCGGCGACGAGCGCCATGGGTGGCTTAAGACCGGCGATGTTGCTATGCGAGACGAAGATGGGTTTTATCGGATCGTCGGAAGAAAGAAACGGTTTCTTAAACTGTACGGCAACCGCGTGAACCTCGACGATGTCGAAGCAATTTTGTCTAAAGAGGGGTACGTGGCAGCTTGTGCGGGTAGAGACGATAGTATGAGCGTTTACGTTGAGGGAGATCAGGAAAACGCTAAAGCTGCGCAAGTCTTCTTAGCGAATAAACTGGGACTGTATAAAGGTGCGTTCAAGGTAAGGCCCATCACTGCCCTTCCTCGCAATGAAGCAGGCAAGCTCCTATACGCAGAGCTGGAGGCAACGAAAAATGCTTGATTACGAAGCGCTTTTCGAGTTGGAGCCGTTTGGGCTTGAGCAAAAAGAAAAAGAGAACCTGTACAATCATTGGCTGGCAGAGCTTTCTCGTCACCATTGCCTTTCGTGTGAAAGCTACCAAAGGATCGTGAACGTGCTCGGAGATAATCCTGCTCTGCCCGTACGTCTTTTCAAAGATTTTGACCTGATGAGCATTGATGCATCTGATATCGTAAAAACAATGACATCTTCTGGCACAACAGGCCAAAGAGTATCGAAGATATACCTTGATCGATCCACTTCGGCTCGGCAAACAAAAGCCCTAGCAAAAATCGTTTCAAGCTTTACTGGCTCTAAGAGAATGCCGATGCTTATTGTTGATTCGAGTGCGGTGGTAAAAAACAGAGCAATGTTTTCGGCACGTGGCGCAGGAATATTGGGATTTTCGGTTTTTGGCAGAGATGTGACATACGCCCTCGATGAAAACATGAACTTAGATATTGAAGCTATTAAATCTTTTCAGGAAAGACATCGCGACGAGAGTGTTTTGCTTTTCGGCTTTACTTTCATGATATGGCAGTATTTTTGTCAAGCGTTGCTCGAAAAAGGCATAATGCTCGACATGAGAGGAATCATGATCCACGGAGGCGGCTGGAAGAAGCTTGTCACGGAGAGCGTCACCAACGAGGAGTTCAAAAGAATTGTTGCCGAGACATCGGGGATACAGCAGATCCACAACTACTATGGGATGGTTGAGCAGACCGGGTCGGTTTTTATGGAATGCGAGGAAGGACATCTCCACGCGTCGGTTTTTTCTGATGTGTTTACTTTAGATCCGCTGACCTTGCAGCAGACGGAAGGGCGAGGTGTGGTAGGTTGCGTTTCGCTGCTGCCTACAAGTTACCCTGGCCACATCCTTCTTACCGAAGACGAAGGAGAAGTACTCGGGGTCGACGACTGCCCATGCGGAAGAAAAGGAAGGTATTTCTCTATCTACGGAAGAATGCGTGGTGCAGAAATAAGGGGGTGCAGCGATACACATGAAAAGCGATAGAGAAATCGTCATTGACAACGGTATGCTAGTCGATTTTCTTTTAGGAAATGCCAACGTGGAACAGCGTCCCCTTCCCGTTTACTCCGATGAGGCAGTTGCATTTCTTTCGGATCTTTCAAAAGCTCTTATGAACGATCCCGAAACGAGATCGTATCCAGATGTGGTTTCGTTCGGATATTGGTGTCGCAAAGCGAATGTAATGAAAAGAAAACAGCAGTTAAACGGAATTGGCGAAGCATGCTTTCGCGTCGGACGGGGGTTGGCCTTTCACGTAGCCCCGTCTAACGTACCTGTAAACTTCGCGTTCTCTTTTGTTTTTTCGCTTCTCGCAGGCAATGCAAACATAGTGCGTGTGCCATCAAAGCCTTTTAAGCAAGTCGAGTTTATTCTTCGCTCAATACGCGGACTGCTAAAAAAACATCCAGAAATCGGCAAAAGAACCGCGTTTGTTTCATATCCATCGAGCAGCGAAGCGACCAAAGCATTTAGCGCTTGCGCCGATGTTCGAATAATATGGGGTGGTGATCAGACTGTTGCGGAGGTGCGTTTGTGTCCGTCAAAGCCCCGTTGCAAGGATATTGTTTTCTCCGACAGATACTCATTTGCTTTTATAAACGGCAAGGAACTCGAATCGGTTCCAGGTGACGTTATGAGGCGGATAGCCCGTGATTTCTATAATGATACGTATCTGATGGATCAAAACGCCTGTTCATCTCCTCATATGATTATTTGGAAAGGTGCCGATGATGCGATAAAAGCAAGCTTTTGGAAAGCCGTGGAGAACGTCGCCGAGTTCGAGTACGATTTGCAGCCGGCAGTGGTGATGGATAAATATGTACAGCTATGCGAAGACGCGATACGCGGAAACGTAATAGAAGGTATTGAATTTAACGGGTTGCTAGTGGCCGTAAACCTCGAATCACTTCCCGAGAATGTCGAGCAATTGCGCGGAAAGGGGGGGTATTTTTATCAAATCGACGATGTGGAGCTACATGATTTCGCTCTGCTTGTGTCGGAAAAGACCCAAACCTTAACCTACTATGGTTTTACGGCGCATGAGCTTGGCGAACTAATTCAATCTCTCGGGTCTTTCGGCATAGATAGAATCGTACCCATTGGGGCAGCGATGGATATCGACATCATATGGGATGGATACGATCTAGTTGGAGAAATGTCTCGGATAATCGATATAAGATAGGAAAACATATGAGACTGAACAGTAAAATATGCCTCATAACTGGGGCCAGCAAAGGAATAGGGCGTGCAACCGTGGAGCGTTTCTGCAAAGAAGGCGCAACGGTGTATGCGAATGGTCGTAATGAGGGCTCTTTGGACGAGTGGGCGGATTCGCTTACGAACGAAGGGCCTGGGAAGGTTGTCCCGGCCTACTTCGACGTCACGGATGAGATTTCGGTAAAGAGCTGTATCCAGAGAATAAGAAAAGAGCAAGGGCGGCTCGATGTTCTTGTAAACAATGCGGGCATACTGAAGGATGCTCCTATTGGAATGATTTCCCATGCAATGACCGAAGAAGTTTTTACAACTAATGTCTTCGCAGTTATCAATCTGATTCAGTATGCGTGTAAGCTTATGGTACGGCAAAAATCAGGCAGTATTATTAACATGGCCTCCATAATGGGCGTTGTTGGCAACAAGAATCAAGTTGTATATGCGGGTTCAAAAGGAGCGATTGTCGCGGTGACAAAATCGGCTGCGAAGGAGCTCGCCCCCTTCAATATCAGAGTGAACGCTATAGCGCCAGGAATAATTGATACCGATATGTTTCATCAAATTGGTGACGAGTTCGCAAAAGAGCTCGTTGATAGAGTCGGAATGCATCGCGTTGGATCAGCTGATGACGTTTCAAAGTTGTGTCTCTTCCTCGCATCTGATGATTCTTTATACATCTCGGGTCAAATCATCGGCGTCGATGGAGCCATGGTTGTGTAGTACGATATGCGAACAAAGCGAGGACAGAGATGACAGCAAGCCCAGAGGTGAGGAGTAACGTGGTTACCAAGGCGTCTTTCATTGGAGAGCCAGTAAGCAACACTGTTTTATACGTCGGTATTAAACTCGAGAACAAGCTGCAAAACCTTGAAGCAGTTGAAGGTTGTTTGGTATTCGTAGAAAGCGGTATGACTCCTTCCGAGTCTTTACGAGCAAAGCATGAGTTTAGATTTTCGGACAACCCTGTACTTGAATACGCACGGTATGCGCAAGAGATTGCCACGAGGGAGTTCAATAGCGGTAGGGAAAGAAAGATCGTGATGACCGACGAAGGTTATTACCGGGGTGAAGGGGTTGTTCTCGGCCGCAATGTCTATATTGAGCCAGGGGCGTTTATCGGTCACGACGTTCGTATTGGCGATGACACAATAGTTTTGACGCATGCCGTGATCAAGCATGCAACCATCGGCTCCCAGTGCCTGATTAAAGAGCATGCCCAAATCGGCGCTCAAGGCTTTACCATGGTTCAAGACGAAGAAGGCAACGAAATGCGCATTCCGTGTCTCGGAGCCGTATGCATTCACGATCACGTTGAAGTGGGTAGTTTTACCACGGTTTGCCGCGGACAAAATACCGATACTACCCTGTCTCATCATGTCAAGATTGACGATCACGTGCACGTCGGGCACGACGTGCACCTTGGAAGCAATACCATCATTGCTGCAGCTGCAACACTTGGGGGATATGACAAAACGGGAGCGAATGCATATGTCGGCCTTAATGCTACCATCAAACAGCTGGTTACTCTCACAGACGACGCACAAATCAGTATGGGCTCTCGAATTGCCAAGGACGTAACCTCTGCTTCAGGTATGTACGGTATGCCACGGTAAAACACGGGGCTTTGCCCTTAGGGGAATAGCGCATTATCGAAGAGATAGGCATGGGCAGAAACGGGATGAGCCGAATAGTAATTCTGGGCGATTGCCATATACCGATAATTTGAAATTTGCTTTTTATCGTTCTCGCCGTAATCGGTCATGCCATTGCAACAATGACAGATACGAGCATGGGCCTCCTACGTAAAAGCACTTTACGACTTCATTAAACGAAAGGCTATTTTTGTGGATGCTTGGTGATTATCGCCCGCAAATTGCCCAAATATAATGCTCGGCTAACTTCTCCGCATCTCCCCGTAGACCCTCGTCACCTCGAGCTCGTAGGCCTTGCGGCTGCCCTTGACCACGGTGTCGAGGACGAGACCGCACGAGAAGCTCAGAAGCCCCGCGAACACGAGGGCGACGGCGAGGAGCGCCGAGGGGAGCTTGGGCACGAGGCCCGTCTGCGCGAACTCCACGATCACGGGCACGCCCGCGATGAGGCCGAGCAGGCACAGGAGGAGCGCCACCCACGAGAACAGCGCGAGCGGCCGGTAGTCCTTGAACAGCGAGCCGATGGTCAAAAGCACCTTCGCGCCGTCGGAGAAGGTGTCGAGCTTGCTCTCCGAGCCCTCGGGCCGGTCGCGGTAGGCCACCGGCACCTCCGCCACGCGCCAGCGCTTGTCGACGGCGTGGATCGAGAGCTCGGTCTCGATCTCGAAGGAGGGGCTGAGCACGGGCATGGTCTTGGCGAACACGCGGTTGAACGCGCGGTAGCCGGTCATGACGTCGGAGTACTCGAAGCCGTAGATCCACTTGATGAGCGCGCGCACGAGGTCGTTGCCGAAGCCGTGGAAGGCCCGGTCGTTCTCCTGGCCGTAGGTGCCGTTGGAGAGCCGGTCGCCCACGACCATGTCGGCCTCGTCGGCGAGCACCGGCGCGGCGAGGGCGCGCGCGGCCTCGGCGGGGTAGGTGTCGTCGCCGTCGACCATGACGTAGCAGTCGGCGTCGACGTCGCGCAGCATCTGGCGCACGACGTTGCCCTTGCCCTGCCTGGGCTCCATCCTCATGGTCGCGCCGTGCGCCCGCGCGATGTCGGCGGTGCCGTCGGAGGAGTTGTTGTCGTAGACGTAGACCTCGGCGCCCGGCAGCTCGCGTTTGAAGTCGTCGACCACCTTGCCGATCGTCACGGCCTCGTTGTAGCACGGTATGAGCACGGCGACGACTTTATTGGAACTCGGATCCACGACGATTACCGCCCTTTTCTTCCAGAATTGTTTTTGTGCGTTTTAGTAGGTTATTAAATCGGTTGGTAGAGCCAAGCTTTCTTCGGTGGCGAGCGGCAACTTTTCTATCAGAAGCATGATTTGCATTTCGATTGGATTCGTGGTCATCAATGGGCTCTGACAAAGTACGTGATTTGTGAAGAGTACATGCCATGATGATAACGGGCAGGGTGGCCATGACGGGAAGAAAATAGCGGATGCAGGCATTAACCGGAGAGGCTAGGCAGATCAGCAGAGTGATTAAGCTGGGTATGCAGAGGTAGAGTGCGACTTTCTTTTTCCGCGATACAGCATACCCGAATACAATGATAAACGCCCATACATATGTCGCGCATGACACAACAATTCCGAGTAAAGGAATGCGTTCGAGTAGATAAGAGGCATCTGAAACGACGTTTCGAACGTGTTCGCCTGAATCGAATACATATTCGAAGTCGAAGAATCCTGTGTTAATAACGGGGCTTGTATTGGTGGCAAAGAAATACGTGTCAACATGGTCGTCAAAGACCCCGCTTGGGTAAAAATAACCGTAGGTATTATTGAGTGTCGCTTGTAAATATGAATCTGGATGCTTTAAAAGCATCTCAAACCATACGGTCCCGTAAGATGCGAATTCATCGATCGACGCGTCTTGCTTAAGCGTTCCTTTTACTGGATCGGAGAGCTCGGGGTTGTACAGCGAAGCAAGATCGTTACCGGAGAATAGAGCATCGATGACAGCCATCTGCTTGTCGGTAACATCTTCTGGGTACTCAAGGAGGTACCGAGCAGTTTGTTGAAAAGGTATGCTCAATGCCTCTGCGCTGCTTCCCTTCGGTATCCCCATTGCAGGAAGAGCAACAAACATCAACACGCATGCAAGCAACGTGCTCGACCCCATACTGATCAGAAGGCTAACTCGTACAGTCCTGAGCGCGATGCAAGCAACAATTAAGGTGGGCAATACCGCCCAAAGCCCGTTATTTCTGAACAAGCAAACCATCAGCGTTGATATAGCAAGAAGAATCCATGTACGTCGGTCTATACGTTCAGGCGCTTTTCTATTGAGAGCTACGTCGAAAAGAGAAAGGGTAAATAAACAGAAAAATGCAGCGAAGAGCGCATCTTTTCCTACCGCTTGGGCATAAGATGCCCAAATAGGGCATAAAGCAAAAAAAGCGGTTGTTCCAACGGCAATCGATCGTGGCATGCCAAGTTTGATTTCGTGGGCAACTACCGAGGCATACACAGAGAGGCACAGAGTAATTTGAATAAAAACAACGAGGAACACTCCTCCGGTATCGGATCCAACCAATCTTCCAATTTGCATCACGAATCCGATTATGCATGTGGCAAAATACGGCTGATGGTTTGACGGTTCAAAATAAATGGGGGAGCCTGACTCTGGCATGGGTACTTGGAAATACTGGTTGAGCTGCCAGAGGCCATCCCAAGTAACTGAGCCAGGAAAAAAGATGAGGAAGACAACGCTCCATGTACTGCCTATGCATAGAACTGGAGCTAAAAAGGGATGCCTAAAAAACCAATCTATTACTTTATTGCATAAACCCGATAACGTCGAAACGTTGTGCGCTTCTTTTTTATGGTCTGCGTCAAGCGCTCTATAAAGATGTTTGAGGCAGGCGTAGAGAAGAACCCAATAGCCACATGCCGCAACAATGAAGCACGCGATCTGGAACTTGTTGTGAAAGAGAAATTTCCACGAATCGTAAACATAATAGCTGGCACCTAATAACAAACAAAGCGATAAAAACAAACCGAGCACTGCTGCCGTTTTATCAAATGTCCAGGATTTCTGAAAAAATGTTTTTCGGTAGAAAAAGAGAAGCGCGATAAAAGCTACAAGCCAGAGTGCGCCGCTGGGGGGGGGTTCAATGCGATGGTGAAGATGTCACGCAGCCTGTAAAGAACAGATGAAACCGCATCCAGTCCATAAACAGGCTGAAGGTCTATTCCCAGCGGTTTTGCAACTTTTGTCTGCATAGCGCAAGCAAACACTGTAAGCAATGCGCTGAATGCTGAAAAAAGAGATCTATATGTTGTTGACTTGGTAAACATGCAAACATGATATCACAGCATATCGTTTCACGTTGAAGAGGCGGGGATGCATTTCGGGGTTCTATTAAGAGGTTGAGCGGTATCGAAAAAATCTGCTTCATCGGACGCTTTTTGACAGTCTTGATTATCTGATTTTGACACACGGTGTTGATTCGCTTTGATGCGGTGTTGATCAAATAGTTTTCAGGAGTCGATAGCTTTCTGGAGGATGCGAAGCATTTAGGCAAAAGAATACCATCCGTCCAATAGCGAGAACCAACGTTTCGACGGCAAGTTGAAATCGCGCTATATCGAATTGATTGACTGCAGCAATGGGTTGTCGGCGATCAATGTACCAGCTTTATGAAGGCAATCCCGCTACCGGATGTATTGCATAATCCTTTATTATCAGTGCTTGTTCGAGCGACTGATCTTGTTGGTATTGCTGAGTTGGACAGGCAGTGTGTCAAAAGTTCCATAACCCCTTCGAGTCTTTGGAAAGCAATCAAGCCATGCCCGCGCACTCGAGGTCGTTCTCTACGAGCTGGCGAAGATAGTCTGACCTGGCCAGTCCCAGCTGCGCCGCTCGGGCGTCTATGGCGCGAACCCTACCGCGCGGCTCCTTGAAGGCGACTTGCTGCATCGGCTCGTCGAACAGAGGGGGACGGCCCGGGCCCGTTACGGTTTTAACGACGGAGCCCTGAAGGATGCCCTTGCTCGCATCCTCGTCTATTTTCTCAATCCTGTCGGAAGCAATTCCGAACATCTCTTCCAGTTCTTTCGCGGTCTTCATGGTGTCACCTCCGTGGCAATCCGAGCTCTCTTCTTATCGAGTCCTGCACAGGGTTCATGGCGTGGATTATGAGCGTGCCGTAAGACGCTGCGACCCCTATCATCTGAATCGAGCGGGCGGTTTTCTTCCCGTAGCCGGTTCTTACGATCTGGTCTTCCCGAGGAGTCCGTCTCTGCTGGCTTCTGACGAAGTTAGTCCAAGCGTAGATGATCTCGTCTTCGTCGAGCCCGTATTTGAGGGCGTGCTCGTGCACGTAAACGTCGTCCATTCCGAGCCTTCCATAATTATGCTAACCGAATTGTAACACGAAATTAATATAGCTTCAAAACCTCCCACTGTTGGTGAGGGTGGCTTCGGCTATTGTATTGTCAACGAGCGACTCACCGCGTGAATTCCCCTTGGAAAATCCAAGTGCGGTACGCTGCTGTGCTATTATTCCTTGGATACTGCTCATTCAGGAAGGTACTCGTGGCTGCAAAGCATGTACGGTCAGGCGATGGTCCCCGGCAGGGCGCGCACTCGAAACGGCAACCGGGTCGCACTCAGCCCGATGCCGCGTACCGAAACCCGCCGCAAGACCAGGCTCGCGGTAGGGTGTCATCCAGCCGCGAAGCCTCCCAGGGCAGTCGCAGAGCCGCATCAGCCCCCCAGCGCACCACCCCCCAAGCTCGCCACAGCACATCCCGCCACCAAGGCAGTCCCCGCAGCGCTTCGGCTGCAACAACGCGATCGGCGACCAACGTGCGAGCGCGGCAGGCTTCTTCGCAACAGGCTGCCTTCAACCAGCAGCTCGCCCAGTACAGCCGCACCGGCAACCCGAATTACAAGAGCCGCAAGCGGAAAACGCCCCCATGGAAGAAGGCGCTCGTCGTCGCGGGGGCTCTCATCCTGTGCGCTGTCTTCGCTGTCGGGGCTTATGCGCTTTGGTTCTCAGGGGCGCTCAACGAGAGGCTTTCCATGGGCGATCAGACCGATGCCGCGGTAAACGATGCCCTCACGTCTCCTATCGCGGGCGAGCCGTTCTACATGCTTTTACTCGGCTCCGATTCTCGAGAAGGATCAGGCACATCGGGCAATGCAGCCGAATCGGGCGATAACCAACGATCCGACGTTATGATCCTCGTTCGCGTCGATGCGAAGAACAAGCAGGTTACCATGGTGTCTATTCCGCGTGATACACCGCTTTCGCTCGAAGACGGTACTATCGTGAAAATCAACGAAGCGTACAACATCGGGGGTGCCGCATACTCGATCAAGGCTGTCTCAGAGCTCACCGGGGTACCTATTGCCCACTACGCCGAGGTGCATTTTTCGGAGTTTCAAGAGCTTGTTGATAAGCTCGGCGGTGTTGAGGTGGACGTGCCTGTCGAGCTTTCGTACAAGGATGCGCTCACGGGTGAATGGATCACGCTTGAGCCAGGCGTACAAACCATCGATGGGCAGCAAGCGCAGATATTCGCCCGCGCCCGCCATGAGTACGAGACCGATCAAGATGCTCATCGTCAAAACAACATTAGAACGTTGCTCGAGGCTATCATCACGAAGGTTCTCGAGAAGCCCTTCTACGAATTGCCCGATACCGTGCTGAGCCTTGCAGAGAGCGTGGGAACCGATCTCAACGCGTCTGACCTAGTGTCCTTGGCAATGGAGTATGCCGGAGGCTCGGGAAGTATGACCATGTACAGCGGTACAGGGCCAACTGATGGCGATATAAATGAAGCGGCGGGCGGTATTTGGCTGTGCTATGAAAACCCGGAAGGCTGGGCAAATCTCATGGCGGTCGTCGAATCGGGCGATGATCCGAGTGGACTTGATGTGAATAGTACTGCCATTATTCCTTCTGCGGCTTAGAATATCCAAACGAAATAAGCTGAGTGCACACAGATGCATTTCTTTTCATGTGCGAACAAGGGAGACGTAAAACTATGGGAAAGGCAAAGGACATGAAACGCTGGTTCAAGGTAGCGCTGGTTGCTCTCTGCGCTGTATGTGCATTCGCATTGGCCGGTTGCCAGCAAGAAAAACCGGAAGAGCCAAGCGATACCGAAGCGATGAAGGAGACTACGGCTGACAAGACGGTCGGTGCCGAAACAGAGCCGTTCTACGTGCTTGTTGTCGGCAACGATTCCCGTACAGGTACGGTTGAGATTGACAAGGGCGAATACTCGGATGGCACCGGGCGCGCGGATACCATCATGCTCGCACGCATCGATCCGACTACCTACCAAGTTGCGCTCGTCACGGTGCCCCGCGATACGGCGGTTGATCTGGATGGATCGACGAACAAGCTTAATGAGGTGTACCGTGTCAAGGGTATCGAAGGGCTTGAGAAAGAGGTCGAAAGCCTGACTGGCGTGAAGATCAAGTATTACTTCGATACAGGCTTTGTCGAGTTCGAGAACTTTGTGAACGCTTTAGGTGGCATCACGGCTAACGTACCGATCGACATGCACCTGCAGGATATCGTGAGCGGCGAGAACATCGAGCTTGCTGCGGGGTCGCAGGATCTGAACGGCGCTGAATCGCTCGTGCTTGCCCGCGTACGCAAACTGTACGCATACGACCTGGATGCGTGCCGCCAGATCCAGGATCGCCAGATTGTCGAAGTGGCTATTAACAAGGTTGCCTCCGATCCCGCCAATGCGGCAGCGGCGCTTGCGGCGCTTTCCAGCCACTCGAAAACCAACTGGCCCGCCGATGGCTTGACGGCAACGGTTATGAATTTCATCGACCATGCAAGCGAAATCACGTTCGTATCGGGCACCGGTCCCTACTCGGGCGATTTCGATGACAACGCCGGCGGCCTTTGGCTGATTCCTCGCGACGAGGCAACGTGGAGCGAGGTCATGAGGGTCGTCGAAGAAGGCGGCGACCCCACCACGGTAGTGCCTCTGCCGACCATCGTGCCAGTGGGGTAAACCGAAGCAGAGTATCTTCGCTCAATGCGTACCATACGAGTGCTTGGGATAAACCCCAAGCACTCTTTTTGTTGGGGACACAAGAGGAGCACAAGAGAACCGTCCCCCTGTGTTCCTCCGTTTAGCGCCAATCCCCGCATCGCTTTACATCCCATCCACCAGATCCATCAGCTCCTGCTTCGAGTGGACACCGGTTTTCCGGTAGATGTTCTTCACGTGGGTCTTCGTCGTGTTCTCGGACACGTAGAGGCGCTCGCTGATCTTCGCAAAACTTCGGCCCTTCGCAAGCATCGAGAGTATCTCGCCTTCGCGCTCGGTCAGCAGGTATCTCTGCACGATGGTATCCACCTTGTGCGCAAGCTCGTCATCGGCCGCCGCCCCCGCAACACCGTCGTCTTCGGCAAACAGCGAGCCGCTTCGGGCCGATCCCGTCGCAAGCAGGACCACCGCAGTCAACAACGCGAGCATGAGGATGATGGGTTCGGTCACGCTTCCCAATTGAAGCGGTTGGGCGAGCGAGGCGACGAACCCGTTCGCAATGGGGCTCAAGAACTGCCCCGCGAATAAGAAAAACAGCCCGAAACCGTACAGGATGCTCGAAGGCACGTGGCGATTCCAGGCAATATGGGACAGAAGCGTCCATACATGCAGCTCGAACAAGAGGTACACGACTACGCATACGAACTGGTAGACGAAGCCGAACGAGGTATCCATGAAGAACAGAAGCCCCACCGCCACGCCGACTACAAACAGGGTGGCAAACGAATAGGTGCCTTCGGCAGAGGATCGCGCCTGCATGATTACGTAGACGAAGAAAAACAGGGTAACGAAACCGGTTGCGATGAGGAAAAGCCCCACCAATGAACCGGGTAGCGATTGCCCCGCGTCGATCGTGCTCAGTGCGAGCTCCCTCAAAATGCTGTCCACAAATCCAAAGATCAGCATGACAAGGGCAAACCGCACGAAAGACGGCTTGGCGTATGTACGAAGCCTTTCTTTGCGGCGTGCGAACGGGTGCAGCGCCGCTTCTTCCTGCAGCGGCTTTTGTGCGATGCGGCACAAAAGCCCTTCGCCGACGATGGCAAGCACGGTGCATACGATAAGCATCAGGGAGTTTCCAAGCGCAAGGAGTGCCAAATAGACCACGATGGCAAGCAACAAGCCTAACGCGGTATTCAAAGCGACTGAGCCGCTATCAAGGTTTCGATACGCAATTCCCCAGCAAACGAGCAGATATCCGGTGGCAATTCCTCCCAGCATACCTCCCGCCATGCCGACCGCGTACAGGGCATCGTAGGTATCGAGTGCGAGGGAAACGAAGCGAACGGCGGTTGCTGCAACGCCGAGTGCGGTTGCGATGGCGATCGCGCGCTTTCTGCGATCAAGCGATTCGAAGCCCGTTCCGAACAACCCAGCGGCAAGAAAGGTGATGCAGATACTGCAGAACACACCAAAGGCAAACCCGGCAAGCGGTGAGAACTCAAGGCCCTCGACCGCTGGGCTGAGCACTCTTCCCGTTGCAAACATGATGCAGTAAACCCATACCCAATGGAGCCCAAAGCCGATGCTCAAACTCGGGCTGATCGACATCTTGGCTGCGGGTATTTCAATCGAGACTGTTTTCATGGAACCCCTCGCACTGCGCACATCCACCCATACTACCGTACCATAGCACTACCGTGCCGATTCATCTAAAACAGGTGAAGCTAACGCCCAATATCACCTCCCTTACGGTATCTGAGTTTTCTCGCTCGTGACAGGATCGTTTTGGTCGTGCTTCGAAACGGATATCCGTGGGAAACACGACGGGGAAAAGGGATACGAAACGGAGGATTACCATGCACAATTTGGATCGAAGGAACTTCCTCAAGGGTGCGCTCGCCACCGGTGTTCTCGGAGCAGCTGGCGTTTTAGGCGGATGTGCCGCTGGGGGGCAGGACAAGCCGGCCGCTGCTAACGAAGACGCAAACGTACCTGCCGATGGTGCGAGTGCGCCGTCATACGAGATAGCGGAAACCAAAGACGTCGACGTTGTAGTCGTGGGCTCGGGCAACGCAGGCATGGCGGCTGCAGTCGAGGCGGCAAGCCTAGGCGCGAAGACGCTCTTGCTTGAGAAGGAGGCCATTCTCGGCGGCAACGGCAACCACACGTACGGACCGAGCGGCTTTGACACCAAATACAGCAAAGCAGCGGGCGTTGAATACGACTACCGCGAAGCAGTGGTGGAAGATCAGCGCATGTTCAACTACATTCCCAACATCCGCTACTACATCGACATGGCCGAAGCTTCATCGGACAACATCGACTGGGTAGCCGAGCACGGCGTTCCCATCTCAAGTGTGGTCGACAACTACAAAGGCGGCAACCCAACCATGCACTACTGGGGCGAGGATGGCGGTACGATCGACCCCGTTCGCGGCCGCGTCGGCTCGGGTACCGTGTACATTGCCGGCATGCAGGCGACGGCCGAATCGCTCGGTGTGGAAATCCTCACGAGCACGCCGGCAGTCGATATCGTCATGGATGGTGCCGACGTGGTGGGCGTCGTCGCGCAGGATTCCAAGGGCAACTACATCCAGGTGAACGCAAAGGCGGTCATGCTCGGAACGGGAGGTATCTGCGCGAGCGAGGAACTCATGACCAAGGTGGGGCGCGCCGACAGCGTGGTTTCCCCCTACACCTTCTCGCCGGGAACCACGGGCGACGGCTATACGCTTTCCATGAAAGCCGGTGCGTTCGACATGCTCGGCTCGGTCGGGTTCATCGAGCAGCCGGCGTTCGCCGAAATGGGGCTCGCTGAGCAGAAGGCACGCGAGCAGAAGCTCGATTCGTCGTACTCGCCCAATAGAAACGACGAGCATCCGGTGTGGAACATTCTCAAGATGGGCAAGTGCATCTGGGTGAACGAAGAGGGCGAGCGGTTCGCTGACGAATCGGCTGCCAAGCCTGAGGGCGGCATTGCCGGCTGGGCTACGGGCGCAATCATGTCACAGCGGAAGAGCTTTGCCATCATCGACAAGGCGATCCAGGATATGCTCGGCCAGGACTGCATGGATCTCATGCTGAGCGCCAACGAGTTCAACACCAAGTTCCAGGCCGACACCCTCGAAGACCTTGCGAAGGCCATGGATATCGACTACACGACGCTCAAAGCGACGATCGATCGGTACAACGAAGTGTGCGCTGCGGGCGAGGACGTCGACTTCGGGAAGTACGCCGACGGACTCGTGCCCATTGGCGAGGGTCCCTATTTCGCCACGCAGCTCGGCGTGAGCCCGCTCTGCTCCATCGGCGGGGTGCGCGTCAACCGTCAGATGCAGGCTGCCGACGTCAACTGGAATCCCATCAAGGGGCTCTACGTCATCGGCGTGGACAGCTTCCCGTTCTACACGCAGATGTACTACTTCCAGCTTCCCGGAAGCGCCGTCGCCTACGAGCTCCATTCCGGACTTGTGGCTGCGCGCCATGCTGCAGAAAACCTGCTGTAAATTTTATCGTTCAGCGGCATCGGCCCCGCACCGCGTCTGCGGAGCGGGGTCTTTCTGTATAAGCAGTGCAAAGCCTGCTGAAACTTTCGCGCTTGTTCCCGCTACCTTCCCGCGCCCAACCCTTACGAAGCCGCCTTCTTGCTCCTGCTTCCGCCTGAGCGCTTGGGCTTGGGTTTCGTTTCCTTCAAGCTTGCGGAAAGCGCATCCATGAGGTCGATGACGTTCGAAGGCTTTCCACCGGATTCCTTCGGTGCCACGACCTCTTTGCCCTCGATCTTCTCCTGGATGAGGTCGCGAAGCTTTTCTTGGTATGTATCCTTGTACTCCGAGGGGTCGAACGGCCGCTCGAGCTGTTCCACGAGATTTTCGGCGAGCGTAAGCTCCTTGTCGGAAATCTCGGGATGCCGTTCGGTTTTGGGCATGTCGCGGATTTCGCTTTCGTAGAACAACGTGATCAGCGCAAGCTCGTCGCCGTAAGGAACGAGCGCGAACAGGTCTTCGGAGTTGCCCATCACGGTTGTTCCGATGGCCACCTTGTTCTTCTCGACCATCGCGCGGCGCAGAAGTTCCAGTGCCTTTTCGCCGCCGTCCTGTGCGACCACTTGGTAGGATTTCTGGTAGTAGATAGGCGGGATCTCGTCGCGGTCGGCAAACTGATCGATGGCGATGGCCTTGTCTTTTTCGGTTTTGATCGAGTCGAGCTCTTCGTTGGTGACGACGACGTATTTGCCCTTCTCGTACTGATACCCCTTCACGATGTCCTCGGGCTCGAGCTCGCCCTTGCAGCTCGGGCACGTTTTCACGTACCGCACGCGGCTCATGCTTTCTTTCGCGAGCTGGTTGAAGCGGATTTCCTCTTGCCGGGTTGCGGCGTACAGCTCCACCGGTATGTAGACGAGGCCGAACGCGATAGCGCCCTTTTTCGATGCGGCCATGTCGGTCACCTGCCTGTTCGGTAGGGGATAGGTAGGTTGATCGTAGCATTGCGTGCGCGTATGCGCAGTGCGTCGTACCGAATGGGAGCGATGCTGTTGCCGGATGGATACATCGAGGCAGGTTGATGCTTCCCTTCATGCGTTTGGAAGCCTTCGGGCGATGCTTCACTTCGGAGATACGGGAAGCCTTCGGGCGATGCTGTTCGAACAAAAGGAGGTGACATGTGGTCTGCGTGTTCCCGCGTGCCTTGATCTTGGCACAAAATTGGAGGTTGGGGGTGCGGCAGGATTCTTGGACTGCTCAGGCCGCCAGCCCGAGCCTCCTGCGGCGGCCCTCGATGGTCTCGCAGGTGGCCTTCTTCCCGTTCTCCCTGAACGTCTTGAGGCGGCCGTCATTGTACCACGTGATGTAGCGCGCGACGGCCTCGAATATCTCGGCGACGGGCGCCCCCGCGCGCACGAGCGAATGGAACGCCTCGACCTTCGCCCGGCCGAAGAAGCCCTCGCACGCCGCGTTGTCGGGGCTGTGCCCCTTGCGCGACATCGAGCGCACGAGGCCGGCCCCCTCGCACAGCGCGATCCACCCCTTCCAGCGGTAGTGCCCGCCGCGGTCGGAGTGGATGACGGGACGCTGGCCCTCCCGAAGCGTCGCTATCGCGTCGGCGAGCGTGGAGTTCGCGAGCTCGGCGTTGGGGCTCTCCGAGGCGCGCCAGGCGACGACCTTGCCGTCGAAGCAGTCGACGACGGCGGACAGGTAGCACTTGCCGTCGCGCCCCCGCATCTCGGTGATGTCGGTGAGCCACAGCTCGTTGGGCGCGTCCGCCGAGAAGTCGTGCCTCCCGTGCTCGCCGAGCAGCAGGTTCCCGGGCGCGTCCGACACCTCGCCCGCGTACGAGCTCCATCTCTTCTCCGACCTGGAGCACCGGGCGACGAGCCCCTGGCGCGCCATCGACTCGCGCACCCTGCGCTCGGGCGCGCGGACGCCGCCGGCCTCCAGCGCCGCCTTGAGGCGGCGGTAGCCGTAGATCCCGCCGTTCTCCGCGAAGGCCGCGGCCACGGCCCCGTCGAAGCCCCCGTCCGTCATGCCGGACGGGCTATCGAGCCTCGCCCGGTGGTAGAGGTAGGTGCTCTTCGAGATTCCCAAGAACGTCGAGATCCGGGCCAGGGAGCACCCGCAGTCCCGCCTCAGCCTCTCGCCTAACCCGACGAGCCGCCTCTTCGACAGGCTCGCCGGGCTTGCGGCTTTTGGGTCGCGCATCAGCTCCTTGTAGACGCTCACCTCGAAGAGCGCCTCCTCGAGCTCGGCCCGGAGGGCCTCGATCCGCCTGTCGTCCGATCCCGCCGCCTGCCCCATGCCCGGCTTCGCCCCCTCGTCCTCGCGCGGCGCGCCCTCCGCGCCGGTCTCGGACATGATAGCGCTTTTGCGGGCCTTCCTGCTCCAGACCGATATTATGCTCGCTTCGGCGATGCCGAGGCGGCGGGCGATGTGCGCGGGCTTCTCCCCGAGGCCGTAGAGGCGGACGGCCTCCGCCTTGGTGGCCTCGGGGTAGCGGGAGTGGGGCGCGTGCTCGGCGCGCCCCTTCACCCTGGGCATCTCCGCCGGCAGGGAGCCCTCCTCGGCCTGCTCCAGCCACCGCCTCAGCGACTCCCTGGACGGGGTCCCCCATTTCCGCTCGGCGGCGCGGGGCGTGAGCCCCTCGGCCCACATCGTCTCGACGTAGCGGACCTTCTCCCTTTCCGTGTACATGCGGCTCCCTCCTCGCGGCCCCCGCGGGGGCCGCTCGATCGGTCGTGGACCGCCTGCCGGCGGTCCAACTTCCTGCCGCACCTCCGGTTTGACAATTAGGGAATATCATGCATTTGAGTTTTGATGATTTTGAATTTCGCCATCAGGCATTTTATACGCTAAAAGTTCAGAAAGTATTATGTATCTCACTACATAATTGTCAAACCTCGGATTTTGTGCCCGAATCGGGAAACTCGGGAACAGAAAGCGCATCTCAAGAGTGACATAGCACCAATCCCGTGCACAAATTGGCTATCTCGGGAACACGCCTTTCGTATCACAACCAAGACGCAGCGTCATGCAACCAGCATGTTCCGTGAGGTGAATCTGCGACCTCCGTCGGCAGTATCCTCTGAGTCGTGCCTTTCCAATGCGGCGGGGTGGGCTTGGCAGGTGCGCCCCACCGGAAGTGGCGGGGCGCTACAAGAAAGCACCACCCAACCGCGCCATGCAAAAGCAGCTCAAAAATCAGACCAGTCAAAACCCGTCCGGCAGCCGCCGGATGAAACCTATTTCGCGATGGGGAAGTACACCTCGGTGACGTAATCCTTCGGATCGACTTCGGGGCCGCCTTTCACATACGAGTCGAACGGACTGTTGGCAACGTGATAGCCGTTCTCGTCGATCCATTGCATAAGACCTGCATAGATTGCCGTGAACGCATCCGAATCGTAGGGTCCGACGAGCGTCGAGCACGCATGCAAGCCACCAGCGAGCTCGCGAGAACCCGGCGTGCCCGCAGCCACGGGAAGGGCAACTTCAATATCGGTGTGCTCAGCGTTGAAATCCTCGTC
Source organism: Raoultibacter phocaeensis (assembly GCF_901411515.1). NCBI lineage: Bacteria > Bacillati > Actinomycetota > Coriobacteriia > Eggerthellales > Eggerthellaceae > Raoultibacter > Raoultibacter phocaeensis. The sequence goes on from NZ_CABDUX010000001.1 coordinate 997,507, forward strand.
GTGATAAAAGGCCATCGGACCTCCGAGCGGCTGGAGGCCCTTCTTCCCTGCTGCGGCATACAGTTCGCCGAACAACTCCTGAAAATCTTGCACGCTGATGTTCTTGCGAATGCCGAAGATGGTTTGCGGTTCGCGTTCGACGGTGGTTACCGTGATGTTCTGTTCCATGATATCTACATTCCTTTCGAGTTTTTCAATGTCCTGCTCCATACGACGCAGCACGCGTTCGGTTTGGTCGCGTTCGCTTTCCATGAGGCGCTGCTTTTCAACGAGCTTTTGGGAAAGGGCAGTACTATCGGGATTGGCCAAGTGCGCAGCGATTTCAGGCAGCGAGAACCCGTATGCCTTGAGCCGAAGGATCAAGCGCATCGTGCGGATTTGGCCGACTGTGTAATAGCGATACCCGTTCTCGGCAACGTGGGCAGGCCGCAAAAGCCCGATGTCGTCGTAATGGCGCAGGGTTTTCTTCGTTACAAAACAAGTCCGGGAGAACTCTCCGATTGTCAACATAGGCTAGCCGTCTTTCATGCTTGGTCGAACGTTCGAGCTTCAGTATGGGGTATGCCCTAACGGGAATGTCAACGGGGGATTTATGGTTAGTGATAAATTGATATGTTAATTATTCTAACAACTTGCTATAAGGATCGCTAAGAGTGAGTATAATTGTAAGCGATTATCATCAAAAGATGGAGCTGTAGATTGATCCAACTTCACACCATTCGGTTGCGCTATTCACCGTTGGATGTGTACTCTTTATAAGAAGGCTAAACTTAGTTAGCATAATCATTTACTCTACTTTCAGCGGTTTCATTAACTGCTTTTACGAAACAAGCATCAGTGGTTCGATGCGTGTTGCAGAGAGAAGACCAAATAGGAACAAGCCAACCGTCTGACCACTCTAGGCAAAATAGTCCCTCATAGACATCAAGATCTCTTCCCCCATTTTTGATAGAGCTTTCGTATCCTATCGTGCCATTTTGTGGAATTATTGGTATTGTCCATTTATCGTGCATTGATCTTGTTGCAGGAACTTTATATACAAACGACCCATGTTTTTTTATTTTTTCGAATAGTATCAGAGAAAGGCAAAAGAAAGCGCCGAATGACAGTACCATAAGAATTATCCAGGTGAAGTCAATGGCTATTCCGTAATTATTAACTATTTTATTAGAAACAATGATGCTGCCACTTTGGTCTACGCCTTCGGCAACACTAGTTATTTGCAGTATAACTACTAAGCCTAGTGCTAATAAGGATGAGGCAATTATCATGAACGCAGAAACCCACATCCATTCTTCGCTATGGCTGGTTCTTAACGTTTCCCATACTGACATTAGTCCAGCAAATGTTATCGCAGCAAAGAAAGCCGCAATATATTGGAAGTTATTGAATAAATTGATGAGCCCAACGTTACCCTCCGAACCATCGCTATACATATATGATACACCAGCGTATGTAAGGAGGGCGAATGATAGTGCCGAAGCTATGCACAATGACTGCAGTGCTCTATGGTCTCTATCCTCGTATTCAATCCTAAGAGCGGCATTGCAAAAGCCCCTTCCATTCTTGATATAGACACGAGAATTCTTTTGGTCGTAGCGATTGGTCATGGTCATTTTGGAAGCAATGAAATGCTTAGCTCTATCAGGGTCCGTACTTCGTAAGTTAGAGCCGGTAAAGTATGAGCCTTCGGGACCTGAAAATGTGAGATGGTAGCTCTGCGCTCTATCTGCATTTCCTAGATTGTAGTAATAAACCAACCTATGTTTGGTAAACTGCCTTTTGATCCACATAACAATCAGTCTTTTTTTATTATCTGTTTCACGAACTAGGGGAACAAGAGGGGTGTTGCGAATCACTGTGAGTGAACATTCGAGATTTGGATCAGCTAATTCTGGAAAAGCGGAGTGCTCGTTTCCTTGATAATGTTTTCTTATTATGGCTCTTACGCAAACTGGCTTAACTCTTTCAAACATTAACAATAGCTCCTCAAGGATGGCTTGTGTTTCACAGTCCAGGTCAGAATCAACAATTGGTGAACTGGTGTTTGGTAAATCATTCATTATGAACGCAGCAAATTCCTTTGCTTTATTTTGATTTGCTCCAGAGCAATTTCCTTCTGTACAAAAAAGACAAGACAATGATTCAGCTAAAACATCTTCCGTTTCGGCATCATTGAGCCGATATAGCGGATTGCCGTCAGTGTCAATAAATTCTAATTCCGAGGTCAGTTCTTTCTTGCTTCGAAGGACAACAGGGATAATTATGCTATTTCTGGATGCACTATCTATAGGTATGCAAATGTCCATTTTTGATTTAATACGGTAGAAACCTCTAGAAGGAGATATATCCTCGTGTAGTCTTTTTGTATAAACCGCTGGCCTCATCAACATTGACAAAAAGAAATCCACATCGTGCGTTTTCGAATTATCGCCAGTAGCGCAAGCGCAGTGATGCGATGCTAGGTTTACGGCATCGTTCAAGGGCCCTTGAAAGTGTTTTTTAAACTGTTCCTCCTCGATTACTCTTGAGAACACCCACCTATTGACCTGAGACACTTCGTGCACATAGGCCCATACTGCGAGCAAGGAAAACCCAATTAACAGGCAAACTGAAAGAACAAGAAACCAGATCGGCTCGTTACCATCGCGTATGTGCCAAAGAATAGTGGCATAAAGGTATATACAGCACGCGACCAATGAACAAAGAGAAACCAAGATTGGTTCCCGCCATTTTAGATAGCTATTGGTATCATTTATTCTTTTGTTCAGAATTCTTCGTGCAAGCAACGCCATAAGCGCTAAAACGCAGAGAAACAAGACTTGAGGTAATAATGTTTCATAAAGCCATATATTAGTAAGGATCAAATATATTATGATAATTAAAATAGCAAAAATTAAGGAAAAATAAGAGCTATTTTCGCGGAACTGATCTGCTGTAAAAGATTTTTTCCAAGCCGATAAAAGAATGGTAGTAAGAGGAGAAATTGTTGCTCCCATTCCCGAATAAACTACGAAAATCCCCCAATCGAACATGCCGTTAATGACAATACCAGTAAAAACAATAGAAGGGCCAACCAATTGAATTAGACAAAATGGAATGATTGCTTGCCCCACAATAACCCCTTAGCGATCGACAACTAATAAGCTATATATTACCAGTAAAGTCAACGAATAACATTAAAACAAACACTTAATGGCATAATGCTATGTATAGGGTGTTATAGACTAACGTGCTGTCTAAAACAGCTTCTTCCCGTTCAAAACCGAGATGCCACATTCTTTGGCGAGGCTGCTTTGCTTGAACGGGTTGACCTTCTGCACGATGCCGTCACGCTTGAACAGCGAGCCGGTGTTTTTGAACCAGAACGTTTTATCTGCCTCTGTACATTGATCTCGGATGGCGAGCACCCACTCGTAATCGCAAACCCGTGCCTCGCGGCTGGTTTCGCCCCCGACGGTTACGTGATCGACCGCATCCAGGTACGGCCTTAGGTCGATCGGACCGAGAAGGGGCGAGCACGCGATGAAGCGCTTCTTGATGGGATGCGAAACCAAGTGGGGAAGACGCGCATCGGCCATCTCCTGGTTTTCGACGGAACAGCCGATGGTGACGTTGTCGTACCCGTTTCCCCAATCGTCGGGAAGCGAGACCTCGAAGCGCTCGATGCGTTTGGTGAGGATGAGGAACTCGAGATCGGGGCGCTCGCGCATCATGCTCCAGGCATCGATGCGCCACTCGTCGGCTTCTTTGAGGAAGAAATCACTCGCAAAGCACGTGATCACGGTTTTCCCGCCTGCGATGCGGGGGGCACCCTTTGCGTTTCGGGCGATTGGCTTGTCGAACTCGGCGGTTTTTGCAATCGTGTTCTGGCCGTGCCGCTTGGAGTAAGGGCCGTAGTAGAAACAGTACGTGCAGCCTTCGCTTGTTTGGTGGCAACCAGTCCAGGGGTCCCAATTCATCGGCAGAGCCTTTCTCGTATCAGCAGGCATCGGCATTCCAGCATACGCGACTTGGCTTTGAAGGGAAGCCCGCACGCGCATGCCGACAAGATCACCTGATTGTTCGGCTTGAGGCGGATTGCAGGGCTGCGAGGGCTACAAGGGTGCCGCGTCGTCACAGAATCGCAGCTTCCACAACCGTGGGCGCAGGTTCCGTGCGTGACGCTCTAGGGATCTTTGCCACAGAATCGCAGCTTCCACCACCGTGGGCGCAAGAGTCCAGTTCTATGGAGACCTGCTGAAAAGCTGTACTTTCTGCTGGTCGAACGAGGAGACACGCTTCGTGTCTTGCGCGTTTCGGCCTCCTTCGCCACAATGAACGAAGAAAGGGGGCACGGTGGAGCTTTCCGAAAAACTTCAATCCCTGCGAAAGCGGCAGGGGCTTACGCAGGAGCAGGTGGCCGATCGCCTCTACGTGTCGCGTACGGCTGTTTCGAAATGGGAGACGGGAAACGGATGCCCCAATCTCGATTCGCTCAAGGCGCTTGCCGCACTGTATGGGGTGACGGTTGACGAACTGCTCTCGGGCGATGAGCTCATCACGCTTGCGACAAAGGAGAACCGTGCGAATCTCGAGCGCACCCAGTGTCTGGTTGCGGGTCTGCTCGACATACTGGCGCTATCGTTTGCCTTCCTTCCCCTTGCGGGAATTCCGGAAGGATCGTTCGTTCGAGCCGTCTCGCTCGTCGAATACTATGAAGCGACGGGCTTTACCGTTGGGTACTTCGTTCTCCTCGGAACGTTGGCGGCAGCAGGCGTCGTCGAGCTAGTTGCCGGTGCCTTCGGCAGCAGCCGCATGCGATCCAGAAGCGCCGCAGCCTCGCTCGGCATCCAGGCGGTGGCGATCATGCTGTTCGCGGCATCGAGGCAACCGTACGTAACGGTGTTTCTGTTCATATTCTTTGCCGTGAAAACAGCTCTGCTCTTTGCAGCCCACAGAAATCCAGTGAGACGATAAGCGCCTGACGAGGCGTTCGCCCCGCATGGTGTCGCCGTGCGCGTCGATTCGCGGGCATGCGACACGAATCGGTTCTTGCCCTGCGCGCAGCAATGCGAAACTCTTGCAACGTGAAAGCCCTGGGTGCGAATGTGCCCCAGTGGCGAATCGATGGAAGGAGTTTCCGTATGGAGCTTACCGCGCAAGCCCTATGGCTCAACATGGCGTTTGGTCCTTTTGACTACGCCGTTTTGCAGGTGCTGCATCACCTTGCAGAAGCGGCCGGATGGGTGCTTACGCCGTTTTTCGGCCTTATCAGCTTGATTGGAGAAAAGGGCGTAGTGTTCTTCATACTCGGCATCGTGCTTGTCGTGTATAAGAAGACAAGAGTTTGGGGCCTGTGCATGCTCGCGGCTGTATGCATCGGCGCACTGCTCACGAACATCATCCTGAAAGATCTGATCGATCGACCGCGCCCGTTCGTTGACGAGGCGGGGGCTTTTTACGCATGGTGGCAGTACGTGGGAGCTCCCGAAGAATCAGGAGGATCGTTTCCCTCGGGGCACGTGACCGCTGCCGCTGCGGCGATGACGGCGCTTGTGCTTGCGGGCGGTCCCCGATACCTGTGGGCCGCCGTGCCAACAGTCGGCGCGATGGCCCTTTCGCGTCTGTATTTCATGGCGCACTACCCATCCGACGTGATCGCGGCAATGATCGTCGGTGTTGTGGCGGCGGTGCTCGCGTGGTTGCTGGTGCGTGCTGGTTGGTCGTATCACACCAGACGATTGCCATCGCACGCGCGAACCCAGGATGCCGACTGAACAGAGGGGCTCTCACTCAATCCCGAGTATACAGAGTTCACGCGTCTGACCAGCTTGTCCGTCTAGCCTCGAAACGCGGATTATCTGCGGAAGCGGAGGTAGGCCGCAGCCAGCGCGAGCTCCTGTCTCCATAACGCCGCCCGCTTCCTCTGCGCGTGCCAATCTGCAATTAGGCAACGGGCAATCTTGCTGGCTTACTGTTCTTGTCTCGATGGCTGCATGGCTGACGTTGCAAAGCAGCGGATAGAGATGAAATATTATCTGAATTTCGGTCAAGAAAGGCGCATGTAAGGTTATAATCCATTACCATGCGGGCGTGGTTCAATGGTAGAACTTGAGCTTCCCAAGCTTACAACGCGGGTTCGATTCCCGTCGCCCGCTCCATATGCAGCCGGATAGCCCCAAGCGGGGCTATTTTTCTTTCTCTCGCCCGTGTGCGTGTGACTCTGTACCGTGGCGTGCCTCCGCGATCAAGGATCCCACTTCGGCAAGCGATTCGGCGGTTCCTTGCATCATGCGGTAATAGCTGTATACGCAAAAATAAAAGAGGAGGATTCCGCCGTATGCCGCGAGAGCTTCGGGCCGCACCTCAGTGAGGCCGATTGCAGCAAATAAACCGAGGAACAGCGGAATGCCGACCACGCCGAATATGTCGCTCGCCGTTTTGTAGTGAGCGTGCGCAGCGCGCAAGGCGGCTTCAAGCTTGAAGCGATCCTGCTCGTCAAGCGATTCGAAGGCCGCGCGATACCGTTCGTCGTAGCAAGGGACCGCTCCAGCTAAAAGACCGCTGCTGAGCGCCGTCGCGCGTATCCACGCGCTCACCTTCATGGTGCGGGCTGCTTCGGGCATCTTCTCTATCAAGGTTGCTACGGTTTTTTTCACGGGCGTTCCTTTCGCGGTCGGGCGGAAGGATTCTACCACCTCGGGCAATCCAGCCTATTCGATTCGCGGCCTTATATCGTAATCTCATACCTAAAACCGTATCCAGCCTGTTTTCGCCGTGTTGCCCATCCCGTAGTAGAATGCCTGTTGTAACCATGCACCGCGGAGCTGTGCGCTCTGCGTGCGGGGGCTTTCGCCTCCCGCCAAACCGACAGGAGCATCTCATGCAACGCCGCTTCGATACCTTCATCTTCGATCTCGATGGGACTCTGCTCGATACGCTCCCCGACCTCGTTGCGCTGACGAACCGGGCGCTTGCCGATTCGGGCTTTCCCGCGCGGACCGAAGACGAGATACTCAGCTTCGTCGGCAACGGGGTCCGAGCCCTGATGGATCAGGCCGTTCCGCTCGGAACCGAGCCGGCGGCTGCAGAGGCAGCTATGCAGCTGTGGCGCGAGCTGTACCCAGCTTGCGGCATCGAGCTCACCGTAGCTTACGACGGCATCGCCGAGTTGCTTGCCGAGCTTAAGGCGCGCGGGAAAAAGCTTGCCGTGCTCTCGAACAAGTTCGATCAAGGGGTGCGCGACCTCATCCCCCTGTTCTTTCCCGATACCTTCGATGTGGTGCACGGCGAATGCAAAGACATTCCCCGCAAGCCCGATCCCGCAGGGCTGCTCCACACCATCGAAGAGCTCGGGGCGAACCCGGAAACGACGGCGTACGTGGGCGATTCGGGAAGCGATATGCTCACCGGGCATCGCGCGGGTGTATTCGCGATCGGTGTTTCCTGGGGATATCGCTCCGTCGATGAGCTGCAGCAAAACGGTGCGCTCGCAATCGTGCACGAGCCGGCAGAAATCCTCGCGTTTGCGTAGGGCGAGCATGCGTACTCTGGGCAGTGCAGCGGGGTCTCATATGGAAGCACCGTCCCGTTCACGTGGCTATTTTATGGGATTGTGCGTTCGATGGTAGAATAGTAAGCTCGGAATCGGCATGCTCGTTCGGTGTCGAGTTGCATACCTAGGAGTTTGTACATGGCATCACGGAATCCTCAATCGAACCGTCCGCCGCGTTCTTCGCATACACCGCCCTCGGTTCGCGCCGCCCGTTCGGCACGCGCCGCTCAGTCGGGGCGCATCGCTTCTAAGTCGGCCGCGCAATCCTTTGCCCGGCAAGACCCCGATACCCCGACGAGCCATCAGGCGTATCGCTCGGCATACACGCCAGGTTCGCAAGGCAAGGGGGCAAACAGCGCCTATGCTCGCCAAGCCCCTGCTTCGGGTCAGTACTCCCGCAATAACCCCCAGTATTCGAAAGCGGCAAAGAAGAAGGGCCGCGGGAAAAAGATAGCCATCGGCGTGGTATGCACGCTGCTGGTCTTGGTGTTGGGTGGAGGCACCGCCATGGCGCTCTACGTCAACAACATCAACAATGCGCTTCAAGGCGATAAGAGCGAAGAAGAGAAAATGGCCATTCAGGACGTGCTCGCTCCGAAAAAGAGCTTTAACGAGCCGTTCTACATCATGCTCATCGGCTCCGATGCACGCGAAGACAGCGATGAGATGGGGCAGCGCTCCGATACGAACATCGTTGTGCGTGTCGATCCGACTACGTGCGTGGTGAGCCTTGTGTCCATCCCCCGCGATACGATGATCGACATCGATGGGTACGGCAGAAACAAGTTCAATGCGGCGTACAACTACGGTGGTGCAAGTGCAACCATCAAAGAGGCCAACCAGCTTCTCGGCGTCGACATCTCGCACTATGCTGAGATCAACTTCGAGAAACTCATCGAACTGGTAGATGTGATCGGCGGTGTCGAAATCGACGTGCAGGATCGAATCAACGATCCTGATGCCGGCCCCGTTATCATCGAGGCGGGGCTGCAAACGCTCAACGGCGAGGCGGCTCTCGTATACGCGCGCAGCCGCATGTTCGTCGACGGTGATTTTACGAGGACCACGCACCAGCGCGAGCTGATCGAAGCCATCGTCAAGAAGGTGCTTTCGTTGCCGGTGACCGATCTGCCCGGCGTCATCGAGAAGGCTGCCAGCTGCGTGACCACCGATTTATCGGTGTCGGACATTATTGCGCTTGCGACGCAATTCCAAGACCTTGGCAAGCTCACCATGTATTCCGCTATGGTTCCTACAGCCATCGTGCCGTATCTGATCGATGGAGTGTCCTATGTCGTATCCGACGGCACGTCGCTCGCGGAGATGATGAAGCTTGTCGAAGCAGGGGAGGATCCGAGCGTGATCGATCCTGCCCCTGCTTTCGATGCGTCCATGATTCCCTCGGGTCTCGGGGGAGGCGAGCAATCGTATAGCAACAGCTACGACAGCTACAGTTACGAAGATTATTCGGGCAACGATTATTCGTACAACGACGGCGGAGGCTACCAGGATTACGGCGGAGGATCCGGTTACCCCGATCAGGGCGGCTCTGGTACAGGTGGCAACGATTATTCGGGTGGTGACGATTCGAACGGCGGATCATCGGGCGGCGGATCGGCAGAAGGCGGCGGCGCGGTCGAACAACCGAGCGGTTCGTCAGGCGATGCAGTTGCAAGCGGCGGCGACGGAGCAGGAGTCGCGAACGCTGCTTAAGCTCGTATCGCGCTGTTCTTACTGTAATTGTAATCTTCGTGTAGCAAACCCCTGGTATTACGGACGAAGAGAAACGCCCCCGACACTCGGGGGCGTTTACTGATTTCGAGGTTTTGTGCCTAAATATAATATACTGAAGGACCTGTTCCCTCTTCTTCCTTCCACTGGTGTCCGTTTTTGCTCATGATCAGCTTGCTTACTTCGCTCTCGGGATTGTTGATATCGCCAAAGAACCGCGCTTGACCAGGACAGGATTCGACGCAGAAGGGAAGCTCCCCGGTGCTAACTCTCCCGGCACAGAAATTGCATTTGGTGGAGAGGTTAGCTTCTTCGTCGACGACGGGCATTGAGTAAGGGCATGCAGCAACGCATGTGCCGCATCCTATGCACACTTCAGCATCGTTGGAGACGATTCCCGTCGATTCGTCTTTTTGCATGGCTCCCGTGGGACAGTTGGCAACGCACGATGGTTTTTCGCAATGGTTGCATACGAGCGGACGGAATGAAAGACGGACGTCTGGAAATGTCCCGGTCGCTTGATAGAGAGTGTCCCCATCAAGGCTCTCGATGCGGTTCCAGTAGCGATCGCCTGTGATTTCGTTGCATACCTTGCAGCTGACCACGCACGTTTGGCAGCCGAAGCAACGAGTGGTGTCGATAACCATGCCGTATTGAATGTCGCTCATTGTTCTTCCCCCTATGCTTTTTCGACTTCAACGAGCACATCGTATAGTGCAGCGTTTGACTGGCTGTAGAATTCTTCCGCTTCGTTTTTCTTGTAATGTGTCAGATATTGATAGTTGCCTTCGATGAAATGGTCAGGCGTCCATCCATGGGGTATGGCAACCGAGCCAGGGACGATCCCCTCGGTCAGAAAAGCTCTTACTTTGCATTCGCCTCTGTCGTTATACACTCGTACGACGTCGCCGTGTTGTATGCCACGTGATTCGGCGTCCTTCGTGTTCATCTGAAGCTGCGGCTCGGTTCCTACTGCTTTAAGCGAATCGGCAAGCATATGCTGGGTGTGAATAGTGATCCTATCGTGATATTGGAGAAAGACAAGAGGATACTTTTCGCCCAGTTCGCCATGAGGATCTTCGTGGGGCGGGCGATACGTGGGAACGTGAAGGCCGAATTGAGCAAGAGAATCGGTATAGAACTCGAAGCGCCCTGAGTCGGTTAAGAACTTTTTGTCACCCCAGTTGAAGACTGGTTCGAAAATACCGTCCTCACGGCCGTAAATGCCGTCTTCCTTGAAGGTTTCAAAATCGAGATTCTTTACTCCTGGGTGATCGCTTGTGACGAATTCGCGGATCCACTCTTCATCGGTACAAGGCCAATATTCTTCAACGCCGACTTTCGGGGCGAGCATCGTCATGATTTCGCAGTCTGTCTTGCTTTCGCCCAAGGGAGCGATATGGGGTTGATTGAGTTGAATCCACGGTACACGATCGTTAATGTCCCAGGATTCCCAATTGGTGGTGGCGGGGAGGACGATGTCAGAGTATTTTGCCGTCATGGTCCAAAACGGATCGCAGGTAACGATAAAATCAACGGCAGGAAGAACCTCGTCGACAATCTTATGCAAATCAGGACTCATGTTGACGAAGTTGGAGGTAGCGAACCACAGAAACTTGACTTTCCCCTCAATAGCTTTATCGTAAAACTCAGAAGTCTTGTGTTCCAGGTTTCCTACTTGCACTGCCGATAGGTAAGCGGGTCCTCTACTGTCCCCACCTGTGTCCATCCACCTTTCAAAGTTGAGCGCACTTCCTGTGTAATCGACTGGTTTGAGGGGGTTTCCAATGCCCTGAGAGTAGATATGGCTTGCCCCACCGCCGCTTTTACCAATATTTCCGCAGATGGCAGCCAGGGTTCCTACGGCTCTGAAAGGGAGGAACGAGTAATTTACGCGCTGGATTCCTTGCGTCATGCGAATACCCGCGGGTTTTGCGGAAGCGTATTCATATGCAAGCGTTTCTATCGTATCTTGCGCAAGGCCGGTGATAGCGCTTGCCGTTCCCAGGTCATAGGCAGCAACTTCTTTAAGCAGATCATCAAAAGTTGGATGACAGGCAACGCCATCGACGACAAACGAGCCGCTCAATGCGAGGGTGCTTTCGGGTCCCGAGGTTCCATCGTCGTTTCCTCCTGCGTCAGCAGGATCGATCTCGATGGCTGCGTTCGCTGCGGTATCCCAAGCAACGTATGTTCCCTCGTTGGGATGGAGATACTCCCCGGTCGCGTCATCGACAAGCAAGGGCGCGCATGAATAATTTGCAAGCCAAGTTTTGTCGTGAAGATCGTTCTCGATGATAAGCTTCATCATCGCTAAAGCGAGAACGGGGTCCGTTTGGGGTCGGATGGGGACCCATTGGTCGGCCATGGCGGCAGTCGAGCTCAACCTAGGGTCGATGACTATGAATTTCGCTCCGTTCTCCTTTGCGTTTAGCAGATACTTAGCCTCGGAGGTGTGGGTGTCCATAGAATTGCCGCCCCACCAGATGATAAGCTCCGAATTCATGTAGTCTCGCGTGTCGTGGCCGGCACGTTGTGCCCCATACATCATGTCCATGGCAACGGAAGCTCCGTGGTCGGACATAATCCCCTCCACTGTCCAAATGGCGGCTCCTAAGCAATTCGCCATACGCATGGGCGATTCCCATGCGAGTTTTGCCATGTTGCCGGTGAAGTAGTAAAACGTCGCAAGCTTCGGATCTTCGTCGAGAACGGCATTGAGTTTTTCAGCGATTGTATCGATCGCCTCGTCCCAGCTGATGCGTTCGAAGTCTCCTGAACCGCGCTCGCCCGTACGCTTCATGGGGTACATGGTGCGTACCGTTTCGTCTTGAATGCGTTGAATGTATGAGATGCCTCGCAAACAGCAGTTGGCGTAATCAGGGCGACCGGGCATTTGCCCCGGTTCGATTGCGACGAGTTTGCCGTCACGGATCGTTCCTTGCAAACTGCAGGCCGAGTTGCAGTTGTACGAGCAGAATCCATGAACGATTCGCTGCTCTGCAGCGTCGGATTGCGCGGTGCCGGCGTTTTGCTCTGGAATTTCGCTAGCGCAACCCGCCATGCCCGTTCCAAGCACCGAGGCAACTGTGATGGTGCCGACGCCTTTGACAAAGGTTCGGCGTGACAGCTTCCCGTCTTTATGAAAATATTCAAATCCCCTGCTACCCATATTTCTTGCTCCTTCCCTCTGCTTCCATACCGTACTTCGGTGCAAAGAAGCACCCAACCGAAGTAAAGGATACCGACAGAAAGAGAAAGCTTCATCGCTAGATAAGGTTCTTGAGCAATCCTGAAAAACTGTAAAACAGGATTTCAGAAAAGGCGGAATAACCAGTCTGACTTCATGTCAGAATTTCTCCAATCTACGTATAATAAGAAAGGGTATATCTCGAAAAGGAATTGCGTCGGTAGGGCTTTTGTTTTCTGCAAGATGCGTCCTTTTTGGCTGATATGGGGGATGCAATGGGAAAAAACAGTACGTACGAGGTGGATCCTGGCAAAGCCATCGACTTTAGTCCGAAATCACTTGAAACGTTCGAGTATCGTCCTTCTCCAAGTTGCTTAGAGAAAGTAGCTTATGCCGAACAGGGGCTTGCGCGTCTTGACGAACGGTTGCGGTTTCACGAATACAGCGACATCGTAAGCGGGTACCTGATGGATCTCGACGCGGTAGCTTCAGGGCGTATTTCGGGGGAACGAGTTTCCCTACGTGATCTTTTTTTCTGGCATTTCTTTTTAACGCTATCGAACGCAAACAAAGAAATCCCCGAATTTATCGAAATCAACCGTCCCGATCTCTCTGCTTCCTATGTTGAGGGTTACAGAAAGAGCCTTTCTTTCCTTAAGGCTCATAAGGGCGAAATGGATCTCGCCTTCTTGCTTGAGGTATACGAAGGTCTCCTTCCGGCAAGCGACAAGTCGGGCCTTCGGACGAGCGGGGTGTCCTTCGGCGAGAGTGGACAAAAAGGAATTGATCTGTACGAGCCCGCTCGTCCTGACGAGGTAGCTCTGCTTTTGAAAAACCTTTTAGATTTCTGCACCGTCTCTTATTCAACGCCTCTTGTCCAAACGGCTCTTGCACATTTTAGATTCGAAGCGATCTATCCTTTCGAAAACGGATCAGATTACATGGGGCGCCTTCTTTCACACGCGGTGATCATGAATCGAGGGCTTGAATCGCATGTTGTCGTTCCCATCGGCATGTACGCTGCAATACATGTTGCCATGCACTCAAACAATCTTTTTCCCTACAAGGCAAAACGGCAGCAGAGCCAGCATTTTGTGAACCGTGCCGTCGAAGACTTTCTAAACGGTTGCTGCGTCTGCGCTGACTATGCCGTAAGCATTTCGCTCAAGCTTATCGGTGAGATCCAGAAGATCACGAAAAGATGGGATTCGATGCTTGGCAGGGTGCGTCCGGATTCTGCACTAAAGATTGTCATGCACGCCATTCTCGCCATGCCGATATTCAACGCAGACTACTTGGTAGCTGCTACGGGAAGATCTTCTACTGCTGTCAATACCGCGATTAATCAGCTGATCAGAAGCGGCGTTGCAAGGCAAATCAGTACAGGAAAAAGAAACAGGCTATTCGAAGCTCCGGATATCATAGCCCTATTCGATTGGATTGAAACCAGCATGTTTCCAGACGACGCACCTTGTCGCGATGATTTTTCATATCAGAGCGTTTCTTTTCAAAACGGCTGAGATAATCGCATCGTCTTAGCGTTTTCTGATCAGCCGCTTAGCAGCTCGAAAATACTTTGTTCAGTCCCCGTACCCGTTCGGGTTCTTCGACTGCCAGCGCCAGCTGTCTTCGCACATGCGGTCGAGGTCGTACAGTGCCGTCCATCCCAGCTCTGCTTCTGCTTTTGCCGACGAAGCGTAGTTTTCGGCTATGTCGCCCGCGCGACGGGGCTTGATCTCGTAGGGCAGCGATTTGCCGCACGCCTTCTCGAACGCATGGATCACGTCGAGCACGCTCGTACCCGTGCCGGTTCCCAGGTTGAAAATGCCCACGCCGTGGCGCGTGCCGTCGCCGTCGGGCTTGCCCTCGATGCTTCCGAGGCCGATGGCCGCGCCGGTTCCCACCTTGCCGCCCATCCATTCGAGCGCTTTCGCATGCCCGCGGGCGAGGTCGACCACGTGGATGTAATCGCGCACGCCCGTACCGTCGGGCGTGGGGTAATCGTCGCCGAAGACGCCGATCTTCTCGAGCTTGCCAGTGGCTACCTGCGCCACGTAAGGGAGCAGGTTGTTCGGAATGCCCTTGGGGTCTTCGCCAATGAGGCCGCTTTCATGCGCGCCGATAGGATTGAAGTAGCGCAGAAGTACGATGTTCCACTCGTTGTCGCCGATATAGAGATCGGTCAGGATCTGCTCGAGCATGCTTTTCGTCTGGCCGTAGGGATTTGTGGCCTGGTGCTTCGGGCAGTCTTCGGTGATCGGGATGAACTCGGGATCGCCGTATACGGTGGCGCTTGACGAGAACACGAAGTTTTTGACGCCGTGGTTGCGGGCTACTTCGCACAGCACAAGCGTCCCGGCGATATTGTTCCAGTAGTACTCGAGCGGCTTCTGTACGCTTTCGCCTACCGCTTTGAATCCGGCAAAGTGAATGATGGCCGCGATGTCGTTTTCGGAAAACACCTGTTCAAGCGCTGCGCGATCGAGAATATCCGCCTTGTAGAACGCAACGCGCGCATCGTCGGCACCCGTGATCGCTTTGATGCGCTCGACCGCCTTTTCGCTCGAATTGCTCAGGTCGTCCACGATAACCACGCTGTACCCCTGGTCGAGCAGCTCGACGCAGGTGTGGCTGCCGATGAAGCCGGCGCCGCCGGTTACGAGGACGGTAGTGTCTCGAGGGTCTTTCGCCAAGCTCATGTGTGCCATGGTGTTCCTTCCGCACGATCTCATCTGCGATTTCGAATGGGATCATAGTAGCAGCCTCGCGCTTGCCGTGCCACTTCGACAAAAAACGCCCACGGTGAAGAAATCTGTTCGAAACCATGCGAGGACGCTCTCATCACGTCCGTATTTCGAGTGCATCAAAGGGCATCCGAGACTCCCGCGATAGGCTCACGGCTCTTTTATTGTATTCGTGCAAGATTATTCTTGATACAGGATAAATAGCCTTGTATACTGCGTACCAGTAGACCGGTATCCTTCCTTTCTACTCGTCTTGCAGGAACCGCCATCCCCCTGGTGGTTCCACTTCGTCCAAAAGGAGCCCTTCCTCGGGGTTCCTTTCTTTATTCTCAAGCCCTGTTGCAGCGTCGTGCCCGAGGTTCGGATTGTCGTTGGGTTGACGGCACCGTGAAAGCTCGGTGCTTTTTGGCCGCGTACGAGATCGGGTAGCTATAATACGTAAGACGATTCAGCTCGCGATGCCCGGAAGAGGACAGCTCGCATCGCATACAAGCTTATGGTTGGAGGCCTTCATGGCAGAAGCGATACAGTTCGGAACCGACGGCTGGAGAGCCATCATAGGGAAAGATTTTACCGACGAGAACCTCGTGCGCGTCGCCGATGCAGCGGCAACGGTCTTCAAGCAGGAAGCGCTTGCAGCCGGCTACCCAAGCGAGAAGCCCGGAACCATCATCATCGGCCATGATTGCCGGCGCGATGCGCACGCGTACGCGCAGCTCGCCGCCGAAGTGGTTGCCTCGCACGGCTTTTGCGTGAAGCTGAGCTCCGATTACTGTCCGACTCCCACGCTGTGCTGGTCGGTCAGCCAAGACGCCGATGCAGTGGGTGGCATCGTTCTCACGAGCAGCCACAATCCCGCCGAGTACCTCGGCGTGAAGCTTCGCATGGCAGACGGTGGCGCTTCTTCGAAAGAATTCACCGATCGCGTGGAAGCGGCGCTTACGGCCGAGCCGACCGAGGCGCGCGGAAGCTATACGGAAGTCGATCTCGTTTCACCCTATCTCGAAGCGCTCAAGAACCGCGTCGACCAGGACGCTATCAGAAGCGCCGGCTTGCGCGTGGTGGTCGATCCCCTGTACGGCGCAGGGCGGAAGTACCTCGCCGGCCTGCTTGAGGATCTCGGTGTCGAAGTCGTCGAGATCAACAACGCCGAGGATCCGACGTTCGACGGGCTGCATCCCGAGCCCATCCCCCCGTGGGTCGACCGCGGCATCGCGAAGGTCACTGAACTCGGCTTCGATGCCTGCTTCATCAACGACGGCGATGCCGATCGCATCGGTGCGGTGGACGAGAACGGTGTTTTCGTGAACCCGCACCGCATCATCGCGCTTCTGGTTTCCCATCTTGCCGAAGACAAGGGCGAATCGGGCAAGGTCGTTTCCACCATCACCGCATCGGCCATGCTCGCGCGTCAGTGCAAGCGGCTCGGCCTCGAGCTCGTGAGCACGCCGGTGGGTTTCAAGTGGATCTATGCCGAAATGGAAAAAGGCGGCGTCATGATAGGCGGCGAAGAATCGGGCGGCATCGGCATACCCTCGCATGTTATGGAGCGCGATGGCTTGCTCATGGCCCTTTTGCTTGCCGAAACCATGGCACAGCGCGGCATGAGCCTCGGCGCTCTCGTCGACGATATGTTCGAGAAGATCGGCCGCCTCGAGTTCGCGCGTCGCGGGTTGTCGCTTTCCCAGGGGCAGATGGATGCCTTCCGTACCGACATCATGCCCGTGTACGAAGCTGATGAGATTTGCGGCAAGAAGGTTGTCGGTGTCGATCGACGCGATGGCGTGAAGTTTTTGCTCGAGGGCGATGCGTGGGTGATGATGCGCCCCTCGGGTACCGAACCGCTTGTGCGCGTATACGCCGAAGCCGCCACGACTGACGAGGTGAACGAACTGCTCGATGCCGCCGCGCAGATCGTCGGCGCTTAACCGAGGTCGATGCCTAGAAGCGCACCGGTCCAGCTCGGGATCGGTGCGCTTCAAGCATGTTCGTCCGCTTGAGGTTGCCTTGCAGAAACAAAGCTCCCGAAAGAGCGCTTCGCGTGGGCGTTTTGGTGCTCGATCGCCAAGTAGGTGCAAAAAATTGGCTGTGTTAGACCACTGTTGACAAGAACACTTGTACCAAAAAGGCTCTCCAACTATACTGAAAGTTATCAGACGACCAGTAAGGAGAAGAGCCTATGCTTGAGATTCTACACCAACTTTTGCCCCAGCTAACCCGCGCTGAGAAAATCGAGATGCTCGCCCACCTAAAAGAAGCCATTGCCGAAGAGCTGATCGTTAGCTCTGAAGGCAACGGACCTTCCGTTTGTCCGCACTGCGGCTGTGCGCGCTTCACCAAGAAGGGCCATGGCCGCTCAAGAGAACAACGATGGCTTTGCGGCGGCTGTGCGCGGACCTTTTCCGGTGCGACCAAAGGACTGCTGGCAAACTCGAAGCTCAGCGGAGGGGCGTGGATGAGCTTTGCCGCATGCATGGTGGATGCATTGAGTCTTCGGGAGTCTGCCAAGCGTTGCAATACCTGCCTTTCCACCGCCTGGTTCATGCGCCACCGCCTTTGTGAGGTGATGGCGAAAAGACTCATGCCTTTTCGTGTCGGGAAAGGGTCAACCTGCCAGATCGATGAAACCATAGTCAATGAGAATCTCTCGGGGAACTGGACCAGATCAGGGTCTGTTTCGCTACCGAGAAAACCCCATAAGCGGGGGAACGCCATACATGTTTCGGGGTCGTCCAGGGAAAGGATCAGCATCTTAACCGGCATCAGTGACCGGGGAGACTGCTTCTGCGAGGTGTGCTGTCGGGGCAAATCGAGCATCGAAGATATCGAGGCGCTCCTAAAGGGCAAGGTCGAAAAAGGGGCCATCGTATCAAGTGACTGGGATGCAGCTTACCCCAAAGCCTTGGCATCGATCGGTGCGGGGCATAGGCGTTATTGCACATCATCGGGTAAGGGGTATAAGATCAACATGGTCAATGCTCTCCATTCACGCTTGAGGGATTTCCTATTCCCGTTCAAAGGTGTTTCCACAAGGCGCCTTAAACATTACCTTGACTGGTTTTGCTACGTTGAGCAATTCAGGAAAAGCGATGCTGACCGTCGTGAGGTGCTGTACTCAAATGCCATAAGCGGAACATACGAGACGACCAGAAGGAACTATCCTTCAACTCCGTTTCCCTTCGGAGAGTACTGGAATATGTCAACAGTGGTCTAACACAGCCAAAAAATTACGGTTTGGTAAATCGCAAAGACCCCGTTCCGCGTTTTTGGTCGATGGCGTTGGGCTTTTTCCCAGGTCGGAGAAGTCGATCCAAGCCTTGCACTTTATATGTGCCTCATAGACCACAATGCGCGTTTACTAAACCGTAATTTTTTGCACCTATATGGGTTTTCCACACCAAGAGCATCTGTCGCTCGTATCCGGATGCCAAACAAATTTCGCAGGGTGCGAAAGACGTAAAGCGCGGAAGGCGTGAAGTGGGCATGCCCCACCTGGCATGCGGTAGCTTGTCGCCCGCATGCAAGCGCTTGACAAGCCGTACGGGGATGAGAGAGGCGGTTTCGTACCGCTTTCCATCGTGCAAAGTTTCCCGATGAGCCCCATTGAAGCCAAAAGGAGATGCAAGTCCGTTATGAGTCGAGCTTGGGCAGGCGTTTGAGCAGGCCCCAGGCCCGCTGCTTTTCTTCAGGCGTTTCGAGCATGGCGGCGAAATCCGCAAACGCAACCACGTCGCGTCCGAGCAATCTGCTCTTGTCGGGTGTGGCGATGGGCGTTCGATACGCTCGCGAGCAGGCATCTGCCGCCCCCGCATCGGTGATGACCAGCGCAAGCGGATCGAGGCCCTCTACAACCGAGAATACATCGGCATCGGAAAGCAACCCGCACGCCGCATCCGCCTCGGCATGAAGTGCGCGCGCCGCACCCGCATCCGAAAGGGGTCCGCACGCCGCCCCCGCATCGGTTTCACCCCGTGCCCCGTCGCGCATTTCGGTGCCCTTGCGTGCATTCGCATCCGAATCGCGATCGCCCTTGCTATTCGAATCGCCTCCAAGTACGAGAAACGTGCACGCGGCGCTTCCGTATCCGAGCGCTTTTGCGGAGTTTGCCAAGGCGGTTCTCGCTGCATCGGGCAGGGGTGCGCTGCTCACCACGAGCACAGGGCATTCGTACGCTCCCTGAAGGCGGGCGCCGAAGCGCTCCCATGTTTCGGCAAGCGAAACCTCGTACATGTTACTATTTGCGGAATTTTTCACACCGCTCCTTGAAGTTCTCGAACTTTCGCCGTATAAAGAACCATAATAGCAAGAAAGAACGGATGTCGGAACAAGATGCGATCCACCCGTCATCCGTCCAAACAGAAGGGACAGCGCCATGTGCACCAACGGAGTCAACGTTTCCCAATTCAAGATGATGCTCGAGCAGATGGACGACCAGGTGGCGCTCAACCGCCGCTGGACCCACAAGCTCTACCATACCGCTTCCGATGCCGAGTACGCCAAAACCGCCGAGACGCTCAAGGAGATCCAGGGGCTGCTCGACGAGGCACGCGCTCTGCTCACCGATGCGCAAGACGCGCTCGACAAGGATGCGAGCAGCGCGAGCGGCGTGACCGTCAACCTGGTGTAGCCCATGAGCAACGACCTCATGCGGTTCTCGGTTGCGATGCCCGAGGATCTGCTCGTGCGCTTCGACCACCTCGTCGCGCGCCGCGGCTTGGCGAAGAACCGCAGCGAAGTGGTGCGCGATCTCGTGCGCGATGCGCTCGTGGAAGATGAATGCGCCACCCCCGGCGTCGAGGTGGTGGGCACGCTCACCATCGTGTTCAACCACCACGCGAGCGACCTGCAGGACAAGCTCCACGCGATCCAGCACGAATTTTTCGACATGATCATCTGCTCGACGCATGTGCATCTCGACCAGCATAACTGCCTCGAGGTCATCGTGCTGCGGGGAGAGACGGGCGTGGTGCAGGATGTGGCGAACATGATCCTCGGCACGAAAGGCGTGAAGAACGGCCGTCTCGTGGTAACGACGACGGGCCAGTTTATCTGACGAAGCCCGCCTGCGATGCCCCGGCGGGTGCGGCGGCGCGGACGGTTTGCACCCGGCGGGTGCGGCGGCCGCCGACGGTTCGCGCGAGCGTCGGCGGGCGAGCGGCATGAAGAGAAGGAACGGGTACATGGACGATACGGTATTGCTCGGTCACGGCAGCGGCGGCTCGATGATGAAGCGCATCATCGACGAGGTGTTCTTCGAGGCGTACGCGGGCAAGAAGCTTCGTGCCGGAAACGATGCGGCGGTGCTGCCGTCGCCGCGCACGAGTGCGCGCGCGGGCGCAAACGATGGCGGGCGCCTCGCGTACAGCGGAAAGCTCTCGTTTTCCACCGACAGCTTCGTCGTGGACCCGCATTTCTTCCCCGGGGGCGATATCGGGCGACTTGCGGTATGCGGTACGGTGAACGATGTGGCCACGGCAGGTGCCGAGCCGAAATACCTCAGCTGCGGCTTCATTCTCGAAGAGGGCTTTTCTATGGACGACCTCAAACGCATCTGCGCCTCGATGGCCGAGGTTGCGCGCGAGGCGGGCGTCGAAATCGTCACGGGCGATACGAAGGTGGTCAACCGCGGTCACGGCGACGGCATCTACATCAACACGAGCGGCATCGGTCTGTGCTACGAGGGATACGATCTCGGGGGCGAGAAGTGCGCGCCGGGGGATAAGGTCCTCGTTACCGGAACGATGGGCGATCACGGCATCACCATCATGAGCTGCCGCGAATCGCTTTCCTTCGCCGCCGACATCGAGTCGGATGCGGCGCCTTTGAACCACCTCATCGCCGAGGTGCTCGCAGCCGCTCCCGCAACGCGCTGCTTCCGCGATCCCACGCGCGGCGGGCTCGCCTCGACGTTGAACGAGCTTGCGGCGCAATCGGATACCGATATCACCATCGATGAGGAAGCCGTCCCGGTGAAATCAGCCGTGCTAGGCGCCTGCGAAATGCTCGGCTACGATGTGTTTCAGGTGGCGAACGAGGGCAAGATGGTGTGCGTAGTTCCAGCCGATCAGGCGGATGCGGCGCTTGCGGCCATGCGCGCGAACCGATACGGGCGCGACGCCGCCGTCATCGGCCAAGTGGCGCCGAGCGATGCCGAGCGCGGTCCGAAGGTGTTTTTGCGCACTGCGTTCGGTTCGACCCGCATCCTCGATATGCTTGTCGGCGAGCAGCTACCCCGCATCTGTTAGCCGCCGCTCGCAAGCACTGCGGTCTGCTTGGGCGGTTTCGCCTAAAGCAGGGTCGATTCTGGGTATACTGAGGGCAAAAGGAGTTGGGTATGGATGAGAAGGCGAAGCAGTACGTCGATCTGTTCCGATCGGTGAAGATAGCCTCGGCGGCCACGGTCGATGAGGAAGGGCATCCGCGCACGCGCATCGTCAACGTGCTCTGGGCGGACGATTCGGGCATGTACCTCGTTGCAAGCAAAGGGAAACCCTTCTACAAGCAGATGGTCGAAACGGGCGAGGTCGCGCTTTCCGCCATGTGCCCCGAATGCCAAAGCCTCAAGTTCCTCGGTAAATGCCGCATCGTCGGCAAGGAGTGGGTCGACAAGATCTTCGACGAGAATCCTGGCATCCGCGAGGTGTATCCCGGTACAACCCGCTCCATTCTCGATGCCTTCCACGTGTACGAAGGTCAGGGCGAATGGTTCGATCTGCTCCATCATCCCATCAGCCGCGAAACGTTCTCATACGGCGGAACCGAGGAGGAGCATCCGGGATTTCTCATCACCGACGACTGTATCGAGTGCGGATCGTGCCTTGCCACGTGCCCGCAGCAATGCATAGAGGAAGGCTCGCCGTATCGTATCGAATGGAAACATTGCCTGCAGTGCGGCGCGTGTTTCGAGACGTGTCCCTCGGGCGCTGTTCGAAGGCTTCATCCGTAAATGGACTTTCTTCAGCAAGTGGTAACGCTCTTCATCGAGCGGGCCGATTGGTTCGGCGGTTTGCTTGTGGAGCATATCGTCCTTTCGGCTATTGCCATTGTCATCGCAGGGGTGCTCGGGTTGCTGTTCGGCATCCTCATCTCCGAATACCGGCGTTTCGCACCGCTCGTTATCGGCATCTGCAACGTGGTCTACACTATTCCGTCGATCGCGCTGCTGGGCCTGCTCATTCCGCTTCTGGGTATCGGAGGCACCAACGCTATCGTGGCGCTCATCATCTACGCGCTCATGCCCATGGTGCGCAACACCTATGTGGGCCTCACCGATATCGACCCCGACATCATCGAGGCGGCTCGCGGCATGGGATCGACCCGCTTCCAGACACTCGTTCATGTGCGCTTGCCCATGGCAACGAGCGTGATCCTCGCGGGTGTGCGTTCGATGGTGGTCATGACCATTTCGGTGGCGGCTATCGCCTCGTTCATCGGGGCGGGCGGTCTCGGCGCCGCCATCTACCGCGGCATCACGATGAACAATTTCCCTATGATTTTTGCAGGCAGCGTGCTCGTTGCGCTGCTCGCGTTCGTGGCCGACCTGCTGCTCGGTTTCGCCGAGAGACGCTACCAAAAGAAAAGGAGACTTCTGATTCATGAAAAGCATTAGGAACAAAGGCGCGCAGAGCGAGGCCCGTATGCAGCCGACTTTAGAACCGACTATAGAAGCCGCTCTTTGCGCGAAACCTTCCCCTGGAACTATGCGCTGGGCGTTTTTCGCCGCCGTTGCGGCCTTCACCCTTGTGCTTCTCGTTATGACGGCGTGCTCCACAAGCGGGGACGCTCCAGCTTCAAGCGACGGCGGCAATGCGGGTGCTACCGCATCGGCCGATCCCATCGAGATCGCCACCAAGCCCATGACCGAACAGTTCATTCTGGGCGAAATGCTCAAAGCGCTCGTGGAGGACGCGGGCTATGAGGCCAACGTGACCAAGGGAATCGGCGGCGGCACGAACAACATCCAGCCTGCGATGGAGCGCGGCGATTTCGATCTGTATCCCGAGTACACGTCGAGCGGGTGGGTGCTCGTGTTGAACCATAAAGCCGAGGGTATGGACGATGACGAGATGCTCGAAAGCCTGAAAAAGGAGTACCAGGAAAACTTCGGGATGACCTGGGTGGGCATGTACGGCTTCAACAACACGTTCACCGTGGCGGTGCGCGACGAGGTTGCCCAGCAGCATAACCTCAAGACCACGAGCGATCTCGCGGCGGTTGCGCCCGAACTCATCTTCGGCGGCAACCCCGACTACATCGAGCGCGAAGACGGCTTTCCGGTGCTCACCGAAACTTACGGCCTTACCTTCAAACAGGTTATGGACATCGATATCGGCCTTAAATACCAGGCGCTTCGCGGTGGCGACATCGATGTGACGAACGGGTTCACGACCGACGCGCAGCTTGCGGCAGGCGGCGTGACCACGCTCGAGGACGACAAGCACCTTCAGGTGAACTACTTCTGCTCGACGGTCGTGCGCCAGGATGCGCTCGACAGCCATCCGGGCCTCGAAGAGGCGCTCATGAAGATGGACGGCATCTTGAGCGATCAGGAGATGGCGGAGCTCAACTACAAGGTTGAGGTCGAAGGCCAGGACGAGGCGACGGTTGCCCGCGATTTCCTCGTGGCGAAGGGCGTGCTCGCAAGCTGATGGTACGCGCATCTGGCATAAGGGGGAGCGCTGCCAGCGCCGATGCGCTCACTGCGGAGGGGTGTGCGCCCGCAAACGGGGTTGCTGCCGGATCGCCTCTGAGCCGAGGTGCGGTCGCGGGGGATCCCGCGATTGCGAGCGTGCCCGAAACCGCGAGCATGCCCGAACCCGCTTCCTCCTGCGGTCGCGCAGTCGATACGATCATCGAGTTCGATCACGTCGAGAAATCGTTCGGCGAGACCGAGGTCTTGCACGGTATCGATCTCGCCGTGCATCGCGGCGAATTCCTTACGATCGTCGGACGGTCGGGGTGCGGTAAGACGACGCTGCTCAAGATGGTGAACGCTCTCGAATACCCCGATCGTGGACGCGTGCTCGTCAACGGCGAAGAGGTACAGGAAAAGAACCGCGTCGAGCTTCGCCGCTCGATCGGCTACGTCATCCAGAGCGTCGGTCTGTTTCCCAACATGACGGTGGCTCGAAACGTTGCCTACGTGCCGCGCCTCACCCATGCGTGGTCCAAGACGCAGGAGCGCGACGAAGTGGCTCGGCTGCTTGCGACCGTGGGCCTCGATCCCGCCATCGCATCGCGCTATCCGAGTGAGCTCTCGGGCGGTCAGCGTCAGCGCGTCGGCATCGCCCGAGGTCTTGCCGCGAAACCGCTCATCATGCTCATGGACGAGCCGTTCGGTGCCGTCGACGAGATTACGCGCCGCGCACTCCAAGACGAGCTGCTCGATTTGCAACGGCGCTTGGGCCTTACGATCATGCTCGTCACCCACGACATCCGCGAGGCGCTCAAGCTCGGCGACCGGGTGCTCGTGATGGAGGATGGCCGCATCGCCCAGCTCGGATCACCGAGCGTACTGGTCGAACACCCGGCCGACTCGTTCGTCGAGGAGCTCATCAACGGCTAAACCCCGGATTCTTTTCGAGGTTTTGTCGGGAAACAGGCCCCCGATGGCGGCGAAGGCGAGCTTTGCGACAAAGGATAGCGCCACGGCGCTTTCTTTTACCAAGAATGTTATCCTCGACGAACCTCGATCAGGGGATATGCAAGGGCTTTTCGCGTCCGCAGGCTTCGAATGACTCGCCGCGCTTCGCAAAGCGGCTGTTCGCCGCCATCGAATGACCGTTTTCGTGCAGAAACGCAGTATCAGTACAAAGGAGCAGCGAGCGCCGGGCGAACCCGTCGGTCCTTCGCGCAGGTTCCCCATCGCTTTATGTGGGCTTCATGTCGTTGAAGCGCAATATCAGCCGTAACCTGAAAATTCAGCAATTTCTCTTGCAATTCGAGTAGGTAATGGTATCTTGCGGGCAGAAAGTTTTTGGGATGGTGAGGGTGCCCCCAGTTAAAAGATCTTTCAGACGAGAAAGGGAGTCATATGTCACATCCGGTTATTGAAGCCGACGAGTGCGTTGGCTGCGGGATTTGCGTCGATGCATGCCCGCAAGAAGTACTTGAGGTTGTCGGCGGCGTCGTAGAGGTCGTGAACGAGGATGCCTGCATCGCGTGCGGCGACTGCGTCGAGGAGTGCCCCATGGGCGCGATCCCCGAGGTTATCGAAGACTAGCTACTGCCAACAAACTGCAAAAAGAGGATCCCTGGCTGCTTTGCGGTCGGGGATTTTTTCGTTCCATGCCTTACTATGCCACCGTCTATAATTAAATTTCTTCCATTAATTTAATTATAGGTGTAGTATAGGTAAAAAAGGAAGGATCGTATATGGCTCGGTACGTTGACCTTCATTGGAAAGGCGATTACGAGGGGTTGTCCCGCCGCGAACGGAAAGGCGGCTTATACCGTGCGTACGAACCGGACGTCCTCGCGGGCCGCAGTTTCTTGCTGCAAGGCGAAACAGCTGCCGACATAGCCGATGCCGAACACGAGATACTTCGACTGAACGGTACGGCTTCCGCACTGCGCAACACCGAAGCGCTTGCACGAATGATCTTGCGCGCGGAGGCGCTCTCGTCATCCCGCATCGAGGGATTGGTGATCGGGCCGCGCAGAATACTGAAAGCCGAGCTTGGGGGAGCGGGCGCTGATGCGACAGCCCAAGAGGTGCTTAACAATATCAACGCCATGTCGGTTGCGCTCGAGCATGCTCTGGAATCCGAGATCACCGTCGACGCTCTGTGCGATATCCATCGCGCGCTTACAAAGGAGACGATGATCGATAGGTTTTCCGGGGTCATACGCACCGAGCAAAACTGGTTGGGCGGCAATGCGTACAATCCCTGCGGCGCATCTTATGTGCCACCCCTTCCGCAGCGTGTGCTTCCCCTTCTTGAGGATCTTGCATCGTTCTGCAACGACAACGCTCTTTCCCCCCTTGCCCAGGCTGCCGTAGCCCATGCTCAGTTTGAAACGATACATCCTTTCGTAGACGGAAACGGCCGAGTGGGTCGTGCGCTCGTGCATGTCGTTCTCAGGCGTCGCGGGTTAAGCCCGAACGTCGTTCCCCCTATCTCCCTCGCCTTGGCAACCCGCGCGCAAGAATACGTGAAGGAACTTGCGCGGTTTCGGCATGAAGGGTCTTTTTCGGATAGCGATGCAGTCGAGGGGCTTAACTCGTGGTTGTCATTCTTTGCTTCGTGCACCCTACATGCATGTAAAAACGCTTTGGAGTTCGAGCGTCGAATCGAAACGATCAAGTCGGGCTGGATCGGGGCGCTTGGGAAAGCCGCCACTTCGACCGATCTTCTGATGGCCGATGCCATGGCAGGGCAGCCCCTCTTCAATGCAACGACTATGATGCAGGCTACGGGAAAAACCATGCCCGCCGTCAACTCGTCGATTGAGCGGTTCCAAAAAGCTGGATTCGTGAAACAAGTCAACGCAGGGAAAAGGAATCGGGCGTTTGAGGCCATCGGAATCATCGAGGCGTTCACGAGCTTCGAGCGAAACCTTGCCTCGATAGCAGACGATACGGCGGTACGTAAACCTGAACGCCCTGTGCCGTTCGGTTCGTAACGGCGGGCTGCTTCTTGGGCCCTTCCGGGTGCTTTCGGCCCGCCGTCCGTTTCACCTTTCGTCCATACATCCTGAAATCGAATCAACGGAACTCTTGTATCACGGCAACAAAGCGGTGAACGTCCTTGCGCCCTTGTTCCAAAAGTATAAGGTGTAACCAAGTTCACGCGGAACGGCTGAGCTTTCGTGAGGCGGAGACCAACGCATGCATTGCGAATGAGCGCTCATGTTCCCTACGGGTATGAAGCGAAAGTAACGTGAAGGTGACAATTGAGAATTTCTCAAAAGTTATGAGTAAGGAAACTTGACAACAGTACACTTAGATTATATAGTACTAACCATCGAGAAGGTTCGCATGCGCGGACCTTTGCATATATATGAAGAAAAGCGACGTACTGAGACGTAAGAAAAAGCAACAAGCTCAGAGTGAGAGGAAGCAATAATGGCAAAGATCATCGGCATCGACTTAGGAACCACCAACTCGGCGATGGCGGTCATGGAGGGCAGCGAGCCTGAAATCCTCGTGAACGCCGAAGGCGACCGTACCACCCCCTCGGTAGAGGGCTTTCGCAAAGACGGCGAGCGTGTCGTCGGCAAGGCTGCCAAAAACCAGGCAGTGACCAACCCCGAGAACACCGTATCGTCCGTGAAGCGCTTCATCGGCCGCTCCTACGACGAAACCAAAGAAGAGCAGAAAACCGTAAGCTACAAGGTCGAAAAGGGCAAGGACGGCCGTGCCGTCGTCGACATCGAGGGTAAGGATTACACCCCCGAAGAGATTTCGGCAATGGTGCTCCAGAAGCTTAAGAACGACGCCGAAAAGCAGCTCGGCGGCCCCGTTTCCCAGGCGGTCATCACCGTTCCCGCGTACTTCAATGACGCGCAGCGCCAAGCAACCAAGGATGCCGGCAAGATCGCAGGTCTCGAAGTGCTCCGCATCATCAACGAGCCCACGGCAGCGGCGCTTGCCTACGGTCTCGACAAGACCAACAAAGATCAGCAGATCCTCGTGTTCGACCTCGGCGGCGGTACGTTCGACGTGTCGGTGCTCGAGCTCGGCGACGGCGTGTTCGAGGTTCGTTCCACCGCAGGCGATAACCACCTCGGCGGCGACGACTGGGATCAGCGCGTTATCGACTGGATGGCCGACAAGTTCAAGGCCGACAACGGCATCGATCTGCGTCAGGACAAGATGGCTCTGCAGCGTCTGAAGGAAGCTGCCGAGAAGGCGAAGATGGAGCTTTCCTCCACCTCGCAGGCCAACATTAACCTGCCGTTCATCACGGCCGATGCATCGGGTCCGAAGCATCTCGACTACACGCTGACCCGTGCGGAATTCGAGCGCATCACGAAAGATCTGCTCGACCGCTGCAAGAAGCCCGTCGAACAAGCGCTCAAGGATGCAGGTCTCAAGCAGGGCGATATCAACGAAGTCATCCTGGTCGGCGGCTCCACTCGTATGCCCGCCGTGCAGGAACTCGTGAAGCAGATGACCGGGAAAGATCCCAACATGTCGGTCAACCCCGACGAGGTCGTTGCCATGGGTGCGGCTGTTCAGGGCGGCGTTCTCTCCGGCGATGTCGAAGGCATCCTGCTTTTGGACGTGACCCCGCTTTCGCTCGGCGTTGAGACCATGGGTGGCGTGATGACCAAGATGATCGAGCGCAACACCACGATCCCGACCCGCAAGACCGAAATTTATTCGACTGCGGCCGACAACCAGACCTCCGTCGAAGTGCACGTCCTCCAGGGCGAGCGTGAGATGGCTGCCGGCAACAAGACGCTCGGCAAGTTCCAGCTCACCGGCATCCCGGCGGCCCGTCGCGGCGTTCCGCAAATCGAGGTCACCTTCGACATCGACGCCAACGGCATCGTGAACGTGTCGGCGAAGGATCTCGGCACCGGCAAGCAGCAGCAGATCACCATTTCCGGCTCCACCGCGCTCAACGACGACGAAGTCGATCGCATGGTCAAGGATGCCGAGGCGCATGCCGAAGAGGATAAGCGCCGCAAGGAAGAGGTCGAGATCCGCAACAACGCCGATGCACTCGTGAACGCAACCGAGCAGACGCTTGCCGAGGTGGGCGATAAAGCTCCCGAGGACGTCAAGAAGCAGGCTGAGGAAGCCATCGCCGAGGCGAAGAGCGCACTCGAGGGCTCCGACATGGACGCTATCAAGGCTGCAACCGAGAAGATGCAGGCTGCTGGCTACAAGCTCGCTGAAGTGGTGTACTCCACCCAGGGCGCCGAGGCTGGCGACGCGGCAACCGCTGCCGAGTCTACCCCTGCCGATGACACCATCGAAGCCGACTACGAGGTTGTAGAAGACGACAAAGAAGGGAAGTAATCATGGCTATGCCCGATAAGGACAAGGTCACTGGAACTTCCCGCCCTCACGCAAACCCGGGCGGAAGCCCCTTCCCCCATACCCCCCCATCCGGGGCTGCCGCCAACGACGAAACCCGTCAGGCAGCCGGTTCGAAAGAGCCGGCTGCGGACGGGAAAGCGTCAAGCACGTCTGGCGGTGCCGACAAGGCGTCGAATGCAGAACAAGACGCCCAAGCCGTCGAAGCCGAGGTGCTCGACCCCGAAAGCGACGGATCCGAAGCGGCAATCGAATCGGAATTGGTTGCTCAAGCTCAGGCCGAAGCGGCGGAATGGCAGGACAAGTTCGTTCGCCTGCATGCCGAATGGGATACGTACCGCAGGCGCACAGCCGAACAACGCGCAACCGAAAAGGCGCGCGCAAACGAGAAGCTCGTCGAAAGCCTGCTTCCCGTGATCGACGATTTCGAGCGCACGATCGACTACGCCCAGAAAAACGGCGAGACCGGATTGCTCGGCGGCGTCGAAGCGGTGCACGCGAAACTGGTCGATACGCTTGTGAAGGACGGCGTGATCATCCTCGACCCGAAAGGCGAAGCGTTCGACGCCCTTGAAGCGCAGGCGGTTGCGACGGTCGACGATACATCGGTTCCCGATGAGACGGTGGCCGATGTGTATCAAAAGGGCTTCAAAATGGGTAACAAGGTGCTCCGGCCAGCTATGGTAACGGTAACAACCGGCGGGCCGAAGCGGGAGGCTCCGAAAGAGACCGAAGAGAAAAAGTAACGACGAGGCGGCAAGCGGGCGGATTCAAGGCCCGCTTCTGCTTCTATCCTATATTCACACGTCGCCCGAGTGGCGGCGAAGAACGATGAAAGCGAGGTGGACGCATGGCGACGACAACGACACCGGATTACTACAAAACGCTGGGCGTTCCACGGAACGCGACGGCCGACGAGATCAAAAAGGCCTATCGCAAGCTCGCCCGCACGCATCATCCCGATGCCGGCGGCGACGAGGCGAAATTCAAGGAAATCAACGAGGCGTACGAGGTTTTGAGCGACGAGAAGAAGCGCGACCTCTACGATCAGTACGGCACGGCTAACGAGAACCATATCCCGCAAGGCTGGGCAGGCGCGCAAGGCGGCAACCCGTTCGGCGGCGAGGGGTTCGGCGGCTGGTCCGATATTCTGGAAAGCATCCGCCGCGGCGAAGGTGCGTTCGGGACCGAATGGGATTTCGGCGACCTGGGCGGATTCGGCGGTTTCGGCGGGCGCGCCCAACCGAGGCCCCAACGCGGGCAAGACATGAACGTCACGCTCAGCGTGAGTTTCGACGACGCCTTCAATGGTACCGAAAAGCGCGTCACCGTGCGGGTGCCGGGCAAGGCCGACAAGGAAACGCTTACCGTGAAAGTGCCCGCAGGTGCTGTCGACGGAGGCCGCTTGCGCTTCAAGGGCAAGGGCGGTCTTGGCGAGAACGGCGGAGCGAACGGCGACTTGCTCATCACTACCAAGATCGAGCCGCATCCGTACTACTCCCGCGACGGAGCTGACGTGTACGTGGATTTGCCGGTCAGCGTGGCGGAAGCGGCGCTCGGCGCGAGCATCGTCGTACCCGCACCCGACAAAACGAAGGTGCGCGTGAAGGTGCCTGCGGGAACGCAGGACGGCACCGTGCTCACCATCAAGGGCAAAGGAGCCCCCAAGGTGAAGGGCGAAGGCCACGGAAACTTGAAGATCAAAGTCGGCGTCGTTGTTCCGAAGGACATGAACGACGACCAGAAACAGGCCATGGAAGATTTCCTGGCTGCAACGAAGGACGATATCAGGAGCTGGTAGCGCGATGACTGACAGGAACAGACCGCTCTACATGATCAGCGTGGCTGCGGAGCTTGCGGGGGTCCATCCCCAAACGCTGCGCACGTACGAGCAGAAGGGGTTGGTGACCCCTCAGCGGACGAGCGGAAACACCAGAATGTATTCGCAAGCCGACATCGAGCGGCTCGAGCTCATCAACGAACTGACCGGCGAGGGCATCAACTTGGCGGGCGTCATTCGCATCCTCGATCTTCAAGGAAGGCTCGAGGAGCGCGATACCGAACTCGACGACCTGCACAAGAAGGTGCGCCGCCTCGCCGATCGCGTCCACGAACTGGAGACGCGCGAAAGCGTGAACTCACTCGTCCGGGCGGAGCCGGGCTCGCTCGCACTGCGCAGGCTTCCCTAATACATTCCTTATCACTGAATACACTGCATGGCTTTTGCCATTGGACAAAAGCGAAGGAGGACAAGCCATATGAATATGGGCAACCTAAACAAGCTGGCCATCACTGCACAGGAGGCGCTGCAGCAGACCATCGCCATAGCCTCCGAATCCGAAGCTTCCCAAGCGGAGCCGATTCACATGCTGAAGGCTTTGCTCGAATCGAAGGAAAACAATCTCTCGGCCATCGTCAAGCGCATCGGTGCCGATCCCTTCCAGCTGCTTGCGAACGCCGATGCGGAGATCGCGCGCATGCCGAAGGTGAGCAGCAGCAACACCATGATGATGAGCGGCATCCCGGGCCCCGATCTCATGAACCTGATCGACAGGGCCGTGAAGATCGCCGAGAAGCTCGGCGACAGCTATGCCACAAGCGAGCATTTGCTGATCGCGCTTTCCGAAGACAAGGGCGCGGCGGGCAAGATTCTTTCCGTGGCGGGCGTAACGCGCAAGAACATCGAAGCGGCCTACGAAGAGCTGCGCGGCGATACCCGCGTGACCGACCAAGCGGCCAAAACGCAATTCGAGGCGCTTGAGCAGTACGGCCAGAACCTTCCCCAGATGGCGCGCGAGGGCAAGCTTGACCCGGTCATCGGTCGTGCCGACGAGATCCGCCGCACCATCCAGGTACTTTCGCGCCGTACGAAGAACAACCCGGTGCTCATCGGCGAGCCCGGCACCGGCAAGACGGCCATCGTCGAAGGCCTCGCCCAGCGCATCGTTGCAGGCGACGTACCCTCGTCACTGCAGGATCGCGATCTGGTTATGCTCGACCTTCCGGCTATGATCGCCGGGGCTAAGTACCGCGGCGAGTTCGAGGATCGGTTGAAGGCGGTGCTGCGCGAAGTGAAGGATTCCGACGGACAGATCATCCTGTTCATCGACGAACTTCATACGATCGTGGGCGCCGGTACCGCGGGCGACAGCTCGATGGATGCGGGCAACATGCTCAAACCCGCTCTCGCGCGCGGCGAACTCCATGCCATCGGTGCGACCACGCTCGATGAGTACCGCAAGTACATCGAGAAGGACGCGGCGCTCGAGCGGCGCTTCCAGCCGGTGTTAGTGGGTGAGCCCACCGTCGAGGACACCATCGCCATTCTCCGTGGTCTTAAAGAAAAGTACGAAATCCATCACGGCGTGCGCATCACCGACTCCGCGCTTGTGGCGGCAGCCGAGCTTTCGAACCGCTATATTTCGGACCGCTTCCTGCCCGACAAGGCGATCGACCTCATGGACGAGGCGGCAAGCCGTCTGCGCATCGAGATCGACTCCATGCCCGAAGAGGTGGATGCCGCCGAGCGCAAGCTTACGCAGATGCAGATCGAGGAACAGGCCCTCATGAAGGAAGAGGACCAGCCGAGCAAGGAGCGCTTGGAGGCCCTGCGTCAGGAGATCGCGACGGCGCGCGAAGCCCTCGACAAGCGCAAAGCGGAATGGCAGAACGAGAAGGATGCCATCGTCAACGTGCAAAACCTCAAGGCCGATCTCGAAGGCGCTCAGCTCGAAGAGGAGCGCGCCACGCGTGAGGGTGATCTTTCGAAAGCGTCCGAGCTGCGTTACGCCCGCATACCCGAGCTGCAGCGCATGCTCCACGAGGCCGAGGAGATGCTCAACGTCCGGCAGCAGATGGGTGCGATCCTCAAAGAAGAGGTGTCGAGCGAAGAGATCGCCGAAGTCGTATCAACCTGGACCGGCATTCCCGTGTCCAAGATGATGCAGGGCGAGATGGCGAAGCTCGTCGATTTGGAGGACAAGCTGCATGAGCGCGTAGTAGGCCAGGACGAAGCGGTATCGGCGGTGGCGGGCGCCATCCGGCGCAACCGCGCAGGGCTTTCCGATCCCGACAAGCCGATCGGGAGCTTCCTGTTCCTCGGGCCTACGGGTGTCGGCAAAACCGAGCTTGCGAAAGCACTCGCGGAATACCTGTTCGACAGCGAGAAGGCCATGATCCGCATCGATATGTCGGAGTACATGGAGAAGTTCAGCGTGCAGCGTCTCATCGGAGCGCCTCCCGGATACGTCGGATACGACGAGGGCGGTCAGCTCACCGAGGCGGTACGCCGCAAGCCCTACTCGGTGGTCCTGCTCGACGAGATCGAGAAGGCGCATCCGGATGTATTCAACATTCTTTTGCAGGTGCTCGACGACGGGCGTTTGACCGACGGCCAAGGCCGCGTGGTCAGCTTCAAGAATGCGATCGTCATTATGACGAGCAACGTGGGCTCGCAGTTCATCCGCGAGTTCGCCGAGCACGGCGACGAGAAAGCCATGAACCAGGCCATCGAAGGATCGCTCCGCGCGACCTTCCGCCCCGAGTTTTTGAACCGCATCGACGATACGGTGGTGTTCAAGGCGCTTACCATGGGCAACATCGAGCCGATCGTCGATTTGCAGCTCGAAGAGGTCCGCGACCGCTTGGCCGAGCGTAAGATCACGCTCGACGTGCGTCCGGCGGCAATGGAGCGCTTGTCGATCGACGGATACGATCCGATCTTCGGCGCTCGTCCTCTCAAGCGGCTCATTCAGCGCGTGGTTGTGGACGTGGTCGCCGAGAAGATCGTCGAGGGCAAGCTGCCCGACGGATCGACGATCGTCATCGACATCGATCGCGATGGCAACTACTCATCCGAGGTTGTGCAGAACGCGCTTTCGGAGTAAGTCGCCTCGGATACCCGGGCCCGGCCATTCACACGCGAACAGGGCCGAGTAAGTCCGTTCGGAGCGGCAGGTGCAAACCGAAAGTCGGAAATTAGACCACGCGATGTTTCTGGCGAACCATTTGTTCGTGCGCAGGACGGGAGATGCGATCTCCCGTCCTGTTGTTTTTTCACAAAACCGCATATCGCGTGCACTTGTACTAGAATACCCTCATGCGGAAACGGACGAGAAAGATCGATCGGAGTATGAAGACCCCTGTCCTGGGGTTCAGCGTGCTGCTGTCGAGCATTCTTTCGTTTCTTCTGTTCCTGTGCATTCTCATCGTGCTCACGCGCGTGGTGCTCGGGTAACTATGGAGACGAGTACGAGAAGGGAACGGCGGCGAGCCTTGTAGGCGAGCTGCGTGCGGAATAGAGCATGTGGCAGCGTTTTACCTTATATGACGTTCGGGTGATCGGGCACTACCTCGGTGTTCTGATCCTGTTCTTTTCATTCGCGCTCGTGGTTCCGTTGGTCGTTGCGGTGGCATGCGGTGAATGGAAGCCGGCCACCCATTACCTCATCGCCATCGGCGTTGCGCTGATCCTTGGAAGCGGGCTCAGGTTTCTGCGCATCGAGCCGGGCCGCTTGAACAGACAGCAAGCGCTCGCTGTCACCGGCCTCGCGTGGATCGTCACCGCATTTGTTGCCGCCATACCGCTTCATCTATCGGGGCACTACGCCAATCCGCTCGACGCATTCTTCGACAGCGTTTCGGGCGTTACGACAACCGGCGCGACGGTCATCCAGGACCTCAACCATCTTTCGAACGCCGACAACACGTGGCGTTTCGTCATGCATTATCTCGGCGGTTTGGGACTTGTCGTAGTGGCTCTATCGTTTGGGCTGTTCGGCAAGCGAGCCGGGGCGAGCCTGTATTCGTCGGAGGGGCGAAGCGAGCACGTCGTGCCGAACGTTGTGCAGACGACGCAGGTAATCGCAAAGATTTCGCTTGCAGTCATCATAGCGGCAACGGCGATTCTCACGGTGTTGTGTCTGCTGCTCGGCATGGAGCCGTTGCGGGCCTTCTTCCAGAGCGTGTGGCTCGCTATCTCTGGATTTACAACCGGAGGCTTTGCCCCGATGGGCGAGAGCGTGCTCTACTACCATTCGATCGGCATCGAGGTCGTGCTTATGGTGCTCATGATCATTGGCACCATTAACTTCGTGTTGTATACCGAGATTCTGCGCGGGCGTACCGCGACGTTTTTCCGCGATCTCGAAATCCGCACGATGGTCGTATGGCTTGCCATCATGACGCTCGTGTTCGCTGCCGCGCTTACAGCAACCTCGTCGTTTTCGGATCTTGGAGCGATGCTGCGGCGCGGACTCTTTATGATCATCTCAGCGTTTTCGACGACGGGTTTCCAAAACATTACGACAAATCAGCTGACTACCGTGTTCTCTTCGGGTGCGTTTCTTGTCATCGCCGTGGTTATGGCCGTCGGCGGCAGCTCGGGCAGCACGTCGGGCGGTATCAAGTTCCAGCGCATCGGTGTGATCGCCAAGTCGATCGTCGTTACCATTAAAGAGGCGCTCGCACCCGATTCGGCGCGCGTCGTGGTCGACTACAACCATATCGGCCGTCGCCTCATCTCGCCCGAGCTTGCGAAGAACGCCATGACGGTGTTCACGCTTTACATCATTACCTATGCCGTCGGCTCGCTTGTCGGTATCGCGTACGGCTACGATGCGACGCAGGCCATCTTCGAATCGGTTGCTATGACGAGCAACGGCGGCGTGACGTCAGGTATCGTGGGTCCCGATATGCCGAAAGCACTTGAGGTGGTGTATATCTTCCAGATGTGGGCGGGCCGTCTCGAATTCGTGACGCTGCTTGCGCTCATCGTCGAGATCGTGGTGTCGTTCAAGCCGCGGCGCAGAATGAAGGTGAATGCCTCGTGAGGTTGTATCGTATCGACAAAACGACGCGCGATTGCCAAAGTGCACCTTCCGAGCGCAGATGTGATGCTTTGACGGGTCCGAACCGCGCATCGGCCGTTGCCGTTTTCGCCTTCGCAGTGCTGATCGCTTGCGTGATGCTCGTTTCGCCCGCGTTCGCCTTCGCCGAGGGGGAGGAAGACGAGAACGTGGTGAATCCCCAGCAGCTTCCCGACAGTTCGTTCATCTTCGACACGAGCATCACCGATCTCAACTCCGCCGATTCGTATTTCGACAAGCAGACCGTTCAGGTAGTCGGCGAGGCGGTCGGCGATGCCATCGCGGTCGAGGGCGATCCCGGGCATAAGTGGATCACGCTCATGTCGTCCAACTCCGATTCGAACGCCTCAGTTTCGGTGTTCATGACCAACGAACAGGCCGAGCGGATCGACACGTTCGGCCGCTACGGCACGACAGGTACGATGCTCCAAGTGCGCGGCACGTTCTACCTTGTGTGCCCCGAGCATAGCGGCCTTACCGACCTCCACGCCACGCATGTGAGTGTGGTCGAGAAGGGCAAGCACCATCCCGACGAACTCAATCCGAACGCGTTCATACCGGGGGCGGTGCTCGTTGTGATCGGGCTTTTGGTCACAGGTATGTTCTACTGGCTGCGGGAGAGGCGGCGCTAGCGTGGTCGAAGGCCAGGTCGTCAAGCTTGACAGGGGTTTTCCGCTTGTTCGTACGCAGGAAGGCGACGAGCTTCGCTGCAAGCACGCGACGGCGCTCGTGAAGGGCGAGAAGGTCAGGGCCGTTATCGGCGACAAGGTGCTCATCGATGTTCCCGAAGGGCACGACAAGGCCATCATCGCAGAGATTCTGCCGCGCGATACCGTGTTCGTGCGCAAGGATCCGACCGAGCGGGCGCTTCCCCAAGTGCTCGCCGCTAATTTCGACCGCGTGATCGTTGCGCAGCCGATTTCCGATGTCAATATGAGGCGGCTCGAGCGTGAATTGGTACTGGCTCACGAGACGGGGGTCGAGGTGGCCGTCGTGCTTACGAAGGCTGATCTGGCTGCAAGCGACGAAGATGCCGAGCGCATTGCAGAAGAGGTGCGCGGGCTCGTGGGCGCGAACGATACCGTGCTCGTCGTGTCGGCCGAAGAGCCTGAAAGCATTGCTGCTGTACGCGAGCTCATGGCGCCGAAGACTACGACGGTGCTCATCGGCAAGAGCGGGGTGGGAAAATCGAGCCTCGTGAATTTGCTGGTGGGCGATGAGGTACAGGCAACGGCCGAAGTGCGCGAGGTCGACGGTAAGGGGCGGCATACCACCGTGAGCCGCGAGATGATCGACGTGCCTGGCGGTGGGTGCGTCGTAGACATGCCCGGCGTGCGGGGCTTGGGCCTGTGGGATGCCGAAAGCGGTATCGAAGCGGCGTTTTCGGATATCGAGGAGCTCGCCGAGCAGTGCAAGTTCAGGGATTGCCGTCACGAAGAAGAGCCCGGGTGCGCTGTGCGCCGTGCCGTCGAGGCGGGCGAGCTTTCGCCGGTGCGGCTTGACTCCTACCACGCCCTTCGCACCGAGACGGCAGAGATCAAAGAGCGCCGCGAAGAGGCCTCTCGCATTCGCTCGCGTCGGGGGCACCCGAGGCGGCGCACGTAAGTTTTCGACCCTGGATGCCGGTCGCGAGGCGAAAGGCTCCTAGTCGCCGATCTCTTCAGCAAATCGGGCGACCTCGGCAGAGGTGAGCACCAGTTCGGTGGGCTTGCCTTCGACGCGCCGGAAGAAGAAGCGCACATAATGGCCCACTACGTAGAGCACCATCACGCTGGCGAAGATGGTTTCGATCGAGATGAGCACGTGGATGGCAGCGAATGCCGGGCCGCTGAAGCCCAATCCCTCGAAATACGTTACCGCCTTCAGGAGGGCAGATGCTGCGATAACGAAAGGGAAGGTCATGGCCGCGTAGCTCGGATAGAATTTGATGCGGAGGATCTTCGGCAACTGGCTCAGCACGAGTGCTAAGAAGGCTTGGGCGAGCACCGCCATCGCGCCCACCAGATACGCGTTGGGCTCAGGCGTGACGGCAAGGTAGCCCGCAAGCGAAAGGCTCATGGGGGCGGCGTAGATGCAGAAAAGCGGTTTTGCCGCCTCGGGAACCTCGTGCTTCGCGTAGCGGAGGCCTACGATGACAAGCAGAGCCAGGTAGCAGATGAACCCGAACCAGAAGATAGCCGTACCTACGAGCTCCATGCCGAACACCGGTGAGGTGAGCGATGCCACGATGATGCCGACGTATGCGATGAAGTGGGTGGGAAATACCTGTTCCAAACGAAAGTTCATCGTAAACGTGTACGTGAACCATCCCATGAGGGCGAAGTGGCCGAGCACCGAAAAAACCCATATCGCGAATGCGGCGTCAAAGGCTACCGGTGCGAGGTAGGTAGCAAGCTGCATGCACGTCATGAACAGCGCAGCGCTGACGGCGGCGAATATGGGGTTGGTGAGATCTTCACGGATCATGCGGGGAAACAGGACGATCTTTGCGACAAGCAAAAGCACCATGACGAAGCTCAAAGAACCTGCGACGATGTGGAACACCTCGGAAAGCGGCTGTAACAGGATGCCGAGCGCAACGAGGCCGAGCGCAACCCCAGCGGTCGGAATCGGTACTTTCTGAATGATGCTCTTCACGGTTGTTCTCCTAACCTGGCTTGCGCGAATCGATCCTGCATGCGATGTGTCGTCCGCTATTGTCGCACTGCCCTGGCAAAAGTTAAACTTATTATATATTATGTATCCATAAGCAGAGCTTATAGACGCGTTCTTGAGATGACGAGGCATACCCCATGCAGGATTTTAGGACAGAGACCTTCCTTGACGTGTGCGAGACCCTGAGCTACACACGGAGCGCACAAAGGCTCAACATTACGCAGCCTGCGGTATCGCAGCATATTTCATTTCTTGAGAGCGCGTACGGCACTAAGCTGTTCAGGTACCGAAACCGACGGCTCGAGCTGACCGATGCGGGCAAGGTCTTGCGCGATGCGCTTGCGGTCATGGTGCACGATGAACGGCTGGTGAAAGAGCTTATCGCATCGCTGTCGGGTGGTCGGCGCTCGCTTGGGATCGGCGTGACGATGACCGCAGGGGAGTACGTTATCGCGAAGCCCTTGGCACGGTTTCTCAAACAGCGGCCCGATCTGCAGGCAAAAATCGTCGCGTCCGATACCGATCGGCTTCTTGGCATGCTGCGCGACGGCACGCTTGATTGCGCGTTCGTGGAGGGGTTCTTCGATAAGAACGAATACGATTGGGAAGTGTTCTGCGCCGAAAGGCTCGTGGCCGTGTGCGCACCGAACCATCGGTTTGCTGCAACGCCGCAGTATCTCGAAGATCTGCTCGGCGAGCATCTGCTGGTGCGGGAGAGTGGTTCGGGCACGCGTGCTGTGCTCGAACATGCCCTCGGCGCGCGCAACCTGGTTCCCGCCAGCTTCGCGCGTACGACCGAGGTAACGAGCTTGGGTATCATTAAGACGCTCGTAGAAGCCGATTACGGCATCGCGTTTCTTTACGAGCCGGCGGTGCGGATGGAGTGCGAAGCGGGTACGCTGCGTATCGTCGAGCTTGAAGATACGCCGATCGCCCATGACATGACGTTCATCTGGCTCAAAGGGAGCTTCTTTAGCGACGAGTTCCGCGGGCTCATCGCCGAACTCGAGGCGTGCGCTTTATAGAAAAGTGTGCGTAGGGGCAAGTTTGCTTGTATTCGTGCAGAAACGATTTTGACCCCTGGGATCTTACGCAGGCTGCGCTTTCGTTTCCGCATCGTCTGCATCGGTTTCGTCATCGAACTTCTCGTCAGTACGGGCGCGCAGTTTCTTAACCGAACGGCCGAGCATTCCCCCAAGTTTGGGAAGGTTCTTCGGTCCGAAGATAAGCAGCACTACCACTAAGATCAGCACAAGCTCAGGTATGCCCAGTCCGAACAGTTTCATGGCAGCTCCTTTCGCATACGGCATGCGGCGGTTCTTGCAGCCGTCGCCACTGAGCCATTAAAGCACAGATAGATTAGAGTGGCAATAATTTTATAGTCACTATAAAATTATAGGACACATACCGCACAATGCCGAACCGTTTCGTATAATGCCTAGGTACGGTACGAGGCGAGTATCAAATGAGGTGCGAAGGTGGATTCGGAACGCGACTGCAAGAGCGAGGGATTGAGGGAGCGCAAGCGCCGTCAGACGCGCGAAGCCATCGAACGCGCTGCCATCACGCTTGTCGGGGAGCGCGGCTATGCTGCGGTTACGGTTGATGATATCTGCGCTCGCGTTGGCATATCCCAAGGAACGTTCTTCAACTATTTTCCTACGAAGGATGCAGCCATCGTGGGCATGGGGATCTTCAGCCTCAACGACGAGGCGGTGTTCGTTGCGCTCGACCGATATATGCCGGCGACGCTCTTCCACGCGGTGCTGAGCCTGTTTCTCGACATCGTGCGCGGGTTCGATTGGGAGGGCGACATTGCGAAGCTACGCATCGAACTCGTTAAGGAAACTCCTGAGCTCATGAAGCTTTTCCTCAACAACAGCTTCGAGTACGTCGACGCCTTTCGCGCGAGCGTTGCGGCATATCTTGCGCAGCACGACGAGTTGCGCGCCTGCACCGATACGCTCGATGCAGCAGACGAGGCGAGCGCCGTGGTTTCCCATGCGCTTGAGGCGGCGAAATTCGCCCTGTATCAGGCAACGAAGCGACAAGGATCGGCTTTGATGAGTGCAAGCGAGGTGGAAGCGGTGCTTCGATCCCTGCTTGGGCGATAACCGTTCATTCCCAGTTTACAGGGTTTAACCTGCGCCGATGTTGGCACCTTTCCCTTTTAAGACGACGCTATGCAAACTATTCTTCGGCGCGAAAACGTCTCGCCGCTTCCATTTATGTAAAAAGTTATGGAAATTATAGAACAACCTATGTAAATGCTATTGTAAAGGAAGTTACCTTTCTGTAAACTAATTGTCATGGGATTGGTATCAATCTAATCCCAGCTATTTGACAATCGATATCGCATACATCGAAGGACGCCTCGGGCGTCTTTCGTCTTTTTTGGGCTAAAGATGACGAAAGATCTTATATATACGTACAGAGCTGCTTGTCATCCTGTTCGGCGCACAGAAGAACGTGATATCGGTGCAGTGACAGGAGGCATTATGGAAGCATCGAAGGGGTTGCGTTCACCGCTTGCAGTATTGCTTGCGCTGACGCTGGCTCTCGGAGGATCGTTTTCGACGATCCCCGCAGCGTATGCTGATCCGTCGGCTGACCCGCCGGAAGGATCGATTCAGCAAAACGCTACGGAAACCGATACGGGCGAAAACGCATCGGACGGCGAGACGGGAGCTCCCGCATCAGAAGGAACTGAGGGGTCAAACAGCCAGCCCGAGGGCGGCGGCACGCAGGAGGACAGCTCGAACGGTTCCGCAAACGCGGGAGCCGAGGGCGAAGCTGCGCCGCTTGCTGCAACCGAAGAGCTTGAAGCCGATGAGGCGGACGGCATCGATCTCTTAGCAGTCGATCCCCTGGGCGACATCGCGGTTGATACGGTCGACGATCTGATCGACGCCGTAGAGAACGCGGGTGAAAACCGTACGATCACGCTCTCGGCTTCGCTTGCCGCCGATATGGCGGGCAAAAACGCCACGATCGCGCTCAACAACGCGAACGGATACGAGCTGGTGATCGACGGCGGCTCGCAGACGCTCGCGAGTGCTGGCGCCAACAGGTTCTTCTCGGCTGCCAATCCGAATGGCGGCAGCATCACGTTTAAGAACATGACGCTTAGCGGATCGGGTGCAGGAGTTACCGCGAGCGGTTCGGCTGCAGGTGTGGTCGTGCTTGACAACGTGACCATTACCGGCCACGCGGGTGCACAAGCTGTCGGCGTTGCGAGTGGCACGGTCGAAATCAAGAACAGCGCCATTACAAACGGCTCGCGTGCCATCGAAGGAACGTCGGGCAACGCGAAATCGATCATCGTAACCAATACGCTGCTCAAGGCGAATCGGGGTGACCGCGGTGCGGCACTGCTTCCTGGAGCGAACACGACGGTGACGCTTACGGGTTGCACGATCAACGACAACGTTGGCACGTCCGGTGGAGGCTACGCTGGCGGCGCCATCTCGGTTGACCAGATGAGCAACGTGGTGCTGACGGTGAAGCAATGCTACTTCGAAGGTAATCAAGCTCCGATGGCCGGAACGTTCGGTGGATGCGGCGGCGCGATCGCGGTGTATCACAGCGATCAATGCAAGCTGACGGTCGTCGACTCGTACTTCAAGGGCAACATGGCAACGGCAAACCAGACCGTGCGCAACGACGGCGGTGCCATTTCCGTCTTCATGAACGCAGCCGAACGTTCCGCCGAAGCTACCATAGACAACTGCGTGTTCGAGGGCAACATCGCCAACGACGACGGTGGCGCTCTTCTGATCGAGGGCGTGTCGAGCGGTTCTGCGTCCATCAATGTGAATGCGACGATCCGCAACTCGACGTTCGTCGAAAACGAAGGCAAGCAGCTTTCCACCGGTGTGGCTGGTGGCGCCGTACAGATTTACAGCAAGGCTCGTGTTGGCTTTGAGAACTGTACGTTTTACAACAACGTTGCAGGCAACGGTGCCGGTGGCGCCATCGGCTTGAGTGGCAGCCTTGCAGGCGGCTTTCTTCCCGTGCGGCCGACCGTGACGGTCGAGAACTGCCTGTTCGCGGAGAACACTGGCACGAAAGGCACCAACGTCAACAACGTAGCCGGTTGGGGCGGTTCGGGCAGCAGTGGCTTTACCAACAGCGGCGGTAACATCGGTTTCGATGCCGGAACCGCGCTTCCCACAGGATTCTCGGCGCAAACGGTGTTTGGAACCGCCGCGCCGACGTTGCAGGTAAACGGTTGCAGCACGCAGGTGGGTCTATCTTCTGACGGAATGGTTTTGCCGAGCTTGTACATCGCTCCCGTTCTCGATTCGACCGCAGGCCTGTATGCCGACGCGGCTGCTACGGCCAACGCGACTGCGCAGGACAAGCGCTACGTTTCCCGCCATGTTACTAAGCCCGATTCGGGTGCGGTCGACATCGGTTGGATCAGGCTCCATCCCAACGGGGGAACCTGGGACAGCGCCGTCGTCGGTGATTACGACACGACGCGTATGGTGTCGGCTTCTGACGGTGCAGGCAGCGAGTACACCTATATCGCATGCGATACGGGCAGCAACATCGCGCTTCCGGGCGATGCCATGTTCTCGGCTGTTCCCACCGACGCGACGCTGCTTGGATGGGGCTCAACTCCCACCACTCAGCCTGGCGACGCCGACTTCCATGCAATCGGCGACTCGGTGCTCGGATGTGAAGGCGATACGTGCAGCGTGTACTATGCGGTGTGGGGTGCTCCCGAGCCTCCCGAGCCCGAGACTAGCCTGAACGTTGCGCGTCTGTACGGCGCGGACCGCTACGGCACCTCGCGCCAGGTTTCCACCTACGAGCGCGAAGCCGCGGACGAGGATATCGTCATCCTCGCATCGGGTAACGATTACCACTTCCCCGATGCGCTGACAGCATCGTCGCTGTCGGGCTATCTGGACAACGCACCGATCGTGCTGACGGATTATTCCTATCTCAAGGAAGACGCTCGTGCGGCGATCGAAGACGAACTGCAAGCGAAGCACGTTATCATCATCGGTGACAAGTACGCAGTGTCCGATGAGGTTGCTGCTCAAGTTGCCGCGCTTTCGACGGTCGAGATCGTCGATCGCATCGGTGGTGTCGATCGTCAGGAAACGGCTGAATTCATCTTCGAGGAGATTCAAGGCAGCGCATCCAAAACGGCGATTATCGCGCGGTGCAACGACTTCCCGGATTCGCTGACCATCTCGCCGTACGCCGCAGTAACCTTAAGCCCGATCTTCCTCACCGAGTTCGGCTTGGATACCCTGACCGATGAAACAAAAGCAGCCCTTGCTGCCGGCGGGTTCGAGCGTATCCTCGTGCTCGGCGACGAGTATGCGGTATCTGCGAATGCCCAGGAAGAGGCGCGCGTGGCTGCTGGGCTGTCCGACAGCCAGGTTATCCGCATTGGCGGAGACCATCGCTACGAGACGGCAAGCATGATCGCGGAATGGACCACTTCGTCTGACCGCGAAGCGTCCGAGCAGCTCAATTGGGAGAAACCGGCGATTGCCCGCGGCGATCTCCATCCCGATTCGCTGACCGGTGGCGCTCTGCAGGGACGCGATCGTTCGGTCATCCTGCTCACCCCGACCAACGAGGTTGGCCCCGAGGCGCATCCGCTTATTGCGGCGCAGGACGGTACCGTCACCGAGATCCGCTTCTTCGGCGACGAATACGCTATTGCGCATCATGTCATCAAGGGCTTCGTGAACGCCCTCACGTACGACACGATTGTGTGGCGTCCCGATGACAGCGTGCAGATCGATCTGAGCTAATCGTTCAGGCGGCACGCAGTACAGCACGAAACCAGGCGGGCGCTTCTTCGGAGGCGCCCGCCTTCATGTGCGCGGGAATACGGTGCATGCTCTGCGACCCGTATGTGTTGTGGTGGCTCTTGAGAGCTGGGAGGTGCATACTCTTCGGATTCGGAACCGCGCGTCGCGACCCTTCGCAGTGTTAGAGGTACACGAGCATCATGGCGACGAGCGGGATGGTGATG
This sequence comes from Raoultibacter phocaeensis, assembly GCF_901411515.1. NCBI lineage: Bacteria > Bacillati > Actinomycetota > Coriobacteriia > Eggerthellales > Eggerthellaceae > Raoultibacter > Raoultibacter phocaeensis. The sequence continues at coordinate 1,042,224 of NZ_CABDUX010000001.1, forward strand.
AGCGACATGACGGTCGAGATGAACGTTCCCTTCGTCATGGTTTTGAGGTCGCCGCCGTATTGGAGGCACAAAAGCGTGCCGTTCGTGGCGACGGGCATGCCCGAGGTGATGACGATGGTGCCGAGAAGCATCGGGTCGCTCACGAACATGCGGAAGATGAAGAAGACGGCAACGGGCACGACGGCGAGCCTGAACACCGAGGCGATGTAGGGCCGCGCGCTCGATACCATCTCGCGGATCGGCATCTTCGCAAGCGCCGAGCCGATGATGAGGAGCGCCGCCGGGGTGGTCATCTGCCCCACGACCTCGAGCGACTGCCCGATGATGCCCGATTCGGTGATGCGCATGAGCGCGAGCGCCATGGCTGCGAAGCAGGCGAGCAGGGTGGGGCTCACTATGTGCTTCGCGGCATCGGCGAGCCGCTCCTTCACGGTGCCTTCCCGCTCCGAGATCATGAACACGCCCACGGTGAATACAAGCACGTTGAACGGGATGTTGAAGATGGCGGCGTAGAGGATTGCCCCGTCGCCGAAGATGGAGGAGAGCACGGGGAATCCGATGAAGCCCACGTTGCCGAACGCGATCATGAAGCTGTACGTTCCTCGCTTGTCTTTAGGGAAGCGCAGGACAAACGGTACGGCAAAAGCGATCGCCAAGATGATGGCGTAGCTTGCGCAGGAGAGCAGAAAAATCATGCCGACTGTGCCCGCATCGGGCAGGTTGTCGTTCATAAGGACCGACGAGATGATGAGGCAGGGCAGCGTTACGTTGAGCAAGAGCTTCGAAAACTGCGCGTCGAAACGATCGTTCATGATGCGCGTTTTGCGCGCAACGTACCCGAGCACGATGCCCACAAAGAGAATGACCATCTGCGATTCGATCGATTCGAAGCTCACGGGGTGCCTTTCCTGCGCAAGCGACGGATGTTTCACGTGAAACATCCGTTCGTGTTTTCATGCGGTGTCGACCGCAATGGTACCGCTTCACCAGCGGAAAACCGCCAACGGTTTCCAAGCTGTCGGAAAAACCCGCGAGCGCGCCCGACGAAGCCTCCCGCTGCGGCGCCATGCTGTCCCTGCGGAGAACGCAGACGGCTGCCTTGCTCGCCAGCCCATCGTGCTAGACTTTTCCGATCGGACGCGAACATGAAGGTACCCGCACCATGAAGGAATACGAATCGATCGACGCGCTGCTTGCGGCAGGGGAGTCGACCAACATCCACATCGAATGCAGCATGGCTGTATCGGAGCAGGTGCGCGAGGCGGTGGAGAAACGCTACGCGAACCGCCGATGCGCGTTTCTCATCTACGACGACAACGGTTTCGAGCGCGAAACGGTACGTTCATACCTTGTTTTGTTCGCGCGCATCGCGGGGCACGGGCGCTCTTCTGCGGACGAGGCTATCGCCCACTTCGGGCTTTCCTCCCTCGCGAAGAAGCATCTGAAGGAGTGTACGCGCGCCGAGCGCAAGCTCGTCGACATCGCCCGCGTGAGCCTTGCCGATGCCGAGGCGTGCTTTCTCGAGCGCCCCCTTTCCGACCTCGGCGCAGAGGGTCGGCGCGCGGCGCTCGCGTGGATGGCGCAGCGAACCGAGCAGGGGGCCGTGTTCGTCACGACCGCCGAGCCCTTGCGCGAAGCGCTGCTCATGCCCGGTGCTGCCTACTGGTACGAGGACGGCCGCTTCATCGCCGCAGACGTGGAAGACGATGCGGAAGAGGCCGAAGCGGGCGACGTGTTTCTAGGCGATGAAGTGCGCATCTGCAAGATTCCCGCCAAGACCGAAGGCGCGACGCTTTTGCTCGATCCGAAGGACATCGACTTCGTGGAAAGCATGAACAAGGTGAACTACGTGTCGGTGCGCGGCAGCCTCTACCAAACCTCGCTCACGATGGACGAGCTCGAAAGCGAGCTCGTGCGCTTCGGGTTCTTCCGCTGCCATCGCTCCTACATCGTGAACGTGCAGAAGGTGGCGAAGGTGGAACGCTACACCCGCAACAGCTTCAACCTCACGCTCAACGACGCCCCCGAATCGAGCATTCCTCTCGCGAAGGGGCGCGCCGACGAACTGCGCGCCCGGTTCGGCTGGTAGGCGAAGGAAAGCCGCACCGACGATCTGCCGATGCGGCTTTGCGCAGCGCTCCTTGGTCGGCACCTCCGCAGCGCCTCCGCGCCCCGCGAGCCGGCGACCGGGCAGCACGCGGGGCGGGTCCCCGACGCGTCTCCTTGCAGCCGGGGTCCAACGACCCGCGTTCTGCGAGCCTCCTTATGCGGGCAGTTCGAGCTTCAGCCCCTCAAGCACGATGTCATCGGGATCGTCGAACGCCCCGCCCAACAGGAACAGGCTCGGGTCGTCGAGCGCCGCGTCGGGTACGATGGCGAGCCAGCGCACGGTCGCGCTCTCGCCGGGCTCGAGCGTGAAATCCCTGTACCTGCCGGGCGCGAGCCCGCTCCATCCTTCGCCGTTCACCAAAGCAAACGAACGGAAGAGCGCCGTCGACACGTGGCCTTCATCGTCGGTGATGACGGCGTATTCGCCGTAGAAACCTCCGTCGCCGGTGAGCTCCGTGGCCGTATCGCCGGTGTTCTCGACGGTGCCTTCCATGACCACCCACGAGAAGCCTTCCGATTGTGCCGCTATGGTGCCGTTCTCGTCGATCGTGTACCCGTCGATCTGGCTCACGACGCGGTTGAAGTACTCCCAGCTTTGCATGTCCGTGCGCAGATCGCCGAGCGTCAAACCGTCGGGAAGCGCGGTGCTCCGCTCGAGCATCCGCACGTCGGATAGCGAAAACGAGGTTCCCGCATCGAGCGAGAACGGCATGCTCTCGGACGCGCTGCGGATGTTCTTCTCGTCGATGACCGCATCGTCTCCGAGCGGCCTCAAGACCGGCTGCCGCTCGAAGCCCAAAGGCTCGCTCACGACGTTCTCGAACTCGTTGGCGTTTTCGAGCGATCCGGGGAAGGGTTCATGGCTCGTGCTCTTGACCGTTCCGTAGAGGGGGTGCACGTAGTCGGCGTACTGCTCGAGACCCGCCGGGTCGACGATTTCGGGGGTGAGCTCGATTTGGTAGAAGCCGTTTTCGTCTTGGCCGAACGAGGCCTTCACGTCGGCGGCGTGCAGCTCGATGACCTGCGTGGTCGTGTGCCCGTCGGCGAACGTGGCGGTGATGGTGAGCGTGGCGCCGTCGAACAGGTCGATGATGACGTCGAAGGCGTTCATGCCCTCGGCGTCGCCGTAATCCTCGTTGGTCCAGAATCCGAAGCTGTACTCGTCATCGTCGGTAACCGGCACGTCGATGGTGGAACCGAGTTTCTTGGTGAGCGATACGAGCCACTGTTTGTCGGGATCGTCTTTCGCCAAGCTGTCGGGTGACCCTATGATGCTCACCTCGTCGTATCCGCTGTAGTATTCGCCGAGTCCGCGCGCCGTGGGCTTCCATCCCGCCAGTTCGCTCAAGCGCTCGGGATCCTCGCCGGCGGTGACGGTCTCGGTTGTCTGCCGGTACAGCATGCCGGTGGACACCGAGGCTTGGATGCGCGTGATGTCCTCGCCTTCAACGCGGAACAAGCATCCGGTATAGCAGCCTTCCGAGTGAAGGTAGTCTTCCTTCGATCCGGCGAGGGTCATATCGGCGTTGCGGCTGAAGATGATCTGGTTGTCGGTTCCCATCTCGAGGATGGAATCGCGGTCGGCCGCATAGGCTTGCACGGCGAAATCGGGCGTCGCGTTTCCGGGCCCGAGCAAGCCGCCGCTTGATGAGAATGCTGCCAGCCCGACCGCGAGCGCGGCGACGACGAGGCAGGCGGCCGCGGGAAGCGCGAACCTTCCAAGCGGAGAGCGCCGCTTCGATGGATTCGAACTCCCTGCGTGCACCGACGGCCTCGGCGCGCCGGAGCCGTTTTTCCCGCTTGCTGTCGAACGCCGCGAACGAGTATCCGCCTGTGCGGCTGCCCGAGCGGCTGCCTTCGCAGCCCCGGCGCGCGCACCTCCGTCTGTCTCGGCGGCGCGTACGTGCGGTGCCGAGGCTGTTTCGGCTATCGTCCTCTTCTGGTCCTCGGTAAGCGCAATCCGTTCCTGGGATCGTTTGTATGCATCCCTGAACTCGTTTTCATTCATCGGTGCCTCCCATCGTCAGCTTAAGCGCAGCCCGCGCACGGTGAAGATGCGAGCGCACCGTGGCGGGATTCTCTTCGGTTATCTGCGCGATCTCGTTGGTCGAATAGTCCTCGAAGTAGTACAGATGCACGGCAACGCGTTGCTTCTCGGGCAGCGCCGCAACCGCCGCATGCACCGACTCGGCAGTCGTCGCCTCTTCGGAGTCGCAAAACGCCACGTCCTCGCGATCGACCGCAGCGCCCTCGAAGGCCTGCGCGGTTTCTCCCTCCGACGCGCGGCGGCTCTTCCACGGACTGCGGTGCACGTCGGCGCAGCAGGTGAGCGTGACGCGCAGAAGCCACGCTTTCAGATGCTCGTCGTCTTTGATGGGCTTGGTGCTTTGGCACAGCTTCATGAACACGTTCTGCACGACGTCCTCGGCATCCGCGGCGTTGTTGCACCGGCACCGGGCAAGGCGCAGCACGGTATCGCCCCATTGTTCGACGGCGCGCTCGATGTCGATGCAGCATGCTTGCACGTATTCCCTTTCGTCTGTCCGCGCGCGAACCCGCGTGCTTTTGAGCTGAGCGACGGGTGGTGTCCACGACCCTGCGCGGACCACGTTCGTTTCATCCATAGGCAGATCTCCTTTCGCTCATAATACGGAGAAGCGATCGCCCGCGTTGCGCTTTTCTTCGAAAAAATTCACGGCCCGTCATGGCCCGTGTGTTCGCCGCCCGCCAGAAGCCTGCCCGCGCTGCGCCGCGCCGCCTGCCTGCCGCCCGCCGTGTTCCTCCCGGTCCGCCTCCCGCCCGCCGTGCTCCTCCCGGTCCGCCGCCCGCCAGAAGCCCGCCCGCGGCGCCCGACCCCCGCCCGCCGTGCTCCTCCCGTCGCGCCCCTCGCTCCTTTCGTCGCCGCCGCATCTCCCGTCAGGCGCGATGCATTGTTGCGCCCGCTCGCTCGTGAGATAGTCTTCCCGAGCCGAAACCAAACGGACCACCTCGTTCGAAAAGACAGAAAGACAAGGAGATACCCATGACGCCCATGCTCACCCGGCTGCTCATGATGGACCGCGTGCGCCTCTCGTTCAAGCAGAAGCTCGTGCTGAACGACCTCACGTTCGAAATCAGGCGCGGCGAGACGTTCGGCTTCCTCGGACCCTCGGGTGCGGGAAAGACCACGACCATCAAGCTGCTCACCCGCCAGCTCAGCAAAGATTCGGGAACGATCGAGCTGTTCAGCCGCCCCATCGAAAACGCCCACGACGCCGATTACGAGCGCATCGGCATCCTCTCGGACACAAGCAGCCTCTACGAGCGCATGTCCATCGAGGACAACCTGAAGTTCTACGCGAGCATCCGCGGCATGTCCGATGCGAGCATTCCCGGGCTGCTCGAGCGCGTCCGCCTGTACGACGATCGCAAGACGCTCATCAAGAAATGCTCGAAGGGCATGCGCCAGCGTGCGACGCTGCTTGCGGCGCTCATCCACGATCCGGAGCTCTTGTTCCTCGACGAGCCGACAAGCGGGCTCGATCCGGCGGCGCGCCTCGAGGTGCACCGCATGCTCAAAGATCTTCACGACCGCGGCACGACCATCTTCCTCACCACGCACGATATGTCCGAAGCCGAGGCGCTGTGCGACCGCGTGGGCATTCTCGACAACGGGCACCTCGTTGCGTGCGATACTCCCATGGAGCTCAAGATGCGCTTCGCCGAGAATAGAATCATGATGGTGATGGACGATGCGGTGGCGATCGAGACTACCAAAGACGCCGCGGGAGCCGCTATCATTGCAGAGGCGCTCGAAAGCGGCAAGGTTTTGTCGATCCACTCGGAGGAGCCGAGCTTGAACGATGTGTTTCTCCGCCTGACCGGAAAGGAATTCGAATAATGAACGCTGCACTTCGCAAAATCGGCGCCTTGTCGGTCAAGGACGCCAAAGACGTTTTCAGGAATCCCGCCATCGCCGTGTGCGCCCTCATGCCGATCGGCTTCATGCTCTTGTACCGCTACGTTATGCTCGCCAACATTGCGAGCCAGGAGCACGCGATCGTCGACAGTTTCCTGCTCGGCACGGCTCCGTGCTTCACGGTGGGCATGGTCAGCGCGATGACCATCATATACGCGCTTTCGGAAGAGAAGGAGAAGCACACGCTGCGCACTCTCATGCTCGCCAACGTGAGCGGCAGCCAGGTCATGGCGGCCAAGGTGCTCGTCTCGCTCGTGGTGATCGCGCTTGTCGATCTGGTCTGCTTCCTGGTTATCGGCCTCGATGTTTCGCTCGTGGTGCCGTATTTGGCAATCGCCATCGTCGGCTCGGCATCGACCGTGCTGTTTTCCCTGGTGCTCGGCCTCGTGTCGCGCGACATGGTGAGCTCGGGCGTGTACGCGCTCCCGGTCCTTGTAATCGCCCTTTTGCCCATGTTCGGCATGTTCAGCGACGGTTTCCGGATGGTTGCGAGCTATTCTCCCTGCGGCGGCATGTACGATCTTCTGGGCCTGTTGTACGAGGGAAGGCTGTTCACGCCCGATGCGATCATGCCGCTCGTGTCGATGTTCGCATGGATCGTCATCTGCGCCGTGGCGTTCGTGCTGGCATTCAAAAAGCTCGGGAAGGATAACTAGCGCTTTCGGGCGCGCGGCTGAAAGCCCGCCGTTCTCCGATGTCCAAACAACGAAGGCGTTTCGGCCGTCGGGCCGGGGCGTCTTTCGCTATCGCTATGATACGTTAACTGGAAAACCTTGTATTTGGATCGGTTCTTTGGTTCAAAACGTATTCAACGGCAATGATGCCGTTTTCTTCGTCATACGTGTAGTAGATTCCATAGTGACCTGCATAGGTTACAAGTACATCGCAAGGAGGTCTTGCGGCTTCATAGATGGGGTCGTATGGATGACCCATTTCGGGAACGTAGGGAAGGACACGAAGTCTTTTCCTCACTTTGGCATAGTCGCTTTGCGAGTTGATTGATCGTATGGCATTTGCTGCAGTAGGGGAGAGGACAACGCGTACAGGATCAGGCATCAAAGACTCCAGCGTTTGTCTGCATCCGCGAGTACTTCTTCGAGCGGAATGCCTTCCCCTCTCGCTATCTCCTCGCGCCCTCTCATGATACCGTCTAGTACGCGCATTTCGCGATCGAAAATGCGCTTCTGCAGATCCATTTGCTTATCGTAGGCTTCGGCATCCACCATTACGACAACCGATCGACCGTGACGCGTAAGATAAATCGGTTCCTTTGTTGACATCGCTTCGTCGACGAGTGCTGCGGAGTTGCGTTGCAGTTCGGTAATCGGTTTAACCTCAGGCATACCATGGGCTCCTTTCAATTCGCATATACACTGTACCACAGATCGATAGTTTTACATATTAAAACATGTAAAACTATCGATCTCTGAAGTGACAAGGAAGTACCTATTCGCTCCATGGAAGCATGGTCGCCAAAGCGTGCGCAAGCCGCACGCATGCATGCGGATGTGCGACGTAGCTTTTGTCGCCTAAGGCTACCGTGCCCGTGCGGTACGGCAGCCTTGCGAGCGCGTATCTCTTCGCATTCCCTTAAAAGAAAGGCTTGCCCACGGGAAGCTGTTTGCCGACCGAGGCGTAGCAGGTCGTCACGCTTCCGTAGTAGGCCGTCGCCGCCGCTACCGCCAACGAGGCGCCGCCCACCATGCTGAACGGGGCGAACCCAAGTCCCGCCAAACCGAACGAGAACACGCCGATGCCCGAGAACAAAAAGCAGATGAAATCGACTTTCGAGAAGCCCTTCATCGCAGGCAAGAGCAAAAGCAGGTACGCTCCGCCGAGGAGGTTGGCGAAGGCCGCAATGGTGAAGTCGCACGGTATGCCCAAAGCGGCGCAGATGGTTCCCGCAATGTTCACGGCACCTCCGTACAGGCCGAACGCTACCGAAAAGGCGATGTAGATGGATCCGACGAGCGTGTTTCCCTGTTTCAAAAAATACAGGCCGCCCACGAGGTAGATTACGAAGAAGCCGAGCAGCACGACGCCGATCGCTATGGCGAACCCGTCGGCGAAACAGAAACCGAACGCATTCGCCGCGAAGGCGACGCAGAGGCTGGCGTACCCGAAACCCAAGCCTCCGCCCACGTTGCCGATGGGAATCAAACCTTTGACGACCACTTCTTTATTCTCAGCGTTTTCCATAGGGATCTCCTTTCATTTCCTCTTCTTCAATACCGATCTGACGATCATTCTCGGGGCGTCGCGGAGCACATCGATCAGCGCGTCTATGTCGTCGAGCGTGTTATAGGGGGCGAGGCTGATCCTGCAGGTTGCGCCTGTCCCGAGATACGTCATCAAGGGCTCCGCGCAGTGCGTGCCCACGCGGATGTTTATGCCGTGGGAGTCGAGGAACCTGCCGATCAGCAGTGGATCCTGACCTTCGAAGTTAAACGCGACGATAGAGCTTCTATCGTCGGCCATGCAGGGGTTGCCGTACACGTGCAAAGGGGCGATGTCGCGTATGCCTTCAAGCAGGCGAGCCGTCAGCGCATCCTCGTGCTCCCTGATGGCCTGCTGCCCTATCTGTTCGAGGTAGCCGACGGCAGCCATGAAGGCGAAGGCATCGGAAGCGTTTTGCGTTCCGGCTTCGAATCGAAGCGGAGGCTTTTCGAAGGTCGCTTTGCCCCAGGTGACCTTCTGCACCATCTCGCCGCCGTACAGTACCGGAGGCATCTTTTCGAGCAGCGCTTCTCGGCCCCAGAGCACCCCGATGCCATCGGGGCCGAACGCTTTGTGGGCGGAAAACGCGGCGAAATCCACATCGAGGTCTTGGACGTCCAAGCCGTAGTGCAGAAAGCTCTGCGCGCAATCGGCGACAACGTAGGCGCCGGCCTCGTGGGCGCGCTCCGCGATCTGCTTTACGGGAAAACGCGTGCCCAGCACGTTGGACACTTCTGCGAGCGCGACGATCTTCGTCCTCGGCGTGATCTTCTTGTCGAGTTCGTCCTTGGAAATTCTGCCCAGCTTGTCGGTCAGCAGATAGACGAGCCGGCATCCTTTTGCCTGCGCAAGCTGCATCCAGGGAACGAGGTTGCTGTGGTGCTCCGATACGGGAAGCACTATCTCGTCGCCTGCCTCAAGCACCGTCGGCCCGAAGCTCGCGGCAACGAGGTTGAGCGCTTCGGTGGTGTTACGGCAGAAGACGACCTCGTCTTTTTTGGCGTTGATATGGTTGGCGATGCTCTCTCTGGAATGCTCGTATAGATCCGTCGCCAACGACCCCAGCTTGTAGGATCCCCTGTGGGGGTTCGCATTGCGCACGGTATGCCATTCCATGAGGGCGTCCAGCACGCAGCGCGGTTTCTGCGTCGTCGCGGCGTTGTCGACGTAGATGAGCGTACCTTGCTCATTGTAGTTTGCGAGCAGGGGGAAGTCATCCTTGATGTCAAGCATGCCATCCCCCCAGCTCGGCCCTTTCTTCGTCGGAAAGCGCTTCGAGGACCTCGTTGTACTGTTCGACGCGTACGAACACGGTCAATCTGGTCCGGTCGGTCGCTTCGGCCATATTGGGCGCATCGTCGGCAATTGACCGAACCGCATCCGCTAAAGCGGTGTCTCCGATCGTATCGTTTAGCCACAAGACGACCTTGTCGAAATCGAGTACGCGAACACCGCCCGCCGGGTTGTCGAACTCCCGCTTCGCGAGCGCCATGACGAATTCTTTCAGGTTATAGCAATGGACCTCTGCCGGCCCGCGGTGAAATCCTTGGGAAAGAATCGTCAGGCGCTGCTCGAAGGGCAGATCGCGCACATACCGTGCAACCTCTTCGACCGTCGGGTACTCCATGAAAAGCCCGCCCTTGTCGGAAAGGGGTTCGGCGAAGGGAAGGGCGTTCGCGTCGTTCATCGTGTCCTCTTTCGATCGTCCCTGGTAGGCCTGCGCTAGTTCGCGTCGTCTTCGGCAAGCTGCCAGGCAGCCTTCTCCGGTTGCGGCTTGCCGTGGTCGTCACCGAGTTTCCCCGCCTCTTCGAGGGCATCGGCTACGGAGGCGAGGCCGAGGTTTTCCAGCGCGGCACGGGTCGGCCAACCGGTTTCGGGATCCCAACCCTCGCGCTCGTAGTAACGGCCCTTGAACTTTTCGAACTTGTCGCGATCGAGTACGCGGCCCTTGCCGGAAGCGTAGACCCACTCGCCGTCAAGGTACATCGGATACAACCCGTCTTCGGGGTTCGGGCGCTCGTACACGTAGTTCGCAAACACCTCGTCGTCGCGGTGGCGGCCCTGCAGGGTCCAGATCGCCTTGTCGAGATTCCAGATGCGGCGGCCGATTTCGTACGACTGCGTTTTCGTGAGCGGCAAGCCGGTTACGGCGGTGTAGAATCTGCAACCGTAATCGTCCAAGTCGATGAAATAATCTTTGTACGGATCGTTCATGTTGATGCGCTCGCCGGCCCAGCCCCAGTCGCAGAAGGTGAGCGACTGTTCCCAGACACGCGTCCAATGGCGGTAGTAGTACACGCATTCCCGGCGGTAATCGCTGAAACAGTTCTCCTCGCTGTAGTCCCAGCAGCGCGGGTCGAGGCCGTTCGCCGTACGGGAGATGGTATCCACTAGGTCTTCTGCGGTCAGGAGCGGGGGAATTCCTAGCAGCTTGATGGTGGCCATGGGCATCCAGTAGATCCAGTGGTTGAAGCTGTGCTCGTTGATGTCGCGTTCGCCGAAGATGCTTCCGAAGCTCCAGTCGGTTTCGACCTGCGGCGAATAGTGCTCGCCGTAGCCCCATTGCGGATGGGTGAGTTCGCCTGTGGTCGAATCCTCATCCCAGGTTCCCCACGCATGGGCGGCGCGCGCGAGCCCGTCTGCGAGCTCGTTGCCCAGCCCCTCGCGCTTGATCATCATCTCGAGCAAGCGTGCGCTGAACTCGTGCGTGCCGACCTTCGTGAAGTCGAGATCGAGGGTATCGATCTTCTTGCCCGGTCCAGCCAGCCCGCGCTTGTAAAGCGAGTACACGTAGGCGGGCGTGCCGACTTCCCATGCGTTGATGCCGTGCCTGTTCAATATGTCGGCGTTCTTGCGCCCGGTTTCAGCGGTGTCCTCGCTGCCCCTGCCCCAGGCCATGACGACGCAATACGATTCGTTGCCCAGCGAGTCGGGGAAGATGGAGCGGCACGCCGTGGGGCAGCCCTCGCATGCTTCGGGACGGTGCGGCAGGTAGTCGAGGCATTCCATGACGTTTCCCTGCCCGGGAATGTTGTACTGATGGTACTCGACGAAGGGATCGTAGGGCACCTCGTCGGGTCGGTCTATCTTGTAGTCGCGCTTCAGGTACACTTCGCGGCGCAAAGCGAGCAGCTCGGTCGGATCGGCGATAGCGAAGGTTTGGGTACCGGTGAAGCTGACGGCCTTCAGCTTCTTCGATCCCCATACCGCGCCGAAGCCGGTCTGCGCGGCAATGTGGTTCGCATCGTGCATGATGCCGCCCACGCGCCCGAGCCGTTCGCATATCGGAGGTATGCACATGACGGCGGGCCTGATCAGGGTCTTGCGCTTCGAACCGGGGACCGTGTACCATTCGTCGTCGCGTGCGCCGCCGGTCAGCTGCCCCATGATGTCCTTCTGGATCCCCCAGGCGTCTTTCTCGGAGCCCCACCACTTCGACGCGTCCTCGAAGGTGATTTCGCCGTCGACAACGTTGATCCACACGGGTTCTTCGGAGACGCCCGTAACCATGAAGGCATCGAATCCAGCGCGCTTCATGCCCCCGGCAATGCGGCCTCCCATGCTCGAACGCGTATACCATTCATGATCGGCGAACGCGCCGATGCCCGTGATCTCGACGCGGGCGCCCGCCGTGGGAACGAGCGTGCCCGAAAGCGGATTGGCCGCAACGACGATGAGGTTTTCCGGGTCGAACGGCTTAACGGTTTTGTCTTCGCAGAAATCCCAGAACAGCGCGCTTGCCAGACCATGGCCGCCCAACCATTCCACATAGGGGTCTGATTCGATGATCCTGACTTCTTTGATTGTCAGATCGACATGCGCGATCTTTCCTGCCCAGCCTTTCGTCGCCATAGCTATTCTTCCCCTTTCGTTACGACGTCGGTCTCGACGGCGCTGTCGTAGACGCCCGCCACCTTGCCAACCGGTCGCAAGCCCGCCTGTTCGAGCGCCTCCCGTGGCGACTGCATGCCGGCGTCGTCGATGGGGAACATCGCTCGGGCGTAATGCAGGCTCGTGCGAAGGTTGACCTCGTACCCGGCCTCCGTTTCGGGCATGTCTCGCGAAAACGCGATTGCGCACAGCGAGCAGGCGTCGATGCAGGCTTGCTTTCCGCGCACGCCTCCCTCTTCCTTCCAGAAAGGCGTGTTCGTGCAGAGGTCGCACTTCAGCGCGATGCGTTTGTCGTAGTCGTAAACGATGCGCGAGGGTGAGTACGTGCATGCCCGTATGCACAACTGGCATCCTGTGCACTTTTCCGCGTCGATGATGCGAACGCCCGATACGGGATCGACCGTGAGCGCTTCGAAGCGGCAGGCGTCGACGCATGGCGCATTGGCGCACTGCTTGCACACGTACTGCTCGATGTCGTCGTCGGGGTAGGTGCCGAACACGTTCTTCTTGATTTGAATCCTTGCATGCGAGAGATCGATTCCGCCCTCATGGGCCAAGGTGCACGCCATCATGCAGCTCATACAGCCCGAACACTTCTTTGTGTCGATGAGCAGGAAACCCTTTGACACGGGATACTGAACTGATTCGTCCGCCATGATACCTCTCTTCCTTTCGTCTCCTTTAGCTGGGAACCCAGTGCATACAGTGTGCGCCCCGAACCACGTTGGGAAGCAAGGGGCCCGTTTATCCTGCTTCGGATACAGTGAGTGCATGCCTGCACGGATGGGCGGCGGCTGAGCCAAGAGAGAAAAACAAGCTGCAACCAGCTATTCCTCGAGAAGTTCGGGTATTGCCGCCCCTTTGTCCGACCGCGGAAGGCGACGTGATCCCGCATGAGGGAAATGCAAACCGAGTTTGCTTTTTCGTGTGCGAGCATGCCTGATAATCCGTTGCGCAGACGGTGTTCGGGCGGCGTTGGAAAAGCCCTGACGGCCGTTGGCCGCCAGGGCGAAAAGGTGCGGAAGGTAGGCTATTTCACAGGATAGAGCCCGTACCAGAGGTCGCCGGTAACCACGTTTCCCTTCGAGTCCTTTACGGTGAGCATGCTGCCGACCATGCGATGGAAAACCTGGCCGGCCAGCTCGAGGTTATTCTGCTTCAGGTATTCCAACGCGTTTCTCAGGCACGTTCCCGAAAAGCGGTAATCGCTGCTGGAAAGCGATTGGCTGTTCTCGTCGATGACGATGCCGGTGATGCAGGTCTTGGCGGGTATATGCAAAACCGCCCTGTGGTTGACGGGGACGAGGAACGAATGCTCTTCCGATATGGCGAGCCCCATCCGATAGCTCCACTCGCTGCCGCTCGAATTCTCCATCACGTCGCGGTTCATGTAGTACACGGCGGGAATCTTCGCCGTCCACTCTTTCATGAGCTCCATCTCGTCGGGTCTGTTCAACAGCTTACCGTCGCGCTCGCACTCGAGGTAGAAGAAGCCCGGCACGTTGGTGAAAGAGTAGCTGGCCTGTCCGGGTTCAAGCGCCCCGAGGCACTTCTTCACCTCTTCGATCTCCCGCAGAGAAGCCTTCAAATACTGGATCTGCAATCGTATTTCCTGCTCGCCCTGTACGTAGGCTTGGATTCTCGCTGCAATGCTGTCGTCTTGGCAGACTGCCGCCGCGTCCTGGATGCTCATCCCGATTTTCGACATGAAGCGAAGATCGTACAGCTGCGTGAAGCTCGACCCGGTAAACTTCCGGTGCCCTGAGTCCAGCACTTCGTAGCGCCGCTCTTTCAGATAGCGCTCGTAGTTGCGAATGGTGGTTGAGGACACGCCGAGGAACTGACAAATCTCCTTCATCCCGAACCTTGGTTTGACGTTCACGAAGAATGCCCCCTCAGGAAAGTGCGAATCAGCATCGATGTCCGTGGTTTACTAAAAAACCTGCTCGTATCCCAACGCTTCGTTAAGAGAAAAACAACCCTGTTTCATTGTAGTTGTGACGCGCGCACGGTGTTCGGAAATTCAGCTCACGGTTGAACGGCATAGGCGAGCGGGGCGGTCAAGGTTCGAATTCGGCGAAGGGATCCGTTGGCGTCGACCCCCAAATACCGAGAAGAGAGGGAATTTCTCCTCGACACCCGCCGTGCTGCGCTGCGCAGGATCGGTTCAAAGCGCCTCTGGATTACTTCTCAACCGATTGGAAGTAGCGTCAGCGCACGGGGTTCGCTACACTGATTTCCATCACATCGGAAGCGTTTCGTGCGAAAAGGAGTTTGAATGCCAGCTGAAGCCACTGCCCCGCTTGTCGGAATCATCATGGGATCGGAAAGCGATATGCCCGCCATGGAGCCGTGCATGAAGCAGCTCGAAGAGTTCGGAGTTCCTTACGAGGTGAAGGTGGCGAGCGCGCACCGCAAGCCCGCCGAAGTGCACGAATGGGCATCGACGGCGGTCGATCGCGGCATCCGCGTCATCGTTGCGGCGGCCGGCAAGGCGGCCCATCTCGGGGGCGTCGTTGCGGCGTACACCCCGAATCCGGTCATCACCGTGCCCATGAAGACGAGCGATCTGGGCGGTCTCGATTCGCTCCTTTCCATGGTGCAGATGCCGAGCGGCGTGCCGGTTGCCTGCGTTGCCATCAACGGCGCGAAGAACGCGGCTATCCTCGCCGTGCAGATACTCGGTACCGGTTGCGACGAGGCGCGCCAGAAGATCGCCGACTTCAAAGCGGGTATGGCCGAGGCGTAGGCTTTCGCCCCGCCCCGCGGGAAGCGTCTCCGCAGTGCGGCCGCCGCGAAATCCCGACCGTACTGCGAACGGATGTTTCACGTGAAACATCCGTTCGCGTTTCAACCGGTTCTTCAACCGCCGCTGAAGGTATTATGGGGATTGATCCTTTGCCGATGTGGGAAAACTCCGTCAAATGAGATACTATGGCAATGCATTTGCGCAATCGAATGCTTAGAATTAGGTTTTCGGCGATTGAACAGTGGCAATGACGGACGGGATGGCGCGTGCAAGGGTCTTGGTTGGGCATCGGCATGATGGCTGTGGTGGTCATCGGCGGTGCCGTCATCGGATGCAAGCAAAGTGGAACGAAATCGCAGCTTAAGGCTACGGTTCTTGCATTTGCGGCCTTGGCCGCCACCGTCGTCGCGTTTTGCGCGATCGTCATCGTCGCATCCCAGCGGTGGGCGGCCCCCGCCTGTGCGGTCGCGAGCATCATCGTGCCCCTTGCGGTGTACTTCATCACTATGGCCGTTTCGAAAAACCGGCGCAGCCGCGAATCGTCGCCTGTCCAAGGTACCCGAAGGTCGGTCAGCGGTGCATCCGGGGAGGCCCGTCGCGCCAACCAAGCGCACCAGCAGCCGCAGCCGAACCCGGCAATGCCGGAAACGCAGATACTGTCAGCGGAGTGCGAAGACCCCGCTTTGCATGAAAGCGATGAGCTCCGCAGCGATCAGGGCGAGCACGCGCAGGAAGCCGAAGAGACCGCCTTCGGTACCGAGCCCGTCGAAGCGTTCGACGAATCGCCTGCGGCCAAGGAGCGGGAAGAGGAACCCGAGTCCGCCGCAGCGCCCGAACCCGAGGCCGAGCCCGCCGCAGAGCCCGAGCCCGTCGCAGAGCCCGAGCCCGTCGCAGAGCCCGAGCCCGTCGCTGCTCCCAAGCCCCCCGCCCCCACGGTGTTCGATCCTGCCAGCTACTTCGCCAAGGCCACGGTCTTGCGCGACAAGGGCCTGTTCGCGGTTGCCGCGAAGCTGTACGCCGAATGCGCCGAGCGCGCGGAAGACCGCACGACGGTGCGCAAGGCGTCCATCGAAGAGATCGCCTGCTATGTGAAAGCCGGCAAGCTCGATGAGGCCCAGCGCCGAGCGATCGAGCTGAAGGAGTCGGCCTCCGATCTCACGGCAGTCGAAGCCATGAAGGTCGATGCCGTGTTGAGGATGGCGCCTCGATGAGCGGAAAGCACGCAAAGCGCAAAACCGTGAGGCCGTCGGTTTCTTCCGCGCCTCGCGCCTCGTCTGCCTCCCGCGCCTCGGCGCCTCCCGTTTCGCGCGTCGCGGTGCCGACGGAGCCGAAGCCCGCAGCGCCGGTGCCTCTCCGAGCCGCCGGTGCCGCAGCGCCGGTCTCGCCCCGAGTGGCCGGCGCCTCTGCGCGATCCCCCAAACCCGTGCGTGGCCCCCGACCGTCGTGGCTTTTGGCCCCGCTCACGATCGCATGCAGCCTTTTCGTCGCCGCCGTCATGGCGTTCGGCAATCCCGTGTTATGGAAAACGGCCGATGAAACCATGGCTGATCAGTATGCTGCAGGAACCGACGCGGACGATTATCAGTTCATCGATGAAGTGGTTGGCGAAGAGGGTAGCGCGGCCGATCTCGTCTGCCTCGGTGAATACAAAGCCATTTCGCAAGATGACGACCCCGACCGGGCGTCGAATATCGATTTGGCCGCCAAGGAGCTCGACGGCGTAGAGATCAAGCCCGATGAAACGCTTTCGGTCAACGAACTTTTCGGCGACACTTCGAAAGACGAGCGCTATCTCGTTACCTCGGTGGTTAACGGGACGACCATCGAGCAGGGGCGCGGCGGCGGTGTGTGCCAGGTTTCAACGGCGCTCTACATCGCGTCGCTTAAAGCAAATCTTGAAATAGTTGAGCGATACCCTCATACTATCGTGTGCGACTACGCTCCGATCGGCCTTGATGCAACGCTTGCCTACGGGCAGAAGGATCTGCGCATCAAGAATAACACCGATCAGAGCATGTTCGTCCGTGCGACGGCGCTCGGGCAGACGGTTGAGGTGAAGATTTACGGCGTGAAGGCGAGCGAGAACGAATCGATCGACGCCACATCGAAGATTATCGATCGTTTTGATGTGCCGGCCTCGGAGGTCTACATCGATCCGAGTAAACTTGGGCTCGGTCCCGATGATCCCGTTACGTATTACGTGGCGGAATCGTATCGGGTGTTGTACCGCGATGGCGTGATGGTGTCGAACGATCTGTTGTCGACCGATACGTATCAGGTTTCGGTGCAGTCCGATGTGCTGGTAGGGGAAGGCGGCGTCGACCCCTCAAAATAGTAAGCGCTGTCTGATCGCCGAGTTGATCAGCGAAGAGCTTGGGTGAAAGCAGGGCGGCGCGACGGCGCGGCTCGGAAAGGATGGGCATGGAAACGAACGAATCGATTCTGACGAAGGGGGTCGTCTCCATCGACGATCGCAAGCAGGTCGGCAAGGTGAAGGGGGTCATCGTCGACTGCGACTCGTGCGGGGTGAGCCACTACATCATTTCGAGTTCGAGCACGAATTCCTCGCTCGTTCTTCCGTTCGAGAAATCTCTTGCCGTGGGCGATACGTTCATGACCATCCAAAGCCGCGATGATTTTCTCGCAACGACCGATTTGACGGCACGCGGCGCTCTCGAGGACAATTTCGATCTGGTCGGCCTCGACGTTTACTCGCGCGCCGGCAGCCATTTGGGTGTTGTCAAAGGTTTCGACATCGATACCGCGTTCGGCGGCATCACGAAAATCGATCTTGAGGACGGCGGCTCATTCGAGTCGGACAGCTACGTGTTCTTCGCGCGGGAATTCGTGTTTGTCGACGACGGCACGAAAACCGATGCCGACATTCGCTCTGCAGCGGCAAACGGCTCTGATGAGGAAGCCGAGGATTCGGCCCCTTTAGCTGAACCGGCCGACGAAGAAGAGGCTGTCGAGCCGGATAACGCCGAAGCTGTCGAAGAGATCGAGCAAGGAGCCGACGAGGGTATGGTGGAGGTCGCCGAGGACGAGGCGGAAGAAGCCGAAATCGTCGATGAAGTGCTTGAACAAGGCGAAGAAGACGAGCTTGTTGAAGAACCCGTCGAGGATGGCGGGGTTGGCGAAGAGCCCGTCGAAGACGAGGCTGCTGAGGAAGCTGAAGCCGAAGAGGATCCCGCCGAAGAGGCTGAGGATGATCCCGATGCCGAGCTGCGTTCGTTTCTCGTGGGGAAGGTACTCAACGAGCGCGTGGTAAGCCAAGATGGTTCGCTTGTGCTCGAAGCCGGTGAGGAAATCACCGAGCAGGTGTTCGCCGATGCTCAGAAATGCGATGCGGTACTCTTGCTTACGATGAGTGTTGATGAATAGCAGCACGCTTGAGAGTTTATACGAATCGGTGCCCCGTTCCTATCGAGGAGCGGGGCACTTTTTTGCGCACAGGGAGCACAGGAACACAGGGGGACGGTCCTTTTGTGTTCCTGTCCTCTTGAAATGCCCTTTTTGCAACGTCGGCCTCGTCATGAGCGAGCACCAGAAAAGAGAGCACAAAAGGACCGTCCCCCTGTGTTCCCATTCTCGCGTCAATCACGCGCCGACAACCCCTATATGAGGTAGGGGCATTCGCTATTTTCCACAGCAACATGGGAAAATGATGCCATTTGCTAATATTATTGCTATACTTAACTTTAAGTTTAAGTTGAGTCAGACTTGGAAACTCAACTTCACACGAGAGAACATAACTGAAGAGAAAGTTGCAGACGTGCAAATCTCAGACGTGAAGATTGCGACGGCAATCTTGCTGGCCGTGTTCGGCATAGGGCTGTATTGGCGAACCAACATACGAGAAAACAGGTCTTCGAGACCCTCTGCATCTACAAAAAAGCGGGCGCATCGAGCGCCGGATCCGCGTTTCCGAACGGAGCACGTGCGCGCTCGCATGAAGCGTCGGGGGGGGGTTGCTTTTTCCGCCGCGCTTGCCGTCGTTCTCGTATTCGGGGGTTTGTTTCCCAGCACGCTTGAGCTTGCAAGCGGCGAGGAAGCCGAAAGCGCTTCGGGCGACGGCTCGGGCAGCGACATGGTCGGCGAGGCGTCGGCGAGCGTCACCATTCAGGTTGAGGGAAGCAGCGATGCCGCAGGTCTCAGCGCCGAATCGCTCGAGCACCGCATGCCGACGCTCGAGGAGTACCTGAAGCAGGCAACCGGTGGGAACGAACCCGCCGCCCTGTCAGCCGATGACGGCGGCGAAGAAGCCACGGCGGCCCAGCTCGCAGAGGTGTATGCCGCATCCGATCTGAAGCCGGGTACTCCAGCCTACTACGATGCGCGATGGAACGATGCGATCGACAAAGTGAAGAAAACCGGCGTCGGCGGCGCGAGCGTATGGGCTGATACGTCAGCGAAAGGAAACGAGGGAGGCGCGCTTGCTCCTTGGGACGGAAACCTCGCAGGAGTCAAACCTGCCCAAGGCGAGGGAACCACGGGCAACCCCTACAAGGTGTACACGGCGAACGAGCTTCGGTACGCTTTGGTGAACAAAGCATCGTGTCAGCTCATGCAGGATATCGATCTCGGTGGCGCACAGGGCATCAACTGGGCAGCGGTTTCCATCGATACCGCTGTGGTGATCGACGGTAACGGTTATACGATTTGGAACATGTTCTCTTACAGTGACGCGACCGAAGGAAACGAACCAGTCGGATTTCTCGGTACCATTTCTTCACCTGATTTCGTCCTGAAAAACCTCACGATGTCGAATTGCAAATGCGAATCGGCCAATCAGACGCAGCCAGGGCGCATGGCAACCATGATCGCGTGCTTACAAGCAGGAACCGTAGAAGGCTGCGGTTTGGAGAATTCGCTTGTAGGGCCGAGAAACGAAAACGGGTCGCTTTCCCTCTACGGGATTGGCGGGATGCTCGATTCTGCAGGCTGGCCTTCGACGGGTAAGATTTTCATCCGCAATTCTTACACGAAAAACGTCCATGCAAGGGGCACCGGGTGTGTCGCAAATTTCTATGAGGGAGGTTGGACGAGGGGCACTGCCGATACTTCTACGATCACTATCGAGAATTCCGCTGCGATGGATGGTTCTATCGTAACGAACAGCGGCCATTCTGGGGGATTCATTTCTTGCACGGGCCAAACCGTTGTTACCAACTGCTTCTCTAACCTTGATTGCTACGGATACGACCAAACAGGCGTGTTTTGCGGGGTCATTCACAACAACGTGCAGATTAAAGACAGCTGGGCAAGCGGCAAAGTCGAGGGCGTTAGGAATAGCGGCGGATTTGTGAGCGGGCTGGGAGCTCACGACGCTATCGACTCGACGTTTGAGAACTGCTATTCAACGTCGATGGTCGGCATGTCTTCGTCTGCAGCCGTGATGGGCGGTTTTGTAGGTTCGACCGAAAGCTATAGTGGCACAACGCCTAAACTGCATTTTACCAATTGCTATGCAGCCGGCGAAGTAGGAACCCTGAAATCGCTTCCAGACGGTACGGCGGTCAACGACGATGGCACGCCCGTGTCGGATGTTGGAGGCTTTGCGGGCGTATCGACGACGGCGGTCTACAATGCCTGCTATTACGATAAGCAAACGACGGGATCAGCGGAAAAGGCCATCGCAAACCAACCCGACAATCGTGTGACAGGTCTCTTGACCAAATCCCTTTCGACGCTCAATATCGGCTCTGATTGGTCTCTTTCGAACGACGGAAGCACCTATCCGCAACTGTCGGTGTTTACCACAGGCACCTGGGGAGGCAGTGCGAAACTCGGCGAGCTTGCCCGTGCTTATTCTCAGGCTTCGGTATCGACCGTGTTCCTCTATCCGTGCAACGAAGCAACGTTTGACGCCGCAGCAACCGATTATGATACGGTACGCAAAATTCGCTACGCCTTCCCCTTGACGAACAATGCGTCGGTCAACAATTCCTCAATCAAGACATCGTGGGTGTACGATCCCGATAACAGTGCGTATTATCCCAACGACAGTCCGCTGAACCCCGGCACCAAGATCATCACCCTTTCGGCTGCGCAAGGCGAGCCGGCAATGGACGACGTAAGCGTAACAGCAGTTGCTTCGGGCATCGGGTGGCTCCGCGTGTATACCGACTACGATGGCGTGGTGGGTACGCGCAATCTTCGGCTCGTGCCGACCACTTCGGTAGCTATCGGTACCGACAACAAAGCCATCGTAGGCTCGGATGCTACGGTGTATGCGCAGGCTACAAGCGCCGATCCTCAGTACAAACCGCTCGAAGAAACCTTGACGCGGTTCGACCATCGCGATGGTATCAAGTTTATCGTAGCGACTTCGGTTAACCTACAAGCGTTCATGGACGATCCGAAGCCCGTCGGTGACGGAGGCTACGCTTCCTTGGAAGAAAAGATGGCCGCACACGACATCGGGTGCACCGATTTCGCGGATCCGAACCTCAACGCGGCTGTTTCGGTTGACAATAAAACCAACCTCGACTACGTCGTGAGGCTGCAAAACGCGGGGGGAGGCACGCTCGAGCAAGTTGTCCGCCTGTCGGTTTGCAAGGTGATTCCGAGTACTGTTGAGGGTCAACCTCCTACGTACTCGTTTCCGCTCGAGTGGACCGATTCTCTCAAGAATCTGTTTACAAAACAACGGTCGGCTGAGTTGAGCGAAACGGGAACGTATTTGCTCAGCTATTCATGGATGGATCCGACGAAGACGAGCACGCAGGCGGAAGGCACAAAGTACCTGACGGTTGTGCCTCCGCTTTCTCTCTCGTATCATCTTGGGTACGTACCGTCGGGTTCTTCCGACGATCTGTATACGAAAGATCCCGGAGCCTATCAGAACACGCAAACGATCACCGAACGTGCGCAGCTGTATCCCGAAACGGCAAAGCTTCCCGCGGCCCCCACTCGCTACGGGTACGATTTTTCGGGCTGGGTGTACAACCGCGATACGAGCATTTCCTTCGATGCCGATACCCCCATTACGGCGGTAACCGATGCCTTAGGCAACACCGAAACCAATATCTCCATTCTTGCGACATGGTCGGCCCATCCGCAGAACATCGTCATCAAGGACGGTAAGAACGGCACCGTGAAGGAGACGATCACTTCTGCATTCGACAGAGGCGTTTTAGCCGAACTCGACGGAAAAGAAAGTTTGTTCAGCGATCAGGTAGTGGCGGGCAAATCGGAATTCTTGGGATGGCGAATCGAAAGCGGCCTCGGTGATGCTCGCATCGGGACGTATGTTTCTGCTACCGATACCGTGCCTGACAACGAAGTGGTGGTGTACCCCTCGTTTGGCACGGTCGTCTCCGCCAACATAAGCGCCTACAACGAGACGCAGGGAGATATCGGTGGCCACGTGACTAACCGTGTGGGCGATCTGATTACCTACACGATTTCGATCAAGAACAGTTCGCCGGGGCTGAAGTGGAAGAATGCGAAGATCTTAGACGAGCTGCCGAAAGGCATCGACGTTGTGCCCGACAGTATACAGCTTGCCAAAGCAGGCGAAGATCCTCAACCCCTTCCGAACAGCGTGTACAACGAGGCAGAAGGCGAAAACGGTTCCATCATCCACACGATGGATGTAACGCTCGATACCGACGACGAGTACCTGCTCTCATTTCAGGTAAAAATCAACGACGACGCGCCGTACGTGAGCTCTGGCGCCGGGGCGGGCATTCTCAATTCGGCGACCGTCGATGGAACAGATGAAGATGGCAACGAAGTCGCCGCGACGACCGATGAAGCGAAGCTACCGGGAAGCGGGTACGTGGCATTCACTCCCGCAGACAAGTGGGTCTCCAAAGACGCCGCCAACCTCACTGATCCGGGCGCTCCGTCGGCGCAAGTCGGCGATATCATCAAATACACCGTCGAGCTGGGCAACAAGAGCGATGATCCCAATTCGCGGTGGGAAAACGCATGGTTTTACGACAAGGTGCCTGCGGGCTTGGTGGTTGATCCGTCGAGCATCACCATGACGCATCCCCTCGAAGACGGCACCGAGGGGATGCATGAGCACATCGTTCCTACGGGCTACAATAAGGCTACAGGCGAAATCTCCGTTTCGGCTGGCGTTCTTAAAGCAGGGGAGAAAGCGACGCTTACTTTTGACGTGATCGTGTCGCCCGATGCGGTCGGTCAGTCGATCAAGAACACCGCGTGGGCCGTAACCGACGGCAAAGACAACCCTACCGATCCGCCCGACAATCCGGGCGACGTGACCGATCCCCCGAAACCCAACCCCGACAATCCCGACCCCGACAGCCCCGATCCCGATCCGACCGATCCGGTGGGGCCGGGTGGCGAGGGTAAGGCGCAGCTTTCGGTGGCGAAGTCGACGAACGTGACCGAGGCATCGCCGGGAAGCATCATCCCCTACACCATCACCGTGTCGAACGCGGGCGACGCGCACGCCAAAGACGTGGTCATCACCGATGCGCTGCCCGAGGGGCTCGCCTACGTGTCGTCGGTGCCCGCAGCTCAGGTGAACGGGCAGAACGTTTCCTGGACGCTCACGGTACCCGCGGGCATGAGCGTCACGCGCACGGTCATGGCGCGCGTGACGGGCACCGCGGGCACTACCATCGCGAACAGCGTGACGGTAACCGATCCCGCCGACCCCGATAATCCTGTAACGCCTCCGGTCGACCCGCCGATCGAAGTCGTGCCGGGCGCCGATGCGCCCGATGTACACATCGCCAAGACGGCGAGCGCTGATACCGCACTTACCGGAAGCCAGCTCACCTACGCGATCTTCGTGAGCAACAGCGGTGCTGCGGATGCGACGGGCGTTGCCGTGACCGATCAGCTGCCCGCGGGCACGCTCTTTATGAGCGCGAGCGACGGCGGAACGTACCGCAACGGCGTGTGTGCCTGGACCGTCGATGTGCCGGCTGGTCAGACAAAACAGCTGAACCTGACCGTCAAAGTACAGGCGAAAACGGGAACGCTCGTGAACATGGCAACCTCGGTGCATGCGGGTAAAGCCGATGTCAGCGAACCGGTGCAAACGACGGTTTCCCAGAAGCCGATCGTCGAAGACAAGCCGCAGCTTTCGGTGACGAAGACGACGGATGCAACGTCTGTTGCGCAGGGTAGCGAGATTCCCTATACCATCACGGTCACGAATTCGGGCAAGGGCGATGCGACCGGCATCGACATCGTGGATGCGCTGCCGGCGGGACTCGAATACGTATCGAGTTCGCCTGCTGCTACGACCGTCGAGGGCAACACGGTTACCTGGACCGTTGATATCGCGTCGGGTCAAACCATCGTGCGTACGATCGTCGCGCGGGTGACGGGTGATGTGGGGGCGAGCATCGAAAACGGTGTAAGCGTGACGAACCCCGACGGGGGCGATCCGATTGCACCCCCCGACAACCCGACTGTCGATGTGACCGATCCCGAAGACGCTAAGGAAACGGTCGACCTTTCCATCTCGAAAGCGTCGAGTGTCGACGCGGCGAAGACCGGGGATCAGATCACCTATACCGTGACGGTTTTTAACAAGGGCGGTAAAGAGGCTGTCGACGTGACCGTCACCGATGCTCTGCCGGCGGGGCTTTCGTTCGTGTCGGCAACCGAAGGCGCAACTGCTGCAAACGGCACCGTCTCGTGGACGGGTACTGTCGGCGCTCAGTCGAGCACGTCGTTTGCCATCGTTGCCGAGGTGGCCGCTAAAAACGCGACGTTGGTGAACACGGCGGTGGCCACTCACGAGGGCACCCAGGTTACCTCCGATCCGACAACCGTTGCCGTGACAAGCGATACACCCACGCCCGACACCAAGCCCGAACTCTCGGTTACGAAAACGACCGATGTCGAAGGTGCCGCACCGGGATCCCTCGTGCCCTTCACCATTACGGTGTCGAATACCGGCGACGGCGATGCGAAAGGCGTGGCCGTTGTCGACAACCTGCCTTCCGGGCTCGAATACGTATCGAGCACCCCGGCTGCAACGTACGACAAGGCGACCAACGCCGTTTCGTGGACGGTCGATGTGGCGGCGGGCGGCCAGACGGTGTGCGTGGTCACGGCCCGCGTTGCCGAGGGGGCAACGGGTTCGCTGGAGAACTCGGTTACGGTGACCGACCCGAACGATTCCGACAATCCCGTCACGCCGCCCGACGTTCCGCAGGTCGATGTGACCGACCCCGACCCCGGTGCGAAGCCCAGCATCTCGCTTGCTAAAACGGCGAGCGCTTCGACCACGGTGCCAGGTGGTCAGATCACCTATACGCTTGCGCTTACCAACACGGGAACCGTCGATGCGGAAGGCGTGGCGCTCACCGACGCCTTGCCCGCCGGATCGAGCTTCGTGATGGCAAGCGACGGCGGCGCGTGCGAAAACGGTATGGTTTCCTGGACGCTCGACGTGGCTGCCGGGCAGCAGAAAGAGGTGACGGTCACCATCGACGCACCCGCTTCGAGCGGCAGCATGATGAACACGGCGCAGGCCGTTTCAGGCGATACGACCGTGAAATCCGACACGGTGACGACCACCGTGAAGGAAGAGGATGCGGGCGATGCGGGCAAGCCGCAGCTTTCGGTTGCGAAGTCCACTCCGGTCACCCAGGCCCAGCCCGGTTCGGTGGTGCCCTACACGATAACCGTTTCGAATACCGGTGACGCCGATGCGATCGACGTCGAGGTGGTCGACGAGCTTCCCTCGGGGCTCGAGTACGTATCGAGCAGTCCGACCGGTAAGGTCGAGGGCAGCAAAATCACCTGGAAGGTCACCGTCAAGGTGGGCGAATCGGTTGTGCGCATGCTCAACGCGCGCGTGACGGCAACCGATGGGCAGAGCATCGCAAACAGCGTTACCGTGACCGATCCGAACGATCCCGACAATCCGATCGAGCCTCCTGAGAAACCGGAGATCACGGTGCCCGAAGAGGCGAAGCCGAGCGCCGTTCTGTCGGTCGATGCGAGCACCGCTTCAACGGGCGATACCGTCCGCTACACGCTTACCGTTACGAACGCGACGAAATCCGATGCCGACGGCGTGAAAGCCGTGCACAGGCTTCCCGTCGGCGTGAGCTTCCAGACCGCGAGCGACGGCGGCGTCTACGCTCCCGACACCGCACCCGCAGCACCCGCCGCGTTCGGGGAGCGCGCCGCACTTGCCGATACGCGCGAACCTGCGGCCGACGTCGACAACGATGCCGGTACGGTTACCTGGACGATGGACGTGCCTGCCGGATCGTCGGTCACGCGCGTGGTGTCGGCTAAAGTGACGGCACAGAGCGGCTCGCTTGTAAGCTCAGCCGATCTCATTCACAACAACAAGACCATCGCGGTTGCTCCGGTGTCGACCACGGTGCTCACCGACGGCTCGAGCACGGGCACGCCGAAGATCAGCGTGTTGAAAACCACGTCGGCGACCGAGGCGGCCCCGGGAGCTCAGATCCCCTACACCATCACGGTGCGCAATACCGGTGACGGCGATGCGGCGAACCTCAAGGTGACCGATACGCTTCCCGCTTCGCTTACCTACGTATCGAGTAGTCCTGCTGGCGTGCACGATAGCGGCGCGAACACGGTTACCTGGACGATCGACGCGCTTGCCGCGGGCCAATCGGTCACGCGCACCATCGTTGCGCAGGTGGCCGACGATGCGACGGGTACCGTTGCCAATACGGTCGAAGTAACCGATCCCGCCCATCCCGATGAACCCGTTACGCCCCCGATCGATCCCGATACGCCGATCATCGATCCTGACGACGAGGCGAAACCGCTTATCAGCATTTCTAAAACGGCGGATAAGGATGCCGCCGAAAACGGCGATGAAGTGGCCTACACCGTTACCGTAGCCAATACCGGTACGGCCGATGCGAACGGCGTCAAGGTGAGCGATACGCTTCCCCAAGGACTCCAGTTCGTCGAAGCTTCCGACGGCGGTGCGTTCGAAAACGGTACCGCCGCGTGGACGGTCGACGTGCCTGCGGGGGCAACGGTAACGCGCACGCTCAAGGCTACCGTCACCGCGAAAGCCGGTACCCTTACCAACGTCGCGCTCGCTTCGCACGCCGGCACGACTGCTTCGTCCGAATCGGTGAGCACGACGGTTACTCCTGGTTCCGCAGGGCCGGGAACGCCCGAGCTCTCGGTTTCGAAAACAACGCCCGTCACCCAGGCGGCTCAGGGTTCCGAGATTCCCTATCTCATCACCGTTACCAACACCGGAGACGGCGATGCGCTCGGCTACCGCATCGTCGATGTGCTGCCCGAGGGTCTCGCCTACGTGTCGAGCACCCCGGCTGCTGCGGTGAACGGCCAGGAGGTTTCGTGGACGGCCGATGTGCTCAAGGGCACTTCAGTCACGCGTACCGTGGTCGTGCGGGTAACCGGAGCGGTGGGTGCGACGATCAAGAACAGCGTATCGGTAACCGACCCCGACGGCGGCAACGAAGTGGTGCCGCCGGTCGATCCGCCCATCGACGTGACCGATCCCGAAAAGCGCGCCGATGTGCATATCACGAAGTCGGCCAAAACCGATAAGGCTCCAGCCGGAGGCCGTTTGGTGTACTCCATCATGCTGACGAATACTGGCGATGCCGACGCGAACGGCGTAGTCGTGACCGACAAGCTTCCGATGAACACCTCGTTTATGGACGCGAGCGATGGGGGCACCTACGATACGAAGACCAACAAGATCACCTGGACGGTCGATGTGCCCGCTGGCGCTACGAAAGAGATCAAGCTCGGTGTGAGGATCGAGGCGGCAACGGGAACCATCGTGAACGTGGCGACCCAAACCTACGACGGTAAATCTGAATCGACGGTGCCGGCAGTCGTATCGCCGGTTACGACCGATGTGACGGAGGCCGATCCCGAGACGACCGCCGAAAAGACCGTCCGCAACGTGACGGCCGAAGCTGAAGGACGCGAGGGTGCCGACGATCCGACTACCTGGCTCGACCGCGATATCCTCGAATACACGGTGGTCGCAGCCAACACGAACAGCACCTCGCTGTGGCGCGAAGTCGTGCTTTCCGATGTTTTGCCTGCAGGACTCGAACTTGCCGAGGGTGAGCCCGTGCTGTATACGGCGCCAGGATCCGTCGATGGTGTTCAGCTCGATGGGGCCTACGACGCGTCAGCGAGGACGCTTCGCGTCGAGGTAGGCGATATCGGCGGAGGCGAGCAGGCAAAGCTTGTCTACCGCACGCAGATCATCGCCGGTGACGATTATTCGGTTGACGCCCATCTGCGCAACCGCGTGCAATCGGCTGGCTATTCGCCCGATGGGGGTACGGAAATCATCGAGGAAGCGTTGGCCCCCGTTCCCACGCCGGTGCCGCTTTCCGACAAGGCGCTTTCGAAACAGGCGGTGAATTTGACCGACCCTGCCGACGATGTGGTGCAGGTGGGTGACCGCATCAGGTACACGATAACGGCCGAGAACCGCGAGCCGAACCCGCGCGCTGCGTGGGACAACGCCTACATCTACGATCGCATTCCCGCTGCACTCGATATCGATGTGGCAACGCTGACGCTCGTGGCATCGGACGGTTCGGTCCATGCAGTGGCAGACTGCTTCGATCCTGCGAGCCGCGAACTCATCGTTTCTGTCGGGCGCATTGTCGGCGGAACTTCGGCGGTCGTGACGTTCGAGGCGACAATTCCCGAGCGGGCGGTTGGCGAGGATATTGCGAACGTTGCGATGGTCGGCACGCTCGATCCAGCGGATCCGACTGTGCCCGCAAACCCCGGCGTACCGGATCCGGATACGGTGCCCGAGCCGGCAGAGCCCGACTTGGACGATAGTCCCGTCACGCCGAACCCCGCACCGACCGACCCTGTTGTTCCAAACGGTGAGGGCGAAGTGCTGCTTGCCGATCCTGATCCGTCGGTCGATAAAACGGTCAAGGATCTTGCGGGCGATGGCTCCTACGATAACGGCGACGAGGTGCTCTATACGATCACCGTGGCGAACGCCCGGCCTGGATCGGCGTGGTACGGCGTCGCCGTAACCGACACGGTGCCCCTGGGGCTCAAACTCGATGCGAAATCCATCAGGATAGCCGGCCCCGACAAGGTGTTCGCCGATGTTGCGCCCGAAGCGTACAACGAAGGCACCCGCGAACTCAGCGTTTTCGTGGGCGATGTGCTCGGCGGCGAAACGTACACGGTCGTGTACACCTGCACGCTCGATTTTTCGCTCGGCGAGGGCGATGTGGTGAACCATGTGGTCGTGTCGGGAAGCGATCCGGGAGGCGTTGACGAGGGGGTCGAGGGCGGCGCATCCATCGTGCGCCCGCTCATCCCGTGGGACAGCTCGGCGCTTGTGCGTTCGGGCGATGCAAACGGCAACCTCGTATCGCTTCTGGCGCTGGTCGTTCTCATGGCGGGTGGCCTTGCAGCGTCAGCCGGCTATCTATCGAGATCGCGCACCCGCCGACGCAGAGCATAAGGAACACAAAGGGACGGTCCTTTTGTGTTCCTGTATGCAACAGCGCCCGCGATACTGCGGGCGCTGCGTTGACTGCATGCGTTTCAGCGGGTGATGCAGCAGGGCGGAAAGGCTGATCCTGTTGCCTTTCAGGTCAGTCTCCGAAATCGAAGAGGTCGCCGAGAAAGCTTTCCTTCTTCTTCCTCTTTCCCTTCCGGTAGTAATCGTCGTTATAGCGTCGGTCGTCGTACTTCCGCTCGTCATAGCGACGGTCCTCGTAGCGCGGTTCCGAGCGCTGTGGCTGGGGCTGCGCTGCGTGCGCTGTGGCTTGAGGCGCGGGCATCGTTTCGGCAGATCGGTCGATGATTTTGTCGAGCTCGCCGCGGTCGAGCCAGACGCCGCGGCATTGGGGGCAATAGTCGATCTCGATGCCCTGGCGCTCGCTCATGACGAGGTTGACGTTACAAAGGGGGCATTTCAAGGGATCACCTGCTCTCGTATCGGGTGCGGTTCAAACGGATTATAACAGGAAGGAACATAGGGCGAGGGAACACGGGAGGAACAGGGGAACACAAGGGAACACAAGGGGACGGTCCTTTTGTGTCGGAGATTTGCGTTCCCCGAGACGGGTTTTGCTGTGAGAAAAGAGGGAACACAAAAGGACCGTCCCTTTGTGCTCTCCCTGTGCGGCTCGCCGAGGCGATGGGCATCTTTCGCTGTGGGAAAACGCATCTGCGGTACAATGAGCCCAACGAATCATGGATCCGAGCAAAGCGAAACAGGCGAGGCTATGCAGAAGCAACTACTGATGGGCAACGAGGCGTTCGCGCACGCAGCGCTCGAGGCGGGCGTGCGTGTGGCGGCTGGATATCCGGGCACGCCATCATCCGAGGTCATCGAGACAATCGCCGCGGAGCATGCGGCAGGGCGGGCGCAGGGAATCCATGTCGAGTGGTCCACCAACGAGAAGGCGGCGCTCGAGCTTTTGGCGGGAGCGGCATACGCGGGTGCTCGCGTGCTGTTCACGGCGAAACAGGTGGGCCTCAACGTGGCGAGCGATGCCCTCATGAGCCTGAACTACGTGGGCGTCAAAGGCGGCACCGTGCTGTTCGTGGCGGACGATCCCGGTCCCATCTCGTCTCAGACCGAACAGGATACGCGCCGGTTCGCAAGTTTCGCAAAGGTGCCGGTGTTCGATCCCGCCACGCCCGACCAGGGGTGCGCTATGATCAAAGCGGCGTTCGAGCTGTCGGAGGCCTATCGCACGCCCGTTATCGTACGACCGACTACGCGCATCTGCCATGCATCTACCTTCTTCGATGTTCCCGAAGCAACCGTAGCGCGCGACGTGCCCGAAGAGGGGTTCGAGCGCGATCCTAAGTGGGTCATCTTTCCCCGGCGTGCATTCGAAGCGCACGGCGAGATCAACGAGCGGCTTGTGCAAATCGCCGAGGAGTGCTCGACCGGTTCGCTTGCGGTGTTCAATCCCGTATTCGAGGGTGGCGGTACGGCGGCAGACGGCAGTGCGGCCCTTGCTGCTGGTGACACGGTCGACAACGGCGAAAACGCCGCTGCGGCAGCCAGCGAAGCACCGCGCCTCGGCATCATGACAGGCGGC
This sequence comes from Raoultibacter phocaeensis, assembly GCF_901411515.1. Lineage (NCBI taxonomy): Bacteria > Bacillati > Actinomycetota > Coriobacteriia > Eggerthellales > Eggerthellaceae > Raoultibacter > Raoultibacter phocaeensis. The sequence continues at coordinate 1,073,179 of NZ_CABDUX010000001.1, forward strand.
GTGAGCGCCATGTATGCGCGCGAGGCGCTTTCCCTGTTGGCCGAGCGGTGCGAAGCGGCGAACGTTGCGCTTCCCTCGTATCGGTTTATCCAGGTGGGAACACCGTTTCCCTTCCCTGAAAGCGCTGTGGAGTCGTTTGCGGAAGGGCTCGATCAGATCATCGTGCTCGAGGAGCTCGACCATGTGCTCGAAGACGGGCTGCTTGCTTTGTGCGGCAAGTTGCACGCGGGCTACAGCGTATTCGGCAAGCTCAACGGTTACACGCGCGACCGCGGCGAAAACACGGTGGACGATGCGTACGAACGTCTCGCGCGCTTTTTAGGTGTCGAAGAGGCCTTAGCTGCGATCGCGGCATGCGGCGAGGACGGCGAGTCCCCGTCTGGTGCCGCGTCACTCGCGTTCGATGGTCCTTTGCCCGTTCGTCCCCCCGTGCTTTGCGCGGGGTGCCCGCATCGCGGTAGCTTCTACGCCGTCAAGCGCGCACTCGGCAAAACGCCCGCGGTGCTTTGCGGCGATATCGGCTGCTACACGCTCGGCAACGCTATGCCGCTCGACGCGGTGGATACTTGCCTGTGCATGGGGGCGGGCATCACAATGGCGCAAGGATTCTCGGTGGCAGAACCCGAGAAGAAAGCGATTGCATTCGTAGGCGATTCGACGTTTTTCGCGAGCGGTCTCACCGGCATCGTGAACGCGGTGTACAACCAGCATGACATCACGGTGGTCGTGCTCGATAATGCGACAACCGCCATGACCGGATCGCAGCCTCATCCAGGCACCGGGGCTACCCTCATGGGGCCGAAAACCAAGCCGATCTCGATCGAGAACGTGTTGCGGGCAGTCGGATTCGAATGCATCGTCCATGCGAATCCGTTCAAGCTCGAAGAAAGCGTTGCGGCGGCTAAAGAGGCCATCGAGTTCGGGGGGCCGTCGGCCGTCATCTACGAAGGACCGTGCATCCAGTTGACCAAACCCGACGCCCCGGCTGCCATCAGCACAGACGCGTGTACGGGTTGCAAGCGGTGTATCACCGAAATCGGCTGTCCCGGGATCGGGTTCGATGCGCAGGCGACGGGTCTGAAGAGCGGGAAGCGGGGGCAGGCATTTGTCGACCAGAGCCTGTGCGACGGATGCGGCCTGTGCGTGCAAGTATGTCCCTTCCATGCAATCGAGCTTCCCGCGACGGAAGGAGGCTGCCGTGCTTAACGTGCTCTTATCGGGTGTTGGCGGCCAGGGAACCGTGCTCGCTGCGAAGCTGCTCGCGCAGGCGGCGGAAGAGAAGGGCTGGCACGTGCGAACCGCCGAAACGATCGGCATGGCGCAACGCGGCGGCAACGTCGTATCGCATGTGCGCATGGGAAACTTCGGTGAAGAGGTGCATGCTCCGCTCATCGCGCTCGGCACAGCTGACCTTATCATTGCGTTCGAGCCTGCCGAAGCGGCACGGGTGCTTCCCTATCTTAAGCTCGGCGGCACGCTCGTGAGCGCTTCGACAGCAATTCAGCCGGTATCTGCTGCGCTCTCCGACACCCCGTATCGCGCCGATGACGTGCTTGCGAAGCTCGCATCGAGCGTCGAAGCCGCACGGGGACGCTTCGTTGCCGTCAACGACGAGGCACTCGAAGCAGAGGTGGGTACGCGCAAGGCACTCAATGTCATGCTCATCGCACAGGCGCTTGCACAAGGCGACATCGGCCTGACTATTGACGATCTCAAGCGAGCGATCTCGTCGTGCGTGAAAGAGCGTTTCGTGGACATGAACCTGCGAGCCATCGATATCGCGGTGAAGGCGTAGGCACCTTTCGGCAGGGCGATCGCACCGCAAGGGGCATTTCGGGGAGCAACGGATACAGTCTGGTCGATCTCGATCATGTCAGGAATTTCAAGGTAGCTACCTGCGGAAACCCACAATAGGCCCAGAGTCGTTTTTCAAAAAAAGAAAAGAACATACAGAAAAAAGTGTAGTTTCTTCTATTTCTATGCTATACTCCCGAGCAACATAGTGGCACTCACCAAGTAGCAATATAGATTGGGATACGCATAGAGAGGGGGCAACCTTGCACCTCAAACAGAAAAGCGGCGCTTCGGGCAGTGTTTCGACATCTGCGGCATCGATTCAGCGAGCGTCTGAACAGCCCATACGGGCACTTGTTCTGCTCGCTTTAGCGGCGGTGCTGGCGCTAACCGGAGTGCCGATGCTTTCAGGCAGCGCACAGGCTGTGCCGACGGGCACCGACATGACCGATGCCGTGGCAACCGAGCTGTCGTATCAGGCATTGGCCGAAGACGGTACATGGGTCGAGTCCGATCCAGGGCAGGTACAAGCATCTATCGAGGATGGCACGGCTTTGATGAGGGCCGTTCTCACGTGGACTTTGGAAGATGAAACCCACGTCATTTCGAACGGCGACTATTTCTCGTTCGATATGGGGCAAATCCATGGGGGGGGGAGCTCAACGCGCCTTTAGTTTCTGAGGATGGTACGCAGATTGGAAAGGCGACCATCGATGAGCAAGGCAGCGGTACTGCAGTTTTCGACGAACAGGTCGAAACGATCGATCCGGAAAACCTTTCTTCAGGTGCGATCGAGATAGAGTTCGAAGTTCCGGCATCCGAATCTGAATCCTCGACGGGATCCGAAACCCCGGTTGAACCCGATGCGAGCGAGGCTACTCAAGAGCCTCTCGAAATCCCCCAATTAGAAGTTGCACAAGCTCCCTTCTCCGGCGGCATCGCCTACGGGCCTTCGGGTAGCGCGAACGACGCCCCGCAGTACGGGCAGATTTCTCTCGTGAAATTCCAATCGGTCGCCCCTGGACACTTAGGCGGTATGGCGCTCGACAAGAGCGGCTATGTCTGGGTGTGGGGATGGAACGGCCACGGCGAACTGGGCATCGGTACCGAGCCGCCCCACTCAGGGGAGTTCTACTACGGCGGTATGAAGAGGATCCCCTACTTCTCCAACAGCGGCATCACCATCAAAGAAATTCAGTCCAACTACCATAACCGCCTTGCGCTCACGACCGCTGGCGACGTGTATGCATGGGGCCATAACGGATATGGCCAAGCAGCCAACGGCACAACGAGCGTTGGAAACGCAGCCCCCCAAGCGCCGATCAAGGTGAACGGCCTTCCTCCGATTGAGCGTATCTTCTCGAACAACGCCGAGATCATGGGGTTCAACTTCGCGCTCGCAACAGACGGCACGCTTTGGGCGTGGGGTTATAACGCCTACGGCCAACTCGGCCTCGGAACCACCAACACCGCAGTTACCTCGGTGCAGCAAGTTAACCTTCCTGCCGAAATGGGCGCTATCGTCGACATCGCTGCCGGCGACCGACATACGATCATACTCGATGACAACGGTGAGATTTGGCTTGCTGGCAGCACCTACCAGGGTCGTCTTGGCGATGGCAGAACGACCGACGGAACGGGTGCAACCGCCACTCAGCGGACTTTCGCAAAGCTTGATCGCGCGTCGAACGGAATCGGGAAAGTAATCAGCGTAAGCGCCTGTTATGGCCGAAGCGGCATAGTCGACGAAGCCCACAAGGCATACGAATGGGGCGCTACCTTCGGCGAGACGGCCGCATCGGGAGCGATTACCGTCAAGTCGACGCCGCGGCCCATCGGGTTCAGCGCAAGCGAAGTTGCTTCTATCGGGTATACGCCCGTTCCCCAGCGCATCGTTGCAGGTGAAAGCGTCAGCTACGTTATTGACCAGCACGGCAGGACGTGGGCTTGGGGCGATGGTCGCTACTACGCGTTCGGCAACGAGGGCGGAAACATCCCGCACTATACGGCGCAGAGGGTCAAGGCAGAGGCTGCCGAGCAATGGCCCAAGGTTATCGGCGACGGCGATACGCAAAGCTACGATTACAGCCCGAAAACCCCCGTCTACATGGGCGGCACAAAGACGGCGAATACCACGTATTTCGGATACGGAATCGATCCGCTTCACCCGACGATCTACGATGAGAAGTACATGCTGAAAAACTCGGACGGCAACGTCGTCGATGAGGCGGGCAATCCTTTACGGTATGCCACGTCAGCGACGATGAACGGCGTATCGGGGCTGACGGTCGGCAAATACTATCGGTCTGCTGGTGGATCGGCGAACGCCATTACGGCACCTGCCACTGAAGGCATGCCCGCAGTCGATCCCGATGAATGGACATGGATCAGGCTGGGGCTTCAGCCGATGCCCTTTGTCTCGGAAATGTATGTGAGCAGATCGGCCTATACCATTCTCGATGCCGATGGCAATATCTACAAGTGGGGCTACGATGGCTCGGGCTCGATCGCGTGGGGCTGGGATAAAGACAAATACGATCAGGACGGCGATTTGGTGCGCGGCTTGTACAACCGCTACACGTACGAAGTGATGTACATGCGCGGCGCTCCCACCATCGACAACATCTCGATCGGTGCGAGGATCGAGAAGAAGGTCTATACGGAAGCCGGACAGGATGCGACCAACCCCGTCACCGTGAACGTGCACATACCGGCCTCATCTTTCAACGAAGCGCTCGGTTCGAACGTCTATTCCGACCTGAACGAGCTGAAGTACGTATTCGTTCCCTACGATACGTCCGACCCCAATTTCAACGTCGATGCGGGCACCTTGACCGAAGCCGAGTTCATGGCCATCTACAACAACGCCGCCTATACGGTGAAAGGCGAGCTGCTCGACGCCCCGCTGCAGTCGACATCGACTGTCCAGGATCTCTCTTACACGGTAAACGCGCCGCAGAACGGCAGGTTGATCGTGTACGGCGCAAATGAGCGCTACGTTTCTAACGACGGAGGCGTGACGCGCGAATACTCCAACAAGGATCCCCTGTTCTCCGTCGTCCTTGCAGACAATGTGTACACCAAAACGGACATCCATCACAAAGGCGAGGGCGAAAATCCCTCCGGCACCACCGAGGAAGTCTATGCTGCGACGAACGATACCGTATCGAAGCTGAACGACGACTCCGCCCATACCGGCGAGGCTCTCGACACGACGCTCTACGGTCTGCCGCTTGATGCGAACGGTGCCACCATAGGCACGTCTACCGAGCCGCCTACCTACGGATACGATCGGGTGGGTATCAAGAGCTACGAGAGCGCGGGCTATCCGAGCGGAAGCTCGATAACCAACTACTGGCAGTGGAAGGACCAGATCGAGGATCCTCCAGGAACAACGATTACCCAGCCCAAAGAGCTCGAGTTGAGCCTAGACGACGACACGTATGCAGCCGGGCACGTCCATCCTTTCCAGTACGAGCCGAATGCCAACTGGACCGAGGTCGACGGCACTAAGACTTGGGACGATGACAGCGACAAGTTCGGGTTCAGGCCCGATAGCATCGAACTCACGCTCAAGCAGTACGAGCGCGATACCGCAACCGGTGCCAAGGGTGCTTTCATCCAGGATGTGAAGACCATCACGGTGAGCGCCCCCGGCGGTGGCGGCAACAGCTGGCCCTTCGATTTCGGAACGTCGTTCAAATCCTACGAGTACACCTACGAAGTGGTGGAGACGCCGATCTCGTTCTACACGACGGAGGTCGTCTATACGAACATCCCCGATCCCGTGCCGAGTCCGGTTCCGTCCAACGAGAACTTCACCGGCATCGTGATCACGAACACGCTGGATCTCAAACCGGTGAAGTTCAACAAGGTCGATTCCTCGAAGGATCCAGTTACGAGCGACATTGCGACGTTCGTCCTCACGAACGCGGCATCGGGCGGGAAAGTGTTCGATGCGGCGGGTGCTGAGCAGGACAGCGTGACGCTTTCGACGAGCTCCTCGAGCCCGTTTGTGGCGATGCCCATCCAGAAGCCGGGGACCTACCATCTCACGGAGACGAAGGCGCCGGGCGGGTACAACTTGTTGACCATGCCTATCGAAGTGACCATTGCTGCCGATGGGACGGTAACCGCAAAGCTCGGTAGCATCGACCTCGAAGAGGTTGCGCTCAGCGGAGCCGAAGCGGATCAGTACGCCAAGGCCTTCAACGTCGTGAACAAGACGGCTTCGGAACTGCCGAAGGCGGGCGGTATCGGAACGATGCTCCTCACCATACTGTCGACTGCGGTGCTCGTTATGGCGGCCTTCCTGCTGCATAGGAGAAACCGCATCGCGAAGGGCGCAACTGCAAGCTGATTGCATCGCGATCAACCGAATCACTGATCGGACCATATATACGGGCGAAGGTAGAAGGAGGTTACGTATATACAAACAGGTAAGAAATTATATAAGTATGAGTATATACCTCAACGAATAGAAGCAAAGGAGGAGAAGCACATGACCAAGAAGCGTTTTATATCCATGCTCTTCGCAGTTGCATTGACGATGGGCTTGGTACCGGCGATGGCATCGGCGGCTGATCCGATCAGCACCGACCTCGTCATTCACAAAATGCAGGTCGAAACGGGTACGGCCCTTGAGGACCACGACGGTAAGGAAATCACCGATCCTACGGGTACGAACCTCGAAGATGCGACCCCGCTTTCGGGAATTATCTTCAAGTACTGGACGATCTCGCCGAGCGCAACACCTGCCCAGATGGCGCAGATCCAGGGATTGAGCACCATCGAGGCCATCGACGCCTTCATTACCGCCAATCCGGGCATTCTGACCGGGGGAACCGAAACGGCTGCCTCGAACGCTCAGGGTATCGTCAACGTGAACGGCTTAGCTGAAGGCAAATACCTGTTCGCCGAGATCAACGGAGCATCCGAGAATGTTTCCGAGTACATCGGCGTGCCGTTTTTGCTCGAACTGCCTCAGATGAAGACCGACGGCACAGGCTACTTCGGTACCGGCGCCGATGCGCTTCACGTGTATCCTAAGAACGTCAAGAAGATGCCCGGCCTCGATGTCGAATCTGTCGACGCGGATACGAGCGCGCGCATCGGAAGCACCGATTTCCTCGTGCAGAAATGGAACGATTCTACGAGCGCCTACGAGACGGTGACGGGCATCGGCACCGGCGGCACGATCACGCTTCCGAGCGGTTTCGTGCAGCTCGGCGATCTTCCGGCGGGCAAGTACCAGCTGGTTAATACGGAAGCTCCTACCGGATACGTCATCGACAACCGCCCGGTAGGGTTCACGGTTTCTGCCGGCGTTGTTACGTTCGACAGCCCGAACAGCCCCATGGCGAGCTTCACGCATGCTACCGGCAGCGACAACCCGCTCATCACGGTCAAATTCACCAAGAAAGCCGAAGTCGGCAAGACCGAGGAAAACGGGGGAACCGAGCGCGTCGGCGAACTCGTAACCTGGAAAGTTGCGCTCGATGTTCCCACGCTGATCAAAGATTACGTCAAGTTCGATATGACCGACACGATCGATACGCGCCTCGACTACGTTGCCGACAGCGTTGTTGCCAAGGTCGGCTCCACGACGCTCGGCTCGACGCACTACACCGCTTCGTACGACGATGCTACGCGTGTGCTGACGGTAGCGTTCACCCCTGCGGCCCTCGAAGCCTTCGAAGGCGAGCAGATTATCGTCACGTACAACACGAAGATCAACGAAACCGCCGTTATGGGCGAAGAGATTCCGAATAACGTTGAGCTTAGCTTCAACAACGGCCACGGTCACATTACCGAGCCTGGCGAAGTCACGCCTCCTGTCACCCCGACGGTTTGGACGGGCGGTGCGAAGTTCAAGAAGGTTGATGGCTCCAACACGACGGTTCCGCTTCCTGGCGCCGAGTTCAAGATTGCAAGCGATGCCTCGGGTACTACGTTCCTCACCTGGACGCAGGACCTTCTGGACGCGAACGATCCGAGCAAGTTTGTGAGCCCAACTGTCGGCGGCGACATCGTCATGGTGTCCGGCACCGATGGGGTCTTCGAAATCAAGGGCCTCAAGGGCGGTACGTACTACCTCGTTGAGACCAAAGCCCCCACGGTAGGCGGTACCCAGTACAACCTGCTGAGGGATCCTGCTCCGTTCACGATCACTCAGACGAGCTACGAAGACACGAGCACGATGTCTGTGGAGAATAACTCCGGGCTGCAGATTCCGCAAACCGGTGGCATGGGAACGATCCTGTTCACGATTGTCGGCATCGCGCTTATGGGCGCCGCGATCGTACTGTTCCGCAAGAAGAGGGGCGCTGCCTCCGCTGAATAGGGGATAGGGCGCACTTCCGAATAACCAATCAAAGGGAATAGCCCGCGCATGCGGGCTATTCCACCGAAGAAAGGCTGACCGACCATAAAAGGCGCGAGGAACATACAATCGCTTGTACTGAGCAAGTACCTCTACGTCTGCATTTTCTTGGTCGGCGCCTTGGCGTTTGCGTTCCCCCTCGTCACGAGCATGATCAATCTGCAATCGCAAACGAGGGTCATCTCGAACTACGAACAGGAGATGAGGGCGCTCGACGAGCGGGAACGGCAGCGGCTGCTCGAAGAGGCCGAAAGCTACAACGCGTACGTCGCGGGGCTCGAGGGCAACGTGACAGACGAGCTGACCGCCGATGAAAGGGCTGCAACCGAAGTCGTGTACATGAGCGTCCTTGCGACCGGCGAGGCCATCGGCTACGTGGAGGTTCCCAAGATCGAGGTCGAGCTGCCTATCTATCGCGGCGCAAGCGATGAGGTGCTCGAGCGCGGAATCGGGCACTTGGAGCGCAGCTCGCTACCCGTTGGAGGCGAATCGACCCATGCGGTGCTCACGGGACACCGCGGTCTTCCCACCGCGCGCCTGTTCCGCGACCTCGACAAGCTCGATGTGGGCGACGTGTTCGTCATCGATACGCTCGGCGACAAGATCGCCTACGAGGTCGAGAGCATCCAGACGGTTCTGCCCTACGAAGTCGAATCGCTGCGCGTGCAGCCAGGCCGCGACCTGTGCACGCTCGTCACGTGCGATCCGTACATGGTCAACAGCCACCGCATGCTCGTGACGGGGCATCGGGTCGACTACGTGCCCGAGGTTGTCGAAGAGGCACAGCAGAACAAGATATCCTTTTTTGAAAAATACATCGAGTACTTCGTTATCGTAGGAGCATTCGCGGCGCTCGTGCTCATCGTGTGGTTCGTGCGGCGCAGGTTCAGGAAGCGCAACGAGGGCTCGGTCGATATAACCGCGGTCGTTTCGGGTGATGCCCATGAGTAGGTTCGGCATCGTCAAGGGAATCGTTGCAGCGCTCGTGTTCGTCATCGGCGCCGGGGTGCTCGTGTATCCCGCTTTGTCGAACTACGTAAACGAACGTGCCCAGACGACGGCCATCACGAATTACGAAGAGGCCGTTGCGGCGCTAACCGATGAGGATCGTGCGAAATCGCTCGAGGCTGCCCGATCGTATAACGAATCGCTCGTCGGCAACCAAGCGCAGGTTGTCGATCCGTTCGGCGAGGTCGAGCCCGCCGAGCACAACGAGGTGAGCTTCCTTACGGTCGGCGAGGTCATGGGGTACGTGCAGATTCCGAAGATCGACATCAAAGCCCCCATCTACGAAGGAACGTCGGAAGACGTATTGCAGAAGGGAATCGGATGGCTCAAAGGAACTTCGCTGCCCGTCGGCGGCGAATCGACGAACAGCGTTCTGACCGGCCATCGCGGACTCCCTACGGCCAAGCTCTTCACCGATTTGGATAAGCTTGAGGAAAGCGACGAGTTCTTCGTGCGCACCGGCAACGAGATCCTCGCGTACCGGGTGATTGCCACCAAAGTGATCGATCCCGATCAGTCCGAGGAGCTTGCCGTTGTGGAAGGGTCCGATCGGATGACGCTTCTAACGTGCCATCCATACATGGTCAACAGCCACCGCTTGCTCGTGATCGGAGAGCGCATCCCGTACACGGGGCAGCTTGAGGCGATTGCCGAGGCCAAGGGAGAAGGCGTGTTCGAATCGCTCACGGCCGGGGAGAGAGACCTCGCGCTCACGGGACTTGCTGTCCTTGCATTTGTTGCAGTGCTCGTGCTGGTTCTCTGGAAGCCGTGGAGAACGTTGAAGAAAAGAGGTGAGGAAGCATGAGCCGGGTTGGAACATCAGCCGGATGGGGGGAAGGCTCGGGCGCGTACCAGGCGGATTCGTCCGTCGGCTTCGCGCGCGAAGGACGCCGAACGGACGAACGGTCTTCGCGCCGCCGGCAGCCTGCGCGCGATCCGAAGAAGCGATCTTCTGGGGCGCTCGGCAACCTGCTGTCGATCCTCATCTTCCTGCTCGGCGTCGGGATAAGCCTGTATCCGTACGTCGCCCAAGAGATCAACAGCGTGAGCGCCACGAAACTCGTCGCGGCGTTCAACGAGGCCGTCGAAAACATGCCGGCAGGTGAGGGCGACGAGGCCGTTGCGCCCGGGGTTGCGTACGGTGCGCCCGACGATGACATGTTCGGAAGCATCTTCATCCCGAAGATCGAGCTCGAGCTGCCTATCTACGTGGGCTCGACTGACGACAACCTCGAGAAGGGCGTGGCTCACCTTGAAGGCACTTCGCTGCCGGTCGGGGGCGCGAGCACCCATACGGTGCTCGCAGGCCACAGCTATACGGTGACGAACGAATGGTTCACCCGCATCGAGCGGCTGGAAGCGGGGGATCTGTTCTACATACGCAACAGCACCGGCGTTTTAACGTACCGCGTCGTCTCGAAGAAGATCATCCAGCCGACCGATACGTCCGACTTGCTCATAGAGCGGGATAAGGATCTTGCAACGCTTCTGACCTGTACGGCGTCGGGCAACGAGCGCGTCATCGTGAGGGGCGAGCGCGTAGAGGACGGGCAATAGGAATTCCGCTGCGGCAGGCCGCACGCCACCGAAGCTCCCGAAATGCAAAGCCAAACAGAGAGAAAGGTTTATGCGATGGAAACGAATAAAACGATACTGCTGCGCGAAGTCATCTCGATCGAGGACCGCAAGCCGATCGGGTCGGTTAAGGATCTGTGCGTCGATTGCGATCGGAGTGCGGTAAGCCACTACGTCGTAGGCGATGCAAGCTTGTCGAACCTGCGCCTGCTCCCCTGCGACAAGGTCATCGGGGTGGGCGACTCGTTCGTGACCATCGGCAGCGAGGCTGTCCTGGTGTCGCCCGAGAACCGCGCGTCGAAGAAGCTGATCGAAGAGGGGTGCCGGTTGGTCGGTACCGAAGTGTTCTCGCGGACGGGCAACCGAGTCGGCTCCGTTGCGGGATACGAATTCGATACGGAAACGGGGCGCATCACCCGCATCGATACGGCCGATCGGTCGTACGCCGCCGAGAATGTCCTGTTCATATCGCCCGACCACGTGTTCGTCACCGACGGGAGCTCCGAAGCGGCTTCGGGCGAGCCAGCTCAAGCCGCGAAATCGGCCGTCCGGGAGCCGCAGTCACCGAAGAAGCCCGAGCCTGCGAGCGAGCCCGTCCAGCCTGCAAAGACTGCTGACGAGAGCCAGGCGCTTCGCGAGCTGCTGATCGGCGGCAAGGTGACCGAGGATATCGTCAGCAAGGATGGGAAGTTCAAGCTATCGAAGGGCTCCGTCATCACCGAAGACGTGCTTGCCGAGGCTCAAGAGCACGAGGCCGTTCTGCTTCTCACCATGAGCGTCGACGTATGATCGGGCGACGATGAACACTGCAGTCGAGCAGGAACGCTCGAACAATACTATGGGCAAGCTCGTCCGATTCGAAGAAGTGGCCGAATCCGTATCCGAACAGGAAAAATACGGACCAAGTACGCTCGTCTCGAAACTCATCGATTTCAATTCGACGTTGCTCAAGTTCAATTGCCTCACGATCGACGGCGTGCTTACCGTCCGCCGCGCCCGCCTTCTGTGGACGCTCGCTTCGCTCGACCACGCTCCGTGCCTCACCGAGCTCACCGAGATGGACAATGCGGGAAGCACGCAGAACTGCGGACGGATTCTTGGGCAACTGGACGAGAACGGGTTTCTTGCAGTGCGTTCCGATTCGGTCGACGGGCGAATGCTGCGCGTGTACATTACTGACAAAGGACGCAAAGCGGCCGAAAGCTTTGGGCAGTTCGCGGTCGCATTCGGAACGCTTCTCGAGCGGGAAGTCGAAGGGATCGACATAAAGAAAATGGTCACTACCCTCGATGCGTTCGAGACGATTATCGCATCGCCTCGCATGTCCGACTTCGCTCCCGTTGACGACAGTGCGCCGAACGGCTGAAACGCCTTGAACGCGAGTAGGAAAGAGTAGGAATACAGCGATGGATTTCAACGTGTGGACGGTGCTCGTTCTTTTCGTGGCGGTTATCGCCATAGGCGCCATCCTGTGCTTCAGGCTCATCAGCAACAGACGGCAGCGCATGGCTGCCATTGCAGCATTCGCTTACCTCGCATTCGCTGCGGCGTTGTTCTACATCGACGTCGTGCAATTCGAGCAGGGATGGGCGCTGCCCATTTATGCGGCTTGCTTCGTGCTCGTGCCGATTGCGGTGTACTACGTAGCCTACACGCTCGGGAAACCCGACGAGGGCGCTGCGTCATGGGGTAAGGACGGGGCGCATTCCAAGAAGAAGGATAAAAAGAGCGATGCGAGCGCACCCGCTTCACCTGTCGTAGCCGAAGGGCCCTCGCGCATCTCGGTTGAGCCTGTCGCCGATGCGTCGGCGGTGGCAAAGAGGCGCAAAGATCCCGCTGCTTCGCGGCCCCGGAACGCGCAGCATGATGCGTTGCCGGTTACCGACGAGCTGCGCGGTCTGCTGAAAGACAAAGTGCAGATCCTGCAGCGCGAGGGTGAGAACCGCGAAAGCGCCGCCGAAGCGCCGCCCGCCGTCACGCCCCGCAAGCAGCGCGCATCCATCCCGAGCGACAGCGAACGACCTGCCGCAAAGACAGCGCCGATCAAGGCGGAGACGGCAGCGGAGCGTAAAGCAGCTGAAGCGCTCAGGAGCGAAACGGGCGGTGCAATTGAAGAGATCGCGTTCGAGCCCGAGGAGCCGCGTGCAGTCGAGGTGGTTCCAGCTAAGCGTGAGTCTGTGCAGCGGGCTGCTCAGGAAGCCGCACGAGATCGCAGCGAGCCGGTTCGTGTTACAGCAGAAGCGGCTGCGCCGAGATCGCGCGAGCCGGTTGCCGCTGTGCACGCGGCCGAACCCGTGCCTGTGCCGGAAGAAACCGCAGCAAGCGCGATGACGTTCGGAAAGTGCTTCGCAAAGGCAGCCTCCCTGAAAGGGAAGGGCGTGTTCGTGGTCGCAGCGCGGCTGTTCGAGCAGAGCGCCGCCCTCGCAGAGGATCCTAAGGACCGCGCGCGGGCGCTCTTCGAGGAGATATCCTGCTACGTCAAGGCAGGCGACGAGGACAACGCCCTGATAAAGGCAGCCGACATGCGGGAGAAATGCGAGCTTACGGCGGCGGAACAGCTCAAGCTCGATGCGATGCTCTCGATGCTCGCGGGCATCGGGGTGTGAGTGCGGGCGGATGCAGCGTGCTCGCAGTGTTTTTTCTCGCGTATGCCGACGAGTCGCTCTTTCCTGGTCGGGGGTCACCCGTGCACTGCGGTTCCCGTAGCGCTTCGCCGCGCCCCGTTTCGCAAAGCAGAAGAAATTCCCCCGTTTTACGATTCGGTTGGAAAAACTTCTCGTGCATGGCACTCTCGTATGATAAAGTAACGAATCGCTATGAACATCGCGCCGGAACAATTCGCGCTCATTAAAGAGCAATTCGAAACGCTGAAAGAGCGCTCTGCTTTCTATGCCCGCAAGTTCGGGGATATCGACCTTTCCGATGTGCAGACGCAGGAGGATTTCGAGAAACTTCCGTTTTCCGAGAAGGACGATCTTCGCAACGCCTATCCTCTGGGCCTGCAAGCTGTGCCCGACGAGGAGATCGTGCGCATCCACTCCTCGAGCGGCACCACGGGCACACCCGTCATCATTCCCTACACCGCGCAGGATGTGACCGATTGGGCCATCCAGTTCGCGCGGTGCTACGAAACGGCCGGCATCACGCAAACCGACCGCATCCAGATCACGCCGGGCTACGGCTTGTGGACGGCGGGCATCGGGTTCCAGCTCGGTGCCGAGCGGCTGGGCGCCATGGCCATTCCCATGGGGCCGGGCAACACCGAAAAGCAGCTCGCGATGATGCAGGACCTCAAGTCCACGGTGCTTTGCGCCACGAGTTCCTATGCGCTTCTGCTGGCTGAGGAGATCGCCGAGCGCGGCATCCGCGATCAGCTGCGTTTGCGCAAAGGCGTTATCGGAAGCGAGCGATGGGGCGATAAGATGCGCCAGCGCATCGCCAACGAGCTGGGCGTCGAGATATTCGACATCTACGGCCTCACCGAAGTGTACGGCCCGGGCATCGGCATCTCGTGCAGCGCGCACCACGGCATGCACATTTGGGACGATTACGTGTACGTGGAGATCGTCGATCCGAACACCGGGGCCCCGGTGCCCGACGGCGAGGTGGGCGAGCTCGTGCTGACGACGCTTCGCAAGCAGGGCGCGCCGCTCATCCGCTACCGCACGCACGATCTCACGCGGATCATCCCCGGCGAGTGCACCTGCGCCTTCGGCCACCGCCATCCGCGCATCGATACGCTCACCGGCCGCACCGACGACATGTTCAAGGTGAAGGGCTGCAACATATTCCCCGCCCAGGTGGAGGAGGTCATCGCCGCGACCGACGGAACCAGTTCGGAATACCAGGTGATGATCGAGAACATCAGCGGCAAAGACGTGCTCACGGTGCTGTTCGAAACGCCGCTCGAAGGCGAGGCGAAAGAGCGCGCCGAAGAGGAGCTCGCTCTCATCTTCAAGGCGAAGTGCGGGTGCACGCCCGATGCGCTCGGCGTACCCATGGGCGAGCTTCCGCGTAGCGAGAAGAAAACCAAGCGCATCTTCGACAGCCGATATTAATAGCACATGGGTTCATCGGAGCTTTTCGCAAAGCCAAGCTGCAGCGCGCAAAGTCCCGACGAGGTCATGTGCGCCCGCGGTTTCCGCTGTTCGGCAGAACAGCGGGACAAGCCGACGCTGCGAGCCGTTGCAGCGCCGATTCTCGCCCTTCTCATGCGTTCCCTCGCGTGCAAAGCACGCTCGGTCGCATGACGGGCCGAGTATCGACACTGCAACCGCTCTCGCTGACGTTGGCTCGACCTGTCCGTAGTCGAACCAGAAGGGTTCTCTGATGATCGAAAAAATACTCATGGTCCTCATATTCGTCGGCGTCGCGGTGGGCGTCGGCATCTACTGTCGAAAACATACGTCGAGCGTCGACGGGTTCATTCTCGGAGGCCGCAACGTCGGCCCGTGGCTTTCGGCGTTCGCGTTCGGTACGAGCTACTTCTCGGCGGTCATCTTCGTCGGGTACGCCGGCCAATTCGGATGGAAGTACGGCCTTGCCGCCACGTGGATCGGCATCGGCAACGCCGTGCTCGGCAGTCTCCTTGCCTGGTGGGTGCTCGGCCCGCGCACGCGCGAAGTCACGCACCGGCTCGGGGCGGCAACCATGCCCGAGTTCTTCGGCAAGCGCTATAAAAGCAAGGGCTTGCGCGTGGCCGCCGCCGCCATCATCTTCGTGTTCCTCATTCCCTATACCGCGAGCGTCTACAACGGTCTCTCGCGCTTGTTCGGCATGGCGTTCGGCTTGCCCTACGAGGTGTGCGTCATCGGCATGGCCGTGGTGACGTGCGTCTACGTGGTGCTCGGCGGCTACATGGCCACCGTCATGAACGATTTCATCCAGGGCATCGTCATGCTGTTCGGCATCGTGGCGGTTATCGTGGCGGGCCTCGTGAACAACGGCGGCTTCACCGAAGCCATCAACCAGCTCTCCTTCATCCCCGCCGAAACCTCCGAGATGGCGGGGCCGTTCGTGAGCTTCTTCGGACCCGATCTGTTCAACCTCATCGGCGTCATCATACTCACGAGCCTCGGCACGTGGGGATTGCCGCAGATGGTGCAGAAGTTCTACGCGATCAAGAGCGGGCCGGCCATCAAACAGGGCGCCATCATCTCCACGGTGTTCGCGCTCGTGGTTGCAGGCGGCAGCTACTTCCTCGGCGGGTTCGGCCGCCTGTACGCAGGCGAGGTCGAAATGACGGCTGCGGGAACGCCTGTCTACGACAGCATCATACCCACCATGCTCTCAAGTCTGCCCGACCTGCTCATCGGCATCGTGATCGTACTCGTGCTTTCGGCCTCGATGTCGACGCTCTCTTCGCTCGTGCTCACCTCATCTTCCACGCTCACGCTCGACCTCATCAAGGACAACATCGTGAAGGATATGAGCGAGAAGAAGCAGCTCGCCTACATGCGCGTGCTGCTGGTGGCGTTCGTCGTCATTTCGGCGATCATCGCGCTCGTGCAGTACAACTCGTCGATCACGTTCATCGCGCAGCTCATGTCGATCTCCTGGGGCGCGCTCGCCGGATCGTTCCTCGGCCCGTTTTTCTGGGGCCTGTTCTCGGGCCGCATCTCGAAAGCCGCCGTGTGGGCGAGCTTCATCGTGGGCGTGGGGCTCACCACAGGCAACATGATCGCGGGATTCTTCGGCACGCCGCTCATCGCATCGCCCATCAACTGCGGAGCGCTCGCCATGGTGCTCTCGCTCGTGATCGTGCCGCTCGTGAGTTTAGTCACTCCCAAGGTGCCGTTCGAAGTCGATCCGCCGCATCCTGAAGGCGCAATCGATCGCGAATACGTGCACGAGATCGATGCGTAGCGCAGCTTCGCTACGTTTTCCGGGCGAGCGTCGAGTGCCAAGCCACCGTTCGCGCGGGAGGCGGCTCGTGCGAAGCAAAGCGCGGTGCTACGCTTTCGGGGCATCCTCGCGGCTTCTCTTCTTGTGTTCGTACATGGCTGTATCGGCCCGGGCGAGGGCCGATACAGCCGTTTCGCCCAGCCTGCTTTCAATCACGCCGTAGCTGATCGAAAGCGGGAACGGGAACCTGCCCGACTCGTTTTCGGTCCTCAGGCGGTGTGCGACTTCCTCAAGACGCGCTCTCGTGCGCGCGGCGTCGAGACGGGGAAATACCGCCACGAACTCATCGCCCCCGTAACGGTACAGCTTTTCGTCGTCATTGCCGTGGCAGAAATCGGAAAGCACATCGGTTACGGTGAGGATGTAATCGTTGCCGGCATCGTGGCCAAAGGTGTCGTTTGCATTCTTGAGGTTGTCGATGTCGATGAAGGCGATACCGAACGGGCCTTGGGAGGCGAGCAGGTCGCCCAGCGTTTCTTCCAGGTACACGCGCGTGTAGCATCCCGTCAGCGAATCATGCGATGCAAGCGCTTTGAGTTCGTCGTTCTCTTTGCGGTGCCGCTCGATCGTCTCGCTCAACCGCCGGCTTTCCTGGCCGCATTGGATGAGGTAGGCCGCCCGATACGCGTAGTAGAGCGAGAGGCTCAGCATGAGAAGCGCGCTGATTGCAGCCTTCATACCCCACAGCTTCAGAATGATCGCGTTGTCCGGCAGGTAGTACAGCAGAAGGACCGTGCACAGATAGCAGAAAGCGAAAAGGGCCATCGTGAGGAAAAGCGAGCGGGATTGGCGGTTGGCGCATACGGTGGCCATGCGGTTTGTTCCGACAAATCGGTTCACGCAGAAAAAGAGCACGGCACCGAAAACGAATCCGATCGCAACGGGGATGGCTTTAAGGTTCGCTTCGCCGGAAATATTGTTATTGAGGCGACTTTGGGGTATGTCGAGCAGTATCGAAAACAGCGATCGGGCGAATATCGTGAGGGCAAGTCCAGCCGCAGCGCCGCAGATCGCATAGCTCATCGCGTGCGACCATGGCAAGGAGAACACGATGCGAACCTCGAGCGCGAACAAGACGAAAACGAGCGTCCAATTGACCATCAGGTTGAGTTCTAGCATGCTGAATACGATGAAAGCCACGTAATTGAGGGCGAAGAGCAGTCCATGGGTTAGTGCTTTCGCCTTGCCTACGCCGCTTTGGCGCACGACGAACGTGAAGAATGCGGCGTTGAAGAAAAAGTAGCATACGAGGGAGCCTATGAGTTCGAGTGCCGGTATGAGATCGCTGCTCATGCAAGACCGCCTTCGTCCGAACCCTGATTCGCTGTGGCGGAAGCAGCGGTACCGTCGGCGGCTCCTGCCACAGCCGCGGTGCCGTCAGCGTCGCGATGGTAGCGTTTTTTGTACTCGTACATGATGAGGTCCGATCGTTCGAGAACCTGCGAAGGGGAGTCGAACCCGTCGGCTGAATCAACGATTCCGAAGCAGAACGAAAGCGCGGGGGTGGTTTCGTTCGGGCAGGCGAGCAGATCGAGCGCTGTGCGAGCACATGCGGTGGCAAGGGGGACGTTATGCCCGTCGAGCACCACGAGGAATTCGTCGCCGCCGATTCTGCTGATGTTTGCATCGGACCCGAACGCGCCGCGCAGTGCGCTGGCCAAGCGGATGAGGCAGGCGTCGCCGATGGTGTGCCCAAGCGCATCGTTCATGGACTTGAGGTCGTTCATGTCGATGAACACAGCGGTGAACGGCTTCTGCTGTGAAAGAAGCGATTGGATCGTCTCGATGGCGCTGCGACGCGAAGCAAGCCCGGTCAGCGCATCGGAGTACGCACGATGACGCAGGTCGGCAGCTTTTTCCTCCTCGGCTTTCGATTCTTTCGCAAGCCGAAGATACTCTTGTTCCAGATGGGCGGTTCGGCCGAGCCTCGAAGCCGAAATCAAGAACGCGACGATGCCGATGCCGACCAGCACCCCGCTCAAAAGCGAGAAGAGCGAGAGGATTTCGGAGCCGGCGGCGATGTCGAGCGAAAGTGCGTCGAACGCGATGTAGGCAAGGGCCATCCACGAAAACCAGGTAAGCGCACGCGTGGATCCGCTGAACGAGCCTCCCTCGTTGTCAAGCATTGTCTGAAGCGCGCGGAACACGATGACCACAACGGCAACCGTGATGCCGAGCACGAGGCAGCGCGTAAACGGATCGCCTGCTACGTGGTGCAGCGTCGAGTGCGTGCATACGGCGAAAACCGCACTCACAACAAGGTGCGAGAGCATGATCAGCGAAGCGGTGATGTTCGGAACGAGCCACGACCATCCCTTTTGCCCTTCTGCAAGCCGCGTTGCGGCGGCGCAGGCAACCCATATGCCGCAGTACATGACCACATACGGAATCTGAACGAGCGCCATCACCAAGAAGGGTGCCACGCAGAAGATGACGACGGCGACCGACACGGCCGGGCTGTAGCGAGCAGCCGAGGTTCGCGACCGCACGAAACGCGCATCGGTGCCCACGAAGATCAGGGCGAGAACCACCACGACGATAGACGTACCTATGCCGAAAGCAAGCTCCATGTAGCGCGCGTCCCTTCGTGTGAAAAAGACCATAACCCTATGGTAAAGCAACTATAACCGAATAACGAGTATATACCGAAGCAAACAGCTCTTCTTTTTCGGGGAAACCGCATGCAAGCCGCTCTGTACATCGCGCAGGGTACGGGCGTGCGCGCGTCGTGTGGTTTAGCGCTCGTCGAGCACCCTTTTGTTTCATGACTTGTATTATCAACTATGAGCGATACACTTAGCACAGATCGCGATCCCCGGCAAGAACGGTGACGACCATGCCAGAACCGCAGCAGGTAAAGCTTGATACGGTCGATGACGAATACGACATTCTTATCAACTCGCTCGGCGTGAGCGTCAGCAGACATCTGCTCGACGAGCATTTTACCGTCATTTGGGCGAATGACAATTACTACTCGTTCTTCGGCTACACCAAAGCAGAATACGAAGCGCTGTTCGAGAACCAGTGCGACCGCTTTTTCGTCGGATACGAAGACGAGTGGAATCGCATCGGCGTCATAGTGCGAAAAGCGCTCGCGCAAGGCGACGCATCGTATTCCTGTATCGTTTCCATGCCCTGCAAGGATGGATCGAGCAAATGGATCAAGCTCATCGGCACGTTCACCAGCCTCACTGCCGACGGATATCCTGTCGCCTACACGGTGATGACCGACGTTGGCGATCTCATGAACACGCAGCACGAGCTTTTGGAGGAACGCAGAAAACTCGAAACGCTCGCTTTCGTCGATCCCGTCACAGGGGGCCTGAACCGCACGCGGTTCGACATCGACGTCCGTACCCTTCTCGACCAGTCCGAGCCGAACGAATACGCGCTCGTGTCGCTCGATCTCAAGAAGTTCAAACTGCTCAACGATATGTTCGGCATCGAAAACGGCGATTTAATGCTCGCGCATATCAACCGCAGCATCGCTGCTCATCTGCATGACGGCGAACTCGTCGGCCGTATGGCATCTGACGAGTTCAACATTCTTATGGCGTACGAAAGCGACGAAAAAACCGTCGAGCGGCTCGATGCCATGGCTCGTGCCATGAACGACCACAACAGCCGCGTCGATCAGCCTTTCAACCTCACGTTCGTAGCGGGCATCTACGTGATCGACCGACCGTCGCTTTCGGTGACGGTTGTGCGCGATCGCGCCAACGTCGCCCGCAAAAACGTTCACGGCATCCTGCGCGAGCAGGAAATCAACGCTGCGTTTTACAGCGACGATGACCGCATTGCGCTTGTGCGCGAAAAGGGTATGGAAAACCGCATGTACGATGCGCTCGGCGGCGGGGAGTTCAGCGTGTACTTGCAGCCGAAAGTGCAGCTTTCCAGCGGGGAGATCGCGGGGGCGGAAGCGCTTGTACGCTGGATCGAACCCGAAGGTACCATCGTGCCGCCGAACGAGTTCATTGCGCTGTTCGAGCGCAACGGATTTATCGTGGAGCTTGATCTGTACGTGTTCGAGCAGGTATGCAAAGCTCTGCGCAGGTGGATCGACCAAGGCCGATCGCCGGTGCCTATTTCGGTCAACATGTCGCGCATTCACTTCAACGAGCCGGATTTTCTCGATCGCTACGAAGAAATCCGTTTGCGCTACGGAGTGGCTCCGCACTTTTTGGAATTCGAGTTCACCGAGTCGATCGTGTTCGACGGGGTGGAGGAGTTCGAGGAGATCGTCGCGGCCATTCATGCGCTCGGGTATCGCTGTTCTATGGACGATTTCGGCAGTGGATTCTCGTCGCTCAACACGTTGAAAGATATCGATGTCGACGTGCTCAAGCTCGATCGCGCCTTCTTCATGAGCGAAGAAGACATCCAGGATCGCGGCTGGGCGGTGGTCTCATCGGTTATCGATTTAGCCGAGAAGCTCGATATGGAAACCGTCGCCGAAGGCATCGAGCAAACGGTGCAGGTGGAGCGTCTCAGGGATACGGCCTGTACGATGGTACAGGGCTACGTGTTCCATCGGCCCGTTCCGTTATCCGAATTCGAGCGCCTACTGTTCGAGCGGTAACGTTGCGTTTGCCCACGCCCGATTGCCCCCACTGCCTCGCGAATGCATCCGATTGTCCTTCGCTGCTGTGCAACTGCTCTCGATCGTCCTACTCCGAGCGCTCACGTCCGATTGCCCCCATCCCGAGCGCTTGCCCCCAAAAAGCGGCGTTTCTCGTATCGGCGAGCTCGTTCGACCGCTATACTTATGCGCATTGAACTGTGCGAACCTCAGCAGTAACCGCTTTGCGTTTCGGATGACGCAGTATTTGGGTCGCGCCGCCGCAGCGGCATCCGAAAGGAAAATCGGTTGTGAGGTTCGCGCGCCGGTACCGGATCGATTAAGGGGAAACATATGGAAGGTTTTGACCTTATCAGTACTGGTATATGGTCGATCGTTCCGCCCATTTTGGCCCTTGGCCTCGCGCTCATCACCAAAGAGGTGTACTCGTCTTTGGCGATCGGCGTGTTTGTGGGCATGATCATCTACCAGTTCACGCTCAACGGAGCGGGCTTCGAACAGCTTGTCGCATCGTTTACTTCGGTGCCGCAGGTCATGGCTATACAGATAGCCGGGAATGCGGCGTTGATCTTATTCCTTGCGCTGTTGGGGGCGCTTGTCGTCGTCATCGCGACGGCTGGCGGCTCCAAGGCGTACGGCGAGTGGGTTTCTACCCACATCAAGAACGCGAAGATGGCGCAGATCCTTACCGCGGCGCTCGGCATCATCATCTTCGTGGACGACTACTTCAACTGCCTCACGGTTGGCGCGGTTATGCGTCCGGTGACCGACCGCTTCAATATCAGCCGCGAAAAGCTTGCCTGGATCATCGACTCGACGGCAGCACCCGTGTGCATCATCGCACCGGTGTCCTCATGGGCGGTGGCGGTCGGCGGCTATCTCGGCGAAGGCGGATTCACCACGTTCGTGGCCTCGATCCCGTATAACTTCTACGCGCTCCTCACGATTGGGTTCGTGTTCTTCATGTGCGCGACTGGGTTTGACTTCGGGCCGATGAAAACGGCCGAAGCCGAAGCGCATAGGGACCTGGCCGAAAAGCAGCGCATCCCTGGCAGCGGGGCGCTCAAGTCGGTGGCTACGGCCGGCATCCCGAAGGGAACCAACCCCGACAATACGCCGCCCTATGAGAACGATCTGCCCACCGTGGTGGCCGAAGAGAGCGAAGTGCTCGACGCTGCAGCGCAGACGATTGATGATTTCAAGGGCATCAAGGTGTCCGACAAGGGCAAGGTGTACGATCTCATCATCCCGATCGTCGTGCTCATCATCTTCTCGATTGCGGGCATGCTCTACGTGGGCGGATTCTTCGAAGGAGTCGAGTTCGCTGAGGCGGTCGGCGTCGATCCGGTGTCGGGCTTGTGCATCGGCGTGAGCGTGGCGCTTGTGGTTGCGGCAGCGATGTTTCTGCCGCGCGGCCTTACCACGCTTGCGGGGTATATGGAGGGCATCGCAGAGGGCGTGCGTTCGATGGTGGGAGCCATCATGATCCTCGTGCTCGCATGGAGTTTGGGCGGCACGTGCCGCTACATGCTCGGCACGGGCGAGTTCGTGAGCAACTTTCTCACTATGATAGGCGTCGATTTAGCGTTTCTGCCCGCGGTCATCTTCCTCGTGGCGGCGTTCATCGGTTTTTCGATGGGCACCTCGTGGGGTACGATCGCGCTCATTCTTCCCATCGTGATCGGCGTGTTCCCCGCAGACGGATCGCTGTTCCTCGTAGCGGTGGGCGCAACGCTCGGCGGCGCGGTATACGGCGACCACATCTCGCCGATCTCCGATACGACCATCCTTTCTTCGGCAGGTGCGCAGTGCAACCACCTGCGCCACGTTGCGACGCAGATTCCGTACGCGACGCTCGTTATGGTCGTATGCTTCGTCTGCTACATCATCGCAGCCTTCTTGGGCAACCCGTGGATTCCGCTTGTCATCGGCGCGGTGGCCATCGTGCTTGCCGTGCTCGTGCTTGCAAAGACCGGTGTGAAGCTTCCCGGAAAGAAAGAAGCCTAAAGCGCGAAGAGCATCCAACGAGTACGTGCGAAGCGGCTGTCGAGATTCGGCAGCCGCTTTTTTGTGCGCTGCGCGCTCGGTCGGCGCGGGGCAGGCCGCCCGGGCCACATGATGC
Source organism: Raoultibacter phocaeensis (assembly GCF_901411515.1). Taxonomy (NCBI): domain Bacteria; kingdom Bacillati; phylum Actinomycetota; class Coriobacteriia; order Eggerthellales; family Eggerthellaceae; genus Raoultibacter; species Raoultibacter phocaeensis. The sequence goes on from NZ_CABDUX010000001.1 coordinate 1,096,543, forward strand.
AGTGCCTTTGATCAGCAAAAACACGCGATTACTACGATTCGTGCGACAGTCCTGAACCTTTTCGTGCGACAGGCGTTTCCTCGGCTGGGTCTATAGTTCGGATCGCTGTTACGACGTAGCGGCACCCGATAGTACGCATAATCGAGAGGAGATTCCCATGGGAGGGAAACTGTTCAGCAGAAGACAATTCGTCGCAGGCGTCGCGGTGCTCGGCGGTTCGCTTGCGCTCACCGCATGCGGTGCCAATCCGAAGACTGAGAGCACGGCGAGCAGCGGTGGCGATTCGGGATCCGAAGCAAAGCAAACCGATATCGTTGTCGTAGGTTCGGGCCTTGCCGGCTCGGCATGCGCCCGTGCGGCGGCGCTCGGTGGCGCAAACGTGATCCTCGTCGACAAAGCACCGTTCTACATGTCGACGTTTCTTACCTCGCTCGGCAACGTGTCGATAGCTCAGGTGCCCGAGAACAAGGAGTTCTGGGTCTTCGAAGACGGCGAAGCCGACACGATGGAAGCTTTTACCGAGCGTTACAAGAACATGACCGAGATCGGCAAAATCGATGCGCCGTATCCGGACTACGAGCGCATGCAGCATATGATGGAAGAAAGCTGCGAGACGATCAACTGGGTGAACGAACTCGGCATCGGTTTCAAAGAGTCGTTCACGAAAGAGCAGGTGGGAACCGATACGGTGAAGCCCGACGCACCCGCTGATCCGTCCATCAAGGCGGGTCAGGACGTTGCCGATGCATTTCAGGCCGAGCTCGAAAACCTCGGTGTCGAGATTATGCTGTCCACCGAGGCGACCAAGCTCATCCAGGACGGCGAAACGATTGTGGGCATTACGGTGAAGGATGGCAAGAAGGAACAGGACATTATGGCGAAGGCCGTCGTGCTTGCCGTAGGTGGCTTCGGCGGCAGCGACGAGTATCGCGATGAGTTGGTGCCCGCCATCAACAAGGTCGGTTTCCAGTATCTCGGCAACGCCATGAATACCGGTGACGGCATGACCATGGCCAAAGAAATCGGCGCGGCCGTCTACGACGACTGCTGGGTCATACCGAACGTCATCATGCCCACCCGCACGCTCACCGAGGCCGAGCCTGGTTTCGCGAAGCTCTGCGATACCGGTATGGAAGGCGCTGCGACGTCGGCAAAGATGCTCATCGACGCTTCCGGAAAGCGCTTCGTGAACGAGGCGGGCCCGGTTACGGCGCTTGCAACTTCGATGACCGACAACGCAGCTGGTCCCTATTACGTGCTGTTCGACAGTTCGAATGCCGATGTGGCTGCACTTATCGAGAAGGGCATCGACACGGGCGACGTGTTCAAAGCCGAGAGCATAGAAGAACTCGCAACGGCGGCGGGTACCGCTTTGCTTGCCGAGACGTTCGCAACCTATCAGGCAGCCGCAGAGGCGGGCTCCGATGCCGAGTTCAACAAAAAGGCCGATATGCTCGTGCCGTACGGTGAAGGCCCCTACTACCTCGTGGCGTTTGTTCCGTCATTCGTTGCAACGATGGGCGGCGTGCGTACCAACGGCGAGTGCCAGGCGATTCGCGACGACGAAACCGCCATCGAGGGCCTGTACGCAATCGGCGAATGCACGCATCGCTTCATGTACAACCGCAGCTTCGTGCGTCACTGCTCCAACTCGAGCGCGCTCACAATGGGTCGCTTGACCGGTACCGCGTTGGCCGAAGCGTAAAAAAATCGACAATCCGATTCTTTCCTCCCTTTGAGCCGTCGCAGCGCAACAAGCTGCGGCGGCTTGCTTTGTGTGGGGTCAGATGCGAATCAGAAGCCACGATGGTGACTTACTCCCGCGAACGGGTCGTGCGGCTGGGTCGGCACGGAACTATTCCGTCGAGTACAAGAATGTTCAGGCCCCTTACCGCATCAGCTGCGCTTCCATTTCCTCGATGAGGTCGAGCAGCTCTTGGCGCGAGTGGATGCCGAGCTTGGTGTACGCCCTGCGAAGATGGGTCTTCACCGTATGCTCTGAAAGCACGAAGTAATCGGCGATGTAGCGGGCGCTGCGGCCGGCAGAGAACTCGCGGATGATCTCGACTTCGCGATCAGAAAGCCCATAGGTTGCGCGAAGCAGGTCAAGCGCGCCCTCGGTCGCATCGGCTTCGGCGGCGGCAGGATCGGTTAGCTCGTCGGGCACCTCGTCGAAGCGATGGGCTTTCTGTTTCGAGGTGAATCGGAGGTAGCTGGCAAAAATGAGCGAGACGGTGACAACGAGAATCCAGATGGCGATGATGAGCACGTAATGCAGATCGAGTCCCAGCGGCTCGTACGTAGCCTGCGCGAGCAAGCGCCCCCCGGCAACGGAAAGGCGGGCAATGCCCAGTGCGAGACCGAGCAGGAAAAACGCCGGTAGCTTGCGCTCGTATGCTTCGCTGATGAACGTGAGCCACAAAAGCACGTAAAACGACATGAGAAACGTTGTCATCATTGCGCCGGCGAGGTAGCTGTCTCCCGCTTCGAAGCTGCGATACAGCAGAATAGAGGCGAGGCAGAGTGCGGCGATCGGGCAAATGTAGTCGATGTTGGCTTTCTTGAGCTTCAGCGCGGCAAGCACGACGCACATGGCGAGCGACACGCCGATGGCAAGCCAAGCGGTCAAATCGGTTTGCGCGTACTGCAGATCGGAGAAGATGTCGATCTGGATGATGAAGCCGCATACGGCCGAAAACACGAGCGTACCCGCTACCGCTCGACGCGTACGCGAAAACGCCTCAGCCATGGAGGTCGTAGGCGCAACCGTTTCCTTCATGCGTTGGGCTACGGTTTCGTTGTGCACAAGGCAGTAGTACAACATAGCTGCGGAAGCGGCGAACACGACGAGGAGGACGAGTTGGCGCTGGCCGGGAAATAGTGCGCTTGAGAGCGGTTGGATCAGCGTGTCGATGAAGTATCCGAGTGCGATCATGAGCAGCGAATGGAATGGGCGGTAGCTGACAAACACCTGCATCCAGCAGAGGATGATGAGCGACCAGCCTGTTCCCGAGGCTGCTTGCATGAGGAAATACGTAAGGTCGTTTTGGATGCCCGAAGCGATGAGTCCCGCGTATGCGACCGCCACGGCGATGCCGACCCAAAAGAGCTTGCGCGTGTTTTCGAAGCGCCCGAAATAGGAAAGAAGCGCGACCGCAAGGAACGTACAGCCGTCGAACGTAAGGCCGACGAGTGCGAAAGGCCCCGGGTTGTACGGCCCGGAGTTGAGATCGAGCAGGCGTGCACCTTGGAGAAACCCGAAGCCGACGGTCGCCACCACGGCGAGCGTCATCATCTTTTTGTCGAATAACCCCTGTGTAGCCATGAATTCGCCTATCGGTTCTTTGCGGGCGGTGCGCCGACCGCGCACGTCGAGGAGTGTAGCACAAGCTTCTTCTCGCGCACCGTTCCCCTCACCATGTCGTTACCGTTGCGCTGCTGCGGGCGGTTCGCTGTCATGCCACGATGATTCTGGGAAGCTCTTGATCGTGCGGATCACAGGGCACGGCATCGAGGCGCTGCTCTTCGAACGCGACGCCGATTGCAAGTGCGTCGTCGCGCAATGCGGGAAGAAGCCGATCGTAATTGCCGCCGCCGTAGCCGAGGCGGTTGTTCCTTTCGTCGAAGGCCACAAGGGGAACGATTACCAAGTCGAGCAACGACGCATCGACGAGCGGATAGGGTGCAAGGTCCGGATCGTTTGGCTGAAACGATCGCAGCGGGTGATCGAGGAAGGGCACGGTGCCGCATTCGTAACGCTCACGCGGTACCGCACGAAACACCATAGCGCTCTTTTCTTCCGGAGTTCGGGGGGATTTCATCATGCAGGGGAAGCATACGGTCATGCCGCGCTCGTATACGGCATCGATGAAGCAGCTGATCGAAACCTCGCTCTTCATAGCCTGGTACACTGCAACAGAAAGCGGCTCGTGTCGATAACAGACAGCAGGGTCGTGCGCTACGTTTGTGCGCACATCGATTACGTCGTCGAGCGTGCGCACGAGTTCGGCGCATATCGCACTGCATTTAGCGTCGTGTCGATGGGCGGCGATGGTGTCCCTCCGCCCGAGCGCGAGCGTTCGCAAAGATGTTTTATCCAATTCCTTACCTCCAGCCATCACATACAGGATAACGGTTCAAGCGCTTTGAGGAAAGCGAGCGAACACACCTGTCGGCGCACGGGATGTTTCACGTGAAACATCCGTTCGTGTTTTGGCAGCGGACCGATCGAGCGTGTATTGACAAGGGAAGTCTACGCGCTTGCTTCCAACGGGAGCGCGCGGTTCGGAAATCGAAGAAAGCTTGCGGCCGCACGTGCAGGTGCGGTATGCGCGGGGCCCAACACCCAGGTAGGAAATATCCTACCAATCCGCTCATATTTATGGAGATATTGCTAATAATGTAACTCTTTCCCATCTATTTGTGCCAAAATGAGAGAAATTTCTTGCGGAAGAACTTACATTACGTGTAGACTTCGATAGGGTAAGGAAAGGTTGCTTGAGAACTCGCATTACTATACAGCTGCTGCCGAAAGGGAAAAGCACGGCATGCGGTTGATCGGGGGACGCTGCGGCGTCTCTCGTCGTTTTAATGCGAAAGCTAAGCGATATGATCATCGATATCGCAAAGACGCGCAACCCGTACGATTGCGCTTCTGCATACGCGGAAGCCGTGCCTGCCTGGGAAGAGGCGGGCATGAACAATTACGTCGGAAACGACAGGAAGTGGGGAAAAGATGCAGTTGAAGGCATCGACGGACTACGGAATCCGCGCCATCCTCTATCTAGCCGCGGAGAAAGACGTACGATCATCGAAGGAAATCGCTCGAGAAATGTCGATTCCGCGTGATTACCTCATCCAGCTTGCGCAGCTGCTGCGCAATGCGGGACTTATCGAAGCTCGTCCGGGCAAGCACGGCGGATACGCTCTTGCGCGCGATGCTTCTGATATTACACTGCTCGAGATCATTACCGCTATGGAGGATTCGATCAAAGTAGAGAAGTGCTCGGGCGATCAGGACACCTGCGATCGCGATCCAGCCGATTGCAACCAGTTCTATCCCGAGGAAGACGCATCGGGCAAGAGCGAGGGAAGCGAGAAGGCGTGCAAGGTGCGCCGCTCCTACGCGCTCATCCAGGAGAGCTTCAACGCGTACCTCAACAGCTTGACGGTGGATCTGCTGCTCGATTGCGCCCGCGAGGCCGATTGCAGCATCGAATACTTATCGAAGAAGCTTTCTGAGGAGAGCAAGCGCCTTGCGGATAAGGCCGCCTAGCAGCCCATCGCGCATGTGACGCACTCGATATGCCTCAAAGCGTGCCTTTGCAGAAATGCCGGTCCGGATGGTTCCGAGGCCGGCATTCTTTTGCCCCGAGGCGCTACACCGCCACATCCCCGATGCCGAGTACCTGCATCACGAGGAGCGCCACGGTGAGCACGGTGACGATGGCGACGGTCGCCCAGATGAGGATGCGGGAGACGGGTTTGCTCTTGAACGTGCCCATGATGCGCTTATCTGCGGCGATGATGGCCATGAACACGAGGAGCACCGGCAGAATGATGCCGTTCACGAACTGAGCTGTGAGCATGACGCCCAACAAGTCGATGTTCGGGATGATGACGACTGCGGCCGAGAAGATGATCACGAAGGTGAGGATGCCCTTGAACAGCGGCGCTTCTTTCCACTTGAAATCGACGCCCGCTTCCCAGCCGAACGCCTCGCAGATCACAAACGAAGTCGTAAGCGGCAACACGCAGGCGGCGAGAAACGATGCGGCGATGAGCCCGATAGCGAACAGCGCCTCGGCGTACTGGCCTGCGAACGGCGCGAGCGCATGGGCTGCATCGGCGGCGCTCGTAATCTCGATGCCCTCGGGAAACAGTGTTGCACCGGTGGTCACGATGATGAACCAGGCCACGAGGCATGCGGCAACGGTTCCCGAGATAACGTCGACGCGCTGCGAAAAGAAATCCTTCACGCCGACGCCCTTCTCCACGACGTTGCTTTGAGCGAAGAACATCATCCAAGGTGCGATCGTCGTGCCGATCATCGCGATGACGAGCGAAACGAAGCTCGTATCGTTCACCACATGGGGCACCACGGTCGAAATGAGCGCGTCGTCCCAGTTGGGGCGAGCCATAAACGCGGCGAAGATATAGGTGACGAACACGAGCGAGAGGATGAGGAACACCTTCTCGACGCGCTTGTAGCTGCCGCCCACAACCAAAAGCCATACGGCTCCGGCGGCCACGGGCACCGATATGAACTTCGACACGCCGAACATCTCCATACCGCTTGCGATGCCAGCGAATTCCGAGAACGTCGTTGCCACGTTGCCGATGAGCAGCGCGAGCATGGCGAGCGCGGTCAAGCGAATGCCGAACCGTTCGCGGATGAGCGCGGCGAAGCCCTTGCCGGTGACCGCTCCCATGCGTGCAGCCGTCATCTGTACGACGGCCAGCAGTACGCACATGATGGGGATGACCCACAGCGTTGCGAAGCCGAATTTCGCGCCTACCGTCGAGTACGTTGAGATGCCGCCCGCATCGTTGCCGGCCATGGCCGTGATGATACCCGGACCCATGGCGGCAAGGATGAGCCAGAGCTTACTCGGCTTTTTCGCGGTGCGTTCGGTCGCGGTCGGTTCGCTCGTCGTCATACCTTGCTGATTCGACGGACTTTCCGGGGTAGGGGATGCGATTCTTCCGGTGCGAAAGATGCCCCATTCCCGTGTTGGCTTATCGGAGCGGTTCCTGGGTGTCATGTGCTAGCCCCACTCGTATCCGATGATCTGGAGCAATACCAGGGTGTACAAAGCGAGAATGAGGATGGCCACCAGCACGATGCCTGCAATTTTGAGCCCGAGTTTCTTCGTTTTATCTCCGCTCACGTCTTCTTCGATGGCATCCCAGGCGTCGTCTACCGTGACGATGCCGAGGAGGCTGCCGTGCTCGTCGACCACGGGCATGGCGGGAATGTCGTACTTGAAAATGTCGGCCGCTACGTCCTCTTCGGTCTCGTCGGGAGCAACGCTTAAGATGTCTTCATAGGCGACGTCCTTGATGAGCGTACCGTCGTCGGTGAGCACAAGCGTGCGCAGCGAGAGCACGCCCACGAGCTTCTCGTATTCGTCGAGCACGTAGACGTAGTGGACGGTGGGATGGTCTTCGTCGAGTTCGCGGAGCACCTCGATCGTTTCGCCGACCGTATAGGTTTCGGGAACGGCCACGTACTGCGTGGTCATCATGCCGCCTGCGGTGCCGTCCTTATACCCTAGTAGCCTGCGGACTTCCGTGGCATCCTCGACGCCCATGAGGCGCAGGAGCGTTTCGGCCTTCTCGTAGGGAAGGTCGCGGACGATGTCGGCGGCGTCGTCCGGGTCCATGTTGCCGAGCAGACCCGCCGCCTGTGCCTCGTCGAGGTCCTCGATGAAATCGGCCTGGTACTCGTCTTCCATCTCGGATATGGCCTCGGTGGCTTGCGCCTCATCGAGGTGGCGAAACACGTTCGCGCGCTGCTGAGGATCGAGCTGCTCCAGAATGTCTGCAACGTCTGCGGGGTGCAACTCGTCAAGGCGCTTGTGCGTGACGGAAAGCTGCACCTCGGAGAGGTCGCGGTCCAGAAGGTCCATGTAGTTCCAGGCGATGATCTGCTCGTCAATCTTCTTGCCGAACACCTTCGCCGTTGCGACGACTGCGCGCTCAAGCCAAGGGGCGAGTCCGCGCAGGATGCCGCGGAATCCCACCTCGGCACCCAGCAGGCGCAGCTGCGAGCCCGATTCGGAGAGTTTCAAGTCGTTGACGCGCACGACCTTCATGCCCTGCGTGTCCACGATCTGGCGGTTGAGCAGGTCGCGTGCAAGCAGAATCTCTTCGGGTTGCAGATAGCTGAAACGGATGTTGTGGCTTTCAACGGCAAGCACGATGCCGTCTTCGTCAAAGCTTTCCACGTATTTGCGCCACGAGATCATGAACGGCGTTTTGCCGGGACCTAAGAAGGCAAGGCTCGTGATGCGGGGGAACACCTCGCCGGTTGAAATGGCGAGGTCGGCGATCGTGCCGATTTTCTCGCCTGTTGAGTCGACCACGGGGCGGCCGAGCATTTGAGATAGATAGAGCATAGTTTTCCCTTACCGTTTCGGCATCGGCTCGCAGCGCATCGCGAACATGCTTGAGCGCAGACATATCTGCGCGAGTTTATAATGCAGTGCGTACCGATGTTTTTGTCGCAGTCGTCCTTCGACTGCCGACAAGGGAAGTCGAAGGCTAATTACTGTGAGGTTTCGGTTTTCGAACCTTCAAGTAATTTCCTTTCCTTGAGCCAATAAAAAAGCCGCACGTGCTGGGTTGACCAATCGTTGCGGGCAAAGCCTGTTCAGAGGCATTGTTGATAATAGGCGAATTAACACAGCCCGTCAACCGCTGCAGACGAACGGCCAGAATCTGCCACAAGAATTTTACTGTAGTTGATTAACCGTTGACGCCTTAAGCTGCCAGAGCTCCATCGGCGGTGTATGGGCGGTAGGTGCCCGATGTGCGCCGATCGACCTGTTTATGTTCCCGAGGTGCCGGATCTTGGCACAAATCTTGAGGTTTGACAATTATGGAATATCATACATCTCGATTTCTCCTTTTTGATATTTTGCGAACAGGTGTTTTGTTCTCCCTTAGTCATGTTTTCGATATATAATTACTTAGATAATTGTCAAACCGGAGGTGCGGCAGGAAGTTGGACCGCCGGCAGGCGGTCCACGACCGATCGAGCGGCCCCCGCGGGGGCCGCGAGGAGGGAGCCGCATGTACACGGAAAGGGAGAAGGTCCGCTACGTCGAGACGATGTGGGCCGAGGGGCTCACGCCCCGCGCCGCCGAGCGGAAATGGGGGACCCCGTCCAGGGAGTCGCTGAGGCGGTGGCTGGAGCAGGCCGAGGAGGGCTCCCTGCCGGCGGAGATGCCCAGGGTGAAGGGGCGCGCCGAGCACGCGCCCCACTCCCGCTACCCCGAGGCCACCAAGGCGGAGGCCGTCCGCCTCTACGGCCTCGGGGAGAAGCCCGCGCACATCGCCCGCCGCCTCGGCATCGCCGAAGCGAGCATAATATCGGTCTGGAGCAGGAAGGCCCGCAAAAGCGCTATCATGTCCGAGACCGGCGCGGAGGGCGCGCCGCGCGAGGACGAGGGGGCGAAGCCGGGCATGGGGCAGGCGGCGGGATCGGACGACAGGCGGATCGAGGCCCTCCGGGCCGAGCTCGAGGAGGCGCTCTTCGAGGTGAGCGTCTACAAGGAGCTGAGGCGCGACCCAAAAGCCGCAAGCCCGGCGAGCCTGTCGAAGAGGCGGCTCGTCGGGTTAGGCGAGAGGCTGAGGCGGGACTGCGGGTGCTCCCTGGCCCGGATCTCGACGTTCTTGGGAATCTCGAAGAGCACCTACCTCTACCACCGGGCGAGGCTCGATAGCCCGTCCGGCATGACGGACGGGGGCTTCGACGGGGCCGTGGCCGCGGCCTTCGCGGAGAACGGCGGGATCTACGGCTACCGCCGCCTCAGAGCGGCGCTGGAGGCCGGCGGCGTCCGCGCGCCCGAGCGCAGGGTGCGCGAGTCGATGGCGCGCCAGGGGCTCGTCGCCCGGTGCTCCAGGTCGGAGAAGAGATGGAGCTCGTACGCGGGCGAGGTGTCGGACGCGCCCGGGGACCTGCTGCTCGGCGAGCACGGGAGGCACGACTTCTCGGCGGACGCGCCCAACGAGCTGTGGCTCACCGACATCACCGAGATGCGGGGGCGCGACGGCAAGTGCTACCTGTCCGCCGTCGTCGACTGCTTCGACGGCAAGGTCGTCGCCTGGCGCGCCTCGGAGAGCCCCAACGCCGAGCTCGCGAACTCCACGCTCGCCGACGCGATAGCGACGCTTCGGGAGGGCCAGCGTCCCGTCATCCACTCCGACCGCGGCGGGCACTACCGCTGGAAGGGGTGGATCGCGCTGTGCGAGGGGGCCGGCCTCGTGCGCTCGATGTCGCGCAAGGGGCACAGCCCCGACAACGCGGCGTGCGAGGGCTTCTTCGGCCGGGCGAAGGTCGAGGCGTTCCATTCGCTCGTGCGCGCGGGGGCGCCCGTCGCCGAGATATTCGAGGCCGTCGCGCGCTACATCACGTGGTACAATGACGGCCGCCTCAAGACGTTCAGGGAGAACGGGAAGAAGGCCACCTGCGAGACCATCGAGGGCCGCCGCAGGAGGCTCGGGCTGGCGGCCTGAGCAGTCCAAGAATCCTGCCGCACCCCCAACCTCCAATTTTGTGCCGAAATTCTGGGACTTAGGAACGCGTGGGCAAATCGGGAGCAGGATGACGAAGGTGTCTTTCGATACCTGCCACGAAGGGAAGTATTTTCGATATTGGAGTACGCGAGCGTTTCGCAGTAACCGTTCTATCGGTATGGCGGGGCTGGCCGTGTGTGTGAAAGCAATAGGCGGCACTGGCTGCTGAGAACGCGCTGTCCTAGTAAATTCTTTCTAGTCAACCCGTCAAGCCTTGCAGACCTGCGCTTACATTTGCAATCATGCACATGACAGGGTTAGGGAAGAAGGATGGATGAGATCTGAGCTGAGGGCAGATGACGGCTCGTTGCTGGAGTGCGCTTTTTCGCTGGCAACCCAGAGCGCTCAAACGCTCGGATCGCTTGCGGCGGCGCTCGAGGTGTCCGTCGAAGAGACTTCGCTGTACTGGCTTATGGTCAACAAACTTCGCAAACGCCAAGGGCATGTTCTGCCGGTCCCGATCGATTCCGTGGCGTTCGAGGGCATATCCGACGCCCATCAGCACTCGAAAAACTGGTACGCACCGACGTGGCGTCTGCAAAAGCTTCTCGAAGAATTCCAGATCAACGAGGGCCTGGCAGTGCACTACGAGACCATTCTCACCGAACCCGAAGGCGGTCACTACGAGCTTAACCTCGCGGCGAGCGAGGTGGTTTTAGCGGTACAGCTGGAAAACGATTCGATCGACGTTGCACAGATGATGCGGGTGTGCGTGCATGCCTGCGAACCGATGAGCGGCCTTGAACTGCTCGTATCGAACGCGGGAAAGATTCTCATCGATATCGAGACGCATCGAAGCGAACCCCTCACGGCGTCGTTTATCGAAGATCTGTATGCGAAGCTTACCGAGGGCATCGCCATCAAAGAGGTCCGCGAGCCTGAAGCGCGCGAAAAGGCGGTCGGGGCCGTGCGCTACAAAGCGCTCGAATCGTTCTGCGAATGCGTATGGCCTTGCGAAGCCGAATCGTCTGCCCTGTTCGGCGATGTCGCTCGACTCGGGCGCAACGGATGCGGCAACCATACGCTCGTTAACGCCCTCATAGCCCTGTACTACTTCAAAACCTTCCGTCCGTTTCCTGCGGGCAACAACGTGCTCGCGTACTTGCTCTACGTTATCATCTTACATCGTGCGGGATACCACTTCTCCGCGCATGTGCCGGTGATGAAAGTGCTCTATAGCAGCGAGAAGCGCGATGGGAAGCGGTGCGGTTTGGGATGCGATCCCCAAGAGCTCGCTATCGAGTGCGACGGCTACAGCGATTGGAGCTTGTTTTTCGAGCGCGCGGTCGAGGGCGTTATCGGCGAACAGCGCTGGACCATGACCAAGCTCGAAGGCATGAGCAAGCGGCGCGAGCGCTTCCGCACCATCATCGACACCGATGAGACGATGAACTTCCGGCAGAAGGAAGTCCTGCTCGAAGCGATTCTTCACAGTAACGCCGAGTTTACGTACGCCATCCACGAACAGCGCTACGACGTATCGTATCCCTGTGCTCGCAGCGACTTCTCCCGTTTGCTCGATCTGGGATTCTTGAAACAACACGACGACGGCATCCGTCATTTCTTCTTCGCATCCGACGTATTCGCGGATGCGTTTCTCGCGTATCTGAAAGAGCACTGCCCCGAAGCGTTCTACCGCTACTACCAGGAGGACGGTTCGTTGCGCAAGGAATTCAGAAGCGCTGAGGATGCGGCAACCGAATACAACAAAGGCGTGGGCTTTTACGAGAAGTCCCTGCTCGATAAGACGTACGTTGAGCATTACGATTTCCGCCGCACGCCCATAGCCGACTGCGATGGACCGCACAGGCGTTCCCGGCCGAAGGGCTGAGGGGCGCCGCGGTCGATCATGGTGTGGCTGTGGCCTGCATGCACTGAGGCGAGGAAGGATGAGGGTGCGAGAAAGGAGGAAGTGCGGGATCTGTTTCTCATAGACAAGGAGGACGAATGAAAGACAGTGCCAAAGAGGGCGCCAGGATGCGTCCGAGGGTAAACATCAAAGCGGTTCTGGTGCTGGTGGCTTTTGCGTTGGTCGCATCGGCGGCTATCTGGGGGTGCAGTCCCCAAGCATCGACAACTGAACCGAAACCGGATGGCGCCAAAGAGGAAAGCAGCGAGGGAGCCAAAACTGCGGTCGATCCCGATGCGGTCGACGGACTTGCAACGTACAGCGGGTTTCCCACGGAAGGCCGCTTCGTCGACGGGGTAGTCTCGCTTCCCGACTTCTATAAGAATTCCGAGAAGAACGAAGCGAACGCGAAAGCCGAGGCGCCGCGCCGCTATACCGATCGCAACGGCTTTACGGTGCAGCCCGTGCCGTCCGATCCGGTCAGCTGGAACAACACGTATCTGGATGCCGACAATCGCGGGTGCACGTCATGTCATTCACTTGAGAATGCGCTCATGACGCTGCCCACGTACCATCGCCTCATCTTCTTCGGCTATCCGACCGAACAAAGCTACCAGAACTGCATCGCGTGTCATTCTAAGTCGTACTCGGGCATCAGCCTGGCCGACATCACCCACACGAGGCATTTCGAGAGCACCATGTTCAACGAAGATTACAGCGGCGATTGCCAATCGTGCCACCACATCAGCGCCGACACCGGCGAGTTCGAGCGGTGGGACGAAGTGAAGTACAACCTGTACAAGGGCATTACCGATGTAGCGGCCGATGATCTTAAGGCCGACATCAGCTACGACCAGACCACCATTACCCCAGCCGAGAACCGCATCTTCAAAACCGTCAAAGACGAGCCGAGCGAATGGCTTACCGATGACGCGAACGTCGATCCCTCGATTTACGAGAATTGGGTCATTTCGATCGACGGCGATTGCGAGAACCCCGCCGAGATGACGCTTCCCGAGATGGTCGAGCAGTTCGGCACCGTCAAGCAGGTCATGAAGATGGATTGCACCATTAACGGCGTCGGTCAGGCAACCATCATGCAAAGCGAAGTCGAGGGCATTCCGCTTTCGGCCATCATCGAGTACGCGAAGCCGAAGGCAGGCGCGAACACCGTGAGCCCGATCGGCTCCGACGGCTACGATTACGCTCAGATGAGCATTGACTGGCTGCTTGAAAACGATGCGATCATCGTGACCAAGATGGACGGCGAGGTTCTGCCCAACACTCAGGGATATCCGTGCATGATCTGGGTGAACAAAACATCGGGCGGCAACTTCACCAAGCGCATTTCCAACTTGACGTTCATGACGAAGGACGAGGCGGATCTGGACAACCAGCTTTACGTGGGCCAGTTCACCGACGATAAGACTGGTGAAATCTACTCCAAGCCCAACAGCGGCGTTTTGAACTACCCGACCGGCGTCGTGCTTACGGGCGACGAGGCGAAAACCGTGCATCTCGAAGGATTCGCCGATGCGTGGGACGAGCCGATCAAGAAGATCGAGTACTCGTTCGATCACGGTGCCACCTGGACCGTGCTCGAAACGCCTGATAACAACGCGGACAACTGGACGTATTGGCGCATGGACTTCACGCCCCCAGCGACGGGAGCCTATCTGCTCGACATCCGCACCACCTCCATCACGCCCGATGGTGCAGACCGCGTATGTCAGTACGATACCCAGTTCATGTTTACGGTAGAGTAGGGGGAAGCCATGAAGACAACGAAGCGCTACGGCCGCACTACTCTTTCCGCTGTTGCAGGACTCACCATGGCCGTTTCGATGGTCGCGACACCCGCTTTGGCGGTAGCCGGGGAGCCTGCTGACGGGCCTTCGGGGACCACCGAGGGCACTGCGGCGGAAGCGAACGGTGTCGCCGCTGAGAGTGCTCAGGTGACCGAAGCTGCGGTTGCGGGCGAGTTCGCCTACGATCAGACCACGATCACGCCGAACGAGGTGATCGCGAAGTTCTTCCAGCGCGCAACGCAGGCTCTCTGCGGATCGACGGTGGACTTTGCAGTTGACAACCCGCTTGGTTGGGAGCTGACGGTTACGGGCGACGTGCAAAACGAGTTCACCGAATCGGTCGGCGACCTTGCGAGCGAGGAATCGGTCAGCAAGGTGATGACGTGCACGTGCGGCGGCAATCCCGCAGGCGGTGCGGCTATCATCACGGCCGACGTGAAGGGCATTCCGATCGAATCGTTGCTCGCGCGTGCCGGGGCGAACCCAGGTGCGAACGCAGTCACGTTCGTTTCGGCCGACGGCACCGAGGTCGTGTTCCCGCTCGGGTACCTGATCGGCCGCCATGCGGTGCTGAGCTACCAGATCAACGACGAGGACCTTTCGGCTTCAGTCGGCGGCAACAACCAGCTCTGGATGACGAAAACGCCTGCGAACTATTTCGTGCGCGACGTCGTGCAGATCGTGGTGTCGACCGAAGACGAGGCGCCTGCCAATCCCGGCGAGGGAGACGAGCATCCCAACAGCCCCAACGCCGGCGTCCTTGCGGGCGTTCAGGAATAGGAGCATGACATGATCGCTCCCTTGGAGGTGGAAGTGGGTAAGCCGGTAACGTTTTCGGGTTACGCCGAGGACTACGGCAAGCAGATCGTATCGGTGCAGTTCTCGCTCGACAACGGCGAGCATTGGACTTCCTACGATGTGTCCGAGTCCGCTTCTGAGCTTTGGGTGCACTGGACGTTTTCGTATACTCCCGAAAAGCCCGGGTTCTACCGCCTGCTCGTTCGCTCGGTGAACAGCGAGGGGAAGGAAAGCCCCCTTGCGGATGTAGCGGAGTTCACCGCCGCATGACCGACGGCCGCGCGCCCGTGCGTGTGCGGGATGCGTGCGGGCGGGAGTGCGTTCGGGCGAGAGTGCGCGTGGGCGGGAGGTGCGCTCGGGCGGGGTGCTCGGGTATGCGCGCCCGCGCCCCGCGCAGAATACGAAATCGCACAGTAGGTTTGCTGATTCGGGGGCCGCGTCGGAAACGATGCGGCCCCCGCGTGTTTGCATCTGCGCCCCATTATCGCGTCCGTTGCCGCGCCGCTCGCCCCGTTTCGCCCGTTGCCGCCCGTCACAACGCTGGTCGCGCCGTTTCGCCCGTTGCCGCCCGTCACGACGCTTGTCGCGCCTCCGCGTTATCGCCGTACGCAGGCGATGTTTCACGTGAAACATAATCATTGTGCGTGTCTATCGGTGCCCAGATCGTGTTCCGAAAAGATGTGAACGCAGGCTCTCCTACCGATTCGAGCAAGCGTCGGCGGCATCCACCAGGTCAATAAGCTCCTGTCTGCTGTGGATCCCAAGCTTGGTGTACAGCGTCTTGCAATGGCTGCGGATGGTGTTGGGGGAGAGGCAAAGCGAATCGGCCAAATGCATGACCGTTCTCCCGTGAGCAAGTCCCATGAGCACGTCGGTCTCCCGTTGACTCAATCCGTAGCGCTCCACGACCACGAGGCATCGCTGCTCGATAGGGTCAGGAGCTGGAGCGGTTTCGATGGGAACAAAAACCTCGACTTCGAGTGTAGCTTCGAGTGTAGCTTCCGTTTCCGATGGAATCGAGACTGATGCGGATGGCGCGCCTGCTTCTGCGGCGCGGCGCTGCATCAGCGCGTATGCCATTGCGAGCACGTAGAATACAAGAAGTATCGCAACAAGCGATGTGGCGGCGCCAAAACCGCCGTTTTCGGCGAACAGATGCACGCCGAAGAGCGTTGCAGCCGCAAAGACCGCGTATACAATTCCAGCGAACAAACCGTACACGGCTTCCGCGCGCAAGCTGTTCTTTTCTGCGGTGCTCATGCATGCTGGGATCATAAGCACCGACATGATCATGTAGACCGAAAACACGGCAGCACTTGCCGGGGCTCCGAGCTGGCCCACGCCGAGGGAGAGTACGAGAAGCAAGGTTGCAACAACGGGAAACAGGATGCGAAACAGCGTCGGGATGGTAAGCGCGGAAGAGCTCTCCTTCGGTTTTTTACCGAGTACGAATAAGAGAACAGCGGCTCCAAGAGCCATGAATATGGCACCCGCAACGGCAATTGCATCAGATGATCTCGGTTGCGTATAAAGCGTCATGAGTCGGGTGATGGCAGATGCGAATGCGATTGCGGCCGCACAGAAAAGGGGAGTCCGAACCGTTCGCAACGCCTTTCGGGTCAGGTCTTTTGCGGTTCGAGGTCGCTTCCATCCGAAGCGGGTTTCTGCCGTCTGTTCTTCCCTTTGAGAAGAGGGCAAATCGAAGGCCTGCAAGGCATCCGCCTGGGTTGTCCTGGGCATACGCGGTGCTAACGAAAGGAAAACAGCAGTACTCAGGGTTGCGCCGACGAAAACGAAATCAGGAACGAGAGAAGGCAGAAACGGAAGCACGGCAAGCGGAAAAGCGCATACGACGAGCGATAGCAAAACGAGTGCAGTTACCTCGCGGCGGGAAAGGCGGGAGAAAAACGAAGCCCATCCCATATGGAGCATTCCCGTACCGAAGCCCAACAAAAGAGCTCCGCAGCATACGGAAAACGGGTTTGCGGGAGGTGCCGCAACAACCACTCCGTATCCCAGAAATACGAGCACGCATGCCGTCCAAGCGACGATGCGCTCCACTCGCTTCGCTGCCTTATCCAAACCGTCGCCGCTTGATTGCCGAAAGAACGCACACGTACCTAATATAAGCAGCACTATTCCTATGGCGGCGAGCAAGGGCGTTGACCACCAGGTAAGCAGCGAGAGGATGTCGAAACCCGTACGGGCAGAAATGCGCAAACCTCCCCACACGGTGAGATGAGACGAGAGAAGCAACAACGCATAACCGAGGCACGCGATGATGCGCACTCGTCTAGCCGTAGGCCTCTGTGCTGAAGAAACGCCCGGCATCATTGCACCTCCCGCAACGCCGCTAGCTCCCATGTTCCCCCAAAATACCTGTAGTATCGCATACCTTGCATCATCGATGCTGGGCGTTTCCTCGTGAAACGTCGACCGAAACCATTTTCACCAAAAGTATGTGAGGCGCAAAGGAAGAGAGGCTTGTTACCATGCAGCGCGTTCCGATCGAAGCGGAACGATATGTTCAAGCCAAGGGAAGGGGAAACATGGCATTATCAAGACGACAGTTTCTAACGGGCGTAGGTGTGGCGGGTGTCGCCGCAGCAGGTGCGGGGCTTGTAGGATGCTCGCCATCGTCAACGCAAGGCCAGAGCACTCCGGCTGCTTCGGGAGCGACCGCTGCGCCCGATACGGGACTCATCGCTGCTGCATCGCTCAATCCTCAAGATTACGAGTACCGCCAGAATACAACCGAGCTTAAGACGCTTTTCTCTCCTGTTGCGATCGGCCCGATCGAGTTAAGCCATCGGATGGTGAAATCTGCGGCGGGATCTGCCTGCTACCTTGCCGGCCTGACCGATGAGCTTTACGAGTACTACGTGAACTTCGCCAAGGGTGGCGTTGAGATGATCTGGGTTGAAATGGTTGATGAGCTCGCCCCCATGTCGGGCAAAACGACTCCCGAGGCCGAGGAATTCGCCCGGAAACTCGTTGCGGGCTGCAAAGAGCACGGATCGCATCTGGGGTACCAGAACTACGCGTTCACGCCGAAAAGCGCGAATGAGATGACCGTCGACGAGATTCATGCATTTCAAGACAGCGTGGTCAATGTGTGCAAAATGGTGCACGATTACGGATTCGAAGCATTCGAAATCAATGCTGCCGGATTCAATATCGGGGAGTCGTTCCTTTCGCGGGTCCAAAACATTCGTGAAGATGAGTACGGCCCCCAGTCTCTCGAGAACCGTGCCAGGTACGTGGTCGAGCTCATAGAGAAGATCAAAGAAGCCTGCGGTGATGATTTCGTCGTTCAGGTGCTCATCAACTGCATCGAGGCCGATGATGCGAATCTTGGCAACGACGCCAAGGTGACATCGGGCGAAGAAGGCATCGAGTTCGCCAAGCTGTTCGAAGCGGCGGGAGCCGATTCCATGCACCTGCGCCTTGGGCCGCTGAGCTACCATCCCTGCCAGTTCGCAAGCGATTTGTACTTCCTTCTGAACGGTATCGAGGGCGCTACTGGATTCGGCACGCAGTGGGATTTCAATCGGCATTGGCAAGGCCAGCTCATCGGCGATCACAGCGGCGCGGGGATGCTGCTCGACGTGGTCGCGCGCTACAAAGAGGCGTTGAGCATCCCGTGCGGAACGGTAACATACATGGATCCTGCCCATGCCCCCGATTTCTTCGAACAGGCGCTCGCCGATGGTAAGTGCGATTTCTATTTGATGAATCGCCCCTTTACCGTCGATATCGATTACGTGAACAAACTACGCGAGGGTCGTATTGACGAAATCGCTCCTTGTACGCGGTGTTTGCACTGCCACATCGCGGGCAACCAAGACAATGCCGATCGTGGATATTGCCGCGTAAACGCTTTGACGCAACGGGTTATGCGAGAAAACGGCCCGGCGACCTACGAACTTCCGCCTATTGAATCGCCCAAGAACGTGATGGTTATCGGTGGTGGCCCTGGCGGCATGGAGGCTGCTCGCATCGCGGCAGAGCGAGGTCACCAGGTGACGCTGTACGAAAAGAAAGGATCGCTCGGGGGGCTTTTGGATTTCGCGAGCAGCGTGAAAGGCCCGCATGAGAATCTGGAGGACTTTAAAGCCTATCTCGAAAAACAGCTCGAACTCACCGGCGTCAACGTTGTTTTGAATACCGAGGTTGATTCGGCGCTTGTCGAGTCCGAAGCGCCCGATGCCGTGATCCTTGCAGTGGGCGGTCTGCGCGACGAGCTCGGTGTAAGCGGGTCCGATTCGGTGCAGGTGATCGAGCTCGATCAGTTTATGACAACAGAGATGGGCGAAAACGTGGTGGTGTACGGATCGAATGCCCAAGCGTTTGATTGTGCGCTGTGGCTGACGGTTCACAACAAGCACGTGACGATGGTTACGCCGAGCCCCCTCGCCGATATCGATAAACAGCAATCCGAGCATGCGAAGGATTTCATTACCTCGGCACTCTATTCGCTCGGCATGCGCGTTTGGCCGAATGCCTCGATTAAGGAAATTGGCGATGGGCAGATTACCGTTGCAACAGAGGTGGGCACCGAGACAACGATACTTTGCGATGCCATCGTAAACGCTGCAGACATGCTTCCGAATACCGCGCTCATCGACGGCGTATCGGTAGCCGAAACCTACGCGGTTGGCGATTGCGCCGAGCCGTACAACATCGCGCTAGCCGTCCGCGGCGGCAACGATGCAGGTCGCGCTGTCTAGCCGATCGACTTATTTGTTTCGGGCAGCCAGATGGGCGCGCCCCGCGCAAAATACGAAATCGCACAGTAGGTTTGCTGATTCAGGGGCCGCATCGGAAACGGTGCGGCCTCTGTTGCGCTGCCGTTGCATCTCTCCTGCGCTCGCGCCGTTGTGCCCGTGAGCAATGTTTCACGTGAAACATAATCATTGTGCAATGCGCAGGCATGCACGCTAACAACCCAACCAACCGCGTCGTGCAAGTGCAACGGCGGGAGTTGTCATATCGGTAACGCGAAGGTAACGGCAGCGCTACCGAGACGATGCCTTTTCGCCCCTGCTCAGAATCTTCTTTGCGCATATCTTATGATGTTACAGAAACCGTTTTACGGGATGACAAAAGCCGTTATGCGAAAAATGGTATAAAAAAAGTAGCAATTACGGACACAAGAGACGGTTTCGGTGCTAGAATAGCGTCAAAGTTTCCAAGGGGAAACGCCGCTGCGATTCGTCGCTCGTGCGTTGGGAGCATATCGAGTGCCCACCGCCCGAACTGCGAATCATGCGGGAACAATGCTCGAGGTAAAAAGGGGGTGTGCGATGGAAATCTTTTCTGATCCGGTCATGCTGGCGCGAATTCAGTTTTACCTGACCGCCGGGTATCACTTTTTCTTTGTGCCGCTATCCGTCGGAATCGCATTGATCCTAGCCATCAACGAAACAAAGTACTTCAGGTCCCGCAACGAGAAAGACGCTGCGTCGGCCAAGTTCTGGGTGAAGATTTTCACCGCGACGTTTGCGGTCGGTGTGGCCACAGGCATCACGATGGAATTCTCCTTCGGAACCAACTGGGCCGATTACGCGCGGTTCGTCGGAGACATCTTCGGGGCTCCGCTTGCTGCCGAGGCGCTGCTCGCCTTCTTCTTGGAGTCGGTGTTTCTGGGCATCCTGCTCTTCGGTCGCAACAAGGTTTCGCCGAAGTTCTACCTGGTGTCATCGTGGCTTGTGTTCATCGGCTCGGCGCTTTCGGCGCTGTGGATCCTGATCGCGAACTCGTGGATGCAGACGCCTGCGGGAGCCGAGCTCAACGCCGACGGCACGCGGGCGGTCATAACCGACTTCTTCGCCGCAGCGTTCAATCCCTCGACGCTTCCGCGCTACACCCACACCGTCGATGCGCTCATCATCATGGGTGCGTTCTTCGCCATTGCGGTTTCGGCGTACTACCTGCGTAAAGGGAAGCACACCGAATTCGCCATGAAGACGATGAAAATCGGTGCCGCCGTAGGCATCGTATCGAGCTGCCTGATGCTCGTGTTCGCGCACTCTTCCGCTGTCGTGGTTGCCGAAGAGCAGCCCACCAAGCTTGCCATGATGGAGGGCATGTACGATTCGGAAGTGCCGCCGCTCTACGCGTTCGGCTGGGTCGATGAGGAAACGGGTGAAGTGCTCGCGCCGTTCTCCATTCCCGGCGGAACGAGTTTCCTCGCCACGGGCACGTGGGACACCGAGTATATGGGCTTGAACCAGCTGGCGGAAACTGCGAAGTACGCCGATCTCGATGTTGATTCGTTGCCGGTGAACGCCGTGTTCCAAAGCTACCACATCATGGTTGCCATGTACGGTCTCATCATGATCTGCGTGATTCTCGCCCTTGTGTTCTCGTTCAGGAAGGGCAAGATCAAGAACATGCGGTGGTTGCAAACACTGCTGCTCATCTCGCCGGTCTTCCCGTTCATCGCTATCCAAACCGGGTGGCTCACCACCGAGCTGGGCCGTCAGCCATGGGTTGTCTATCCTTCGACCACCGGGCCCGAGGGTGTGAGCCTGCTCATTCCCGACGGCGTGTCGCAGTCGGTGTCGAACGTCGAGATCATCATCACCCTTCTGCTGTTCGTGCTCGTCTACGCGTTCATCGCGGTAGCGTGGGTGCGCGTCGTGTCGCATTTCGTGAAGCAGGGCCCCGTGCTCGCTCCCGTCGATGCGGGCAACGCGGCGGCAACCGAAGCGCCGGAAAACGATGGCAAAGGCTCGACGTCGAAAGGTGGTGAGTAGTCGTGGAAATGACCTTTTTTCAAGTTCTGTGGTTCATTCTAATCTTCGTTCTCATCGGCGGCTACTTCGTGCTCGACGGATTCGATCTGGGTGCTGGCACGCTGTACCCCTTCATCGCGAAAAACGATAAGGAGAAGGCCATCGTGCGCCGCAGCATCGGGCCGGTGTGGGACGGCAACGAGGTGTGGCTGCTCACGGCGGGCGGTGCGCTGTTCGCGGCGTTCGCCCCCGCATATGCAACCACGTTTTCGGGCTTCTACCTAGCCATCATGCTCGTGCTGTTCAGCCTGATCGTGCGTGCGGTGGCTGTGGAGTTCCGTGGCCACGACCCCAAGTGGGGCGGTACCTGGGACAAGCTCTTCTTCGTCGGATCGGCGCTGCCCGCACTTCTGTTCGGTGTTGCGGTCGGCAACATCTACGCTGGCATCCCCATGGATATGAACGGCGATTACACGGGCATCCCGCTTCTCGGCCTCATCACGCCGTTCACGCTTCTGACCGGCTTGCTCGGGCTTGCGATGTTCATCGCCCAAGGCGCGACATGGCTCACGCTCAAATCACCGAAGCCCTCCGCGCTGCGCGACCGTACGGCGAAGGTGGCGTTTCCCGTGCAGATCGCCGCGCTCGTGCTGTTCGTGATCGTGTCCGTCTACGGCCACTTCATCATCCAGCCCGCCATGGCGCCCGAGCTCACCGTGGTGCGCTTCCTGTTTGCGGCGATCGTGCTTGTGGGTATCGTCGGTTCGATGGTCATGCTGAAGAAAGGTTCCGACTTGTGGGGCTTTTTGTGCCAGTCGGCAGCCGCGTTCTTCCTCGTGGCGCTGTTGGCCGCATCGATGTTCCCGAACTTCGTCGTGGCGTCGCCCGACAGCGTAGGCCCGTCGATCACGCTTATGAGCGCCGCTGGTTCCGAACTCGCGCTCATGTGGATGACCATCATCACGTGCGTCGGCCTGCCGCTCGTGCTCATCTACCACTTCATCATCTACCGCACGTTCCGCGGTCGTGTGAAGGATGAGGATCTGGGGCACTACTAAGCGAAATCCGCGCCCGACTTCGTACAGGCAGGAGCCGCCCTCGGGCGGCTCCTTTGCGCATGGGGGATTGCCGCCGCGCAGCACGCATGGTACATTCCCAAAAGTGGGGAATACGTGGGAGGGCGAAGCAAGGGTGGTGCGCAATGCAGATCGAATCCCTTTCGTTGTTTTTAACGGTCATCGAAACTCGATCGATCACCAAGGCTGCTCAAAAGATGTACATCACGCCTCAGGGAGCGAGCTCTGCAATCAAGGCCCTCGAGAAGCAGCTTGGCATGAAGCTGTTCGAGCGAACAGGCGCTTGTATCGAGCTG
Source organism: Raoultibacter phocaeensis (assembly GCF_901411515.1). NCBI lineage: Bacteria > Bacillati > Actinomycetota > Coriobacteriia > Eggerthellales > Eggerthellaceae > Raoultibacter > Raoultibacter phocaeensis. The sequence goes on from NZ_CABDUX010000001.1 coordinate 1,119,412, forward strand.
ACGCAACAGGGCGCTGAAGTTGCGCATGAAGCGCAGAAAGTCGTAGCTGCTTACCAGAAAATGCAATCGGTTGTAGCCATGCAGAACAACAGGGTTGCAAGCCGGGACATACTCAAGGTGGTGGCTACGCCGTTTGTTAGGCAAACGCTCACGGCGGTCATTCAGGATTACGCGGCATATTCCAACGACAACGCCGTAGTGCAGGTTATTGAGAAAAACGCTTTCGAAATCGCACGCGGCTTCGAAACCCTCGATAACGATACGCTCTATCTTCTCGATCTTCCCCTTGACCTCGAAATAGCATCTGAAGAATTGTCGCCGAGCTTTTGCAGGCTGGCGCTTCAGGAGTATGCGATATTCCATCCCTTTGTGCTTTCTAACTTCGTTATCAAGTGTTCCGAATTCAGCCCTTACGCCGCGAAAGATACTATTAAGTGGACCGACCTTACTGCGGATCAAATCGCTTGCCACGACGACCCGTTTCTCATCAAGGTGATCGGCCGGTATGTCCCCACCTGTCGCAGGGGGAACGTTGGAATGAAAGTTTCAAACACCGAGCTGATCGGCACTGCCATTAACCAATCGGGCATGATCGGCATATCTGCGTCTTTGCCGGTTGCGTTTGGGGAGCGGAACTGGAAAAAGACGTATAACGGCGTCGCCATCGAGCCGAAGCCTAAGGCTTCGTTCGTGACGGGTGCGCTCGGTTCGCCTGAGAACAAGCACGCCAAGAGCTTCTGCTTGTTCATGCAAAACCTGCTTGCGCACCTTATACCCTCGTATATGAAGAAGAACGATCCAAGCGAGTTCTACAAGAAAAACCGCCGCCGTTTCTCATAAACAGCGACTTGTCCGTATCTATCCGTATAGAAAAGAACGCCTCATCTATCAGCGATTACAACGCATTCTTCTCAATCGATCAACCAACTGCTTATTCCCCATGCGCCATGCGTCATGTACAGTGCGAAGCAAGCAAGGCCTTGCTGAAATCGATTGCAGTGAAGCGTGAAGCGCCCGCGGGGGAGCGGATGCCTTACGCGAAAACGAGGAGGAAGCAATGGCTGAACAGGGATCGAACTACAACAACCGCGACGAAAACCCGATGATGCTCTCAAGACGTCAGATGCTTGTGGGGCTTGGGCTCGGCGCGACGGCGCTTGCGGCCGGTATGGCGGGATGCTCTTCCCCTAAGGGACAGGATGCGGCACCGTCTCAGGCAGAAGAAGACATCGAGGCTGCTCCGTCCCTCAAGGAGCCGACGCAAACCATCGAGGCCGATATCGTGGTCGTCGGTAGCGGCATGGGGGGCATGTCGGCGGCGGTCACGGCGGCTGAAGAGGGTGCAAACGTTGTTGTGCTCGAAAAGCAGAGCATTCTCGGAGGCGGAACGAACTTTGCCGAAGGAGTGTTCGGCATGGGCTCCGACCTGCAGAAAGAAGCTGGTGTCAACGGCAATCTACTCGATCTCATCAAGCTCGAGCTCGAATTCCAGCGTTATATCGTCGACTACACGCTATGGGATTTCGTGGTCGCTGGCGCTGAAGAGAACCTCAAGTGGCTCATCGATCATGGCGTGGAGTTCGTCGAGCTCGGCGACGGCCCGTATGCGGGCATCAGAACGCAACACATGTACGTCGATCACCGCGGGAGCAACATGATAGCCAAGCTTGAAGAAGCAGCTCTTGATCTTGGCGTCGATATCCACAAGAGCACGCCTGCCACGCATCTGCTCATGGATGGTGAAAAAGTCGTGGGTGTGCAGGCCGAAAGCGGTAAAGACATCATAAACGTCAACGCGAAAGCCGTGATCCTCGCAACCGGCAGCGCGGGTGAGAACAACGAGTTGTTCGACCGATACACGACGCGCCATTCGGAGAAATATGCATGGTGCGGAGCGCCGGGTCTTACGGGCGATGGCATCAAAATGGCGGTCGAGGCCGGCATGGGGGAGCCGTTCAGGCTTATGGCTCCCATCGTGGGCACCACAGTCGAGCCGCTCGGCGTCGCATCGCATCTGGCTTCCCTCGGCGCGATGAACCCCTACGTGCTCTGGGTGAACCAAGATGGCATCCGCTTCACCGACGAAGGATTGACGCGTGCATACACCACATCGGCGAACGCAGTCGAGTCGCAATACAAAACGTACTCCATTGTCGATCAAGCGTTGTTCGACCGACTGGTTTCCGATGGCGATCCGAACGTTGGATGGGGATACTACGTGTTGAAGGGAACACCGCTTACGGATGCGCCGCAAGAGCTTGAGCAGGAGCTTTCGCGAGGTAGCGAAAACGTTTTTAAAGCCGAGTCGATCGCAGATCTAGCCGCTGCGCTCGGAATGGACGCCGCGACGCTTGAGAAGACGGTTCAGGAGTACAACGCAATCGTGGACGCCGGCGAAGATGTGCTCCACAGCAAGAAGCCCGTCTACCTTACCGATAAAATCGAAACGAGCCCGTTCTATGCGTTCAGGGTCAAAGGTTCTAAAGTGAACATGTTTGGGGGTATTCACATCAACGAGAACGTCGAAGTGGTTCGCGAGGACCAGACGGTGATTCCCGGCCTGTACGCCGCAGGCGTCGAATGCGGCGGGTTCCAGGGCGAAACCTACGGCATCACCGTACCGTCGTCATGCCAGGGCATCTCGCTCTCGACCGGCCGTCGCAGCGCCAAGAACGCGGTGAAGTACGCGAAAGGATAGAGCTTGTTGAAGCGCGGCAGCTAAACGCTCCAGTTCGAAAAGAAGGCTGGCTTTGGTTGACGAAGCCGGCCTTCGCCCTTGCCCACGTGCGATACAGCTCGCAAACGCCTCGCAAAACCAAGCTAGCCTTGCTTTGGGAACGTCACGGTAAAGCAGCTTCCCTTCCCCTCGCTGCTTGTCACCGAAAGCTCCGCGTTGTGCCGTTCGGCGATCCACTGAGCGATCGAGAGGCCGAGACCGGTTCCTTCGGGGTTGACGAAACGTGCTTCACCGTTGCGGTAGAACCGCTGAAACACCGCATCCAGCTCGGCTGCTGAGATGCCGATGCCGGTATCCTCAACGGCAACACGAGGGTACCCGCGTTCGACCGAGCACGTTAGGCGAACGTTTCCTCCCGGCCCGGTGTACCGAATCGCATTGTCAAGCAGCACCGAGAATAGTTCGGTCAAACGTTCGCGGTCTCCGACAAGCACCACACTAGATTCGATCGAACCCGAAACCGCAATGCCCCGAAGCGATCCGATCTGCTCGAACTGGTCAATGAGCCCGTCGAGCAAAGCGCTGAGATCAACCTGCTCGTAGGTGAGTTCGTCCTGGTCGGCATCGGCCCGCGCCAGCGTAAGCAACGTCGAAAGCATCGATGACATGCGTTGGGAGCTTTCGAGAATGGCTGCAACGTGCCTGCTTTCCTCTTCGATCGTGTGGTCGGGGTTCACAAGCAGCAGCTCTGCGTTCGCCTGTATGGAAGCAAGGGGGTTGCGCAGCTCGTGCGAGGTATCGGCAGCGAATTGCCGCTGCTTGCTCCATGCTTCGGTGATGGGCACGATGGTTCTGCGCGCTTGCCAATAGCAGAACACTCCGAATACGGCTATGCTGACAACGAGACTCGCCGCGCTTGCGATACGCAGCAAGTCGATCATGGCCTTTTCGGAAGTTATGGACAAAAAGGAAACGGTTTCGTCCACGATGAATGACTCGCCTTGCTCCCAAAACTGCAGCGGCTCCTCGTGCGTGACGCGGTATATGCGGTATGTACGATCGTCGACCGTTTGGGTCGAATAGCCTTCAGGGAGGTCTCGGGAGAGGATGGCATCGGTGTCCGAGGGGATCATATGGTCGGCAGGATGAGGGTTGCTATATCCCTCGCTCTGGTCGTGGAAGAAAATGATGGGAAGCAGCCCCGAGGGAAGCCGTGCGGAATGCAGCTCGGGCGACAGGTGCGATTGCGAGAAGCCGTCAAGATCGCGAGCGAGTCGCTGGTCAGTCTGGTTCGTCAAGCTCTGCTGCGTAAACACGTTCAGGAAGACGAGGCAAAGAGCGAACAGTACGAGCATTGCGCTCAGGTTTGCAATCGTGAGTTTCCTGACGATGTGCTGCGACGATTCCCCCGCTACGTACCTGCGTTGTCTAGCCAACGTTTTCTCCGCTTTCCCTCGGCTCGATTTCGAGTGCGGTTTTGAACTGGTAGCCGACTCCTCGGATCGTTTTAATCGCATCGATGCACGATGCGGCTGCGAGCTTTTTTCTCAGATTGTGGATATGCACATCGAGAATGCCGAACCCGATGTCGGAATCGTATCCCCACAGGCGATCGGAAATCTGGCCCCTCGTTACGATGGATCCCTTGTTGATGATGAGAAATTCCAGCAATTCGAACTCCATCACCGTTAGCGAAAGGTCGTTTTCCCTGTAGCGCGCCTCGTGACGTAGCAAATCGAGCTCGAAAGCACCGTATACAAGCTGTTTGCGACTCGATTCTCCGGCGCTACGCCTCAAGAGCGCATGAACGCGCGCGATCAATTCGGCGAGGGCAAACGGTTTAACAAGGTAGTCGTCGCCCCCGATGCTCAACCCCCGAACCCGATCTGAAATAGTGTCGCGCGCGGTTACGAACAGCACCGGAGTGTCAAAGCCTTCCGCTCGAAGGCTCTCGACGATTTCGAGTCCCGACATGCCGGGCATGGTGATATCGAGGACGAGCAGGTCGTATATGCCTTGTGACGCGTAAAAGAAGCTGTCCGCTCCGTCGGGTAGCGCATCGACTTCGTACCCTTCTTGCACAAGGGCGTCCGCTATCGCCCGACCGAGCAGCACATCGTCTTCGGCGATCAGCAATCTCATGCACGCCTCCTTTGCCGAACCGTGTAGAACCGTTGTACCATCGCCCCGCACCGTTCGTCAAACGATGCGGGGCTTATTCAAGTTAGCTGCTCTTCGTGTGCTTGGTTGCTCGGCAGGTCCCTGCGCTTGCGGGTATTTCGACGTCTGCGCAACTCCGGCAGTCCCTCAACCGACGCATGCGCTTGGTGCGCCTATCGCATTGCTCGGATCGGCAGCGAATCCGAACGCGGCGGTAGCTTCTTCATCGAAGGTCAAAAACTCGCGAGTTATCTCGGCGAACGCCCGATAAAAATCAGTCTGGGCAAGTCGTTCCACATCACTGCAGCAAAGCAGCATCCATCTCAGCGGATGCGCGTAGAGAAACGAAGCCCTCTGTTCCTCAATCAGCCACGCGCCTTCGCTATCTCCTTGGGCAAGACGATGCAAAACCTGTTTCGAGCGGTAAGCGAGGAACGCGAGTTCGGTGGCAAGGTGATCGTCGTCGACAACGCTTGGGAGGGTGCTCGTCAGATGCTCGGCGCGAAGGATGCTCACCATGGTATCGAGAGCTTCCTGCCGCATGAGTCCTTCGTTGCTCGTATATACCGATTCGTACGGGTAGGCGCCTTCGCGGCGAGGGCCGAATCCGAGAAGCGTCGCCGTATAATCGACGGCAAGCTCGGAAAGGGGTGCCTCTGAATGAGCCTGCGTGTATCGCGCGAGCCTCCCGTATCCGTCCACGGCAAGCACCCCCGCTCCGTGAAGTTCCGATGCGAGATGCACAAGGCTTTCCCATAAAGCTTCGTCGGCTTCATGACCCCATACGCGGGCAAGCAGGGAATACGTGTTATAGCGAGCGCTGGAAAGCTGCTTTAGTTCGATATCGGTGCAGTACTGCATGGCTATCCCTTTCCGTGCGATCCGGTGCGCCCCATGCGCACGGATACTGTCCACCGCGCCTCGCGCGCTCGGCTAGTAGATGAACGATTGGATGCTGCTCCCCATGAGGTACATGATCATGCGGATGGCAGCCGAACCCGCAAGCACGCCGCACAGCCCGAGGGCGATAACCGTCGAGTTTGAAAACGCCGCCGTCCCGGCACCGCTTTTGCCCGCGAACAATTGCGTGCCCGAAACGAGCAGAGGCAGGACCAGTCCCAGCACCACGGCGAACAGCCAAAACATGAGCGCAAGGTCGCCAGAGAGCAGCCGCGAAAGCGAACGTGATGGATCGGGATAGGGTGCAACGGCGATGGCAACCAGATAAAGCGCCATCGTGACAGCGAAGGTGACGGTTGCGAAAAAGGCCGCTTTTCCGATGAACGCCTTTTCTTCGGTATCCGCGCCTTTGATCGCTGCGATCAGATAGAGGGCGAACGCACCCATGGCTGCCGCTGCTCCGATGAACATGATCGGCAGAAATACTGTGTCCCATGCGGGACGTGCACCCTGCATGTACGCTTTGCCAGTAATGAATGGGAACGCGACCGCCACGATCAGCCCGAGTACCGCGACCGTTTTTATCGCCGCGCCCGACGATTGCTTGACCACCAGCACCAGCAGTGCGAGTACGACGATGCCGGCAACGACGCAGGCGATGAGCTCCTGCGCGATGCCCGACTGCACGTTTGCGAGGATGTGAAAGATGCGGGCGGGGTTGCCCATGTGCAGTGCCGAGGCAAGTCCGCCTACGACGAGGGCGATAAGCGACACGACGAGCCCCGAAAGCCTGAGCGAGGCGGCTTTACCCGTGAGGATCGAAGCGCAGACGAACCCGAGGCAGCCCATGCTCAACCCGCCGAGCAGCCCGAAAATCAGTAATGGCCATTGTACGTCCATAGTTAGCTCCTCCAAGTCTGGCCGGTCAGGATAAACGCTTCGCCGGGCGTGTTGCCCACGTCGGCGAAGCGGTGAAGATGATCGCCCGCTGCAGCGAGATGCTGCGCGACGTCTGAAGACGGATCGTCGGCATCGCCGAAGATGCGCGCGTGGCCCGGGCAGATGTCGACACACGCGGGCTTCTTTCCGTCATCTACGAGGTGCGCACAGAGCGTGCATTTCTCGATTACGCCCAAGCGGTCGTTGCGCGCTCTGACGCCATAGGGACAGGCCATGATGCAGTACTCGCACCCGATGCATTTGTCGTGGTCGACGAGCACGATGCCATCGTCGCGTCGATACGAGGCGCCGGTAGGGCAGACCGTCACGCACGACGGCGTTTCGCAGTGCTGACACTTTACGGGAAGGTAGTACTCTTCAATGTTGGGGTATTCGCCCGTCGGCCCTACGTTGATTACTTTGGTATAGAAACGCCCGAGATCGATGTCGTTTTCCTGCATGCAGGCAGCGGTGCACGAATGACAGCCAATGCATCGATCGAGGTCGATGATCATGCGATAGGTCGTCATGGCTATGCCTCCTTTCCGTCGCCTATAAAGGCGTTGAGCTCATCGGGGGCCGTGTATACTCCTTCGGGCGGCCCGTCAGGTGCCTTGTAAATGCGACACAGTGTGCTGAAGTTGTCGGTTCCTGTTGCCGGATCGCTCACTTTGTCATTGTCAACAATCGCGTTCGGGTTGCAGTCGAACGCCCCATGGAGTCCGGCTTGTGCGCTTTTCTCGGGGAACCACCAGTCGTGATCGCAGTGGACGACGCGCGGATCGATGCCCGCTGTTAGATGGGCGACCTGCTTGATCGATCCCATGGAGGATTCTATGCATACCCAATCGCCGTCTTCGATACCGTTTTCCCGCGCGGTGTTTGGGTTGATTTCGACGAGCGGGAAGGGACGGATCGAACGCATATAGGCTGATTCACGGTATTCGCTATGGAAGTATTGATGATTTCTGCCACCGGTAAGCATGACGTAGGGATAGTCGGCGGCAAGGTCGGGTTCGCTTACGGGGCTTTGTGGTTGCTCGCGATACCCGGGAATGCCCGACCAACCGTTGACCTGCAGTTCTTCAGAGAAGATGTTCACTTTGCCCGTCTTGGTTTCAAAGCCGGGTTTCTTATCTTTGCGCAGCAACCCTTTTTCGTGTTGTCCGTATACGATTTCGTCTACCACTTCGCCCTGCTCCCGGAATTCCTCGAAGGTCATGCCGGTTGCCTTGAGGGCGAAGTTGAACCAGTCGTACTTGTCTTTCCACGTCATATCCACACCGATGCGCTGTGCAAGTTCGAACAGAATGTCTACCTCGTCTCTGCTTTCGCCCTGGGGCTCCGTGAAAGGCTGGCGGATGGTAGCCGTGTGGTTCGCTGGCCAACAATGGCCCGATTGCGGGTACTCGATGCGGTCAATTTCGTTTTGATGCGCAGCCGGCAATACGATGTCGGCCAATTCGGTAGTGGGGGACATGAGTAAGCTGACGCAGACGGAAAAGTCGATGTTCTTGAGGCCTTCGGCGACCTCTTTGCTGTCAGCGCAGCTCACGATGGGATCGGAGTTCATGCCCCAGTAGATACGCGGTTTGAACGGCTTGCCGGTGGTGAGCGCATGTGTTGCGGCCGAATATACGCCGTCGCGTATGCCGTAGATTTTACCTACATCGGGGCACATGCTGTAATCCTTGAGATTCGCTTCCACCTGCTGGCGTACATCGCCTTTCGGGGGCATGGCGTCGAAGACCGCAGACCCTTTTATGCGTGTGCCGGGTTTGACGCTGTTGCCGCCCGGTATCTCGTAATTGCCGGCAAGCGCCATCATGATTGTGAATGCGTGCGAAACGCCGCTGCTGTTGTCGCTGAAGTCGGTTTTCTGCCCACGGGTAAAGCACGCGCCCGGGCTGCTTTCTATGAACAGCTCGATCGCTTCCTTCACCTGCTCGACGGAAAGCCACGTGGTCTCCGCCGTTTTCTCGACCGTCCATTCGGCAACGGTGTCAGCGAGTTTCTGCAGCGAAGTCTGATACGCGGTGCCGTTTGCCTCGTGCGAACCGAGCAATGCGGGGTGGGGGTCCTCGATGCTCCAAGCGAGCTCCTTGGCGTCCCAGAATTGGAGCGAGTCGGCCGTTTCGTCCCAATAGGCGAGCTTGTTCTCCGAGCCGCCCTCGGCAAGGTCGCTTTCGCGGAGCAACAGGCCGGTCGCATCGTTCACGAGAAACGAAGCGTTCGTCCACTGAGCGGCGAACGCCTTGTCGTAACGTTCGGACACGAGCATCTCGTTGATGATGGCGAGGATGAGGGCCATATCGCTCGTTGGACGGATGGGCACCCACAGATCGGCCTTTGCGGCAGCTGCGGTGTGGCGGGGATCCACCACCATGAGCTTGGCGCCCCGGTCGAGCGCCTTCTTGATGTAGATCCAGTCGTAATAGCCCCATGAGAACATGCCGCGCGCCCACATGACGATGAGGTTTGTTTCCTCGGGGTTCCATCCCGTGAACTGACAGGGGTTTCCGATGGTGGTACGCTGCACGAAATCCCCGGCGATCTTGCAGATGCTGCCGACGCCGAACCCCCCGACGCTTCCCATTTCGTAAAAGCACTTCTGCAGAACGGAGATGTTCAACTGGTCGCGCCCTGTTCCGTTGTTAGCAAGGATCGTATGCCCGCCGTACTGTTCAATTACCTCTTTAAACTTCGGAACGATGATCTCCCATGCCTCGTCCCAGGTGATGCGCTCCCACTTCCCCTCGCCACGCTCGCCTGCGCGCTTCATGGGGTAGCGGATGCGCAGCGGACTGTTGACGAGCTGCGGAATGGCGAAGGCGCGGCTGCATACGGTACCTTCGGAGTACGTGCCTGGTCGACCTTCAACGCGGATCAGGCGGTTGTTCTTCACGATGCCGTTGATGGTGCAGCGGCCGTAGCAGTTTCTGCAGGCGCTGCGGATGGTCGTGACGGCGTCGTTTTCGGCAGCTTTCTCGTCATCCTGCGCGAGCGCGGTGAGGGGCTGCCAGGCGTCGAGGCCGAGCGCTGCGGCTCCTGCGAGAGCGCCCGAAGCCGCCATCGCTTTGACGAACGATCGTCTTGTCGGTGCGTTCATGCTGGTGCTTCCTTTCTGTTCATGCGTCTTGTGGTGTCGAGCGGTCATTCGTTGGGTGGATCCTCCTTTGCTTTCGGGCTACGGGGCAGTGCGGGCGAGAGGGCTCGGCTCGGACACGCGTCCTTGCATTCGAGGCAGAGCGTGCAGCTTTCTTCCGAACCCGAGGTTATGGCGGATGCCGAAAAATGCTCGGGGCATACCTGCTCGCAAGCGCGGCACGAGGCGTCGACGTTGCAGGAGAGGCGGTCGGCCTTCATGCGGAGCCTAAACGGGCTTACGCGAGCAACCAGGCTCGCTGCGGCACCGAGCGGACAGAGCTTCGTGCACCACGAGCCGAAGAGGCGAAGTTCGATGAGCAGAAGGGCGGGAAAGATCACGAGATCCCAGCTCGGTTGGTAAATAGTGAGCGTGCGAAACGCCGCGTATACGAACCCGAAGACGAGTCCGATCGGGCAGAATAGGCAGAATAGGGGGAATCCGACGATGAACGAGGCGGCGAGCACGCCCGCAACGAGCACGAGGCTGCTGACGGTGCTGCTTCGCTGGATGGGGCGGGTCGCTTGCATCTTATACCGAGGCGATTTCTTTTTGACGAGGCCGCTCGGGCATACCCACGAGCAGAACGCGCGGCCGAACAGCAAAGCGGCGAGTGCAACGACAATCAACGGGAAAACGATCGCACCGTACACTTCTCTTGAGGCGAGCGACGCTTGTGCGAACCCGAGCGGGCACCAGGCGCACAGCGTTCCCAAGTCCGTCTTCGCTGCGATGCCAACGATGGCGAGCAGCAAAACGGCAAGCGCAACAATAGTTCGAACTATGCGGGTTACAGGTTTGCGCGGAGAACTTTTCATCGTGCTTCCCTCTTTTCGGGTATGACGACGATTCCCTTGGATTCGACTCGGGCACCGCCGTACGAGCGCAGCGACGTGCTCGGACAGATGAGTTCGCACAATCCGCATCCGTCGCAGAGGGCTTCGTCAACGACGGGCCGACGCATATCGTCAAGCGAGATCGCTTCCTGCGGACATTCGTCGGCGCACACGGTGCAGCCCTTCCAATCCCATGCCACGCAGCTAGGTTCGTTGACAACGGCTACCCCGTTGATCGTCGGCTTTTCCTCGGGCACCGCAAGCGCTCCAGTGGGGCAGACTTCGGCGCAGTGGGGAACCCCTCCGTTGGCTTCGGCACAGAAATCGCAATACGCGAGGGTGAAATCGACGGTTGGCGTGGAGGTGCCCTTGATGCTGTCGATGACTGAAAGGGGCTGTATGACGTTCGCATGGCAGACCGACGTGCACTTTTGACATCGGATGCAGCGTGCCAGGAATGCCGATTCGTCCAAGGCTCCCGGCGGACGAAGAAAAACGCTGTCCTGCGCGAGTGCGTTTGCGGTTCCGCCTGTTGCAACCAACGCAGCGAAAACGCCAACCGATACGATGAACCCCCTTCGAGACACAGCGGCCATATTTCCCCCTATGCGCTGGATCGTCTGTTGGATGCATGATAGGGGGCCAATCTTAATTCCATCTTAAGGGCGAGGGTATGCTGCGTTGCGGGCTCTGTTTGCGTGTTGCTCCGGATCGGCTGGGCACGGTTGCTCCGCCCGTGGACCGGCGACGTGCTGCATCGGCTGGCCAAATATCGCGCAGCCGTTAACCCTGACTTTCGGACCGTACATTTCGGGGCGTATTTTCACCAGCGATCTGCGAAGGAGACATTTTGGCCCTTTCCAGGATTTCGCCGATTAGGTAGTATGGCGTTCCCTATAATGGCGAGTAACCGCACACCGCGTGAGGGGTGTGCGGAGGAAATAACGCCGTCTGTACGACGGCTGGAAAGGACCATCATGTTCCGAGAAATACGCAGAAGTCGGCAAGCGCTTCCCGCAGAGGAAGGCAAGGCGATACTCCATCGCAACACAGCCGGCGTGCTGAGCTTGCATGACGAGGTCTACCCGTACGGTGTCCCGATCAGCTACGCATACGAGGAGGAATCGCGTGAGCCGGGCGCGCTGTACGGCACCGTGTACTTCCATTGCGCAACGAAAGGCCACAAGCTCGAATCGATCGGGCGCAACGACCATGTATCGTTTTGCGTGATCGATCGGGATCGTATCGTGCCCGAGAAGTTCACAACCGAATTCCGCAGCGTCATCGCGTTCGGCGTCGCGCGCGTGGTGTCCGACGATGCAGAAAAGCGCCACGGACTCGAACTGCTCGCAAAGAAGTATTCGCCCGGTCTGGACGAGGCTGCCGATACCGAAATCAAAGGCGAGTGGGATCACACCTGCGTCATCGCGATCGATCTCGACTACTTCAGTACGAAAGAAGCCATCGAGCTCGTGCGTGCCCGTGGTGCCGGCCACGCGGGTGAGGAAGAGGACAGCGCGGAAGCGTAAGCGCGCAGCGTTCCTAGCGGGGCGCGCCGGTCCATAAACTCGGGCGCCGCGCTCCGCCCGTTCGCCCACGGGCGCATGACGGGTGCAGTTCGGCAAGCGAACGGGCTGAACGCGGCTATTCGCCTACGAACACGCCTTTGTCGATGACAAGCTCGTCATCGAGGTACAGCGTCGGTTCGAGGATGATGCCGTCGTAGTGGCAATCAGCTTTGTTCGTGCCGCCGAACGACGTGTTCGTGCCGAACGCTATGTGCACGGTGCCGAACAGTTTTTCATCCTCGAGGATGATGCCCGAGAGAATCGCCTCGTCGTTCGTTCCGATGCCGAGCTCGGCTACGACGCCGTTCTCGGGTCGGGCGAACAGGATGTCGAGCGCATCGGAACCCGGACCCTCGATGCGTGCGAGGCGGCCGTTTTCGATGACGGCGGTGAGCGGACTGTCGAGCTTTCCGATGCCTACCATCGATCCGTCGATGACTGTTGTGCCGCCGCCTGCTCCCTCAACCGGCGCAATGTACGCCTCGCCTGAGGGAAAGTTTCCGCTCGAACCGCGCTCACGATAGACGCCGGGGCTCGGAATGCCGTCGCGCCCGTCGAGGTCGAGTGTGAGCACATGGCCGTCCTTCTCGATGCGCGCTGCTTTCGCCGCCGTAAGTTTCTCGGTGAGGCGCAGCGTTCGCTTCTCGACGCGTACGTAGTCGGCACACGATGCCCCCTTGCGTAGCATGTCCATCGTAATGCCCGGCATGGTGACCACGCGCGTACCCGTCTTCGCCGCTTCGATGCGCGCGGTGGTGTGCGTGATCGATTTGGCAGTGGGGCAGAGCGCTACGTCGGCTTCGCGCATGGCGGCGGCAACGGCGGCAGGCGGCTCCTGTCCGGCAACGTCGAGCTCGGGCATCTGCATGACAAGCGCAGTGCGGCCGAGCTCACGGGCTGCGCGATAGAAGAGGAAGCCCACGTCGGCGGTGGGGTCGTCGGTCACCACGAGCAAGGTTTCCCCCTTGCCAAGACACAGGCTGTCCGTGATGATGCGCTTGGCCCGTTCGATCAGCTCCATTGTTGTACTCCCATCGTAAAGCGAACAAATATTCCACGCAAAACACCGCCACCGTGCGGTGCGATTCACCGTTACAACGCGTCCCGTGCGGCCTCGGCAAGCACGACGCGCGGCACTATGACGCGAGCGCCGCTGATGCGCTCGATCTCGCGGCCCATTTCCACCGAATACCCGATGCAGTCAAGCACGATGAGCGATGCACCCGTGCGTGCAATCTGCTCGGCCGCAGCGATGCGGGCATCGGCGGGCCCGTACGGCGATGCAGCGTACAGGTCGACAGGACGACCGAGCATCTGGTTCCAGTGCGCGCCGATGTCGCCGACCTGCGCCTGATCGGGAACCATGACGGCAACAAGCTCGCCGTTGGCAGCTTGTGCACGTACGGCTTCGGCGATCGCCATGCTCGGATGAATGACGGGAACCTCGCATGCAAGCGATGAGGGGGCCGTTGCCGTGCAAAGCAGGATGACCGCCCGTGCATCCTGCGCGACCGTTCGATCAAGCGCCTGTTGTACGAGGGGCATGACCGCACGTTCCGCTACGACAACGCTCCTTCCGTCACGCAGCCGCGAGGCGAGCATCGGTTCATCGTCTTCGGGAGCAAGTGATGCGATGCCTTCCGCATCGAGCTCGTCAAGTGCCCCGGCCTCGATCAGCTCGACACCTTCCCCTAAAAGCAGAACGATGTCGAACGTGACGTCGGTGCGCGGGGCCTGCCCGATGGTGACGGCCCCGATCGCTCTTCGCATGATCGCATCCATAACGCTTTATGCTATCTCGTTTTCGGCGGGCAGGGCGCCCATCGTTTGCAAGTGCGCCATCGATCCGTAGCGCTTGCCGAACAGCTCGAACTCCGCTTCGTCGTAAAACGCGCAGGTTCCTTCGCCGAACGCCTTGGCCGCTTCGATCATGAACGTGCCCGCTTCGTCGAGGTCGGTGAGATGGGTCGCTCCCGTCGCGCAGCCGGGTACGGCGGTTTCGGTGGTGATGGCTACGCCAACCACGGGCGCGGAGGTTGCGGTGCACGGCTGCAGGATGGAGTTCAGGTGGTAGAGGCCGTTTCCGTACGGCGTGATATCGGCCAGGGAAAGCGCGAACACGTTCGGCTTCTTGCCGGTGGCGATCTCCACAAGATCGAGCAGATCCTCGCTCACGCGCAAGATCACACCTTCCTTCACCGTGGGGGAAAGGGCGAATCCGCGCGTGTTGGCGATGCGGTTTCCCTTCGTGGTGTCCACGACGAGTATCGCGTCGAGTTCGTCGGTCACCTCTTCCTTATTCACGGCTGCCGTCGCCACGGGCGAACCCATGAACGGAACGGGCTTGTGCGGCATAGTGGGTGCGTGGGGGCATACGTGCGTTGAGATGAACACGTCGCCTGCAAGCACATCGCCGCGGGCGTGCATGCTCATGAGCTTCGAGGCGCAGGCGAGCGCTACGAGTGCGCCATCGCCGTCCGATACGAACCCGATGCGCTCAGGTCGGGCACCGAGTCCGCCGAGCCTGCCGAGCAGGCCTATCGTGGGAGCATCGCCCCCTGCCGCCTTTCCTCGCGAGCCGGGGATGCGGATGCGCACCATGTCGGTCGAACCCTTGGCGCTTGTCAGTGCATACGTTTCGATGCTGCATGACGAATCGAGCGGTGCAAGGAATTCTTTCACCGCATCACCGCTTGCATCGGGCGAGTCGAGCAGTTCGTACAGATCGAGCAGGTGTTTGAGCAACATCGCTTCTCCTCGTGTCCCTATCGGTTCATCAACTGAAAGATACTTGATTTTACCTCGTAATTCACCGATCTTCGTTTGCTCTTGCCGCAACCTTCTATACAATTTCATGGTACATACATCGTTGCGTGCGTGCGGGCGCATCCGCGATAGACGGCGAACCGTGCGGGCGCATTCATGTCCAGCGGCAAGTCGAGCGCTGCAAGCCATGCGGTTCGCACGCACGCAACGTAACGGCTTCCTGCCGGACATGCACCGGAAGAAAGCTGCGGAACCTCGAAACCCATCCGCGCAGGCGGATACCTCATGAAAGGTGAGATAGCAATGAGAAGGATGATCGGTGTCAAAGAGATCGAGGACATGGCGCTCGGCGCAACCGTCCTCGGCGCGGGCGGTGGCGGAGACCCCTACGTCGGCAAATTGATGGCCATCGAGGCCATCAGGCGCTACGGCGAAGTGGAGCTCATCACTCCCGACGAGGTTCCCGACGACGCGCTGGTGGCCGTGTCGCAGATGATGGGCGCACCCACCATCATGGTGGAGAAAATCTGCAGCGGAGCCGAACCCATGGCCACCTACGACGAGCTCGTGAAGGAACTGGGCCAGGAGCCCTACGCCATCTACGCGGTCGAAGCGGGAGGCGTGAACTCCACGATCCCGTTCATCCTTGCTGCCACGCGCGGTATCCCCGTGGTTGATTGCGACCTTATGGGACGTGCGTTTCCCGAGCTGCAGATGGTTACGCTCAGCATCAACGGGGTCAAGGGCCTGCCTGCGGTGCTCGCCGACGAAAAGGGCAACACGGTCACGGTGCGCGGGATCGACGACAGGTGGCTCGAGCGCATTGCTCGCCAGGCAACCTCGGTAATGGGCGGCTATACCATCTTGGCCTCGTACCCCTGTACGGGTAAGCAACTCAAAGATTTCTGCATTCCCAACACGCCGACGCTCTGCGAAGAGATCGGCAGGACGCTGCGCGAGGCTCGCGAACAGCATGCCGACCCCATCGATGCAGTGCTCGACGTGACGAAGGGATTCCGCCTGTTTCGCGGCAAGGTAGTCGATGTCGAGCGTAAGACCGACGGCATGTTCGTGCGCGGCCAAGCTGTGGTGGACGGCCTTGATGAGGACAAGGGCAGCCGGATGGTGATCGAGTTCCAGAACGAGAACCTTATCGCACTGCGCGACGGCGAGCCCGTGACCACCTCCCCCGATCTCATCATGTCGCTCGATATGGAATCGGGCACGCCCGTGACTACCGAGGGCCTCAAGTACGGAGCCCGCGTGGTCGTGGTGGGCATGCCGTGCGCGCCGCAGTGGCGCACGCCCGAAGGCTTGGCCGTGGTAGGGCCGCGCGCCTTCGGCTACGATGTCGACTACATTCCCGTGGAAGAACGTATGGCGGCGAAAGGGGGCCAGGCATGATGGCTCAGACGACACGCACCTGGCGCCTCGGCATCGACGTCGGCGGCACCAACACCGACGCGGTCATCATCGACGGCGATCTCAATCTCGTCGCGGCCACGAAGAGCCCGACGACCGAAGACGTGATGGGCGGCATCAAGGCCGCCATGCACGAAGTGGTAACCCAGATCGGACCCGAGGACGCGGCCAACATCGGGTTCGCCATGCTCGGCACCACGCACTGCACCAACGCCATCGTCGAGCGCAAGCGCCTCAACAAGGTGGTCGCGTTGCGCATCGGCGCTCCGGCCACCACGGCCATCAGCTGCATGGCGGATTGGCCCGAGGAGCTCAAAAGCGCCATGGGCGTGCGTGATTTCATTGTGCACGGCGGCAACGAATTCGACGGTCGCGAGATCAGTGAACTCGGCGAAGACGAGATCCGCGAGGTCGCCCGCACCGTCCGCGAGGAGGGTTTCGAGTCGATCGCGGTGACGAGCGTGTTTTCGCCGGTATCCGATGCCCATGAGAAGCGTGCGGGAGCTATCCTGCGCGAGGAGCTCGGCGACGAGTTCCCCATCACGCTCTCGTCCGAAATCGGGTCGCTCGGATTTCTCGAGCGCGAGAACGCCTCTATCCTGAATGCCGCGCTCCACGATGTGGCGCAGACCACGGCTTTGAGCTTCGAAGCCGCGCTTGCGGCCGAAGGCCTTCATGATGTAGCGGTGTACCTCGGCCAGAACGACGGTACGCTCATGTCGGTCGATTATGCGAAGCGCTATCCCATCTTCACCATCGCCTGCGGCCCCACGAACTCCATCCGCGGCGCGTCGTTTCTCACAAAAGAGAAAGACGCCGTGGTTGTCGATATCGGCGGCACCACGACCGACGTGGGCGTTCTCGCCCACGGCTTCCCCCGCGAGAGCATGGTGGCGGTCGAAATCGGCGATGTGCGCACGAACTTCCGCATGCCCGACCTCGTTTCGGTGGGCCTCGGCGGCGGCTCGATCGTGCGCAAGCACGAAGACGGCCGTGTGACGGTGGGCCCCGACAGCGTAGGCTACAAGGTCACCGAAGAGGCGCTGTGCTTCGGCGGCTCCACGCTCACCGCAACCGACATCGTGGTGGCGAAGGGCCTCGTCGGGGGAGTGGGGGATCCTGCGCTTGTCGCTGGCTTGGACGCCGAACTCGTCGATGCGGCGAACAGGGAGATCACCCGCATCATCGAAGATGCGGTCGATGCCATGAAGACTTCGGCGGGCGACGTGACGGTAATCCTCGTGGGCGGCGGCTCCATTCTCGCGCCGAGCACGCTCGAGGGTGCCGATCCGGTGCTCAAGCCTGAGAACTTCGGCGTGGCAAACGCCATCGGTTCGGCCATCGCACAGGTGTCGGGCCAGATCGCCAAAGTGTTCTCGCTTTCCGAGACGCCGCGTGATCAGGCCATCGCCCAGTCGAAGGAGCGCGCGTGCGCCGAGGCCATCGAGGCGGGCGCCGATCCCGATACCGTCGAGGTCATCGATGTCGAGGATATTCCGATGGCGTATTTGGGCGATGCGCTCTGCATCCGCGTAAAAGCCGTTGGTGATTTGAAACTGTAGCGCCCCGGGGCTTGCCGGCTGCCGAAACGTGCCGACGCCGCACACTCGCCGACGTCGGCGAGTGTGCGAGACCAAGAACAACCGATACGGTGAGGAGTACCGATGGAAACGACCAACCGCACGCCGAAGATCGCGCTCGTCCAGTTCGAGGGAGCGGTCTGCGAAGTTGAGGCCAACACCGCCCATGCCTGCGAACTCATCGCAGAAGCGGCTGCGGGCGGGGCCGATCTTGTGGTGCTGCCCGAGCTGTTCTCGACGGGCTACAACCTCGATATCGTGGGTCCGCGCATCCTCGACTTGGCCGAGCCCGTCGATGGCCCCACCGTTGCGGCTTTGCGGAAGGCGGCGCGCGAGAACAACGTGTACGTGATCGCGGGGCTCGCTCTTGTCAAAGAGCAGCTTCCGGCGGTGGCGTTCAACAGCTCGGTGTTCATCGACCGCGCGGGCGAGCTCATGGGCACGTTCGACAAGGCGCATCTGTGGGCGCTCGAGCGCTTTTACTTCCGTTCGGGTAACTCGTTTCCCGTATTCGATACCGAGTTCGGCAAAGTGGGCATCATGATCTGCTACGACATGGGCTTTCCCGAGGTTGCCCGCATGCTCGCGCTCAAGGGAGCCGAGATTCTCGTGTGTCCTTCGGCTTGGTGCGAGGAAGACCACGACGTGTGGAACTACAACACGCAGTGCCGTGCGCTCGAGAACACCGTGTTTTTGGCCGCGGTCAACCGGCATGGGCGCGAAGACGATCTGTACATGGGCGGCCACACGCGCATCTGCAATCCGCGCGGTGCCGTGATCGCCGAGTTGTCCGAGGAAGCCGAGGGCATCCTGTACGCCGATCTCGAGCTCGATCAGATCAAGACGTTCCGCACCGCAAGCCCCTATCTGCGCGATCGCCGCCCCGAGCTGTACGACGAGGTGAAGCTCTGGCCGTAATTCAAGTAGTGTGCCGCTCGAACCGCGCTTATTCCATCGGGAGGCACGCTTGATTCGTTGGGAAGCGCTCGGCCCACCAGGAAGTGCTCGGCCCATCAAATAGCGCGCTCGATCCACCAAAAGGCGCGCCCGACCCACTAAAGCGCGCGCTTGTTCCATCGGAAAACGTACCCAGTCCATCCCATAGCGCACTCGATCCATCCGATGAGATCGAGTGCGCTTTTTATTATGCATGCAGCGCGGCAGTGCACCCAACCGTGCTTGCGGCCCGAATGGGCGCAGCTCGTGTTCCCAAGTTCTCGGATTCTGGCACAAAATTGGAGGTTTGACAATTATATAATACCATAAGTAATGAATTTTGAATCACCGAAGTGCAAAATGCCTGATGAAAAAATTTGAACTACCTGATTATTAAATGTATGATATTCTATAATTGTCAAACCTCCAATTTTGTGCCAAATTTTCGCAAACCCGGAACACAGCAATCATAACGCTGGTCCATTTGGGCAGACCGACGCCCTTCACCCTTGGTCCTGCGCGTTCCCACTTCGGACCAAGAGCATGACGGTCGGGCATCAGCCGTCACGCCTGCGCACGGGGCGAAGACGCGTGCATACTCGCCGATACCCCGAAAACCACCTTCGCACCGAAGCCGACAAGCATGGCTTGTCATGCGAAGTGTTCGGCGGCTGGCAACGCAAGAGATCGTGGCACGAAAAGACTCCGAATCCCATGCGCATCACGCACGGCTTACTTGAAGAACAGGTCGATCAGCTCCTGTTTCGAGTGCACGCCTAACTTGGCGTATATGCTCTTCATGTGGCAGCGCACGGTATGCGGAGAAAGGTACAGCTCTTGTCCGATGTAGGCAGCCGTTCTCCCGCGTGCGATATGCTTGAGAATATCCGTCTCGCGCTCGGTCAGGTGGTTTTTCTGGGCGAGCATCGAAGCGGTGCGGTTGAACGCCACTTCTCCCGACTCCTTTGAGGCCCTCCCGTTGCGCCCTCGAAGCATGAGCAGCAGCACCATGGAAAGCAGATACAGCCCGATCGCAACGACAAGCATGGTCTTGAACGACGACGGCTCATTCAGAGAAGATACCGAAGCTCCGACCACAATGCCCATAGCAGAGAAAAGCCTGATGAACACCATCGCAATTGCCATAAATGCATACGGATCGAGGTGTCGCTTATGCGTCTCGCTGATAATTAGGTACATGACGCTTATCGAGATGAGGTTGTATCCGGCAAGAAAAGCCACGCTGAAAAAGTAGCTGTACTTGAAATCGAGAAACGGCCACGCGATAAGGAGCGCCGTGAGTATGGGAAACAGGATGCGGTAGGCCTTCGTCGTATTGTAGGCCTTCGGAAACGTGAAGGCGAGCAGGAAAAACGCTATCGTTCCGACAATCGATCCGATGAGGGAGGCGCCAGGCGAACCTTCGTAGCTGAAATTTTCGGCCACCATGAATCCATTGATGATACCCACCGTGCAACCGAGCACAAGCAGGGAAGCGAGACCTTCTCCGATCGCCGCAAGGCAACGCAGATGCGTGCGGAACGAGGGGCGCTGGACCGTGGCAGGCTTTGCCGAACGTCCGTCCTGCTCCGCATGCGCGCGATCGCCCCCGTCGGTACGCGCACTTCCCCTTACGACCGCATGATGGAGCCAAACGGAACATGCGAGCAGCATAAGGAGTACCACCAGCACGAGCGTTCGATCCTGATCCTGCAGAAAGAGGGATGCGCCCGAGGCGAGCAACATCGCGAATGCAAGCGATTTCATGCTCCCGCCGGGTTCCATGCGCGAAAAGGCGGCAACCCACGCAAGCGTTATTGCAACGTTTGCCGCACCATAGGCACCGGATACGATCGCGAGCCGGGCCAGCGGATCGAGGGGATCGAGAAGGCCTAAGAACGATGCGATCATCGCGGTGGCCAATGCAAGGGCGGGCAATGCAACGGGCATGCGGAAAGCGCGCAGCCACCCGGAGAACACGAGCACCACAACGAGCAGGTCAGCTGCGATGACAACGCAGGCGGAGAGCATGCTGAAACTTATGCCCGAGACGACGATGAACGAGACGTCGACGTTGAAGACCGCCGTCGAATACACATACGTCTGCACGATCTTGAACGCCGCAAACCCGAGCGCGATCAAAAGTCCTCCGCGCGCATTCATCGTGCGACCCAGGATCCCCATGTTCGACACCTGCCCACCTCCTGTACCCATTAACCTTCAGCGGCCATGATCTGTCAACCGAATGCGGCGGCAAAACCTTGTCGTTTCGTCGATTACCACAAAATGGGGGAGGCGAAAAACCCACTCTGCGAGATGCGCCGAACACGTCCAGCAGGTAGCGTTTCAGATATCGGCGGCACAAGTGGGCCAGTGTCCGTCGAGAAGGCCGAAACAAGGCAGTCGGGGAGACGGCTTTGGCGGCGATGTATTATTCGGGCCCGATCGACATGGGAGGACACATGGGAAAAGAACTGACACGACGCAACTTCATTGGCGCGGCGGCACTGGGGGCGGCGGCCATGGCGGCGGGGGGACTTGCAGCCTGCTCGCCAGGGGAGAGTTCGGGCGATTCGAGCAGTGCAGGCCAATCGCCCGATAGCGGCACCTGGGACATGTCCACCGATCTGCTTATCTGCGGCAGCGGCGGTGCCGGCATGGCCTGCGCCATCGAAGCGAAAGATAACGGAGTCGAAAACGTGCTGATCATCGAGAAGCGGTCTAATGTCGGCGGCACGACGACAACCTCGCAGGGCATGATCGCCGGGTTCGACACGCAGATACAGAAGAAGCAGGACATCAAGCTCACCTACGACGAGATGTATGCGAACCTCATGAACAACGCGACGTACCATCTCGATCCCGCGCTCACCAAGATTACGGTCGAGCGCTGCGGCGAAATCATAGACTGGCTGATCGACCGCGTGCAGGTTCCCTTCACCGAGGATGTCGCCGTGTACTACGGGCCTTTGCAGATGATGCATATCGTCGAAGAAGGCGGTGCGGGATTTGCGCAGGCATTCGGCGCCAGGCTTGACGAGCTGGGCGTAGAAACCGAGAAGGAAACCAAGCTCGTCGAAATCCTGCTCGATACCGAAGGCCGCGTCGCCGGTGCGGTAGCCGAAGGAAAAAAGGGAACAGTGCGCATCCAGGCGAAGGCGATCATGATCGCTACCGGCGGCTATGCGTACAATCCCGAATTGGCAGCCCGTCTCGACCCCGAAAAGGCGGGCACGTTCGGCATCGGGTATCTCGGCTCCGAGGGCGACGGCCTCATCGCCGCGTCGAACGCGGGGGCGGCCACCTCGCACACCAACGACATGATGTGCGTCCTCAAAGACTATGTCATCATGAGCGAGCATGAGGGCACCTCGGCTTCGGCGAACGTGAACGGGTTCACGCTTTTGCCCAACGTGATCTTCGTCGGTGCCGAAGGCAAGCGTTTCACGAACGAAGGCGACGGCGGTTTTATGAGCCAGAACTTCAATGGGCCGGTGTTCGATCAGATGCATCGCGACAACAAGGGATTCGTGTGGCAGGTATCCGACGAGGCGGCGATCACGGCAACCGACGGAAAGACCAAGCGCGGCGAAGGGCTCGAGTACATCAAGGGGGCCGATGCGGCTGAGCTTGCTGCGAACATGGGCGTTGATGCCGAAAATCTTGCGGCGACGATCGATGCCTACAATGCCGCGGTCGACGCTGGGTTCGATGCGGAATTCGGAAGGCTTCCTACCGTTAAGCTGGTACCGCCCTTCGTGGCTCTGCCGGTGGTGCCCTGTGAGATCATCACGTACGGCGGCATCGCCCGCAATGAAAACGGCGAGGTTATCTGCGCTGACGGTACGCCGATTCCTGGACTGTACGTCGGTGGCGAGGCAAGCTGCAACTCCGCCTACATGGGCTTCACTCTTTCCAACTGCTTCACGTGGGGTCGCATCGGCGGCAAGAGCGCTTCCGACTACATTGCTTCATAACCTGACAATGTGGAAGTCCCACAGGTGCTCGGCGACAGCGAAGAGCGGAGTGTGAAAAAGATGCGAAAGGGGTCCGGATAACCGGGCCCCGTTCGCTTGTTGGTTCGGTGCCCTTGCGTGCGAAGGCGCATCGGGCCGATTCGGTTGCCTATCTGCATCGGCCGAACCTGCCGCGCTGGTTTGCATCTGATGCAGCCGTTCGCCTTAACAACCCATGCCCCTTTACCAGGTGTTTTAATCTAACTCCTTACCAAAAACTTGCGGGGGGGGGCGTCTCTGCTATTGTTCGCATGACAAGAAAACCGACATCGGGCGAGGCGCTTGCAGGTGCTCGGGAGCACGTGGATAGTCGAACGGATAGGCGAAAGGGGCGCGGGGATGGGATTGATCGACGATCTTGCTGAAAAAGCCCGGTGCGGCTATCTGTCCGAGCTTAAACTGCATCCCGAACGATATCCCTTGTTTGCCGCTGTCGAATCGACTCCTGTTGACAGCTATTCCCAGCAAGAGTGGCACGAAGCGGCAGCATACCTGGTTCCCGAGAGCAATCCCCCGTGCGACTCGGAAGCATGCAAACGCCTGCTTCTCGTGCATGCTCAGCGAAACCCTTCCATGCTTTGAGCAACTTGACAGCCTGCCCGCCGTCCGCGTCTTACGCAGCCGCAAAGCAAGTCGGGTGGCGCTGCATCGTCTTGTGCAGCACGCCTGGCTCGTGCCGCCTGCCTTCGTGCTCGCACACGGATCACAGCGTCGGTAGCTCGATCGAACAAGGACCGCAGCGTCGGTAGCCCGGTCCATAGAAAAAGGCGCAGGGTGGTTCCCGCGCCTTTTCGTTCAAGTGCGAAGCAGCGAGTGGGTCCTACAGAACCTGATCGGTCTCCTTGAATTCCACTACGTCGACCTTCTTCACGCTGCCGTAGATCTTCATGATGACCCAGTACAGCACGCCCGCGAGAACGAGCGAGTTCAAACCGGGGATGCCGATGTTCATCATGCTCGTGATCTGACCGACGGCGAAACCGGCAACCCAGCAGATGATCGCGACGGGATTCCAGTTCTCCACTTTCGAAGGCAGCTCGCCCTTGGCGCGCGATTCGTCGAGCTTCTTGCGGCTGCGGCGCAGTACGTAGTAGTCGATCACCATGATGCCGGCGACGGGCGGGATGGCCACGCCGAGCAGGGTGAGGAAGTTCGTGAAGTAGTTGATAATGCCGATGACCGAGAGGATCGTGCCCACGATGCCGAGTGCCCATACAAGCGCATTGCGGCTGACTTTTTTGTTGAACAGCGCGTTGAGCATAGTGGCGAGGCCGAGGCTCGAAGAGTACAGGTTGATGTCGTTGAGCTTGACCGTGGAGGCGACCACGATGATGACGCCGACGATGCCCGAGGTGGCCATCATGAGGTCGACAACGTTCTCGGTGCCCGTGGCATGAGCGAGCATGACGGCGAGCAGGTTCATGCCGAGCTCACCGACGAACGTGCCGATGAGCGTCATCCAGAACACCTGCGTGCCGCCCTTGAGGAAGCGCGCGTAGTCGGGCGTGCAGATGGCACCCGCGATGAAGCCGCCCGCGACCATGGTTGTTGCGGCTCCAAGCGAAAGCGCCGCTCCCGGAGGTGCCATGGTTACCAGCTCGGTGAGCGTGTGGTCTTGCAAGATGACCCACGTGGCGAAGATGACGACGGCGATGAACAGCGGCACGAAGATCGTCGCGAAGTTCGCGATGGCCTTGATGCCGAATACGACGAGCAGCGTGATGCCGATGCCCGTGACGATCGCCCAGACGGGATACTCGAGATCACCCAAGAAATCGGTGAAGCCGATGATGTCTGACATGCCTTGGCCGAACACCGCGTTCTGCACGCCGAACCAGCCTACCATCGAGATGGCCACGACGCCGCCGAACAGCGCCGAGCCGCCTTTGCCGAACCCGGTCCACCGCGAGAGCAAACTCGTCGAGAGCCCCTCGTGGGCGGCGGCGGTACCGAGCGCCCAGCTGACTACCTGCAACAGCACCGAGCCGAGCATAGTTGCCAAAAACGCATCCCAAAACGTCATGCCGAAGCCGAGTGCGGCGCCTAACATGAGCTGAGAGACGCAGCAGATCGCGCCGATCCTGATGAAGAGAATCTTCCAAAATGGCTGTTTCGCTTCATCAGGTACGCGCGATAACGAATAATCGTTATCCATTTGTATTACCTTTCATCCGTACACCTTGCGATTCGCATCGCCCCGCAAAAAGCGCACCGATGCAAGTTAGCAGGGAATTATACCTTGATACGCGTTCGGAAAGCGTACGAAATGAAAAGTTAACCATTCGAAGCGACGAGAGGAAACGGGAAGCGATAGAGCGACCCTGGCAGCAGCGCCATCGCATGCGTGGCGGCAGTTGCGGCGGGCCGGCTTACGAAAGCCTGCTTCCAAGCTCTTTGGCAGCCGCTGCCTTGTCGAAGTTGCCGCCGGTTGCCTGGGTGAGCGCGCCCATCACGCGGCCCATGTCCTTTTTCGTCGAAGCACCCGTTTCCTCGAGCACCCGGTCGATCAGCGCGATAAGCGCTTCGCCCGAAACCTGCTCGGGAAGGTAGCCTTCGAGGATGTCCACCTGCTCGGTGAGCGTGTCGGTACGCTCCTGATCGTTGCCGGCTTTGATGGAGCCGTCGAGCGTTTCCTTCGTCTGCTTGATGAGGCGCTTGAGCATGTCGTCGACGTCTTTGTCGGCAATGTCGCGGCGTTCGTTCACCTCGATGTTCTTCAGTTCGCCGTGCAGTTGGCGCAGGATGGAGAGGCGAACCTTGTCCTTGGCTCGCATCGCGGTTTTGATCTCGTCTTGTAATTCGGTGTAGTTCATGATGCCCTCTTTCGCATTCGCCGCTTGTTTTCCAAGTAGTATATCGCACGAAAAACAGGTTTTACTATCATGCGCGTTTACGGGTTGCCGACGGAAAGCTCGCCTGGGTTGCATCATGAAGGACTGGTTGGCGAACCGTACTGGGATGCCCGATGATTTGGCTTTGATCAGGAAGATTCAACGAATTTGTCGCCGACAAGGCTTACTTTGTTGTTCTGATTTTCCTCAAGGAGCTTCTTGACGTACGCTCCTGTTTTATCAGGTGCCCCGGAGATGTTGCCGTTAACGGGATTGGAAACGCGGTACCACTGTCCGACGCTCGCCTCGCCGAGCAGGCCGTTGGTGTCGCAGATATAGTACGCCGACCAATCGGATTGGCTCGGGTTCTTGTTCGTTCCAGCGTAGAGAAACGTGGTGTCGGCGCTGTTGCCGTAGCTCTTGAATTCGATGTAGAGCGTGTCCTTTTGCCCGTTTTTCCCGATACCCTCAACCGCAGGCCATTCTGTAAGTCCGTTCTGCTTGATGTACTGCTCCCTGATTTGCTGGTCGCTTGTAATCTTGTTTCCGTCCGGATCGGTGAAGGTATACCAGCTGCCGTTATAGGCATTCTTTACCCAGGCAAGCGCGCTTTCGCCGATGCTCAGCCCGTGTTTGCTGCACGCAACCACGATATGCCCTTCGCCGTCATCGCGTTCGATGGTGAACGCGCCGCCCGACGGGCAGGTGACGTCTTTGTTCTCTGCCTTCATCTCTGCGATGCACGTGTTGAACGCGCTGGTAGAATCCTTATCAGTGCCGAGCGTGTACGTAGTGTAAAACGTGGACTTTATCGAGCGGCGGTTCGCATCGCATACCGCTTCCTCGCTGCCTCCGAGCGCGCCGGAAAAGACGGGAACGGCGATGGCGATGAGTACGAGCAGGATCGCAACCACAATGAGCAGCTCAGCCAGCGTAAAGCCAGCGTTGCGCCTTTGGTTGGATTGCTCGCCCATCAAGTCCTCGTTTTAGATTCGTGCAGTTCATCATGCATTTTTGCGTATGCATGAAATAGTACTAAACTCATCATGTATAAGCAACATGAAGAACTTATCCTTTCATAAAAGCGTAGACAGCGCTGCCGAGCAAAGTCATCCAACCATTCTGCATTAAGAATCGAGCGAACATGCCCTTTCCCAAAGCCCCGCATTGTCGGCACTGCCTTGCGAGGCGGCCCTTGCCTCGCTTCACGGTAGATCGCCCGGCGCACCGGCGTTTTGGGGACTTCCTCAAGTGCGTTTGGCTGAGTTCGGTCGCACGGGGCGCGCTGCAACCCCTGCTTTACTGGCTATCGGGTGCGAGGTTTTGTCGGAAGGGCGTTTTCGAGCAACGCATTATCGATTAATCCGTTCCCGTTGCGATCGTCGAGCGAGCGGAGTTGGGACGGCGCCCTTCATCGGCTGCTTTGTCTGCAACTCGGTGGCCGTTTGTTCTCGCCGGGTCCGTATGGTGCGTAGCGCGGCCACGCGTTGCGTTACATATTTGTAAGAACATCTAAGGAATCGTAGGTTCTTTGGTATCATAGACGGGTCATTTGCCGTTCCACGTGAGAAAGAAACCCATGAGAGACCTTCCCAAGGATCAACTGAATCCGAAAATCAAAAACGTTTGGCGTATCAACGACGCAATTTGGCTCACGGTCGTCTTCCTGTGCTGCTTCGTTCCGTTCCTTATCGCCTTCTTCGTCGAATCCGCTTCGTGGATCCTCATCGTCCTCATCGTCATCGCGGCGCTGTACGCGGTCGGTCTCATCGTATGGCTTGCCGTGCTTCCGCCGATCAGGTTCGTGCGGTGGCGCTACGAGCTTTCGGAAGACTACCTCGATATCGCGCGCGGCATCGTATGGCGCAAGCGCTTCATCATTCCGTTCATTCGCGTGCAGAACACCGATACGCGCCAGGGACCCATTCTGCGCGCATTCGGTCTGTCGAGCGTGACCGTCTCCACGGCGGCGGGCGAACACGAAATCCCCGGCCTTGAGACTCACGTTGCCGAACAGCTGCGCGACCGCGCGGCCGAGCTCGCCCGCATCGCGCAAGAGGACGTGTAGGCCATGAGCGAAGAGCAACGTCCCCAAGCATCCGGCATGCCGCCGGTGCCTCCCGGAGCGGCTCCGCAGCAGGCGCAGCCCGGCCAGCAATCGCAGCAGCCCGCGCCCGGTTCGTATCCCGATCAGGCTTTCTACGGGCAATCGGTGCCAAACCAGCAAGGCTTCCAAGGACAGCCGCCCTCGGGCGCGCAGCCTGGCCAGCAGCCTATGCCTTACCCCTATCCGGGCCAGCCCCAGCCTGTGCCCGGCGGATACCCCGATCAGAACGCGTGGCAGCAGCCCATGCAACAACCTATGCAGCAGCCCATGCCGGATCCCTCGCAGCCGATCAGGCATAAGGTACATCACAGCTATATCTGGCTCGGCAGCCTGCAGGTGGCGGGCATGCTCGTTCTTGTCGCGCTGTTCTCCGGGTTCTCCTCGATCGTCGGGGCGTTTGCGGAAGGCGAGACGATCGGGCGCGGCGACGGTCCCCTACTGCTTATCATCGGCATCGTCATCGTGGTGGGCATCATCGTCCTCGTCGGCATCACGGCGCTCTTCCAGACGCTCTCGTACAAGCACCTCTACTACGAGCTCGGTCCCGACGAATTCAACCTGTACTCGGGTATCTTTAATAAGAAGCGCGTGCACGTACCGTATCAGCGCATCCAATCGGTGAACCAGAAGGCGACGATCGTGCAGCGTCTGGCAGGCGTGTGCACCGTCAATATCGATACTGCGGGAGGATCGGCGAACAAAGCCATTACGATTCCGTATTTGCAGAACTCCGAAGCGGAGCGCCTGCGCACCGAGCTGTTCGCGCGCAAACAGGCGATCCTCTCGGGTGCGTCGGGAGCCGCAGCGGCGGCCCAGGCGCAGGTCGTGGCGGCAGCGGGACAGCCCGGAGCCGTCTATCCCGCAGGCCATCCTCAGGCGGGCAACGTACTCGACATGCCAGCCGAAATCTTCACCGATGTGCGCGGTGTATTCGGCGGAGCGGCTGTCGAGACGGGCCGCGTGAGCTACGAATACGGCATGAGCAACAAGGAGCTCATCTTCACGGGGCTTTCCAACAACACCGGCTTCATCCTCATCGTGCTCGCCGCCATCGGCTCGGTAGCAGGCCTTGCCGAGCAGATTCTCTCAACCGCCATCGGGCGCATGATCGTCGACGGCGGCGTGAATTTCGTCATGCGATCGTTCGCGGGCAATACCATCTGGGCCATCACCGGCATCGTCGTCGCGGTGTTCGTGGTCGTGTGGTTCTTCTCGATCATCGGAACGTGCATCTCATACGGCGGTTTCAAGGCGCGCAGACGCGATAGCCGCATCGAGGTCGAACGCGGCCTTCTGCAGCACCAGTTCCACGGCGTCGACATCGACCGCGTGCAGTCGGTCATCATCAAGCAGAGCTTCATCAGGCGCCTGCTCGGCTACTGCGAGCTTTCGCTCGGCAAGATCGATGCCATGTCCGAAAGCGAGCAGGACCAGCAGAAAAACCTCAACCCGCAAGGGCTTGTGATCCATCCGTTCGTCAAGATGAACCGTGCCCCCGAGATTCTTGCCGGACTCGTGCCCGAGTTCGCCGACGTGCCTACCGAAAACAGGCCGGTGGCGAAGGTCGCGCTCCGACGCGCCATCATCCGCCGCGGCATCCTGCAGGGCAACGGGTTTTGGCTCGCCATCGTCGTGGCCATCACGCAGTTCTTCGCGAACCTGTTTGTCGCGCCTACTAATGCCGATGCCGTCAACATCTTGTTCTTCGTGAACACAGGCGCCATCGTGCTCTACGTTCTGTGCGTGCTCTTGCTCGTACTCGACATAGTGGGAGCCGTGCTGTGGTACCGCGGATCGGGATTCGCCTATAACCAGCGTTTCATGCAGATATCCAACGGCGGCTTCTCACGCGAGAGCGTCAGCTTCCCCCGCAAGAAGATCCAGTACGGTTTCACGAAGACCAACCCGTTTCAGCGCAATGCCCGCGTGGCAACGATCAATGCACGCACGGCGGCCGGTATCGGGGGCACAACGTTACGGTTGCTTGACGTAACCGAACAGGATGCAAACACCTGGCTTGATTGGGTGAAACCCGGCGGAAGTATGGTACAGTAATCGCATCATGGATACGCTGGTACATACCGATTCAAAGGAAGGCCGAAGTCCGGCTCCGTCTGAAGCTCCTCAAACGGCGCACGACGAGCTGAGCCCGTTCTCGGAACCGGGAACGTGGACGCCTTCGCAGTTCAAGCCGAACGATTTCGCGGGTATGCGCGCCCGTGCGGGCGGGCCCACGAATACGTACGGCAACGCCAACCGCAAGAAGCATAACGTGCGCGAGTATACGCTCGGCGAAGAGATCGCGAACTCGATCACGCACGGCATCGGCATCGCGCTCGCCATAGCCGCTATTCCCATCCTCGTTATGGTCGCGGTGGGACATGGCGGCGGCATCCGCCTGTTCGCGGCGATCGTGTACGCCGTCACCATGGTGCTCGAGTACACGATGTCGACGCTGTACCATGCCATCGCGGTCGAGAAGGCTAAACGCATCTTCAAGATACTCGACCATAGCTGCATCTATCTGTTCATCGCAGGCTCGTACACGCCGTTTTGCCTCGTATCGCTTGCCGATTCAGGCGGCGTGTGGCTGTGCGTTTTCGTGTGGGCAGTGGCGCTCGTGGGCGTTGCCTGCGAGGCGTTCTGGGTGTTTCGACCGCGCTGGATTTCGGCGGCTTTGTACCTGTTGCTCGGATGGTGCGTCATCTGGTTTCTTCCGGCGCTCATCGCGGCCATTCCCGCACCGGGTCTGTGGCTCTTGGTCGGCGGCGGTATCTGCTATACGATCGGGTGCATCTTCTACGTACTCAAGAAGATCCCTTACATGCATTCCATCTTCCATCTGTGGGTGCTGGCAGGCAGCATTCTGCAGTTTCTCGCCATCGCACTGTACGTGCTGTAGCCTAAGGGGTGAACCTAAGTAACGGTATGGATGTTGGCATAAGCATCGTCGTCACCTTTATCCTCGTGCTGGTGAACGGATATTTCTCCATGTCGGAGATGGCGCTCGTCAACGCGAAACGCGTGCTGCTTGAAAAGGATGCCGAAGAGGGCGATACGCGCGCCTCGCTCGCCATGGGCCTTGCGTCCGATTCGAGCCAGTTCCTCGCAACCATTCAGGTGGCTATCACGCTCGTCGGGTTCTTCGCTTCCGCCGCAGCGGCCACGAACCTCTCCGATCCACTGTCGCAGTGGCTTTCCGGCTTCGGTATCGGGTGGCTTACGTTTATCGCACCAGCCCTATCTCCGGTGCTCATCACGCTTGCGGTTTCCTATCTGAGCATCGTAGTGGGCGAACTCGTGCCTAAGCGCATCGCGCTCGCCGACGCTGAGAAAGTGGCGAAAAGCGTATCCCGCCCGATCATCGTGTTCAGCACGATCGCAAAACCCCTCGTGTGGCTCACCTCGGCTTCCGCAAACGGACTGGCAAAGCTCATGCGCATCAAAAGCGCCGATGAGCGCCAAGATGTGTCCGAAGAGGAAATCAAGTACATGGTCACCGACAACAAGGAGCTGCTCGACGACGAGAAGCGCATGATCCATGAGATCATCGCGCTCGGTGACACGACGGTGCGCGAAGTCATGCAGCCCCGCGTCGACATGATGCTCGTCGAAGACGTCGAAACGGTGAAGCAGGCACTTGACCGCATGCGGGGGACCGGCTATTCGCGGTTGCCTGTGTACCACGAGGATTACGATAACATCGTGGGTATCGCCCACTACAAAGATCTCGTATCGCCTTTGATGGACGGCAAGGCCGATGAAGAGGTGGGAAAATACGCCTACGAGGCCATGTTCGTACCCGAATCGAAGGATATCTACCCGCTTCTCTCAGAGATGCAAACAAATCGGCAACAGATGGCCATCGTCGTAGATGAGTACGGGGGCACCGATGGTTTAATTACCCTCGAAGACATCGTTGAGGAAATCGTCGGCGAAATCACCGACGAAACCGATTCGGAGAGCGAGTACGTGATCCCGGTTTCCGAAAACGAGTGGTCGATCGACGGGCGGCTTCCCACCGACGAGGCTGAAGAGCTCGGCTGGCCGGTCACGGAATCGGACGATTACGAGACGGTGGCCGGATGGCTGCTCGATCGGATCGACACAGTGCCCCAGATCGGCGACCAGTTCACGATCGACGGATATTCGTTCAAAATCCAGTCGATGCGACGAAGGCGCATATCGTCCATCAGGGTGAAGAAGCTTGATAACGCGCAGGGCGGTTCGGGTGGAACCGAGCCACGACAAACGGGTGGAATCGACTCGCCGGGTGGCGAGACGGAAGATAAAACCAGCTAGCAGGTGCTTCGCTTATCCGTAAGGCGGCGATGCTCCGGCGGGCCGCAGACGGAGGGAGGCACGGTGGCAGCAGACAAACGATTGTACCGTTCGCGCGATGCGCTGATCGGCGGCGTATGCGCGGGCATTGCCGAATACTTCGACATCGACCCCATCGTTGCGCGCATCCTCGCCGTCGTGCTCACGCTGGCAACTGCGGGAACCTTCGCTATCGCCTACCTTGCGCTGTGGATCATCCTGCCGCTTGCCCCCGATCCGACGGCTCCCGTTGAGGTGAAGCCCGAATCGGTTCATTCGGAGACGTACGGTCCAGTGTATTACGAGGCGCCCCCGGCTACCGAGCAAGCCGCTTCGCATGCGCCTACGGAAAAGGGACCGTACTACACCTATCCGGATGCCACGCACTCCTACCCGACCTCAGGGCATGTTCCGCCCGAGCCCCCGACGAGCTACGGCGAAGCGCACGTGCCCCCTCAGGCTGCCGGGCAGGTCCAGCCTGCGCCCCCCGCAGAACCCGTTTCGGGTAAATCGGTACGCGTAGCGCTCTGGTTCGGCTTTATCTGCCTGTTCATTGGATTTTCAGCCCTGCTCGGGCATTTCATCCAAGATGTGTCGTGGTGGCAGTTCTGGCCGGTGCTGTTCGTTATCGTGGGCATCGGCAACATCGTCATTCCCGCCCAAAAGGGCAAGCGCATGTCGCAGTTCGTGAACGGGATCATGGAGATAGCCGTCGGTGCGGTGCTGCTGTGCATGTCGCTCGGCGTTGTGACGTTTTCGAGCGTGATCCCGATGGTCGAGAATCTCTGGCCGCTGCTTGTCATGATGGTCGGATTCTTCATCCTGTCCAATGCCTTGAAAAGCCCGCTGCTCGAACTGATAGGAGGCGCGTGCTTCGTCGCG
The DNA here is from genome assembly GCF_901411515.1 of Raoultibacter phocaeensis. Taxonomy (NCBI): domain Bacteria; kingdom Bacillati; phylum Actinomycetota; class Coriobacteriia; order Eggerthellales; family Eggerthellaceae; genus Raoultibacter; species Raoultibacter phocaeensis. Next base: position 1,152,497 of record NZ_CABDUX010000001.1, read on the forward strand.
TTCTGCGTGATCGGGCTTGTGTGGTTCACAACGCCGGGACCGACCGAGTTTCTGACCGTGGAGATTCCGTTCAAGGAAACCGTGGTCATCGATATCAACCCGTGGGACGAGAGACGCTGATGAACAAGTTCTCGCACTATCCCAAATCGGCGCAGGTTGCCATCATCATCGGAGTCGGGTGCGTGCTGTTCGGCGTATGGAGGCTTCTCGGCGTGGCGTTTGGCTACGGGTGGTGGACGGCCATTCAAAAAACGGTGGGAACGGTGTTCTCGTATGCGTGGCCCGTCGCGCTCATCTGTGCCGGGCTCTACGTGGTGTGGGCTGCGCGGGCCGGTCGGCTCAAGAACGTTTCCGACGTCGATTGGAAAAAGCCGTTTGGGCGCAGCGTCACCGATAAGCGCATTGCCGGGGTGTGCGGCGGCATCGCGCAGTTTCTCGGCATCGATGCTACGATCGTGCGCGTGCTTGCGGTGATCCTCTTCGTCATCATGCCGGTGTTTACCGTGCTTGCCTATCTTGTTGCGGCTATCTTCATCCCCGAGTTGTAACACCGTTCGATTCACCGACTGATAGCGGACGGCAAGGCGTGCATATCTTTCGCTCGTTTTTCGTCTGGGTTTCCGCATGCAAGTTCGCGACCTGCGAAGGTAGGTTCTTGTACACCATACTACGTTCGTGTTTTGCTTATGAACGGCCCCCTGCATTTATAGAACAAACGGTGGAGGGCCTCCATATCTCGACCTCAAAAAGTTGGCTGAGCCGTGCGTTTTGGAGTAGAATACAACAAGTCAAAACAGCATAGAGCTATCTGGACAGCAATCCTTCTTACAACTTACTACGCTGTCACCGCCATAGGCGGCTTAGTTTTGCGCTGTAAAACGAAAGGCTTACGAAGGCTTTGGCACAGAAACGATACAGCAAATCGCACAGACGCCCTGCGGTGATCGCCGGATTCGCGGCGTGCCTTGTGGTTACGGTGTGCGTCACGATCGGAATCGGCACATCGTTCGCCGGCGCCGGCGGCGTGAACACCTCCGGGTTCGGTTTGGGTGATGCGGTTGCTTCCGAAGATGCGTCTTTGACCGACGTGCTCGGCGCGCCGTCCGATACGAGCGTGCGCGAGAGCACTCAGCTGTCCAATTCCGCCCAACGCGATATCACGAAGGGCATCGAAGCGATTGAGGCCAAGGAAGAGGCCGATCGCATCGCCGCCGAAGAGGCTGCGCGCGCTGAAGAAGAGGCGAAGATTCAGGCGGCCCTCGAGAAGAAGGCCGAACAGGAAGCCAATAATCCTCCTGCCATTGATTTGAGCGAAGTTGATTGGACGGTTGGCAAGGAAGCGTTTATCGCCGAGTGGACCGGGCGCATCGATGCGTACCTCGCCGGATCCCCGCTTGCCGGTCAGGGCGTGACGTTTGCCACGGCCGCTTGGGATAACGGCGTCGATCCGCGCTGGTCACCCGCTATCTCCAACACCGAAAGCTCGAAGGGCGCGGTGTGCTTCCTTCCCTACAACGCATGGGGCTGGGGTAGCTCTTCGTTCTCAAGCTGGGAAGAGGCTATCAACACCCATGTGGCCGGCTTGGCTAACGGGTACGGGCAAACCATCACGTACTGGGCTGCCAAGAAGTACTGCCCGCCGAACTACGATAACTGGTTCCGCGATACGCTCGGTCAGATGCAGAGCATCTAACGACGAAGAAATAACGAAATGTACAAGGCCCGCGCAAGCGGGCTTTTGCGTGTCCTATACTGGTGCAAAGCCGCTTGAGCGCATGCCATGCGCAAGGCGGTTGCGAGGTATGCGCATCTGCCCGAGGCGGCTGCGCAAGCGAAAGGATGGAAATGAGCAACGTCATCGTCGTCGGGTGCGGCCGTGTAGGCTCGCAGCTTGCGAACATGCTATCCGATAACGGCAGCAACGTCTGCGTGATCGACCGCAACCCCGATTCGTTCGCGAACCTCGGCCGCAACTTCAACGGCTCGGTGCTCCAAGGTCTCGGGTTCGATGAGGAAACCCTTGTCAAGGCCGGTATCGAGGAATGCGATGTGCTGGCGGCCGTCACCCAGCTCGACAACACGAACCTCATGGTAGCCGAGGTTGCGGGCCGGTTATACGGCGTGCCGCACGTGATCGCGCGCTTGTACAACCCCGATCACGAACGCGCATATATGCAGCTCGGCATCGATTACGTGTGCGGAACCTCGCTTGTGGCCGAGGACGTGTTCTCGAAGGTCGTCGCGGGGCACGGAAGCCACCTCGATACCTTCGGCGAGTTCGAGGTGCTGCGCTTCTCCCTTAACCTCAACGGGTTCGGCAAGAAGACCATCCGCGTGTCCGAGATGGAGCGCGATCACGACGTGCGCATCATCGCGTTCGAGCGCGGCGACGGTTCGGCAAGCTCCATTCCCACGCGCGATAGCATCCTCTACCACGGCGATACCGTGCTCGCCTGCGTGCGCCACGAGCTTATCGAATCGTTTTCCCAGTACATTCAAGATTAGGAGCCTGCGCTATGTATATCGTGATCGTGGGGGGCGGCAAAGTGGGCGAGTATCTCGCGAACGTGCTGCTCCAAAGCGGAAACGACGTCGCCATCATCGACGAGAACCTGCAGACCGCCGATCGCCTGTCGGTGACGCTCGAGGGTCGCTACCTCGTCATCCACGGTGATGGGTGCGATTCGAAATATCAGGAGGATGCGGGCATCCGCAAAGCGGATATCTTCGTAGCCACCACCGGTCAAGACGACGACAACCTCGTATCGTGCGAGATCGCGCAACGCGTGTTCAACGTGCCGCGCTGCATCGCGCGCGTGAACAGCCCGAAGAACCTGCGCATCTTTCGCGAGGTCGGCATTGAGTGCGTGTCGTCGACGACGCTCATCGCGAACCTCATCGAGGAGGAAGCGCTGCTTGGCAGCGTGAGCATCGCCTCGTCGCTCTCGCACGGCAACGTTATGCTCTCCGAAGTGGCCGTGCCCCGCATGAAGTACCACAACAACGAGTTGGGTATCGCGGTCGAGGATGTGCCGCTTCCCGAAGGCAGCCTCATCGCGGCGGTGTCAACGCCCGACGATGTCGAGGTGGCCACGCCGGGCACGCTTCTGTATCCGGGCGACAAGGCGATCGTGGTCGCCGACAGCAACATAATCGACGAAGTCCGCTTGGTGTTCAAAACCTTGTAGTGTTTTCCAGTATCAGATCGTAATCGTAAGAAAGGGCAGTACATGATCAATCGTTACACGCGTCCGGAGATGGGTGCGATCTTCTCGATGCAAAACAAGTTTTCCATCTGGAAGGAAATCGAGGTGCTCGCGTGCGAAGCGCAGGCCGAACTGGGGAAATCCGGCATCACGAAAGAGGAAGCTGCGTGGATTCGCGCGCATGCCGATTTCACCGTCGAGCGCATCGACGAGATCGAGAAGGTGACGAACCACGATGTGATCGCGTTCACGACGAACATGGCCGAGTACATCGACGCCGACGTGCCGCAAGGCCAGGAGCCGCCGAGCCGCTGGGTGCACTACGGCATGACCTCGTCGGACCTCGGCGATACGGCGCTGTCCTACCAGATAACCCAAGCCATCGACATCATCATCGCCGATATCAAGCAGCTCGGCGAGGCCTGCAAACGCCGCGCCTTCGAGTTCCAGGAGACGCTCTGCGTGGGTCGCACGCACGGCATCCACGCCGAGCCGATGACGTTCGGGATGAAGTTCGGCTCGTGGGCGTGGGCGCTCAAGCGCGCTCAAACGCGCATGGAAGAGGCGCGCGCGGTTGCGGCATGCGGCGCCATCTCGGGGGCTGTGGGAACGTATTCGAGTATCGATCCGTTCGTCGAAGAGTACGTATGCGAAAAGCTCGGGCTCACTCCCGATCCGCTCTCGACCCAGGTGCTTGCCCGCGACCGGCACGCGCAGGTTATGGCGGCGCTTGCGGTTACGGCTTCCACGCTCGAATCCATCGCCCTGCAGGTACGCCTGCTCCAGCAGTCCGACGTCATCGAAGCGGAAGAGCCGTTCACGAAAGGCCAGAAGGGCTCCTCAGCCATGCCTCACAAGCGCAACCCCATCACCGCCGAGCGCGTCTGCGGCCTCGCCCGCGTGGTCAAGAGCAACGCCCAGGTGGCCCTCGACGATGTGGCGCTGTGGTACGAACGCGACATCTCGCATTCTGGCGCCGAGCGCGTGGCCTTGGCCGACAGCTTCACCGCACTCGATTACATGTTCGGAAAAATGCAGTGGATGCTGGACGGTCTGCAAACCTATCCTGCCAAGATGGAGCACAACCTGTGGCGCACGCGCGGCCTCATCTTCTCGTCGAAGGTGCTTCTCGCGCTTGTGGACACGGGCATCAGCCGCGAGGATGCGTACGTGATCGTACAGCGCAACGCCATGAAGGTATGGGAGGACATCCAGAATGCCGTAGACGGTCCCACGTACCGCGAGCGGTTGGAGGCCGATCCCGATGCCGCCGCCCTCACTCAAGCGGTGCTCGATGAGATTTTTGACCCGTGGGATTTCCTCACGCGCAAAGACGTGGTGTTCGATCGCCTGAAAGGGCTGGAGTTCTAGCTGATTGCATAAGTGGTGGCTGGTCGGCCATGCGCTAAGCGGTTGGGCTGGCTGCAGGCGCAAATTTGAGGCTGCGAGCCTGATCAGAATCGTTGCGGGCCCATCGGGATACGAGTTCCGATGGGCCCGCGTGCGTTCCGGCTTCGAGTACGAAATCGCCTTTTGCTTCGGTGCGCTGCTGCAATAGCCTGAATGCATCAGTCTGCACGCAGTGTTTCACGTGAAACATTTGTTCGCTTTCTTATTCTAATCATTTACACCATCTAATGATTAGAATGATGATAAACTGATAAGAAAACGAGAAAGGAGCCACCATGTTTTCGGAAAGCGACGTTATCGAATTCAAGCGCGAGTTTTCGCGAACGACGCTCAAGACGGTGGTCGCCTTCGCCAACACGCGTGGCGGCATCGTATACCTTGGTATCGAAGACGATGGCGAAATCTGCGGCGTTGAAGACCCCGATGCCACCATGCTCGCGGCTGCCAATTCCATTCGGAGCTCGATCAAGCCGAATACTTCGATGATCGTGCAGTGCGAGCGCATGGAGATGAACGGGAAGCATGTGGTCGGCATCCGTGTCGAGCGGGGCGCTAACCGACCGTACTATATGGCCGATAAGGGAATGCGGCCAGAGGGCGTCTACATTCGTCAGGGTTCGGCTTCGTTCATGGCCACAGAAGCCGAGATCGTCGACATGTTGAAAGCCTCCCAGAAAGACTCGTTCGAAGCGCGCCGATGCCTGCATCAAGCGCTCACGTTTTCAGAGACGAGCAAAGCCTTCGAAAACCAGAAGCTCGAATTCGGCGATGCACAACTGCGAACGCTCGGGTTCGTCGATGAAGACGGCCAGTTCACCAACCTTGCCTGGTTGTTGTCTGATCAGTGCACCTGCTCGATCAAGCTCGCGCATTTCTTCGGCACCAAGCGCATCACCTTTAAGGATCGGTTGGAAACGAGGGGATCGTTGCTTGCCCAATTCGATCAAGCGTGCCATTTTTTAGCAGAACACACGCACTATAAAACGCGGTTCGTCGATATGAGGCGGGAAGACTACGATGACTATCCGCCCGATGCGGTGCGCGAGGTGCTGGTAAACGCTCTTGTCCACCAAGACTTCGATAGCGGCGCACCACCGCTCGTGAGCGTTCTGGAAGATCGTCTCGAAACCGTGTCGCATGGCGGGCTGCCGGCTTCCTATTCGCTCAGTGAATTCCAGATGGACGTCTCGGTGCTGCGCAATCCGAGGCTCGCCCACGTGTTTTACCGGCTGGGGCTGATCGAGGCGTACGGTACCGGTATTGCACGTATTTTCGAGGCGTACGAAAGAAGTGAAACCGGACCCGTTTTCGACATCACAAAACACGTGTTCAAGGTTGTGCTGCCCAATCGAAATGCAACCCATGCGTCTGACGGTGAAGAGCGCGGCAGGCGGGATATCCACGGTGGCGATGAGTTGGGCAATCAAGAACGTCTCGTGTTTTCGGTCATCGAAGAGCAAGGGCCGCTCAAGCGCAGCGAGCTTCAGGAGCGCTTCGATTTCTCGCAAGCTACGCTTCTGCGCATCCTCAAGCGCCTCGAAGAGAAGGGGCTCGTACGCGCCGAAGGCAACACCCGTCGCCGTGTGTACCGTGTGCTGGTAGCAGAGTAAACGAAACCATTCCGGAAAACGGCTGTACTGTGAGCGTGCGTATGTCTACGCTTTTGAACACAACGAAAAACACAAACTGCAGTGAGCCTTACGCAACCGGCGCCCATACGCGCACAAGGCAGACCTTCTTCGTCGTGCCGTCGATGCTCGTGTTGTTCACGCTTGCATACGTTACGAAGGTCGACGTGCTGCCCGTGGTGGCGAGGTAGTCGCCCTCTTTCCCGCTACCGCTTTCGGTGGGAAGCGCGAAATACGTCATCGATCCGATATCGACGCCGCACACTGCACGCGTCGATTTCACGATGAACCAGCTGCCGCACCACGCGGGCGCTGCGGTAGGGCTGCGGGTCCACGAAAACCAGGGAAGCCCGTCGTACGCTTCGGCTGCGTGCGTTTGCGCGGGCGTGTACGTGCCGATCTTCGCAATGCCGTCGCCGTAGTTGTACCACGCATCGAACGAGAACGTGAATCCGTTTGCGCCGTATCCCGCTTCGAGCGGCTTCATGGCGCTGGGCAGCACAACCTTGTCGAGGACGGTGCCCGAATCGGCATCGATAAGCGTGAGCTGGTGGTTGACGCCCGAGCTGTTCGTGCGGGGCGTGATGACGAGGCTGTCGGACGTGGGGTAGGGCGGCGTGCTCATGCGGCCGGTTGACGCGTATACGGTGTCGATTGCGCCGTTCGAGCCGAACCGAGAGCGTTTGAGCAGCGAATCGGACGTGGTGCGCTCACCACCGAGCGCGGGAAGCACCTGCCAAAACGCGTTCATGCCGACCGCCGCGATCGTCGGCGTTTCCCAATCGGCAGCCAAGCCCTCTTCGAGCAAGGTGGGTGTACCGAGCGCGCCATCGGAGAGCGATGCCGCGAAGATGCGCCACATGCCGTCGAGGATGTTCGACTCGGTCCAGATAACCCCCTGCTCGCTTGTGCGAACGTCGTAGATGTCGTAGCCCTCCGCTTGCCCCACGGCTTCCTCGAGCACGGTTGTGCGTTCGCCGCTTCCCAGGTACAAAAGCGCTACCTGGGTGAGGGGCCGTGCCGATTCTTCGGTGGGAAGCAGGCATGCGGCAACGGAGTCGTTGTTCGTCCAGAGAAGGGTTCCGTACGGAAGCTCGAAACTTCCGACGAGCGTGACGTAGTTGCTGAGTTCCGCTTCGTCGATGGCGGTACAGTTATCCGAGAGCGAAACGGCGTCGACGGGCACCTGAAGGGTTGCGACCGTTTCTTCGGGATCCTCGCTCTGTGTTGCGTTGTACACGGCGAACCCACCGCCCGCAAGCGCCGCCGCCGCACCGATACCGAGCGCTCCGTAGAGAAAATGGCGGCGTGTGAGGAGCGTTTGGCCGTGGGTAGGGCGCGAGGGCGAAGGCGCGGGCGTCCGCGAAGGCGGTGCAGCCTTCTTCCTTGTGTAGGCGCGCTTTGCATTCATCTGCTTAGCGTGAGCGCGCTTCGCGTGTGTCGGTCTGCGTTCGGGCACGGTCTACGCTTTCTATATAACGGGGATTGGTGCGCGATTCGCGTGGGCAAGCCTCTGAACTCGGCAAATGACCCCGTACTCCGTTTGAGTTACTTTGCACGTTTATTGTGTCATTTACCGTACAGCTTAGAGGCCAAAACACATCAATTGCTACAATAAACGCAAACACGGTCCCGCATTCGTACTCCTGCGGATTAGGCGGAATAGACTGAACCGATGAGCTTGAGGAGATTTCCATGAGCAACGAAACGAGACGTATCCTGCTGGTCGAGGACGAGAAGGCGATCCGCGATGCGGTCACCGCGTACCTCGAGCGCGAGAATTATTGGGTCACGGCGGTTGGCGACGGCCAGGAGGCCCTGGAAGAGTTTTCTAAGCACCACTTCGATCTGGTCATCCTCGATCTTATGCTTCCCCGTGTGCCGGGCGAGCGCGTATGTCGCGCTATTCGCGACAATTCCGATGTGCCGATCATCATGCTCACGGCAAAAGGCGAAGTCGAGGATCGCATCATTGGCCTTGAGCTCGGTGCCGATGACTACTTGGTGAAACCGTTCAGCCCCCGCGAGCTCGTGGCCCGCTCCCGTGCGCTTCTGCGCCGCGTGCATGCCGATTCCGAGCCGCAGCGCGAGGTGCTCGAGTTCGGCGAGCTCACGATCGACGTGTCGGGCCACAAAGTGCTCGTCAACAACGAGGAGATCGATCTGACGGCGAGTGAGTTCAAGCTGCTGACCACGCTGTCCCGCTATCCGGGGCGTGTGTATTCGCGTATGGAGCTTGTCGAGAAGGTGCTCGGCTACGATTTCGAGGGCTACGAGCGCACGATCGATTCCCACGTGAAGAACCTCCGCGCCAAGATCGGCGATAACCCGCGCAATCCCAAATGGTTGCACACCGTGCATGGCGTGGGGTATCGCTTCGAAGATCCCACCAAAGCCGGCCAGTAAGAACCTTCGGTGGTCAAACGAGAGAATATAGCCGCCGATCCCGACGGCGGTGCGCGCCACCCCCGCGTTTGGTCGAACTTAACTTACACGACCCGCTTAACCGTATCGTTTGCCGCGATCGCCGCCATGACGGCGCTCGTGGCAATCGGCGTGCTCTCATTTGTGTGGGAGCAGCATTTTCAGAGTTACACGCGCGACAATCAGAAGGTTGTTGCAAACGGAGTCGCGATTCAGATCGCCGATCGGTTCGCCACAAACGGGGGCTTCTATACCGATGACGGCAGCCTAAGTGAATACGTGGTCAAGCCCGCTATCGACAAGTACAACGATTCGGAAACCAAAGGGTTAGGCATTGCCGTTTTCGAGAAGGGCAATCCCGAGCCGCTCTGGTTCAGCACGCTTGCCGATAAGACGGAAAACGGCGAGGATGATGCCAAGGCCGAAGGACAAGCTCAAGTTTCAGACAATACCCCGGTCGATGCGCAAACAGGTGAGGACGATACGGCCGATCCGACCGACGGGCAAGCAGATCACAACGATCAGCCCGCACAGGATGATAGCACAGCAAACGGCCAGCCCGAGGCGCAAGCAGGAGCCCAAGCGCCGAATTTTTCGCAAGAGATATTCGGCGTGCCGAGCAAAGGCGAGCGGGTGGATGCCAGCATCAAGGTTGGCGACGAGGTGGTCGGCTCGGTTTCAGTATGGCTCTACGGATCGAGCACGCTTCTGACCACGCAGGACATCGAATTCCGCGAGAAGTCCTACCAAGCCATGATCTTCGCGGCCGCCATCGCCATCATTCTTTCGCTCTGCATCGGCTTTCTCTTCGCGCGCAATCTCGTGCGGCCGATCAACCGCATGACCACGACCGCGAAAGCCATTGCCGAGGGCGATATGTCGGCGCGCACCAACATGCGCGGCGACGACGAGATTTCGCGTCTCGGCGAGACGTTCGATGCGATGGCGGAATCGGTCGAGAAGGATCGCGAGCTCGAACGGCGCCTTACCACCGACGTCGCTCATGAGCTGCGCACGCCGCTCATGGCCATCCAGTCGACGGTCGAGGCGATGGTCGACGGTGTGTTCGTGGCCGATACCGAGCGCTTGGAAACCGTGAACTCGGAAGTGCAGCGGTTGAGCCGTCTCGTTGACGCGCTGCTCAAGCTCGCGCGGCTTGAAAACCGCTCCACGCCCATGAAAGAAGAGGTTGTCGACGTGGGATCGCTCATCGCGGGCATCGTTTCCACGCATGAGGCGTTCGTCAACGATTCGGGTCTCACGATGGAGTTCAAAACGCAGCCCGACGTGTACGTGTACGGCGATGCCGACATGATTCGCCAGGCTACCGCGAACCTCATCTCCAATGCGGTGCGCTACACGCCCGAAGGCGGCCATGTTACGGTCAGCGTGAAGAAGGGCGACATCATGGCGTCGATAGCGGTGAAGGATACCGGCATCGGCCTTTCGCCCGAAGAAGCCAAGATGGTGTTCTCGCGTTTCTGGCGTGCCGATGCAGGCCGCAACCGCGAAAGCGGGGGGCTCGGCGTAGGACTTGCGGTGGTGAAGGAGATCGTCGATCGTCACGGCGGATGGGTGCACGTCGAGGGCAAACCGAACGAGGGAGCGACGTTCACGATCTACATTCCGCTTTACGATGAAAACAGGGTGAAAAACCGAACCAAAAACAAGGAAAAGTCGAAGTCGCGTTCGAAGAAGTAGCCCGTCATGCTATCGTGTCCTTTTGCGGTAGCGTGCGAATACTGCACGGTTTGGACACAGGCCCAAGGAAGGAAGATCAAGCGACATGACCGGAATCGATATCAAACCCGATGCGCAGGGAAAAGTGCGCGATCTGTACGATCTCGGCGACAAGCTCTTGCTCGTCGCATCGGATCGGATCTCGGCGTTCGATTACATCCTCGAGGATGAGATTCCCTATAAAGGCCAGGTGCTCACGCAGCTTTCGTGCTTCTGGTTCGAACTGCTTGACGGCGTGATCGAGAATCATCTGATTTCGGCTGACGTTGCCGATCTGCCCGAGCAGTTCAAGCCCTATGAAGACTACCTGCGCGGACGATTCATGCTCGTGAAAAAGGCCGACATGTTCCCGATCGAATGCATCGTGCGCGGCTACCTTGCGGGTAGCGGCCTCAAAGAGTACGAGCGCGAAGGCACCGTGTGCGGCATCGAACTGCCCGAGGGTTTGGTGAATTCGTCCAAGCTCGAAGACCCCCTCTTCACGCCTTCGACCAAAGCCGAAATCGGCGATCACGACGAGAACATCAGTTTCGCGCGCACCGCCGAGCTTATCGGCCAGTCGGATGCCGAAGCGCTGCGCGACCTGTCGATCAACGTGTATTCGACGGCGCGTGACCATGCGGCTGAGCAGGGCATCATCATAGCCGATACGAAGTTCGAATTCGGGCGTTTGGGCGATAGCATCATCCTGGCCGACGAAGTGCTTACCCCCGATTCGTCGCGGTTCTGGGCGGCCGACACGTATGCGCCCGGCCAAGAGCAGCCGAGCTTCGACAAGCAGTTCGTGCGCAACTGGCTGAACGACAACTGGGATCGCACGGGCAATCCGCCCCGCCTTCCGCAGGACATCATCGATAAGACGAGCGAGAAGTATATACAAGCCTACGAGCGCATCACCGGGCGCACGTTCGAGAAGTAAATCGCCGCGGACGCCCGTCTGGCAGGGTGCAGGTGGGCACGCAGGCAGGCACAACAAGGAGACAGAAGCGCAATGAGCCAAAGAAACCCGATGAACGATCGTTACACGACCGACGACCACAAGGGGCAAACGCGCAAGAGCGCGGCAACGATGAAGCCGAAATCGAAAGCGGCCTCATCGGTGCGCGTCCAAAGCACCACGAAGACGAAACAGCAGAAGAAGGCGGAGCAGAAAGCGGCACGCCAAAAGCAGTCGCAGATCGATCGCAAGTATTACAACCCCCCGACCGAGCAGTACAAGAAGCTGCGTCGTCTGTGGTGGATTCTGCTTGTCGGCGCAATCGCCATGACGGCGTTCTCGTGGCTTTCACGCTCGTGGTTCCCCAACACCGAAATGGTGAGCTTCGTTGCACTCGGACTTGCCTACGTGCTGATCATTGCAGCTCTGTACATCGACTTCTCCAAGATCCGCAAGGTGCGCCGCGCCTATCAGGAAGAGATGGAAGCGAAGAAGACCAAAGAGGTCCGCGCCATGGAGAAGCAGGCCAAGGCCGAACAGCTGCAGAAGAAGGCCGCTGCGAAGGACGACGGAGCCGACAAGCCGGCTGTTGAGGCGCCGAAGAAGCGCAGTTTGTTCGGTAGCGGGTTCAGGTTGTCGAAGGCCGAAGCCGACAAGACTGCCAAGAAGGCGGAAAAGGTCGAGGTGGCATCTCAGAAGGACGAAACGGACGCTTCGTCCAAATAAAGTAGTTTTCTTGCGGCGAGCGAGGGGTCGGGGTCAAGTTGGTATGAAGTACCCGTGGTTTCTGAGCTGGCCGCTTCGGTTTGCATGAGGAAGGTAGGGACCTATTCATGGTTTCTCGTGTCTACGTGGAAAAAAAGCCCGGTTTCGACGTGGAGGCGCAGCAGCTGCACGAAGAGCTGCAAAGCATTTTGGGAATCGAACGGCTTCGCGGCTTGCGGCTTGTGAACCGCTACGATGTCGAGGGGATATCGGAGACGCTCTTCGAACAGTGCGTTCCGACGGTGTTCAGCGAGCCGCAGACCGATATCGCGTCGACCGCGATGCCCGAGACGTGCGGCGCGTACGTATTCGCGGTCGAGTATCTTCCCGGCCAGTTTGACCAGCGCGCCGATTCGGCGAGCGAGTGCATCCAGCTCATCAGCCAGGGCGAGCGCCCCGTCGTGCGCAGCGCGAAAGTGTACATGCTCGAAGGCGATTTGACCGAAAGCGACATTGCCGCCATCAAGCACTACGTGATCAATCCGATCGAAGCGCGCGAGGCGTCGCTTGAGGTGCGCGACACCCTCCAGATGCCTCAGCCGGTACCCGCCATGGTGGAGGTGCTCGACGGATTCTTGGAGCTTGACGAAGCGGGGCTTGCCGCGTTCATCGAAGAGCGCGGTCTGGCGATGGATCTGGCGGATATCGTGTTCTGCCAGCAGTACTTCGCCGAAGAAGGCCGCAACCCCACGATCACCGAAATCAAAATGATCGATACGTACTGGTCGGACCATTGCCGTCACACCACGTTCGGCACCGAGCTTTCGGTAGAGGCGATCGACGACGAGGCCGTGCGCACCGCTTTTGAGAAGTACCTTGCCATGCGCCACGAACTCGGACGCGATGAGAAGCCCGTGTGCCTCATGGACATGGGCACGATCGGCGCGCGCTACCTCAAGGCGAAGGGCATTCTAACCGGACTCGATGAGTCCGAGGAGATCAATGCCTGCACCGTGCGCGTGAAGGTCGATGTGGACGGCGAGGAGCAGGATTGGCTGTACCTCTTCAAGAACGAGACGCACAACCATCCCACCGAAATCGAGCCGTTCGGCGGCGCGGCAACCTGCGTGGGAGGTGCCATCCGCGATCCGCTTTCAGGGCGCAGCTACGTGTACCAAGCCATGCGTGTGACTGGTGCGGCCGATCCGCTCGTGCCGGTTTCCGAAACGCTGCCGGGAAAGCTGCCGCAGCGCAAGCTCGTAACCACGGCCGCCGCCGGTTATTCTTCCTACGGCAACCAGATCGGCCTTGCAACGGGCCAGGTGAACGAATTGTACCATCCCGGTTACGCGGCCAAGCGCATGGAAATCGGCGCCGTTGTGGGGGCGACGCCTGCCGACCACGTGCGTCGCGAGACGCCGGCACCGGGCGATGTGATCGTGCTCTTGGGCGGGCGTACGGGTCGCGACGGCATCGGCGGGGCCACGGGTTCTTCCAAGGCGCATACGCTCGGATCGCTCGAGAGCTGCGGTGCCGAAGTGCAGAAGGGCAACGCGCCTGTCGAGCGTAAGATCCAGCGTCTGTTCCGCCGGAAAGACGCCTGCGAGCTCATCAAGCGCTGCAATGATTTCGGGGCAGGCGGCGTGTCGGTTGCAGTCGGAGAGCTGGCCGATGGCCTGCATATCGATCTGAACCGCGTGCCGAAGAAGTACGACGGTCTCGATGGCACCGAACTCGCGATCTCGGAGAGCCAAGAGCGCATGGCCGTGGCGCTTGCGCCCGAAGATGTGGATACGTTTCTGCGCCTTGCCGTCGAGGAGAACCTCGAGGCCACGCCGATCGCCACGGTGACTGAAGAGGCGCGCGTACGCATGGAGTGGAACGGCGAGACCATCGTGGATGTGAGCCGCGCGTTCCTTGCCTCGAACGGTGCACCGAAACAGCAGAGCGTGCGGGTGGCCGAGGGCGGCGCATACGAGCGCACGTGGCCCGGCACGACGCTTACCGAGCGCATGCATGCGCTCGTGACCGATTTGAATGTGGCTTCCAACAAGGGCCTTTCCGAGCGGTTCGATTCGACGATCGGCGCGGCGAGCGTGCTTATGCCCTTCGGCGGATCGCGCCAGCTCACGCCGAGCATGGCTATGGTGGCCAAGCTGCCCGTCGACGGGGAGACGACCACGTGCAGCGGCATGGCGTGGGGCTTCAATCCGTATCTCACCGAGGCGAACCCCTACGTCGGGTCGTACATCGCCGTCGTGGAGAGCGTTTCTAAGCTTGCAGCCGCAGGCTTCACGCGTAAGGACATGTACCTGACGTTTCAGGAGTACTTCGAGCGCTTGCGCAACGAACCCGTGCGGTGGGGCAAGCCCGCAGCAGCGGTTCTCGGCGCGCTCATGGCTCAGATCGATCTGGGTATCGGCTCCATCGGCGGCAAAGATTCCATGTCGGGCAGCTTCGAGGATCTCGATGTGCCGCCAACGCTCGTAAGCTTTGCAACGGCGGTGGGGTCGGTCGACCGTGTGACGTCGCCCGAGTTCAAGCAGGTGGGAAGCCGCGTGGTGCGGATAGCCCCGAGCGTCTATGACGGCGTGAAGCCTGCGGCGGAGGGCTTGCTCGAAGCGCTCGAAATCGTGGAAGGGCTCATCGGCGAAGGGTCAGCGCTCGCAGTATCGACCCCGGGATACGGGTGCACGGCGGAAGCGCTGTTCAAGATGTGTCTCGGCAATCGCATCGGCCTTGCGATGGAAGCAAGCGTGACGGCCGAGGAACTGTTCTCGCCCTCGTACGGGAGCTTCCTCGTGGAACTTGCCGCAGATGCCCCGCTTCCGAATGCGAGCGAGGGGGTATGCGTGGGCGTCGTGGGCACGACTACCGAAGCCTATGCGTTTTCGGCTGCAGGCGAGACGATCGATCTTGCCGAGCTGCAGGAAGCATGGGAGGGTAAGCTTGAGCCGGTATTCCCGTACCGCGCCGCGGGCGACGAGGTCGAAACGGTGAGCTTTACCGATGCGCTGCCGCTCACCTACAGCGGCTCGATTGCCAAGCCGCGCGTGATCATTCCGGTGTTTCCGGGCAACAACTGCGAATACGACACCGTGCGCGCTTTCGAGCGTGCGGGGGCTGTGGCCGATGTGTTCGTGGTGAACAACCTCACGCCCGACCGTGTTGCCGAAAGCACCGAGGCGTTGGTGAAAGCTATCAAAAACAGCCAGATCATCATGTTGCCCGGTGGCTTCTCGGGGGGCGACGAGCCCGACGGCTCGGCCAAATTCATCACGGCGTTCTTCCGTGCTCCCGCAGTCACCGAAGCGGTGCGCGACCTTTTGCAGAACCGCGACGGCCTTATGCTCGGCATCTGCAACGGGTTCCAGGCGCTCGTGAAGCTCGGCCTCGTGCCGTTCGGCGATATTCGCCCTATGGACGAAACATGCCCGACGCTCACCCATAACACCATCGGACGCCATCAGAGCCGCCTTGTGCGCACACGTGTAGCGTCGAACCTTTCGCCGTGGCTTTCGCGCTGTGGAGTGGGCGATATCCATACGGTTGCCATCAGCCATGGGGAAGGCCGCTTCGTGGCGAGTCCCGAAATGCTTGCGCAGATGAAAGACGCTGGCCAGATTGCCACGCAGTACGTCGATGCGAACGGCGTACCGTCGATGGACTTGGACGTGAATCCCAACGGCTCGGTGCTCGCCATCGAGGGTATCACAAGTCCCGACGGCCGCGTCTTCGGCAAAATGGGCCACGTGGAGCGCAGCGGCGACGGCTTGTACAAAAACGTTCCCGGCAATCTGTACCACCCGATCTTCGAAGGCGGCGTAGGGTACTTCACCGATTAAGAATCGCTGCGGGAAGTTTTTCGGCTGATGTTCGGAAACTTCCCGCATTTCCGCCTATTTCGATTGCCGGTTGAAAAGCTGCAAGCGCGAGTGGTCGATCACCATTCAACCATTCAAAACACGAACAAATGTTTCACGTGAAACACGGCATCTGGCAGAGATGATGTGCTCGATACTGTGTCTTCTAGAGTGCTCGGAAGGCCGCATTTTCCTATGCTCGATAAGTTGATCACGTTTTTCCGTACTGAAGCAGTGCTCTGCATCGCGGCCGTGTGTGCACTTGCTTCGATGGCGTTCGTTCCCCCCGACGCCTCGTATGCTACCTATATCGATACGCGGGTGCTCATTCTGCTTTTTAGCCTCATGGCTGCCGTGTCGGGTCTCAAGGAATGCGGACTTTTTTCGATACTTGCACAAAAGCTGCTCGAAAGCAAACGACCGATGCGGCTGATAGCACTCACGCTCGTCATGCTTCCGTTCTTTTCGTCGATGCTCGTTACTAACGACGTTGCCCTTATCGCGTTCGTACCTTTCGCTGTGCTCGTGCTCGCCCATGCCGGGCAGACGCGCCATCTTGCCTGGGTTATCGTTTTGCAGACGATTGCTGCGAACCTTGGCGGTATGGTAACGCCGATCGGCAATCCCCAGAACCTGTACCTATTTACCTATTATTCGATTACATTTGGTGATTTCCTGCGAGCGCTGCTTCCGTTCGGCGTGCTCTCGCTGGTTGTGCTGGCAGCGGCATCGATGGCGACGGGCGGCGGATCGACCGACGTGTCGCTTCCCCTTTCGCTATCGCGGGGTGGAACGAAACGAATTGCCCTTCATGGGATCCTTTTCGCGCTTTCGCTGCTGGCGGTGCTGCGCGTTGTGGAGCCGATCGTTCTGCTTGCGGTGGTCGTATGCGCCCTTGCGCTATTCGACCGCACGGTTTTCAGGCGCGTCGATTACGGATTGCTGCTCACGTTCGTCTGCTTTTTCGTGTTCGCAGGCAACATGGGGCGGATCGAAGCGGTGCGCGAGCTGCTCGAAGCGTGCATGGGCACGCATCCCCTGATAACATCCGTCGCCGCAAGCCAGGTGATCAGCAACGTGCCTGCTGCTGTGCTTCTGTCGGGTTTCACGGAGACGTGGCAAAGCCTGCTCATCGGCGTCGACCTCGGAGGATTGGGCACTCCCATCGCCTCGCTTGCGAGTCTTATTTCGCTGCGCATCTATCTGCATGTCGATGGAGCGCGCATTGGGAGGTTCATGCTCGTGTTCGGGGCGGCGAACGCCGTCATGCTCGCGCTGCTACTCGGTTTGTACGCGATTTTGTATGTGGTGTAGGGATCGGACATTCAAGCGTACTCCAGCAAATAAGATGCTAAACCGACCATCTTTGCCAAGCTGTCTGACAAGATATAAACCAACCTTGACACAATGAATGGCAAGATAGAATTTTTTCGGCGTATCGTTTTCGTGCAGCCGTTGCTGGAAAGATCAAAGAAACTTTCGAAAAGGATAGTCTTGCTGTGTTCGAGCGCAGTCTTTCGCTTGGATCCATCCAGCCACCCGCACGCGGTATGGTAAACACGGGAGTTGGGTTCGTCGCTGCGTGAAAACATACCGCATGTATCAAGAGATGCATCGTGTCATCACGCAGAGCTATCCAAACCCCTATTCCTTTTTAACTTTGAAGATGAAAGGCAGAAGTCCTACAGTTTATTCCTGCTGGCAGATGCGATTGCCGCGTTTTGTTTCCAGGATCCCAGGCCATAGAAGGGCAGTTCCCTTTCTTGACGAAATCCAAAAAGTGTTTGATGGGGTCTGCCCCTTCGCCGTCTCGTTTGTTTTTCAACTATCGGTCGAGAAGTTAACAGAAAACACGAACACATGTTTCACGTGAAACATCTGGTTTCGCACTGTGGCGGTGCTAGCGGTTCGCTTGTCCTTGCCGCGATCTCTTTGTGTAAAACGACCGAATAGCCCCCATTCCCTTTCGGCATAGTTGCGATGGTCTTTTCGTTTCGCGCACAAGCGAAGCCGGAAGCCATCCCATGCCATCCTCAAGCGCTTCTGCATGCGCATCGGACTTTTTCGTATGCCTTCACACCCTTTTATAATCGCTGGTCAACGGGGTAGATCGACGGTCTCTGCTGCTTGGTTTTTACACGGCCATCAGCGCAGACGGTTGTGAGACGAGAGAAGGGAGTGTGCATGAGAAAGGGAATGAATCCTGATCTCTATCGCGAAGAGTGGCAATGGCAAGAAGGGGATATGACGGTCACGCGCAGTTGCCAGTGGTCTGGACCCGGATGCCATCAAGGCTGCAACGTGCTGTTCTACACCAAGGACGACAAGCTCGTGAAAATCGAGGGCGATCCGCGTTCGGCAGTGAACGAAGGCAGGCTGTGCATGCGCTGCCTCGCCATGGTCGAGGCGGTCAACCATCCCGACCGCATCCTGCATCCGCTCAGGCGCGTGGGCGAGCGCGGCGAGAACAAGTGGGAAGAAATCACGATGGACGAAGCATACGCCATCATCGCCGAAAAGGCGCGCGAGGTTACCGAAGAATACGGTCCCAAGTCCATCGTTACCGGTATCGGTACAGGGCGCAACGCCACGTGGCAGACGTCTTCGCTCGCATTCGCTGGGTTCAAGACGCCTAACGATACGGCCGGTATGCTTTCGGGCGACTGCTGCTACACGCCCCGCCTGCAGGCTATGAACGCCATCTTCGGCTCCGACTTCATCGCCGACTGCGCCCAGCTTTCTGCAGAGCGCTTCGACGATCCTGAGTATCGCCGTCCCGACGTTATCCTCAACTGGGCGTGCAATCCGGTCGTTTCCAACGCCGATGGGTTCTTCGGACATTGGATCATCGATTGCATGCAGCACGGCTCCAAGCTCTTCGTGGTTGACACCCGCGTTACGTGGATGGCTGCTCATGCCGACATCTTCTTGCAGCTGCGTCCCGGCACCGACGCCGCGGTCGCTTTGGGCATCTGCAACGTGATGCTGCAAGAAGACCTCTACGATAAAGATTTCTGCGACAAGTGGGTCTACGGCATGGAGGCTTTAGAGGAGCGCGCTTCTGCTTACACGCCCGAAGTTGTTGAGAAGATCACTTGGGTTCCCGCAGAAAAGATCGTCGAAGCAGCCCGCTACCTGGGGCAAGCGGGCACGGTCGCTTTGCAGTGGGGATTGCCGCTCGACCAGACGAAATGGGCTGTTGGCGCTTCGCTCGCCGTTGCCGCTGTCGAAGTCCTTACGGGCTCCATCGACGTACCCGGCGGGTTCGTGAACGTGAAGTACGGCCACGTGCAGTCCGATATCCGCGAGAACATTTGCAAGGGTATGGGCAAAGAGGTGCGCGAAGGCCGTCTGGGCGACGGCAAATACGCGCTGCGCACGGTCGGTTTCGGGCCGCATTCCATGGGAGACGACATCCTGCTCGCCATGGAAACCGGCGAGCCCTATCCCATCAAGATGGGCTTTCTCTGCTCCACCAACAGCTTCATCAACATGGCAGGCGAATCCAAGCGCGTCTACGAGGCGTGGCAGAAGGTTCCGTTCGTGGTCGTGTGCGATCTGTTCATGACGCCGACGGCTGCCGGCTGCGCCGATATCGTGCTGCCGATCGCCATGGGGTGCGAGCGTTGGGGTATCCGCGCCTGGTTCACCCCGCTGCGCGCCATCAACAAGATACTCCAAGCGGGCGATGCTCGCGGCGATGAGCAGATCATGCTCGAGCTCGGCCAGATCCTCAATCCTGACATGTTCTTCTGGGATACCGTACCCGAGATGAACGAATACGTGATGAAGAACCTCTCCTCGATGCCCTTCGACATCACGTGGGAAGAGCTGCAGGAGAAAACACTCGTATACCCGAAGTTCCAGTACCGCAAGTACGAGACGGGCGACATGCGCTTCGACAAGCAGCCGGGCTTCAACACGACCACGGGGCGCATCGAACTGTACTGCACCATGTACGATTCGGCGGGCATCGATCCCTTGCCGAGCTTCAAGGAGCCTACGTGCAGTCCCATCTCGGCTCCCGAAGAGGCCAAAGAGTATCCTTTCGTGCTCACCACAGGCCGCCGCAGCTGGGAGTTCTTCCACTCCGAGCATCGTCAGCTCAAATCGATACGCGAATTCCATCCATGGCCTCTGTGCGAAATCAATACGCAGGATGCCGAAGCGCTTGGTATCAACGACGGCGATTGGGTGTATCTGGAAAACCAGTGGGGCAAGGTTATGCAGAAAGCCGAGGTATCCGACGGCATTCTGAGGGGCACCATCATGGCCGAGCACGGATGGTGGTTCCCCGAACGCTCAGGCAAGCTCGAAGATGGCCTGTACGGCGCATTCGATTCGAACATCAACTGCCTGACCATCCAAAACGACATGGCGACAGCGGGATACGGATCGTCCTATAAAACCCAAATGTGCAAAGTCTACAAGGTCGAGGATGGGACCGAGCCGCAAGGCGATATGCCCGAAAACGTCGGGCGCAACCAATTCGACGTCGTGAACCGCTAGAAGGGAGGAGACATGTTGAACGGCTTGCTTATCAATTACAACTTCTGCACCGGCTGCCATAGCTGCGAAATGGCGTGCAAGGTGGAACACGGTTTCGAAGAGGGGGAATGGGGCATCAAGCTTACCCAGCAAGGTCCCAACCTCATCAAAGACGACACGTGGGAATTCAACTTCATACCCACACCGACCGACCGCTGCGACCTGTGCGCCGATCGTGTGAAGGAAGGACGCCTTCCCACATGCGTGCATCACTGCCAGGGCCTGTGCATGGAATACGGCCCGGTAGACGAGCTGGCAAAGCAGATGACGTCGTCGCACATGGTGCTGTTCGTACCGTGTGAGGAATAGGGGACAGGCATGAACAGAGAAGACGTTGCAGAAAAGTACGGCGAACTGGTGAGCGATTGGTTCTGCGTGGAAGCCTACATCAAGGACGGTGATCTGTACTACCGCTACGATGCAGCCGATCCGGTAACCGAGCCAGGGCAGATCACGTTTAACAAGATAACCGACGGCGTTTCGGAGCCCGTGCAGGTGACGACGGTTGAATTCCACGAAGCTCAAAAGGGCGACAAATTGAAATAGGCGGATGGACCTGCGCCCGAAGCCTGTTTGCCCGGGCGCAGGTTCGCTGATGGTGAATACAGGACCGAAAGCCCTTGCCGGTTGATTCAGGCGGCAAGGCGGAAGGGGTTGTGATGGAGCCTCAAGAGATCAAGAAACGCTACGCGGATCTGCTTGCTGCCGAATCGACGGTGGAGGCGTACCTTCTCGACGGTGCGCTGTACTACCGCTACGAATGGCTCAACGAAGTCGAAATGATGCCCGAAATTGTGTACTACCGTCTCGCCGGCGACGAAGATCCCGATACAAAAGGCGAGATCGTTCCTTTGGGCAGGTACTACAAGGCCCAGAAAAACGGCGAGAAAGTCAAGTAAGCACGAGTCCGTCGAAGGGATGGCCCGTGCGAGGTAAGCATAAGGAGTTTCACCATGTGTTTTAGACCAGCAGATACGCAAACGGCAAAGAAGCAATGCCCAGAATGCGGAGCGGAAAACGGCTACTTCGACGCGAAGTGCACGGCGTGCGGGGCAGAACTATCTGCCGGCAGCCCACCTGCCATGGGCGCTCCCGGACGGCCTGGCGCTCCGAGCGCGCCAGGTGCTCCGAAACCCCCGGGAGCACCTGCAGCCCCCGGAGCGCCGAAGGCTCCCGGCGCACAGTAACGGGTTTACAGCGAAGGCTGTGCGCGGGGAATGCGGGAGCGGGCAGTGTGCGTGGGTGTACGTCGGTAGAGCGGGGATCAACAAGGGGGAATCGTCATGGGTCAGACAGGATTCAAGAAGCTCGTCGCCGAGGAGAAAGACGGCGGCATGCGCATCGAAATCGAAATTGTGGTCGATGCCGCACGGGTCAATGAAACGCTTGACGAATTCTATCGTTTGATGGCGCAGGTGAGGGGAATGGGTGCGAAGGCTGATGATCGACTGTCCCTGAAAGAGCGCCTTGCCGAAGAGATAAGCGCCCAGGAAGTCGAAGCTGCGAGCAAGGATTTCCTGCTCAATCGGTTCACGATGGAGGCTGTGCGCGAGCTCGGCATCGATACGGTGCTCACGCCGGGTGTCCACGCCGACGATCCGCCATGCTTCAATCGGGATTTCTCGTTCACGGCGAGCCTTACTCCGCGCCCCCGCCTTTCGCTTACCGACATAGGTCCCGTTGAGGTGCAACGACCTATTGTCTCGATCGATGAAAGCGACATCGACGCTCAGATTGCGTACTCGGCGCAGCAGTGCGCCGAGTACCAGGCCTCCGCTCATGGAGAAATCCGTAGAGGCGATTATGCCGTTATGGATATCGGGATGACAAAGAACGGAAAGCCGTGCAAGGACCTCTCGGGCCTGCGTCGCCGCGTCGAGATATCCGAAGGCCTGTTACCTGTCGCATTCATCGAGAACGTTCTTTCGATGCGCGCAGGCGAAGAGCGTTCGTTTTCGTTTTCGGTGCCCGCAGAAGACGGCGAAAAGACCGATCGCTACGAAGCTGCCGTCAGGCTCTACGAAGTGCAAGAGCGCGTGGTTCCCGTTGTGGATGACGCGTGGGTGGCGCGCGTGCTCCCGCAGTTCGGCGATGTGGCGGGGGTTCGAGCGCACATCCGCGCCGATCTTGAGTCCCAGAAAGCGAAAGTCGAACAGCAAGAGCTGGTTTTGCGGGTTCGTTCTGCTTTGGAAAAGCGGCTCGTCGGCGTTGTTCCCGACGAGATGTACCAAGAAGCGAAAGACTCGTTGATGGCAACGACCCTCGCCAAAATCGAAGCGCAGGGCCAAACGTTCGAAGCGTACTGCGAAGAGCACGGCACAACCAAAGACGAATTCACCATGCAGGCATTCATGCAAGCTGCCGAGACGCTCCGTCAAAACCTTGCGCTCGACGTACTGGCACGGGAGCGGGGCATTGCGGCTGCGACAGAGGACGTGGCTGCTGCGAAAGGCGCGCTTCCTGCGGGTCTTGCAGCCCTGTCGGATGAGGAGTTCGAGCGGCGCGGGTTTGCTTCGTCGCTCGGTGAAAGCATTCGCCGCAAGAAAGCCCTGGCATGGTTGATGGAAACGGCACAGGTTGAAAACTAGATCGATTGCGGGCTTTCGTCTTGGGCGAACCCGCAAAGCATCGGGTGAGGAGGTGGCATGCGCAAGGGAATTTGCGCATAGATGCAGGTGACATCGAAGGCATCGCACCTGTGCGTGCGAGGAGGAAAAGGGGTTACACCATGACCGAAACGACGATTTCCGCTCCCGAGCCTCAGGGGGGTGCAGTAGGGAAGATCACTAATGCCATATCCCAGAAAATGGGCCTCATGTACGGCATCGGTATGATGTTCTTCTCTGGGTGGAATCAGATGTTGAGTTCGTACTGGAATTACTTCCTTACGAACGCGGTGGGCATGGATCCTGCGCTGATGGGAACCATGACTACCATATCGAGCTTTATGGCGTGGATCATCGTGTTCATCGCCGCCGTCATCATCGAACGCGTATGGCTGCGCTGGGGTCAATACCGCTCGTACATGCTGTTCGCTCCTGTTTGCGCCTTGATCTTCATCATGGGCGCATGGACCGACTGGACGTGGATCGGCGTTGATACCGGCAGTGTGGCTCAGGCCGTGTTGATCGGCGGCTGCTACATTATCGGCCAGTTCTTCATCAACCTGTTCATGATTTCCGCGACGTCCATGATCACGGTTGCCTCGCGGACCGAAGCCGACCGTGCGCTGATGTCTGCTCGTAAAGCTCAGGGCAACCTGATTATTAAGCTTCTGTTCGCGGCCGTTTCGCTTCCCATGATCATCTTTTTCGCGGGCGGCGACGTTGCTTCCAACACGCGTCCCGATACGGTAATCGGGTATACCATCACTGCGTTCATCTGGGGTATCGTGTTCGTGCTTGCGTACGTGTATTTATTCAAGATGTTCAAGGGTATGGATCCGACCGAGGAGTATTGTCGCCGCCGCTACGAGGCGAAGAAGGCTGGAAAAAAGACCGAAGAGGTCAAAAGCGATATACAGAAGGTGTCCATTTGGAAGTGCCTCAAGTACTTCTTCACGAACCTTCCCGCTCTGGGTTTGTTCATCGGCGAAGTCGGCCGCGCCATCTGGTCGATGCTGCTCGGTGCGATGGCCGTGTACTACTGCACCGTGGTGTTCGACCAGCCAATGCTCTACGCTGGCTGCCTCACGCTGGCTAACGCCGCCGGCTTGGTCGGCACGTTTTGCGGCGAAGCGATCGCCCGCAAGCTCGGCAATCGCATCACGTATTTGACTGGCATTGCCATCGTGATCGTCTCGATGATCTTCGGCTATTTCGGCGCCGCATCCTCGACGCTGGTGTTCACCGTCGCAATCGTCGTCAGCTTCTTCGGCGGCAACATGATGATGGCGGTCGAGTTCTCCTGCATGGCAAACGCCATCACGTATCAGGAATACAAGAAGGGCGAAAGCGCCAAAGCGTTCATCATGGGCACAATCCAATGGTGCCCGAACATCGGCAAGATGTTCCAAGGTGCCATCATCGGCTTCGGTTTGGCATCGATCGGTTACAGCGCATCGGTTGAAGTGGTCACCGAGGCAATGGTTCAGGGCATCACGTTCATGACCTTCATGGTTCCCACTATCGCCATGATCGTCTGCTTCGTGGTCTTTTTCTTCCTGCACCGTCTGACCTCTGCTCAGATGAAGGAAGCGGAAGAGGGCCTGGCCAAGCGTAAGGCCGAATAACCCGACCTGTCATCCGGATCCGACAGGGCCTACCTTCGGATCCGGATCGGGAGCATCTGAAAACACGAGCGATGCCCGATATGCAAGGCGATCGACGGACGAGAGCAGGATGACATGATGAACATCGTACTTCTTGCAGTTGCCATAGCCATAACGTTTGCGGGATGCGCGATTCTGTTCGTGGATGTGGTGGCTACCCGCAAGACCGATTTCTGTCAGGACGAAACTCCCGCAGAGTACATCGACAAGGGTGCACGTGATCAAAGCGAGTCGAACAAAGCATCAGGCCTTTTCGTCTTAGCGGTACCTGAATTTCGCTATGAGTACGAAGGGAAGACGTATCAGGGGAAAAGCGCGAACGTGTTTTTCCATCTCTACCTGAGGGCAGGTCGGCTGGCGGTGCCGTTTTTGGGCGGTAAAACGTACTGCATCTATGTAAACCCTGCTCAACCAACCATGTACGTCACATCGGGCGAGCAGCGGTTTGCGTACATGCATCTTCTGGGCTGTTCGGTGTCGGTCGTTGGGATTGTGCTCTTGCTGTTTGCAATGGGCATGTTCGGGTGAAGGTATAAGACGAGTACGAGAGAGAAGAGGTATCAGAGTTGGCTACTTACATTGACGAAAACGCCGCTCCCCAGGTGCGTGTGCTGGAAGACGGCACCGAAATTCACCGCACGTCCCCGTGGTCTCCTCCGGGTTGCCACGGCATGGGTTGCGGGGTGCTTGCGTATGTGAAAGACGGAAAGTGCATAAAGATCGAGGGCGACCCCGATCATCCCACTACGAAGGGGCGCTTATGCGTGCGCTGCTTGCGCGTGCTCGACCTGATCTATCATCCCGATCGCATCGTGCACCCGATGTACCGCGATCCGAAGGACCGAGGCAACGCCGATGCTTGGAAGGTCGTATCGTGGGATTGGGCCTACGACAAGATCGAAGAAGAAATCAACAAGTGCAAAGAGCAATACGGCCCGAACAGTCTGACGGTGCTCACCGGAACCGGGCGCGAAGCTGGCAGGTACATGACGAACACGTCTGCGCGCATCTGTGTGACGACGAACCAGTGCTATACGCAGACGGGTTTCTCCTGCATGGCTCCGCGCGATACGGTGTGCTCCATGATCGGCGGCGCGGGCTACATCGAGTACGACTTTGCGAACGGATTGCCCGGACGCTACGACGATCCCGAATACGTGCAACCGAAGTACCTGCTCAACTGGGGTCGCGATTCTCTACGGTCCAATCCCGACGGCACCTGGGGCCATTCCATCATCGAGCTTTTGAAGCGCGGCACCAAGCTCATCAACGTCGATCCGCGCGTGAACTGGCTTTCGACCCGCGCGCTGTACTACATGCAGCTGCGTCCGAACACCGATACCGCGCTCGCCTTCGGCCTCCTTCGCGTGCTCATCGAGGAGGATCTGTACGATCATGAGTTCGTCGAGAAGTGGTGCTACGGTTTCGACGAGTTCAAAGAGCGCGTTATGGAGCACACGGTGGAATGGGCTGCCGAAGTGACCGAGGTTCCCGCCGAGACCATCCGCGCGGTTGCCCGTTGCTTGGCAGAGAAGCCGTGGGGTCTCAACATGGGCCTCGCCAACGACCAAAATCCCAACGGCGTGCAGAGCGTGCACTGCCTGTACGCCCTCGTTGCCATTACGGGCAACCTCGACATTCCCGGCGGCACGAACATCGGGTGGAACATTACGCTCGACTTCGGCGGAAACCAGTTCGACAACGTCGACGGCGTTGCAGGCAGCAAAAAGCGGGAAACCGTGCCGCCGAACCCGGTTACCCAGGAACAGCGCGACAGTACGGTTGGGCTCGACGTATACCCCATCTACAAGCTCTTGCTCGGCAAAGCGGTGCCTGATGAGTTTCTGCCGACACTCGAGACCGACGAGCCGTATCCGGTGCGTTTCTGCTGGATCCTGCATACCAATCCGGTAGCTCCTACGAACACCGCTCAGCCGAGCCGGTGGCATAAAGCGCTCAAACGCATGGATTTCGTGGTGGCGCAGGACATCTTCATGAACCCCACTATCGCTTCGTGCTGCGATCTGTTTTTGCCCCTTGCCACGTGGCTCGAACATGATGGGTACATCACGCAGCTCATGGGCGAGCATCCCGGTCCCGTAGCCGCCATGGTGAAGGCTGTTCCTCCCGTGGGGGATTGCAAGAGCGAATTCGAAATCGTCCATGATTTGGCGCAGCGCCCGGCATTCCGCGATAACTTCTACGTGGACGGCGAGAGCAAGGTCGAGAGCATCGAGCGTTACATCTCTGAAGACCTTACCAAAGTGGTCGGGTTCGATCATGATTGGGAGTACCTCAAAGACCACGTGCAGGTATGCCGCAAAACCGAGTACCGCAAATACGAGCGCGGTATGCTCCGGCCCGACGGTGAACCTGGCTTCAACACCACGACAGGCAAGGTCGAGCTGTTCAGCCTGATGTTCGCCGCGTGCGGCGGGGATCCTCTGCCGTACTACGAAGAGCCTATATTCAGCGAGTACTGGCAAGACGATGCCGACGAGCTGCATTCCTGCGCCGCTTCGCGCTTCATGTCCGAATACACCAAAGAGCACCCCAACTGGAAGGAAGAGTACCCCATCACCATCACGACGGGCGCGCGCAATTGGGCGTCGTTCCATTCCGAGCATCGCCAATCCAAGATGCTGCGCGAGATCAAGCCGTATCCCGTTGTGGCCATGCACCCCGATTTGGCAGAAAAGATCGGCGTAACCGAGGGCGAATGGGTGTGCATCGAAAACCCGTGGGGAAAATGTTACGAGAAGGCGAAGATCACTCCTATTCTGAAGCCGAATGTGGTCATGGCCGATCACGGGTGGTGGTATCCCGAGGAGGATATGAGCGAGCCGAACATCGGCGGCGTGTGGAAATCGAACATCAACGAGCTCATCCCGAACAACCTTGTCGGCCACTACGGCTTCGGCGCGCCGATGAAATGCATGATCGGCAGGCTCAGCAAGGCCGATCACGTACCGCTTGTCGAACATGCCCCGCAAGATCTTCCGAGCGTGCAGAACTTCCCCGGTTCCATCAAAAACGATCCCGCCCTTCAGAATCTCATGGCCGAATAGGAGGTATGAATCATGGCTCAGAAATACGGCTTACTCATTGACAACTACTGGTGCACCGGCTGCCATTCGTGCGAGGTATCCTGCAAAAACGAACACGATTATCCGATTGGGCAGTTCGGCATCAAGATGCTCGTGCTCGGTCCGTGGGAACTGATGGAGGAAGGCACCTGGGAGCACACGTACTACCCGCTTATCACCTCGTACTGCGATTTGTGTGAAGACCGTGTTGCCGCAGGCGGCATGCCGGCATGCCAGCTCCATTGCCTGGCGAGCGCTATCGAGTACGGGCCTGTTGAGGATCTGGCGGCCAAGATGGCCGAACGCGATCGCAGGACCACGTTGCTCATCCCGTAGGTGACGGCTCCGTCGGGGCCGTGCGGCGCGCGGCCCCGACGCTGATTGACTCGGATGCGCCGATTTTCCGACGCCGATTCGATTTCGTATGGAAGAAAGAAGGACGGACCATGTGTTTTAGACCAGCAGCTGCATCGACGCCGAAAACATGCCCTGAATGCGGCATGATCAATCCCGCCGTTGCGGAAAAGTGCATCAAATGCGGAGTGGAGCTTCCCGAAGACCGCATCAAGTGTCCGCATTGCGGCGAAATGAACATTGCGGGTGCCACGGAATGCTCAGAATGCGGGAGCGATCTTCCGGCTGTTGCAGCCGCCCCGGCACCGAGCGCCCCGTCGGCGTCGATGGCCGCAGCATCGCACGCTCCTGCAAACCCGCAGGCTCCTTCCGCACCGAGCGCCCCTGCCGCCCCCAAAGCACCTTCGAAGTAGCGTTTGGCAGCGCGTTTGCAATGTCGAGCGAAACCGACAGCCGCCCTGTATCCAACAAGCTTTGGAACATCCGATTCGTCCACCTGCTGCTCATCGAAGCGGTGTTCCAGTTTGCGACGTATCTGATCAACCCGATTATTTCGCAGTACGTTATCGCTTTAGGGTCATCGCTTGCAGTCGGCGGATTCGTTGCGGGGCTTGTTGCTTCTTCGGCATTGGCGGTGCGTCCTGTGACGGGATGGGTCGCCGACCGTTTGAGCAAGACGACGCTCTTGGTGCTCTCGGCATTGCTGTTTACGGTTGCCGCGTTTGGATGCGCGTTCACGCAGAGCGTAGGGGGCGTGGGCTTGTTCCGCATTGTGCAAGGTGTTGCGTTCGCATTTCGCTCCGCCGTAGTCGTCTCGCTTGTTTCGGTCGTGGTCGCGCATGACCATATCGGACGAGCAGTTGGCTGGGTGGGTGTGGTCACCACGGCGTCGTGCGCGATCGCTCCGTCAGTTGCGGCGGCCCTCGGATCGCAGATCGGGTATTTCGGATGTTTCGTCATAGCGGGGTGCTTGTTCGCTGCCGGGCTTGTGCTTGCGGTTTTGTTCAAGGCTCCGCAGGATATTCGCGTACGGCACCGCACTATGCGCAGTCGGAAGGGGCAGTATCGTGCACCTGGGTTTCCCCTGCGCGATTTCGTATACGTTCCCGCCGTTCCCTATTCTGCTATGGCCGCGCTGTCGGGGGTTCCGCATGGCATCAACGTTTCACTGCTGCTTACCGTCGGCGAGTTCCGAGGCATCGCCGGGGTATCGCTGTATTTCACGCTGTACGCTGTGTCGGCGCTTGTCGCCCGCCCGCTTGCGGGTCGCTTAAGCGATACGAGAAGCTTCGGCGTTGTGATCGTGCCCGTCCTCCTCGTAGAATTGGTGGGGTGTGGGGTTTTGATAGCCATGGATTCTCTCGGCGCGGTAGCGTTGGCGGGGATGCTCGTTGGGATTGGGCAAGGTTCGGCGTATTCTGCGCTGCAGGCGGAAGCGGTGCGCGGTGCCGATGAGCAGGAGCTTGGAAGAGCTTCGAATACGTTTTACATCGGGCCGGATATCAATATGGGAATGAGTCCGTTTGTCGGGGGGATCATCATGCAAACGTGGGGGGTATCTGCAATGTATACGGTGTGCTTCTGCTTTGTGCTGGGTGCGCTGGTTCTGTACCTGCTTATGAGAAAGCGATCCGCTTCTTTCACTTCGCGAAATGCGGCGAAAGGGGCAGCTAAGAGTCGTCCGTGAGGGTGGCTCGTCCAAATCGCTTTTGCTGCGGTTTTTCGGAAATCTTCGATCAATTATGTAACCATGATGCTTATTCAGCGAGGTGGCTGAGATGAAAGAGCTGCTTAGAGGCATTGCTGGCTATTTTAAGGTTCAGCATGTGCTGTTTCTGGTTCCGATTGGAGCCTTCGCGGTCTACGATAGCGTGTTTTCGGCATTCTCCTCCGTTTTGGCGGTGTTGTGGGAGATGTACCCTGATGTTTCGCGCGCGGGGATTCAGATGATACTCGCTGTGCCTTCGCTTGCGAGCATTCCCACTACCTTGTTGACGGGACTTTTGACGTCGTTCGTCCATAAGAAGACGATTGCGGAAGTTGCGCTGGTGTTCCTCTTGGTGGGGGGCCTTTTTCCTGTGGCGATCGAGGAGCCCCATATCGGCCTTCTGTTCGCAAGCAGTGCGCTCATCGGAATCGGGCAGGGTTTGCTGCACCCCCTTGCAAGCATGCTCGTCTGCCAATATTGGGAAAGCAAGAGCGAGCGCAGCCGTGTGCTCGGCTTTAAGCAGGCCATCAACTATCTTGGTGCCGCCGCGGTGTCGCTCGTGGTGGGCTGGCTTGCCCTTGCCCAGTGGAACTTCGCCTATCTCATATACGTCGGGGTGGTTCCTGTCCTCGTTATCACGGCTATCCGTCTTCCGAAAGGCCAGTTAGAAGAACGGTTGATCAATCGAGGGCACCTGTTTTCCGGTATGAAGAAGCTACTGACACCTGCCTTGGCGTATGCATGCTTTATGTTCTGTACGGTCTCGCTGTTCAATTTTGCCTTTCAGTCGAACATCGCGATGCTCGTCAACGAAAAGGGGTTCGGTGATGTGGTGGATATCGCTGCGATTACGGCGATCCTGCAGATAGCTTCGTTTGCGGTGGGGGTTTTGTACGGTCAAATCACCAAGCTGTTTCGAAAATACGTGCTGCTTCCCGGGTTGGCATTGCTCACCGCAGGCTTTCTGACGGTCGCTTGCGCACCCAGCATGGTCGTGGTGCTCATCGGCGGAACCGTTTTCGGCATCGGTGCGGGCATCCAGTACGTTACGACGCTCTACAACACGTCGAAAGCGGTCGATCAGAGCGTTGTTTCCATGGCTCTTTCGCTTGTACTGGCATTGACTTCGCTCGGCTTCTCCGTATCGCCGATTGTGATTGAGGGCGTGAAGGATCTGCTGTTCGGACCAGGGGCGGGTGCCGATATGTCGATGGTTGTCGCAGGGGCGGGATGCGCAGTGCTGTTTGCGATCGAGTGCGTGCACTGCAGGTTCTTCGCGAGGGAAAATTATCTCGACGGGCCTGTTCCCGACGATCTGATCGATTGACGGCGAAGCGCACGTCGTGTGCCGTGTTTGAAGATGAGCACGCAAAACCTTGGGCGTAGTGAAAGCTTGGCGTTGATGAAAAGAGCGTCTCATGCCCGATTGCTATATGTGTTTGCCAACCTGTGAAAACTGCAAGCCGAAGATGGTCGTGTGTTCGAACTGCGGTGCCCGTACGCTCATGGATCTCAAAACGTGTCCGTTGTGTAAGGAGCCGATAAGCGAACAAGCACGCAAACAGGCTTGGGATGAATGGAAGGCTCGACATCGATAGAGGTGATCGCATGTGCTATCCCTGTGTGAATTGCGGAAAATGCGGGGCGAAGCTTCCCAAAGCGCAGATTCGCTGTCCGAAATGCAAAACGGTGCTTTCCGAAGAGCATCCCGTGTGCGAACGGTGCGGATGGCGGTTGCCCCTGCCTCCGGGGAGCGCTCGGCTAAAGAAGCGTACCTGATAGTCGATGGTGTGCGTGTTAGATGCCGCCGCGACGAACGTAGGCGCATTTCGCTATTCAATTTCCTCCAAGTACGCGACTTTGTCGTGGTGCTCGATATCGGTTGAAACGACAAGCTCGACGGTTTCCAAGAACTGGTCGATCGCTTTTTTCTGATAATCCTCGCGCAAAACCAGATACGACGTGATGCGTGCACGCTCGTCGTCGATGAGACGGCTCGTCATGTGACGCTGCATGCTGAGCAAAGGCGAAGCAGCGACGGCAGGCGAAACGAGGAATATCGCGTTGCGATCGTGCGTATTCATGAAGAACTCGTTGAGCGTTTCGCTCGAATACGTTTGCAGGTTCGGCCGAACGCCGAGCGTTCTGCTGAAAAGATCGAGGATGGCAAACCTCATGGGGTCGAAGCTGCGTGTCGAAGTCATGTTGATGGGCACATGTACGAGGTCCTCCAACATAAGCGCTTCTTTGGAAACGAGCGGATGGTCTTCGTGCAACCATACGCAAAGCTGTTCTTGTATTACGGGATAGAAGATCAGACCCTTTTTTTCGCTCACCTTGTCGATGCGATCGGCAGCGTTGCAATCGATGACCATCGCGATATCGATTTTACCCTGCTCGAGCAGCTCGATCGATTTTCTGCCTCGCTCGGTGTAGTACTTGGTCATGATGTACGGATTCGCCAGTTTGAATCGAGAGACTGATTTGAAGAGAATTTCGCTCATCAAATCGACGATGTAGGGTTCTTGGATGGTGAGCGTTTCGATGTCTTGCCGGGCGATGTCGCGTACGCGCTTAACGGAATCTTTGTACAGGTGGTGAATCTGGATGGCATCTTTGAGAAACGCAGCCCCTGCTGCTGTCATTTCGAGATCTTTGCTGCGCGTGATCAGTTCAACGTCGAGTTCTTGTTCGAGTTCGGAAATGTGCTTGCTCAGAGTCGGCTGCGACATGTTCAAATTGTTCGCCGCAGTGGTGAAATTCAGATAGTGCGTAAGAACGATGAACTCGTACAGGGATTCGATTTTCAATGCAGACTCCCCCTTAGTAAAACCATCTTCGCTCGCTCATATTGTAGCATCATAAGCAGGGCCGAACGCGCGCGTCGGCGAAGCAGCGTGCATTGCGTGGACCGAGGCGAGAGCGGATTCGCTTCGCGGTTCGTTGCGCTGGTAACGGTGTGCTGTTGCTACCCGAGGGTTTGCGGTTTCGGTTCGCGTTCGGATTCAAACGAACATGCAGTATGCGTTCTGGTTCGGTTTGCCCGGATATGAGGCTTGCCCCATAAGACGAAAAAGGGTGAATCTTTCGATTTTCCCTTTCAAACTGGGAATATATTACCACAAACCGCAGCAAAAGTCGAGTCCTGTATATCGTTGCCGAGAGGCGTATCCTTCTTTTTCCGCCAAAACGAAAGGGTGATGCGCATTGGACATCGACATGATGCTGAGCTTGGGGGCGCGGGGCGAACCTGCGCGGGCAGACCTTGCTCTGTGCAACGCGAAAAGCGAGCG
This sequence comes from Raoultibacter phocaeensis, assembly GCF_901411515.1. Classification (NCBI taxonomy): domain Bacteria; kingdom Bacillati; phylum Actinomycetota; class Coriobacteriia; order Eggerthellales; family Eggerthellaceae; genus Raoultibacter; species Raoultibacter phocaeensis. Next base: position 1,185,669 of record NZ_CABDUX010000001.1, read on the forward strand.
CTACGGTCTTTCGCTCACCGGGGAGCAGATGAAAGAACTTGCCGAGCGACGCGTCGAGGCGCTGTGCGCAACGGGCCGTGTGGAATTCGGGCGCGGCGTGCTTGTGGAACTCGTTGCGGCATTTTGCGATTCTCCCTATCTTTTCCAAGCTACCTACGATGAAACGCTTGCTGATCTGCAGGATGCCTTCTACCGGTTCAAGGAGGATTCACACGAGCAAATAGCCGATCAGGATTTGATCGATGCCATGCGCCAAGCGTTCGACCATGAGGCGCACGGCTCGGTAGAACACCTCGGCAACATGGCGGTTGAGCGCCTGGTTGCGCTTGCCGAAGCTTGTCATCGAGACGAGAACGAGGATTGGTCGGAAGCGGAAGCGTACGAGGGGAAGGACGGCGATGTCGAAGCAGGAAGAAGCGGCGAGCGAGACGGGCTCGACCGCGTGTACGAGGCGAGCCGATGCGAACGGCCCGACGAAGCGTATGCGGCCGGGTTCTACGACGAGTACAACGAGCTGTACCGCACTGGGTTCGACGCGAACAGCAGAATCGGTGGATCGACGTTTCGGTGAGCTCGCGCCGGTTGCCGCGCAAGACGAAGAGCTGACGGTCGAAGAGCAGCTTGCGTTTCAGTCCGAACTCTGGGGGCTTCTCGCGAAGCGCACCGCCCTCTACACGATGGGCGAGAGCAGCTCGGTCCCTGAATTGACGGCGAAGCGGCTGCTCGATTCGGTCTGTTTCACGCTCGGCCTCAATCCTGCCGATCTGTGTTCGCGCGATGTCCGTTCGCTGCTCCGGGAGCAAGTCGCAGACGCGTTCGAGCGTCGCATGAAGGACGTCGAAGCGAAGGCGCAGGGAGTCGAGGGGCTCTGGGAGTCGGTCTGCCTGAGCACGCCGCTTCTCGAGAGCACGGCGTTGCGCGATACGCTTGAGAGCCTGCGGAACTTTTCGGCGCGCTACGAGTACCGATATTTCGCCCACGAGATTCCGTGCGATATCGATTACCCTCTTGCGCATCCCGTTCCCGAAACAATGCTCGGAGTGGATTACGTGACCGAGTACCTCGAGCGGTTGCTCATCGAGAACGCGGTCATGCAGTGTTTCGAGCTGGATCGGTGCGCCGCGCTCTTGCGAGCAGTTCATCCGGCATACCGCGAGCTGATCATCAATCTGTACGAGCCGATCGCCGCGAACGCGATCGGGCTTGCGCTTGCCGGCGGCGATGTCCTATCGTTGCGGGTGACGGATGAGGATCGCATGCGTATTGTCGAGAAGGTAGCGGAAAAGACGCGTTCGCAGGTGCGCAGCATGCTTGCGTCTGCAGCCTGCCTGGCGTGCGATGCGCTTGCCATCGAGGATGAACGCACGCGCAAGTACGTAACCGATACGGCAGTCGATCTGCTGCCGCGCGTCATGCGGCTCGCATCCCGCAGCGGAATGCCGTCGGGCGAGGGGCTTTCCGGAGTGTTCTTGCGTTTCTAGCGACTAACGTCTGCACGGCTGCTTGAGCAGTCCTACGATACGGAGTGCCTTATTTCCTTCCCCCCAGCATCGCTCCTACGTCGCGACCGACATGGCGCACGACGATCTCGGAAAGGCGTTTGATCGCGCTGGCGAGGATGGAGCGGGCGGGCTCCAGGGTGTTCTTGTTCGCATCGAGCAGCAGCTGAACGGTTTTCGCGCCGCCGCTTAGGATGTCGGTTGCATCTTCGGCGCCTGACGCCTGCACTGCTTCGAAAATCGCGTCCACGATGACGGCGAGTTCGTCGTCGGTAAACGATCCGAGCCATTCGGTCATCACCTGATCGGTAAACCGGGCGCTGTCGGATATGCGATCGGCATAGACGAACCGATCGCCTTCGATCTGCCAGGTGAAACCGCTGTGGGCCGCTATGCCCTTTGCATCGCTTTCGACGACTCGGTAATCCTCGTGCGATTCCATGAGCATGCCGACGATCGAATCGGTCGGCACTATTTTGGTGACGCCCCCCTCGATGCTCGCGTACTCTTCGCTCGTGAACACCGAAGGCTTGAAGCCGGGTCCGTCGAAATCGTAGACGCGCTCTATGCGCGATCGTACCTTGGCGTTGGCATTGACGGCGGCGAACACGGCAAGGTTGCCACCCTTGGAGTGGCCGCCGAGCATCAGGCGTTTCGGCAGGCCGGGCGCTGCCGATTCGAGGTAGCGGACAGCCTGGTCTTGGGCGGGAACCGGGCAGGTGAAGGCCATGTTGAAATCTTCCTTCCACCCGGTAAACGAACTGTCGGTGCCGCGGTATCCGATGAACGCGAATTCGCGCTTGTGGACGAACGCCATCGCAGCGAACTGCGTTTGGCGCTCGATGTCGAACAAGCTCAGATAGTCGCGGATGACGATTTCGCGGAAGCGGGGACTCGCGGCAAGGGCGAAAAGCAGGCTCTTTGTCCGATCGGGCACAAGCCCTGTGAACATGCGGTCGAAGTGCTCGGCTCTGAGCGCATCGCGGAATGCGACGCCGCGGCCGCCCGGCGAAAGCAGATTCTCAACGATCGTACCGATGTCTGCGAACAGCCTCTTTTCTTTGAGTCCCGGTGCTATGTCATCGAAACGCACCATGCAGATTTCCGAGAGCACGAGCGCGTCGATCTCATTGAACGGCTTCTCTTCGAATGTGGCGAATTCGGTTGCGAGATAGTCGAGTATGTTCATAGCGGTTCCTAACCTTGCGTTTTGCGGCATCGAGCTGCCGGTTCTTCAGGCAGCCTTGTACAGACGCAGTATGGTTGCTTTCGGAAAGCAGCAGTGCGCTTGCTCTTAGGCGCAATGTTTATAATGGCACAGTTGAAACACTGCGGCTATCGTCGAGTTTTCGCCCCAAGCGAAGCACCGTACGCGTGCTGTTTCGAAGCCTTTGAGTATGCGCTTGGTTCGGGCTGACCAAGGGGTCGACTTTGAAGCATGGGTTCGGGCTGACTGAGGAGGTCTGCTTCGAAGGTGCGCATGAGGATATCGAACGCAGGCGCATTCCTTTTTATAGTGAGGGGTGCTTTCTGCGTTCCCGAAGTTGCCGATCTTGGCACAAAATCCGAGGTTTGACAATTAGAGAGTATCATACATTTATTTTTTGATGATTCAGAATTTTGCCATCAGGCATTTTGCGCTCTGGTAATTCGTATTTAGATACTTATGGTGTTACACAATTGTCAAACCTCGGAATTTGTGCCGGAATTCGGGATATCGGGAACATTTGGAGCATTGCATCACCGAGAGCATTGGGAGTATCGGAGCATATCGAAAAGATCGGGACCAACTGGAACACGGGGAACATTCGAAATGCCGAGACAATCGGGACTATCGAAGCTCATCGCAATGCGAGTCTGCGAGATTAGTCCACTCAGAACGGCACATGGTGGCAAGTCGCTTACCACCTGCGCCTTTACTGTTGCATGAACAAACCATGACCTGCCGTTTGCGAACAATTGACGCAAGCTTGATTTCCGCCTGACCTCGCCCAAACAGAGCATGCCTAGCATAGTCGTTGTAGCGGAAGGCATCGAAGGCGGCGTTCAACCCCCTCCCAGAGCGATTCCCTTCTCGAGCCTTCGGCCTCCGCTTTCTAAACGATGAAGGATGACAGGAAAGAGGAGTTGCATGTTTGAAAGCACGATATCCCGGCGGCAGTTCGTCATCGGCGGTGCCGCGGTGCTCGCAACAGGAGCGCTCGGCCTCATGACGGGTTGCACGGCTGCGAGCGGTTCGGCTGCGGGAGCTGCGAGCGCCCAGGCGAACGCGAGCGGTTCGAACGCGGAAGGCGGGCAGACCGCTGCGGAGAAGATCACCATGGTATGGCTTCCCGATAATTCATCGGCCGATCTTACCGCTTCTCGTCAGGCCATCGGCGATGCTATCACTGCGGCATGCGGGCGCGAAACCGAACTTATGACCACAACCGATTACAACGTTGCCATCGAGGCCATCGCGTCGGGCAGCGCTCAGATGGCGCTTCTCGGAGCGGAAGGGTACGTGCAGGCGAATAAGAAGAATCCCCATGTGCTTGCCGCGTTCACCAACAGCGACGAAGAGGGCGGTCTCGACGGCGCGTGTTATTACAGCCGTATCTGCGTGCGCACCGAAGATGCCGAACAGTACAAAAGCGGAAGCGAGTACTCCCTCGAAAACATACAGGGCAAGCCGTTCTCGTTCGTAACGGCAACTTCGACCTCGGGTTTCAAAGTGCCGTCGAGCGCTATCGTCGCGGAGTTCGGTTTGGATTCCTCGGACGAGCTGCTCGAGGCGGGCGCGTTCTTCTCGGAAGTGCTCTTTGGCAACTCGCATGCGGGATCGGCGGTAAACCTGCTTTCAGGGGATGCAGAAGCGGCAGCATTCGACGACGTCGATGTCGATATGTACCTCGATCTCGTATCGGGCGAGGCCAATACGGTCGGGGCGGTGTACAAGGCGAAAGACGATGCCGAGGCTCCCTTCGACACGGTGCGCGGCAACCAGTTCACTATCATCGCCATCACCCCGGTTCTCAACGCGCCCGTGTGCTTCAACGAAGAGGCGATCGATGACGATACGCGCACGAAGATCGTCGATTATTTCTGCTCCGATGCGGTTGCCGACAACAAGGAGATTTTCGTCGATCCCGAGGACGAGAACGCCCAGGGCATTTTCGAGAAGGATTCGGAAAAGACCTGTTTTGTTGAAGTAACCGACGACTGGTACGAACCCATTAGAAAACTCGGCGCTTAGCCGTAACGGCAGTCCAGCGAGTCCGCCGATCTCGGACGATCGGTGGGCTTTGCGGTGTGCGGGCCGCGTACGACGAGCCTCGGTGTCCAACGCGGTCTGCGGCTGCACCTGAGCTGTCGGCAGTGAGAGCTCGGGGAAACGGTTGGGCAGAAAACATCCGAGCTGCCGTTAGCGGATGCGCGGGAAGCGATCGGGCAGAAAGGAAGAAATCACATGTCTCATGAGGGACTGTTGGCAATGAAGTCGGTGTCGAAGAGCTACAACGGCAAAACGAGGGCGCTTGACAATGTGACTATGGAAATCGAGCGCGGCCAGTTCGTTTCGGTCATCGGATCGTCGGGGGCTGGTAAATCGACGCTTCTGCGATGCGTGAACAGGCTTATCGACCCAACCGAAGGAAGCATCGAATTCGATGGAAGCGACGTGCTTGCGCTCGGGAAACGACAGTTGCGGCAGGTGCGCAGACGCATCAGCATGATTTTTCAACACTACAATCTCGTTTCTCGCTCGACGACCATCGAAAACGTGTTGCAGGGTCGCCTCGGTTACAAATCGAGCATCGCTGGGGTATTCGGTTTGTACAGCGAAGAGGAAAAGGTGCTTGCGTTCGAAACGCTCACGCGGCTCGGTATGGAAGAGTTCGCGTACCGTCGGTGCGATCAGCTTTCAGGCGGACAGAAGCAGCGCGTGGGCATTGCACGAGCGCTCGTACAGGAGCCGCTGCTCATGCTGGCGGACGAGCCGATTGCAAGCCTCGATCCGAAGGCGTCGCGCACGATCATGGAATACCTCAGGTGGGCCGCCGACGACCTCGGCATCGCGTGCTTGGTAAACCTCCATCAGGTCGATTGCGCCATCGAGTTCTCGGATCGCATCATTGGCTTGAAGGACGGCAAGCTCGTGTTCGACGGAACGCCTGCCGAGCTCGATTCCGAAGCCATCGCCTACATTTACGGTACGTCGTACGTGAAGGAACAGGCGCCGCGCATCCGGGATTTCTCCGATGCGGTCGAGGCTGACGTGCTGGCGACTGCGGGTGTTGCTTCATGAGCGGGATCCGAAACCGGTTACGCGCCGAACGGGGGTCCGAGTGCCCCGAAGGTTCCGGTGAGGTGGCGTTCGCCTATGCAGGTGCTGGCGCGATCGATGCTGCGATGTCATCGCAGGGGATCATCGGCGAGGCGGGCGAGCGGTTCTTTCGCAAGCGCAGCCTGTTCGTGGTCGGGCTGTTTTTGCTGTTCGTGGGACTCAACGCGCTTGCAGGCAGCTACGTCGGCTTCGATCCGGTCGCTTCGATCGTGGATATACCGGCCGGTATCGTATGGATGGCAACGAACTTCATTCCGACAGCCGACTCCTTCGCCAAGCTCGGGCAAATCCTCTCGTCGCTCGGTTCCACGATTCTCGTATCGATCGCGGCAAGCTGCACGGCGGCCCTCATCGCCTTCGTGTTCGCCGTGCTCGGCTCGCGCTCGGTCGGCATCGGCGGACCGGTGTCGGTTGTCGTGCGCGGGATCGCGTCGCTCTTCCGCAACATTCCAGTGGTGGCATGGGCATTCGTCCTCTTGTTCTCGTTCAAGCAAAGCGAGTTCACCGGGTTCTTCGCCCTGTTCCTCACGAGCTTCGGGTACTTGACCCGCTGTTATCTCGAGAGCATCGACGAGGTGAGCGCTGGCGCAGTCGAAGCGCTCCGTGCGACGGGTGCGGGTTATGCGCAGATCGTCGTGCAGGCGGTCATCCCAATGACGATCACGTCGGTCATCAGCTGGGTCTTGTACATGATCGAGACGAACATCCGCGATGCAACGCTCATCGGCATCCTGACGGGAACGGGCATCGGATTTTTGTTCGACCTGTTCTACAAGAGCTTCCGCTACGACGTTGCCGGCCTGGTCATCTTGGCAATCGTCGTTGCTGTGATCGCATGCGAGGCGCTTTCGAACTACGTGAGGAGGCAGATCATATGACGGAAACGGCGCTCGCATCGATCGGGTCCGATGCAACCCGCGCGATGCGCTTCACCCGTTCGGGAAAGATCAAAACGCGCAGGATGAGCAAGCAGAACGCCGTGGTAGCCGTGGTGCTCGGCGCGTTGGCGGCCCTGACGGTGTTCGCGCTCGTCACGATGAACTACGGCAAGGTCGCGTTCTTCGCTGCGCTTGCGCAGGCATGCGAAGATTTCCTCATCATGATGCTGCAACCGGGGCTTGCGGGGCATTTCACGCTTGCCGATGTGGTGACGGGATTGTTCGTGTCGCTCGCGCTCGCGGTGCTTACCACGTTCATCGGCGCAGTCATCGCGTTCGTCCTGAGCCTGCTTGCAGCGGTCAACCTGTCGAACAAGGCGCTCAGCAACGCGATCAAGGCGCTCATGTCACTCTTCCGTGCCGTGCCGACGATTCTCTGGGTCCTCGTGTTCACGGTGGCTATCGGGCTCGGGCCCGAAGCGGCGGTGATCGGCCTTCTGTTCCACAGCATCGCTTACCTGGTAAAGGCGTATTCGGAGAGCTTCGAGGAAATCGACAAGGGGTCGCTCGAAGCGCTTCGCGCATGCGGAGCCTCGTGGTGGCAAACCGTGTTCGCGGCTGTTGTACCCGAGAAGGCGAGCGAGATGCTCTCGTGGACGTTCATCAGGTTCGAGATCAACTTCGTGAACGCGGTGGCCGTAGGCGCGGTTGCCGGGGCGGGCGGCATCGGCTACCAGCTGTTTTTGGCGGGAAGCTTCTACTACAACATCCATGAGGTGGGGCTCATCGTCTATCTGTGCCTTGCGGTGGCCGTCGTACTTGAAATCATTGCGACGAGGTTGCGCCGTCGCTACATCGTCAATTCGTAAATACCTGAGCTGAAGGGCGGTAGTGTGAATCGGTATGAAAGAACGCGAGTGCTCGTCGAAGGTGACGGAGCGCTTGCCCAGGAGATAGCGGCCGAGGTCGAAGAGGCCTGCGAGGTCAAAGTCCTCGATGCGCCGCGCGAGGAGTTGGTGATGGTGAAGGTGCGCGAAAGCTCCCGCAACAGCCTGTTCTACCTCGGCGAAGCGCTCATGTGCTCGTGCCGCGTACGGATCGGCGATGCCATGGGCTTCGGATACGTGCTCGGCAGCAAACGAAACGCAGCGTACAACTTGGCGGTCGTCGATGCGGCGTATCGCTCGGAGCGCCCATTCGAGGGCAAGCAGCGGTGGGAGCAGCGCATCGAGAAGGAGGCCCGACGCCTGTACGAGCGGCAGTTGAAAAGCCAGGCGCTCGTAGAGCGCACACGCGTCGATTTCTCCACGATGGACGGTGGTGTGCAGTGAGCGCTTCGAAACGCGAGATACTGCGCATGCAGCGTGCGTTTAGGGCAGCACTGAGCGCAATGGCTCGTCCGGGGACCGTGACGAGGATGCCGCTTTTTGCCGAGAACGAAGGCGAAGGTGACGTGCGCTATCCGGCTGTGTCGGCCTCGCTTGCGACCCTGATCGATCTGTTCGTCGATCAGGCGACCACGGTTGCGGTTGCGTCCGATATGCCGGCGCTCGAGCAGGCGCTTGCCGCCGAAACCCATGCGCACGCACGCCCGGCCGACCGCGCGGCGTTCGTCGTGGTGCCGAAGGCAGCCGGGGAAGCGTGTGCAGAGGATGCGGTTTCGAAGGCTGCGGGCGGCACGTTCGAATCACCCGAAACGGGAGCAACCGTGCTCATCGAGTGCGACCGCATCGCATCCGACGGAGAAGCGCAGCGCGCTTTCGGTTCGGACGCGGCGCACCGTGCTTCCGCTTACGACGCTTCGGAAGAACCCGAGCTTATCTGGGTGTCGGTCGAGGGCCCCGGCGTCAAGGATTCCCATACCTTCGGCGTCGATCGCATCGAGTGGGTGTGGGCTCGCAACCGTCGCGAAGACGAGTTTCCCTGCGGGATCGACATCATCCTGACCGATCCTTCCGGTCGCGTGGTTGCCCTTCCGCGTACCTCGTTCGTTTCGCTTCGGGCAGGAAAGGAGGCGCAGTAATGGGGTACGTAGCGGTACGAGGCGGTCAAGAGGCCATCGAAGAAAGCCAGATCCTGCTCGAATGGCAACGGGTCCACACGACGAAAAGCGTGGACGTCGAAACCATACAGGCGGTTTTTCCCGATCTGATCGATCAGGTCATGGGTGAGAGCTCGCTGTACGCGCCCGAACTTGCGGCCCTTGCATTGAAGCAGGCGCAGGGCTCTCCCGAAGAGGCGGTGTTTCTGCTGCGGGCATTTCGTTCCACTCTTGAGCGACCGTACGTGAGCAGAGCCGTCGAGACTCGTTTCATGCAGGTCGACCGACGCATCTCGGCGGCTTTCAAGGACGTTCCCGGTGGCCAGATTCTCGGTGCAACGCGCGACTACAGCCATCGCCTCATCGATTTCAATCTGCGTGAGGAAGACGATGATTCGCTGCGCGAGGCCAAAAAGCGTCTGAAGCGCACGTGGAAGAAGCAAGCGCTCGAAGAGGCCGAGCTGGCGTCTGCGCGGCGCGAAGACGCAGCAGAAACCAGCGGATCGCTTCCCAAGGTCGCCGAGTACGTGCGCAGCGAAGGTCTGCTCGCAACGTATGCGTGCGACGATACCGAACCGGTCGACGTGACGATGGAACCCCTTGTGTTTCCCGCGCCCCGCTCGGCGCGGCTCCAAACGCTTGCGCGCGGCATGACGCAGGCGGTCAATGCGCTCGGCTATGCGGCCATTCGCGGGTTCGGCCCCGCGCACCCCACCGTTGCAGAGCTGCGCCACGGCCTCGTGGAGATCGCTCTCGATTCTCCGCTTTGCTCGGGAAATCCCGAGGAAGCCTACTACGTGGGATCGATGCCGGTGACCGAGGTGGAAAGCCTGTTTGAATCGCATGAGAAAAAGGGTGACGGCACCGAAGAGCTGAGCTTCGATGTGGGATACGGCATGGTCATGGGCGGTGCGGAAACGAAAGCGATTGCGATGAGCGTGCTCGACAACTGTCTCACGCAAGGCGATAAGCGATTCCCGACCCAAGATGAGGAGTTCGTGCTGTATCACGTCGACGGCATCGAGGCGACCGGCTTCATCTCGCACCTCAAGCTTCCCCACTACGTGACGTTTCAATCGAAGCTCTCAAGCGTGCGCAAAACACGGGAGCCCGCATCGGCTGCGGTGCGTGCGGCAGAAAGTGCGAGGTAGAACCATGGATCAGCTATACAACTTCGCCTTTTTCGACGAGGCATCGAAACGCGAGATCAGGCGTGCGATTATGAAGGGCATTGCCATCCCGGGCTATCAGGTTCCCTTCGCTTCGCGCGAAATGCCGATCGGCCGCGGATGGGGAACAGGGGGCTTGCAGGTTACGCTTGCCCTCATCGGCGAGAACGACGTGCTCAAGGTGATCGACCAGGGCTCCGACGAAAGCGTGAACGCGGTCAACATCAAGAAACTCGTGTGCGCCACGACCGATGTCGAGACGACCTCCGAAACCACGCGGGCGAGCATCATCCAATCGCGCCATCGCATTCCCGAAGAGCCTTTGAGCGAAAACCAGATCCTCGTGTTGCAGGTGCCCACCCCCGAACCTCTGCGTGAGTTCGAGCCGAGCGAAGCCAAGACTCGCACGCTGCATGCCGAAGCGGATTACACGGGCGCGTGGCTCGGGCTGTTCGATCAGATCGTGCGGTTCGGTACGACCACGACCGGAGCCGACCACCCCGTGAAGGTGAACGGACGCTACATCATGGCACCATCGCCGATACCGCGCTTCGACACGCTCAAGCTGCACATGAGCGAGCATCTCACGCTGCTCGGCGCGGGGCGCGAGAAGAAGATATACGCCGTACCCCCGTATACGACCGTCGAGCCGCTCGACTTCGCGGACTACTCGTTTTCGGTTGAAAGCTTTGCCGGCGCATCGTGCGCTCGCTGCGGCGCGACCGACACGTATCTTGACGAGCTGGTGGACGAAGGCACGGGAGAAACGTATTACTGCTGCAACGATACCGCCTGGTGCACCGCGCGGGCGAAACGCGCGAGCGAGGGAGGCGTGCTATGACGACGAGCGTACGTACAAAAACCGGCGAAGCAATTGCGATACCGAAGCAGGAAACGCGTCCCATGCGCCCGCTTCTGCCTCGCGTAAGCGTGCGGGCCAAGCGCATGACCGAAGCGCCGTGCATCGCAGTCGAACATCTGTCGCGCCGATTCGGCGAGGGGTGCGCGTACTGCGCCGATCCGCAGGCGAAGCTCGAGCGGAACCTGTGCCCGCAATGCGGAACCGTACATGCGGTGCGCGATGTGAGTCTCGAGCTGTACCCAGGTGAGATCGTGGGAATCGTGGGCGAATCGGGAAGCGGCAAATCGACGCTCATGCAATGCTTGTACTTCGACCAGGAGGCGAGCGCGGGCGATATCCGGGTGCAGCCCTACGACAAGGGAGCGCGCAACATTCTCGGCTTGTCGTCCCAGGAGAAACGGCGCATCAGAAACACCATGTTCGGCATGGTGTATCAAAACCCGTATCTGGGCCTGCGCATGGAGTATTCGTCGCTCTCGAACATCGCCGAGCAGCTCATCGCCTCGGGCGACCGCAGCGTTTCGCACATGTGCGAGCGCGGCGAAGACTTACTCGACCGTGTCAACATTCCGAAGCGCCGCAAGACCGATCCGCCGAAGCAGTTCTCGGGCGGCATGCAGCAGCGCGTCCAGATTGCCAAAGCGCTCTCGAACAACCCCCCGATTCTTCTGCTCGACGAGGTGACGACTGGACTTGACCTTTCGGTGCAGGCGAACGTGCTCGATCTCATCCAGCAGATTCGCCGCGATCTCAACGTGAGTATGCTCGTGGTGAGCCACGACCTCGCCGTCGTGCGCATGCTCGCCGATCGCACCGTCGTCATGCTCGACGGGCGCATCATCGAAGCCGGGCTGACCGACCAGATACTCGAAGATCCCCAGCACGCCTATACCCAGCAGCTGGTGTACTCGCTGCTGTGATTGCGATGCGGCGCAGAAAGCGTCGCATCGCATACCAACGAGAACGACCGCAACAGAAAGAAGGAACCGAATCGTGAACGACGAAACCCTTATCATATCCGGCGGTACCGTGGTGTGCGAGCATGCTGTGCTGCCCGACCACGACGTGTACGTGAGAAACGGCCGCATCGCCGCTATCAGGCCGAGCGCGCATGCGAGCGCCCGCACGGTGCGTGGCGGCGCTGGCGCTTCGACGGACGCGCCGTCGCATGCCGGCGAACCTGCTTTGGGCGCAAACCTTCCTGCCCAGCAGCGCGATCTTGTCGACTCGGCGCAAACCATCATCGACGAGGCGCTCAGCGCCGAAGCGGCAGGCGGCGAAGCTCTGGCGTCAATGCCGATGATCGTCGATGCGCGCGGTGCCTACGTTGCGCCGGGCATGGTCGATGTGCACTCCGATTACATCGAAAGCGTGGCGAGCCCCCGTCCAAGCGTTGTCATGGACTTCCGCACTTCGCTTGTCGAGGCGGACCGCGAGCTTGCGGCGCACGGTATCACGACGATGTTCCACTCGCTTTCGGTGTACCGGACCTCGGTGTTCGATCACAAGCCCATCCGCAACTTCGAAAACGTGATCAAGCTCATCGACGAGGTGTCGCGTGCGAAGCGTGCCGAAGAGCACAACCATCTCATCCGTCATCGTCTCCACGTGCGCGTCGAGCTCGATTCGGTCGATCGCTACGACGAGATCAAGCGGCTTGTCGAAGCGGGCCGCGTGGATATGCTCTCGTTCATGGACCACACCCCCGGCCAAGGGCAGTACTCCGATCTCGCGCTGTTCGGCGAGACGCTCAAAGGCTACCGCGACCTGACGAACGAAGACGTGGCCGAAATCATTGAGCTGCAGCAGAAAAGCGACAAGCTCACGCTGGGGCAGATGGCCGAGCTCGCACGCCTTGCCCATGCGAAGGGCATCGCCGTTTCCTCGCATGACGACGATTCGTGTGCAAAGCTCGATTGCATGGAAACGCTCGGCGTGGCCGTCTCCGAGTTTCCGATCACGCTCGATGTGGCCGAAAGCGCCCGCGCACGCGGCATGCATACGCTTGCTGGAGCGCCCAACGTCGTGATGGGGCGTTCGCATTCGGGCAACCTTTCCGCGCGTGAAGCGGTGGCGGCGGGCGCGATCGACATGCTGTGCAGCGATTATTATCCTGCCGCGCTGCTCAAAGCCGTGTTCGTGCTTCATCGTGCAGCAAAGCTCGATCTTGCCGAGGCGTTCGCGCTCGTGTCTGCTCATCCCGCGAAAGCGGCGGGCATCGACGACGAGATCGGGTCGATCGCGGTCGGCAAGCGCGCCGATCTGATCATGGTGAGGGAACTTCCCGTTTCGGAAGAGATGTCGGCGAACGCAGTGCCAGTCGTCACCGATGCGTTTGTCGGCGGACGCTGCATTCACCGAAGCCGCTATCCGCTCTTTTCCGAGCGCGCATGCGAATCGCTCGATTTCGCTGCCGACCGGTATGCGGCTGAGCAGGCGATTGCCCACGATGATGCTGCCCAAACGCACATCGAGAACGTGCAGGTGGCTCGATGACGGCGCTTGCGGAGGCGGTGGCGGTCGCAACGCAAGGCCGGGCTTTGCGGGAGGCCGCAGGTTTGCCCGAAGAACATGCGGGCAGAAGACAGGCGGCAGACGATTCGGTTCCGCTGCTCAAAATCAGCGGGCTTGCCAAATCCTTCACGCTCCATGCGGTTGATCGGCACATCAGGGGATGCGCCGACATCGATTTGACCATCATGCCGGGCGAGTTCGTCGGCATTACGGGCAAGAGCGGCAGCGGAAAATCGACGATCCTGCGCTGCATCTACCGGACGAACCTGCCCGAATCGGGGTCGATCCTCTACGATTCCGCAGCGTTTGGCAGGCTCGATTTGGCCCAGGCGACGCAGCGGCAGGTGATCTATCTGCGAACCCATGAAATCGGATACGTATCGCAGTTTTTAAGCGTGCTGCCGAGACGCAGCGCCTATGATATCGTGATGCAGAGCGCGATCGAGACGTACGGGTGCAACGCCCAGGCGAAGTGCCGCCGCGAGACCGAAGCGATGCTGCACCATTTCGACATCGGCGAAGATCTGTGGGACGTGTATCCGCGGACGTTCTCGGGCGGCGAGAAGCTCAGGCTCAACATAGCGGCGGCGATGATCAAGGAGCCGCGGCTGCTTTTGCTCGACGAGCCGACCGCTTCGCTCGACAACGCATCGAAGGTAAAGGTGCGCGAGCTCATCGAGCGGCTGAAGGATCGGGGCACGACCATGCTCGGCATCTTCCACGACCTCGAATTCATGGAAGGCCTGTGCGACAAGGAGTTCAATATGCAGGAAGGTGCGATGGTATGAACGCGCATGCGGGCGCTTCGGAAACCGAAGAGTTGCTCACCTACCTCGAGCGCGCGAATTCGGCGACGATCTGCGCCGATCTTCACGTGCACACGACGGTATCGGACGGCTCGGATACGTTTTCCGAAGTGCTCGCTCAGGCGGCGATGCGCCATATTACGCATGTCGCGTTCACAAACCACGACACCACGTGCGGTCTCGACGCTGCGATCGATCTCGGCGAAGCGTACGGTGTCGAGGTGATCGGCGGCGTGGAGATAAGCGCATGGGATGCAGCGCGCAAGCGCAAGGTGCACGTGCTCGGTTTGGGGCTTACAAGCGCCTCGCCCGCTGTCGAGGCGCTCTGCGCTCCCGTGCTGAAACGGCGCAGCGAGAATTCGCAGTGGCAGCTCGATCGCATGCTCGAGGCTGGGTATGCCGTCGATGCCGATCGGGTCCATGAGCACGCGCTCGCTTCGACGGCACTCTACAAGCAGCATCTCATGGCAGCGCTTACGAGCGAGCCGTACGGATCGGATGCATACCAGACGCTGTACCGCATGCTTTTCAAGGGCAGCGGCATTTGCGCGCGCGACATCGAGTACGTAGATGCATGCGATGCCGTAGCTGCGATCGTGGAAGACGGTGGCGTTGCCGTGCTCGCACATCCCGGCCAGCTCGACAGCTATGCCATCGCCGACGACCTCGTAGCGTGCGGGTTGCGCGGTATCGAGAAGTACCATCCCGATCACGGGCTGAAAGATTGGGCTGCGTGCGCGATGCTGGCCGACCGCTACGATCTCGTGTGCACGGGTGGATCAGACTACCACGGCCGCTTCGGCAGGATACCGCACCTTGGGTTTCGGGGATAGACCGGTAGGATGGGCTGCGGCAACGGGGACTCGCTGCCGCAGCTCGCTTGCAGCTTTCCGACCATTCAGTATAAAATACGAACATATGTTTCACGTGAAACATCGCATATGTTTCGTGTATCCGCAGGTATCTCTGCTTTGCCTCTGTCGACATGCCGGAATTCATGGTATCATGCTATAAGCATGAACTTTCATGCTAAAAGGAGGATACTATGCCCGCTTTACAGGTGAAGGACTTTCCGAGCGACTTGTACGAGGAGCTTCGGGAGTGCGCGGCGGCGCAGGATCGCAACATATCTCAGCAAACAGTTCACGTGCTGCGCGAATATCTGCGCGCTTACCGGCGGGGAGGCAATTCGGCCACGTGGACAGTGCGCCCTGCCGTCGAGCAGCCCGAAGCGCCGACGCGTGCGAAGAGCCGTGCCGAGGAAACGGCCGAAGAGCGCATCGCGCGCCGAAAAAAGGTGTTCGAAGAGATTGACGCTATGCCGAAATTCGAGGTGCCCGATGGTTTTCCCGAGCCAGCCGAGTTGATCCGTCAGATGCGCGAAGAGCGCACCGAGCAGATCATGTCCGCATTAACTCCCTTCCAATGATCGTCTTAGATTGCAGCGCAGCGGTGGAGATGGTGCGAGGTACGGCGCTCGGCCTCGGATTCCGTTGCTTGCTTCTGAAAAACGAGCACGTTGTCGCATCTGATATGTTTCGCGCAGAAGCGCGCAATGCGTTTTGGAAATACGTGCGCGTAGGGTTGCTGCCCATCGAACAGGCTGAAACTCTCATTGGGAAAGCTCTTGCCCTCGTAGACGAATTCGTCCCCCTCGAAGAAAACGCTGCGGAGTCGTTCGCCGAAGCCGTTCGGCAGGATCATCCGGTGTACGATCTGTTCTACGCAACGCTTGCCCGCCGCAATGCGGCCACGTTGTTCTCTGCTGACAAAAAGCTTGTTGCCCTCTGCGAGCGGATGGGTATCAACTGCGTGTGCGAGGTGGAGTTTTAGACCTGCGACCTCAGAAGTTCTTCGGTATACTAGGTGCCGATCGAAAACCGAGGTACGGGAGTGCTCATGCGATTCGTGTCATGGAACGTCAACGGCTTGCGCGCCGTCATGAAAAAAGGCTTCGAAGAGATTGTAGCCGAGCTGAACGCCGATATCTTCGCATTGCAGGAAACGAAGCTGCAGGCGGGGCAGGTCGAGCTCGATTTGCCCGGGTACCACGATTTTTGGAGCTACGCCGAGCGCAAAGGGTATTCGGGCACGGCGGTGTTCGCTAAAGAGGAGCCGTTGCAGTCCATCCACGGGCTCGGCATGCCGTATCTCGATACCGAGGGCCGTGTGGTCGCACTCGAGTTCCCGGAATTCTGGTTCGTCGATGTCTACACCCCGAATGCCCAAAACGAACTCGCTCGCATCGATCACCGCATGGAGTGGGACGATGCGTTCCGCGAGTTCTGCAAAGGGCTGGAGCTCGGAAGCCTGCCTGCAGGTGCGCAGGCAGCCGCCCCGAAGCCCGTTGTCATGTGCGGCGATTTCAACGTAGCTCATCAGGAGATCGACCTCAAGAACCCCGGCCCCAACCACGGCAACGCCGGGTTCTCCGACGAGGAGCGCGGCAAGTTCACCGAGCTTATCGATGCGGGCTTCACCGATACGTTCCGCCACATCCATCCCGATCTTACGGGCGCATACTCATGGTGGAGCTATCGGTTCAACGCCCGCGCCAACAACGCGGGGTGGCGTATCGACTACTTTCTTGTGAGCGACGAACTCGTCCCTCACGTTCGGGCCGCCACCATCTACAACGAAGTGTTCGGAAGCGACCACTGCCCAGTCGCCCTCGATTTGGACATCTAGACAGGGAGCAATGTCGCCCGACTGCGGCGCTTTGCCGTCGTTGGGCGACATCGCTGTCCGTCAACCGCCGCTAAACGACAGTTCTTTTTTTCAAGAACTGAATATAGCCTGTTCGTACATTTTGAATCATGCAAATGTGCTGAAAAAATGTCGCCTAACGACGGTTGACGGACAAACGAAGCGCCCCAAAACCGAAAGCGGGCTCCCGTTCTAAACGGCTGGATGGCGAAAAGCAACCAGTGCTTTTCGCCATCCTTAATTCGAACTACGCGAGATCCTCCGCGAGCACCGTGCCGAGCAGCAGGCCGGAGCCGGCGGCGGGAACGATGTCCTCGGTGCCGGCGGTGCATCCGGCGGCGTAGAGGTTGGGAATCGGGTTGCCGTCGGCATCGACAACTTCCATGCGGTCGCTCACCGCAAGGCCGCCGCAGCTCTTGTAGCGCACGGGAACGTTGCGCAGGAAGTAGTACGGGGGAACGAGCTTCTGGAGGAAGAGGGTTTTGCCGAACTCGGGGTCTTCCTGGTTGTCGCAGATGGTGTCGTAGTTGTCGAAAGCGGCTTGGACGGTCTCAAGCGCCATGCCCATCTTCTCGGCGAGCTCTTCGATGGAGTCAGCCGTCTGGATGGCATCTCCCGCATGGGTGATGACTTCTTGGTCGATGCCGTTTTGAGCCGTGCCGTCCCAAATGCTGTACCACTCGTTGTAGCCGGCCGCAAGGCACCCAGTGGCGGCGTTGTGCACGGCGGTTTCGCAGTAGAAGCGCTTGCCGTTTGGAAGCAGGCCGATCAGCGGGTAAAACGTGGCGAGCATGTGACCCGCCTCGTACATCGGATTGAGGTTGCTCGAGGCCATCATGCCCGAAAGCGTGCCGCCCGCGGCAACGCCCGCGGCGATGGTATCGCCCTTGCGGCCGGAAACGATGTTGCCGATGAATGCCCATTCGGGTGCGTACTTCACCATCCATTCCTGGTTGGAAATGTAGCCGCCGCCAGCCAGAACCACGGCTTTAGCCTTAATGTCGACGATGGAGCCGTCCTTAGAGGTGAAACGCCCGCCTGCGATCGTGCCGGCCTCATCGGTGATGAGGGTCTTGAAGGTGGTCTCGAACAGGTACTCGGCTCCGGCTTCGGTGACCTTCTCGTTCATGAGCTCGAATTCGTCCTTCATGGTGCAGAGACCGTTCTTCGGGAAGAACGCCTGATGATACGGACTCTCGCGAAGTTCTTGGAACTCGTATCCCCAATCGTAGTGCATGGTGTCGATGAACTTGCCACCCCAGGTTTGGAGCAGTACCGTGCGCTCGAGACCCGCTTCGTTGCCCTCGTAGTACGGGGCAAACTTCTCGCGGATCTGATCGGCGCTCGAATACTTGTCGGGTCGCTCTTCCTTCGTGAGTTCGGCGGTGGTGCACATCTGGCAAGCTGCGGAATAGATGGCATCTCCGCCGTAGGTGCCGTTCTGCTCGACGATAAGGACGCTCTTGCCCGCTTTCGCAGGGTCGATGGAAGCGAGCATGCCCGAAATGCCGGCGCCGACGATAAGGACGTCGACCTCTTTGCTGAAGTTCACGTTCGCATCCCCGATGGCCATAGCGGATGCCGCAGGTGCGCTGTCTCCGTCTTTCGCGGAAGCGTTCTCGGACGAGCACCCGACGGTAACTCCCCCCGCGATGGCTGCCAAGGCACCGGCCGTGCCGAGCGCGCAGAATTGACGACGATTGATATTCATCCTGTTCTCCTTTTCTTTGTTTGTTGCATTCCCCTCAGCTCCCGTTTTCGGAAGCTGCATCGGTTATTTGCTCTCGAGCCCCCTTAGCGAGGCCGGGCGCGGGCGGGTCTGATTGCTCCCGAGCCCGTTGCGAGAGGTCGGGTGCGGCCGGGCCTGATGCGGCGCTGGTGCTTACTTCGCTTGCGCAAGCGCTGCCTCGACGGCCTTCATGACACCGCCGGAGGTCATGGTCGCACCGGACACGCCGTCTATCTCAGGCGATTGGGCTTCTTCGATCTGGGCCTTGAACGTACCGTCTTCGATGGCTTCCTTGCCGCCGACGCCAGCGGTTTCTGCCGATCCGGTGAGCTCGTCGACCGTTATGACGCCGTCGGCTACGGTAAGCGTCACGGTGATGGGGCCGTGCATGCCTTTGCCTTCGCCCTCGTACGTGCCGTCTTTGTAGGTGCTCTTGGGAGCCTCCTGCTTGGAGTCGCCGCCTGAAGCGTTGGTGTTTTGGCTGGATTCGACACCCGCCTCCGGCTGCTCCGACGTTGCATCGGCGTTGGGGCTGCAGCCTGCAAGCAGGGGGCTCACCGACATCGCAAGGCAACATGCGGCAAAGGCTATCTGCCTTTTCATGGACATCATCCTTTCTTGTTGTTTCCCGTTATTCCCTCTGCGCCTAGGGTTGGTGCTCGGGCTTCGAGGCCGTGTCCCGGGCTCCCGTAGGCCCACGACCGTTTAGAAGCCTGCTCGGTCTTCATATCCCATCTCGGCGCTGCGGACGACCGCTCGGTCCGACCGCCCGTATTTAAGCGAGTTCGTTGGAGTAACGTCAATCAGCTGTGTGAGGTATTCCCAAAAACAGTGTGGTAGCGTTGAGGTATCGATGAGGTAGGGCGCAATATCCGCACGTCGCAAGCCCATACGAAAAAACGAAGTGCCCGTGCCGCTTGGCATTTTGAGGTACTATGTACGCAGTCGGCGGTGAGGCGGATGCAATGCGGGCGAAACGGTTGGGTGCCGTTTTTGCCGGACGCCGTTCGGCGGCAAGGGTGTACGATCCTTGGATGGGAGGATTATGGTCGAAGCGGCTACCGTGCAGGATGCCCGCCCAATGGGCGCTCTGCCTGCCCCTACCTTCGCCTTGCTCGTGTGCGGGCTCGGCCTGTACATGGGATGGCAAACGGTCGGCATTTCTCCCACGCTGTTCCCTCAGCCTCAGATCAGAAGCGCCGGAGCGCTCGAGGTGGCGAACTATCTGCAAACCGCGTTGTTTCTCGCGTTGCTTCTCGCGCTCTCGTGGTTCGTCCGCAAACGCGGCAGTCTGTTTTCCCGCACGTCGATCATCTGCGCAGCAGCGTTGCTCACCTGTGTGTCTACCGCATGCACGTACGTATGCGGCTGGGTGTTCGACCTGCCTGTCGGGGCGGTGCTGGGTACCGTGTGCGAAGCGTCGAAGGCCGCGTTTCTTTTGCTGTGGGCCGAATGTTTATGCCGGGTGCGTTTTCGCGATACGCTTCTGTGCGTATCCTTGTCGTATGCGGTAGTGTTCGCGCTGTGCCTGCTGGTGGCGGGCTTGAAGCCCATGCCTGCTCTGATCACGCATTCGGTGCTCCCCTTGCTTTCGGGATGCGCGCTTCTCGTGCTGCGCAGCGACCGTTCGTTCTACGCGTTGCAGGGCGCTCAGCCGCAAGGAGCGAAAGCCCTGCCCCGCCTGCCGTGGAGACTCTTCCTCGGCGTGGGGCTTTTCGGCGCGGTTAACCTGTTCGTCAATACCTTTTCCGAATCGAAATCTCCTGCAACCGCCGAGCTGAACACGCTTCTGGCGGGGCTCGCCGTCTCCCTCTGCATCGCCGCTGTCGCAACGCGTCGCAGCGACAAGTTCGATTTCACGGGTTTGTACCGCATGCTCACGCCGCTCACCATTGCAAGCGTGATCCTCGTCCTTACGCTTGAAAGCGGCAATCAGCAGTACGAGGCGTTCGTGATCGGGGTCAGCTGGGTGTTCTTCCGGATATTCAGCTGGACGCTGTGGTGCAGCATAGCTCTGCGCTCGCATGCTCCGGCTGCCTGCGTTTTTGCAGTCGGGCAGTTTACGCTGACCACGTGCAGCACCGCGGCACAAGTTGTATGCGATGCCGTGCTGCCCGTGGCAAACATACCGTTTCCCGTGTTGATATCGGCGATTCTCGCACTCGCCGTATGCACCTCCGCGTTCATCATGAGCGAAAGCGATGTCAGCCGCTTCTTCGGGAAGCGCAAGGCTTCGAAGAAGAAAGCCGAGGATTCGGAAGAATCGCTTCGGCACTGCATCCGGTGCGCCGCCCAGGAATACGGGCTGTCGAAGCGCGAAGAGGAGATAGCCGAGCTGGTGATGAAGGACAAGAACAACGCCGTCATCCAAGAGCGACTGTGCATCACCGAAAGTACGCTGCGCACGCACTTGCGCAACATGTACGGCAAAACGTCGGTGCACAGCCGCCAAGAACTCATCGGACTGTTGCGCTCGTACCTCGAAGACGACGTCTGATCGTCCTCGGCACCGTCGGATCGCTCCGAAAGGGAGTCTTTCGATCCCGGAGTCGGTGGGTCTCTGTGCTTGCTCGGCACACGGCACCTGACCGTACGCTCTGCGTTTGGCCTCTACGCCTCCCCAATGCACTCTTCGCCGCGCAGCAGCTCAACCTCGAGCACGTCGCCTTCCTGCCAGCCTTTCTCGCCGATGGGGGAGATGCGCTGTGCGTTCGAGGTCATGCATTCGACAAGCTCGCCCGCCTTGAAGTTGTGGAAGTGCACCCGATAGCCGTCGTCTGAGCGGGTAAGGTCGCAGCGTCCGATGTTGGCCATGATGGGCACGCTGCCCGAGGTCGCATCGGCTTTTGCCGAAACGGTAGGATGCCGATGCACGGGAATGTCGAGGATGCGCGCCGTGATGGCCTGCAAGCACCATTCGCTTCCGTAATACGCGGCAAGCGTGGGACCGGGCAAGTCAATCACGGGCTTGCCGGCGGCGACCGCCATCATGAGCGGACGTCCCGGTACGGCGGCGATGTAGTGGTGTACGACGGTGCCGCGCTTCTCGATCATGCGTACGTTGAAATCCTCCTCGCCAATGGCTGACCCGCCGCCTACGACCACGGCGTCGGCGACGGCAAGAGCCTCGGTGAACGCGTGCTCGAGCTCGGCAGGATCGTCATAGACGATGGGGAAGATGATGGGCTCGGCGCCGTACTCGATGAGCAGGTGCTTGACCATGAGGCTGTTGGTATCGACGTTCTGACCGCGGCGCGGCTTGATGCCGGCGGGAACAAGCTCGCTGCCGGTGGGGATGAACGCGACGCGCGGCTTGCGGCGCACCGGCACCATCGTGACGCCGCCCATGGCGAGGGCGGCAAGATCGGTCGGGCGGATGATGCTGCCGGCATCGAGCAGCAGCGTTCCCTCTTTGAGCGTCGAGCCTGCGGGGCGCACGCCCGAACCCGGTTCCACTTCAACATCATCGTCGAGCACAACCGATCCGTCGGGCTGGATGGCCGCCTTCTCGATCATGATGACGGCGTCGTACTCGTCGGGAAAATCATCGCCGGTATCGGCGCGCACGTACTCGACGCCGCGCTTCCACGCGCTCGTATCGGGCAAGCCGTTTGCAAACGCAGCCGATTTGACGGCAATGCCGTCAAACGACGAAGCGCGAACGACGGGCAACGTGTTCGAAGAAACCATGTCGCGAGCGAGCACACGTCCGACTGCGTCGTCCAGCACTACCAACTCGGTTTCCCGCATTGGCTCCCACGCCTTGAAGAAATCGCTAAGCGCCTCTTCCCTCGACGGAAACCCTTCCATGATCTTCTCTCCCACGGCTCCTCCTATCGTCTTGCATGGGTACAACAAGCTTGTTCGCCCTAGAATACTCCAAGTTTGAGAATAATTCATCTTGAAATATTATACTCATCAAGATATATTATCCTCATAAGGAAATAAGACGGGGAAGAGAAATGCCGGTGACGGCTGGAGGTACCGTGGGGGATAAAGTCAAACGTTCGGGGTGGAGCGGATTACAAGCCGCTCCGGTGATCGTCATTCTGACGATCGTTCTCGTTGCTGCGGTGCTCATCTCCTTTACGCTCGGTCGGTACGATATGACGGTGCTCGATGTGCTCAACGTTGCGGCAAACCAACTGCTCGGCATGAACACAGGTTCCGAATCCACTCACATCACCGTGGTTACCCAGGTCCGCTTTCCCCGCGTGATCGCCGCGCTCGTAATCGGTGCCGCGCTTGCTGCCGCAGGTGCCAGCTACCAGGGACTCTTTAAGAACCCGATGGTTTCCCCCGACCTTTTGGGCGCATCTGCCGGCGCGGGGTTCGGCGCATCGTTTGCGCTTTTGATGGGTGGCAACATGTACGTCGTCCAGCTCTCGGCGTTTGTCTGCGGCATCGTGGCGGTGCTGCTCACGTACTTTGTGAGCACAGCGGTAAGCAAAGGCGATTCGATGACGCTGACGCTCGTGCTCACCGGCATGGTGGTGACGGCCTTGTTCCAGGCGTTCATCACCATGACCAAATACGTTGCCGACCCGGATGACAAACTCCCCTCGATCACGTACTGGCTCATGGGAGGTCTCTCGTCGATGCGGGTCGAAGATCTGCCCATGCTGCTCGTGCCCGTGGTCGTGGGCATCATACCCATGCTCCTGTTCCGCAATCAGCTCAATGCGCTTTCGTTCGGCGATGAAGAGGCGCGTGCGCTCGGCGTGAACACGAAGTTCATCAGGGCGCTCTTCATCTTCTGCGCCACGCTCGTCACGGCTGCCTCGGTGGCGGCGGCTGGCATGGTGGGATGGGTTGGCCTCGTCATACCACACTTGGCGCGCATGATCGTGGGGCCCAACCACAAGGTGCTGCTTCCGGCGTCGCTTCTGCTCGGTGCCCTCTACGTGCTCATCATCGACGATCTGTGCCGCTGCTTGTTCGCCATCGAACTGCCTTTGAGCGTGCTCACGGCGATCATCGGCGCACCGTTCTTCATCTATTTGCTCACGCGGGGAAGGAAGACTTGGACATGAGGGAATTCGCGCTCGACAACGTAACCTGCGGGTACAAGGACGTGACCGTGCTTTCGAACGTCTCGTTCTCCATCGGATCGGGCGAGGCGCTGTGCTTGCTCGGGCCGAACGGCGTGGGCAAGACGACGCTGTTCCGCAGTATGCTCGGGTTTCTGAAGCCCTTCGGCGGCTCGATCACGCTCGATGGCGATGATATCTCCACGTGGTCGTCGCGTACGCTTGCGAAGAAAATCGGCTATGTGCCCCAGAACCATACGCCGCCGTTTGCCTATCCGGTCGTCGATGTGGTGACGATGGGTCGGCTTTCGCGCATCAGCCCGATATCCTCGCCGTCGGGCCACGATGTGGACAAAGCTCACGAGTGCCTCGAGCGGCTCGGCATCAGCCACTTGGCCGACAAGCTCTACACCCAAGTGAGCGGCGGCGAGCGCCAGATGGTGCTCATCGCCCGCGCGCTTGCGCAGGAACCCGAAGTGCTCGTGATGGACGAGCCTACGGCGAGCCTCGATTACGGCAATCAGGTCAAGGTGCTTCGCCAGATATCGCATCTGGTGAAAGAGGGCATCTCGGTCATCATGACCACCCATTTCCCCGATCATGCCTTTCTGTGCGCAACGAAAGTCGGTCTCATCACGCGTGAGTGGGTGCGTTTCGGCACGCCTGACGAGGTGGTTACCGAGGATTCGCTCAAGGAGACCTACGGCGTCGATGTGCGCATCGTAAAAGACCACACCTGCAAGTGCGGTACGCTCAAGGGCTGCGTTCCCATTGTGGAATTCGCGGCCGAGAACAAGGACGCCGCTCGGGCGATACCGATCGGCGAAGAAGGCATCCCGCGGTCGCAGCGTCACGTGGCCGTGTGTGCATAGGTGGGCGCTGGGCAGGCGCGCGGCGATTCACCGAAGAAGCGCTATCTCAAGGGAGAGACGAAAGGATCGTATATGAAACGCAAACTATGGGCGCTCGCTTTGATGTGCGTGCTGGCGCTGCCGTTGGTCGCTTGTTCGGGCGGTACCGATGCGCAGAAGCCCGCCGAAGACCAGAGCGAACAACAACAACCTGTCGAGCAGCAGGCAACCGAGCGCGAGATCACCGACATGGCGGGTCGCACGGTTACCATTCCGACCGAAGTGAACTCGGTGTACTGCGCCGTTCCCACCGGCGAGGCTATGGTGGCAACGCTCTCGCCCGACAAGATCATCGGCTGGGTGAACGAGCCGAGCGCCGCGGCTATGGAGTACCTGCCCGAAAACCTCGCCTCGATGCCGGTTATCGGCGGCTGGATGGGCCAGCAGGTCACGGCCAATATGGAAGACATCATCACGCTTGATCCCGACATCATCATTTACGTGGGAACCGACGGCACGCTCGGCAACGACGATGTGCCCGACCAGATTCAGAAGGAGACGGGCATCCCGGTTGTCTGCGCATCGAGTGCGCTCGAGCGTACGCCCGAGGTGTACCGTACGCTCGGCGATTGGATCGGCGAGGCCGACCGCGGCGAAGAGCTGGCGACGTACTACGAGATAAAGTTCGCCGAAGCGCTTGAGAAGATCGATGCGATTCCCGAATCCGAGCGTCCGACGGTGTACTACGCCGAGAACTCCGATGGCCTCGCTACCGATCCGACCGGATCGTCGCACACCGAGGTGCTCGACTATTGCAAGGTGAAAAACGTGGCCGATGTCGAGATGAAGTCGGGCCAGGGCCGCACGGAGGTGTCGATCGAGCAGGTGATCGCATGGAACCCCGAACTCATCCTGTGCCATTCGGGCTTCGTGCTTGCCGATGACATCATGAACAATCCCCAGTGGGCCGATATCCAGGCTGTAAAGGACGGCGAAGTGTACACGACGCCCGCCGTTCCGTTCAACTGGTTCGATCGCCCGCCGAACGTCATGCGCCTTTTGGGCATCGAGTGGTTCGCGACCGTGTGCTATCCCGATATCGACATCGATATCAACCAGGAAGTGAAGGATTTTTACAAGCTGTTCTACAAGGTCGATCTGACCGATGCGCAGCTCGAAAAGCTCATGAACCAGAATCAGCTGAGCTTCGAGTAGAAGCCGCGTGATGGAATCTACTCCAGTGCCAGAAGATGCAGTGCCCGTTGCGGCACCGCATCCGGTCGATCCGCCGTCCGCGGGGCCGTTTTTCGGCGGGCCTGCGGACGGGTCGGACGCACGCCCCGATGAAGCAGCATGCCAGGCGAGACGGCTCATGGCCATTCCCGGCGTGTTCTACGGCGGCGGATGTTCATACATGGCCTGCCGCGGCCTCATGATGAGCGGCATCGAAGACGTGCTGCTCATCACGCACGGCCCGGTGGGCTGCGCGTACTTCTCGGGCATCAACGGCTACCGAGGTCCGGCCGACGCGCCGCGCCCCCCGTTCATCGCTCGAACGTTCTCGACCCATATGAGCGAATCCGACGTGATCTTCGGGGGAGAGGGCAAGCTCGCTCGTGCCATCGACGAAGCGGTCGAACGCTACGCGCCCGCTGCCATCGCCGTTTGCGCGACGTGCCCTGTCGGCCTTATCGGCGACGATATCGGGCAGGTTGCGCGCGAAGCGGAAGAGCGGCACGGCATCGAGGTGCTGCCGCTTTCGTGCGAGGGCTTCAAGGCCGAACCCGGGTGGCTGCACGGTGGCAAGCAGATTCTCGACAACTGGGTCGGGCGGGAAAGCCGCGGCACGGGAGCCTTCCCTATCCATTTCATGAGCGAAGCGTGCGGCGATGACCGAGCCCGCGAAATGAAGGAGCTTTTCGAGCGCATCGGCTACGATGTGGTGTGCTCGCTCATGGGCATCACGACGTACCGCGACATCGTGCGCAGCCATGAGGCGCAGTTGATCGTACTCGATTCAGGCAAGGCGATCGACGAAGTGCCGCTGCTGTATCAGCGCCGATACGGCTCGGGCTTCATGCGCGTGAACCTTACGGGAATGGGCGCTATCGCAGCATCGCTCAGGGAGATGGCGGCGTTCTTCGGCGACAAGGTGCTTATGCGTCAGACCGAGCAGGTGATCGAAGAAGAGTTCGCGCGCATCGAAGCGGAGCGCACGCGATGGCTCGGCGAATTCGGGGGTGTGCGTGCAGCGGTATTCGAAGACATATTCCGCAGCAACGATTTTGCGGTGCTCTCAAGCGAGCTTGGGATGGACGTCATCATGGTCGCTCAGGATTACGAGACCGAGGTGTACACCGAAGAAGGGTACACCGTGCATGTACCCTGCGCGCTTGTCGGCGGGCTTGATGCCAGGCGCAAAGAAGCGTTCGGCATCGATGCGGCTTTTGTCGTGTCGAGGTTGCCAGGGTGTCCCGAGCTCGATTGCCCGGGCCGTGAATTCGCATGGCTTCGCGTGCAGATGAGCCGCTCGCAGGTGAGCGATCTGCTCGCTGAGCTTGCTCCCGATCTGTGCTTTGCGGGTATCGAAGAGCGTTTCGGATACGATGGGGCGCGTATTCGTTCCGAAAAGTTCCTTTCCGACGAACGCGGGACCGACTACATGGGGTTCGACGGACTTGCCCGCTACGCCAACGATGTGGCGCAGGCGCGCGACCTGTCGCATTGGCTGCTCGAGCGTCCGGCATGGTGGAAGGAGCAGGTCTGTGATGCGTGATGATTCGACACCATCCGGTGTGCTTGTTACAGGTGAGTCGGGTCAGTGCGCCTGCGTATCGGGCGGCGAGGCGACGTTTCGCGAAGTCCGCTCGCTGTGCGTCGATCCGCTCAATCCGTGCGCGCCCATCGGCGCGATGTACGCTGCGTTCGGTGTGCACGGCGGGTTGCCACTCTCGCACGGCGCTTCGGGTTGCTGCCGCTTTCAGCGGATGGAGCTTGCGAAGCATTTCCAGAAAACCGTGCATGTGCCCTCGACGCTCTTGCGCGACCGGGCCGCCATGTTCGGTGGGGAAGCCGAGGTGCAAGAAGCTGTCGAAAACGTATTTCGCCTGTACGATCCCGAGGTGCTCGTGATCAGCACCACGTGTCTTTCCGAGACGATCGGCGATGACATGGGCGGTATCGTCGAGCGCCTTAAGGTGCCGCCGAACAAAGCGGTGGTATGGGCGTCGACGCCGGGATATGCCGGTTCGCAGCTTGCTGGCTTCGATGCGACCGTTGCGGCGCTCATTCGCCGCTTTGACGGAAGTGCCGAGCGAACACCAACTTCAACGAACCGAGCTGCTGTAGTGCAATCGGAACCTGTCAAGGAGGCGGGTTCTGCCCCGGCCGACATGTTTGTGCGCGAGTGCGATTCGCCCGAAGCAGGCCCGGCTGGTCGAGCGAGCGATACTACATCGGGCGGCTTGTTGTGCGAAAGCCGTCTCTGCCTGCTTCCCGGGTGGATGAATCCCTGCGATGTCGGCATTGCAGTCTCCTTGGCCGAGGCGCTATTCGACGAAGTGACGGTGCTCCCCGATGTGCGGGACGTGTTCGACCGCAAAACGCCCGATGATCCTACGCGCTACGCGCCCGGAGGTACGCCTCGCGAGGCGATCGAGGGCATCGGTTCGTGCGCATGCGCTGTGGCTCTCGGGCGTGAGGCGACGGAGGAAAGCGTGCGTGCGGTGTGCGAAGCAGCTCCGTCTGCCGATGTGGTGCAGCTGCCTCAACCCATAGGCATCGCGGCGACCGACCGCCTGATCGCCGCGCTTGCTGCGAGAGCGGATCGTCCCGTGCCCGCATGGATAGCCGAGGAGCGCACCCGTCTCATCGATTGCCTCATGCAGGTCGCCGACCAGATCTACGGCAAGCGGGTGCTCGTATGCTGCGATGCCGATCTCGCCTGCGCGGTCGCTTCGTTTGCGGTCGACGT
The DNA here is from genome assembly GCF_901411515.1 of Raoultibacter phocaeensis. Lineage (NCBI taxonomy): Bacteria > Bacillati > Actinomycetota > Coriobacteriia > Eggerthellales > Eggerthellaceae > Raoultibacter > Raoultibacter phocaeensis. Next base: position 1,214,051 of record NZ_CABDUX010000001.1, read on the forward strand.
CGGCATGGTACCGAGCTGCATCGCGGTGGGCGATGCGCTGCCCGATTTCGAAGAGCACGTGCGTACCGAGGTGGCGCTTCCGGGAGCGTGCGTTGTGCTAGCGGGCGCCGATCGGCTTGCCGTCGAAGAGCACGTAGCCGCGCACCCGATCGATATCGTGCTCGGCGATACGCGCAACAAGCGGCTCGCTGCACGCGCGGGCGTGCCGCTCGTGCGCATTGGATTCCCCGTGGTCGACCGCCCGCTTTCGTATACCGAGCCGATTGCGGGATACCCAGGCGCGCTTTCGCTGCTTCGGCGCATCGTCGAGGCATTCTGCGAACAGGAGGAGCGAGGCAAAGCGCCCGAGGACCTCTCGATCTCGCGGTATTTCTGAGCTGCGCACCTGCGGCCAGCTGCACCATGCTGCCGTATACGCGAAACGATGCGCGCGGGGCCGTACGGCTGCGATTGTCGCCGAGCACAAAGGTCAAGCGATGCGTGCAGTTGTTGTTGCGACCGTGTGCCGCGCACGTACGAAACGAAGGAGGATGTAGGATGAGCATGGGGGTTAACCCGAGGCAGATCGCTTTTTACGGAAAGGGCGGCATCGGCAAATCGACCACGAGCCAAAACATCGCAGCGGCCCTCGGCGAGGCGGGCCGCGCGCTCCTTGTGGTCGGCTGCGACCCCAAAGCCGATTGCACCTCGCTTCTTACGGGCGAGCTCTTTCAGGAAACCGTGCTCGAGAAGGTTCGCTCCCAATCGCGCAACGCCGCGCCCAACGCGCCTGTTGAGGGCATCGTGCATACGGGATTCGCCGACATCGCGTGCGTGGAATCGGGTGGCCCCGAGCCGGGCGTGGGCTGTGCGGGGCGCGGAATCATCTGCGCCATCGAACTGATCGAGCGGCAGGGCATCATCCACGACGGTCTCGATTACGTGTTCTACGACGTGCTTGGCGATGTGGTGTGTGGCGGTTTCGCCATGCCTATCCGCGAGGGCAAGGCGCAGGAGATATACCTCGTCACGAGTGGTGAGATGATGTCGCTCTATGCTGCGAACAATATTGCGACGGGCATTCTCAAGTTTGCCGCTTCGGGAAAGACGCGCCTCGGCGGCATCATCTGCAACTGCCGCAACGTCGCCGGCGAGGTCGAGCTGGTGCGCACCTTCGCAGACGAGCTCGGCAGCTCGGTTGTCGGCGTAATCCCGCGCGACAACGTGGTGCAGGCAAGCGAGCTCAACAAACAGACGGTCATCCAGTATGCGCCCGAAAGCGCGCAGGCCGAAGCGTACCGCGCCCTCGCCCATGCGATCGAGGCGAACGAGCGCTTCGCCGTTCCGACGCCGCTTTCCCGCGAGCGGTTGCGCGAGATGGCTCTTTCCATCGCTGAAGAGAGCGTGCGGCTTTCGTGAGGCAAGCCCTTTCGCGAGACCTCCGTACAGCGCCTTAGGGCGTACCCTCGTGGGCGGGCGCAGGTGAAAACCCCCTCATACGGATGCCTGCATGAAATAGGATTATCGATCCGATGCATCGGCGACGGTACCGCGCTATGGTTTTCCCGTACAAACAAGCACGAGGAGGGAAACCATGGCTCAGGTTATCAAACCGCTCTATACGCCGCGCTACGTTCCAACGGGCACCGAGGTGGCCGTTATCGAGACGAACAAAGGGACAATCCGCGCAAAGCTCAACGGCACCGGCGCGCCTTTGACGGTGGGCAACTTCGTCGAACTGGCGCTCAAGGGATTCTACGACGGACTGAACTTCCACGGTCGTCAGGAGGGCGATGTCGTGGTGGGCGGATGCCCGGTCACGCGTCCGCTCATGCCCCAGCAGGTGCGCATGGGGGTGCGCGAGCAGCTGCGCGGCATTCATCCGGGCGTCGGCGATCCGGGATACGTGATCAAAGACGAGTGGGAGAACAATCCCGATAACCATCATCTCGAGGGGTCGCTATCGCTCACGCACAAGGCCAAGCCCGATAGCGGCAGCTGCCAGTTCTTCTTCTCGCTCGCCGATCATCCCGAGTACGACGACAAGTTCACCGTGTTCGGAACGGTAACAGAAGGGTTCGATGTCGTCCATGCGCTGCGCATTGGCGACGAGATCAAACGCATAACCATCGAGGGAGCCCACGAGCTTCCCGATGACAGCGAGCTTCCCGAAACCATCACCGTCGCAAGCGAAGATGCCGAGGAAGGCGAGCGCGAAGTGCCGAATCCCGACTACCTGGCCATGCAGGCGCTCGGGAGGATGCTCGGAAAGAAAGCGGCCATCTAGGTTTGTCGGTTACGCTTCGGGCTGCTGCGGCTCCCATGCCTCCACGTAGTCGATGAGTTCCTGCTGCTTGTGTATGTCGGTTTTCTGGTAGATCTTTTCGATATGGGTGCGGGCTGTGTTTTTCGCGATGTGCAGGTCGCGCGCGACGATGTTGAGCGTGCGGCCCCGCGCGAGAAACGCGAGCACCTCTTCCTCGCGTGGGGTAAGCCCGCATTCTTCGGCGATGCCGCAGCATTTCTCTTCGAGCGTTGCCGCCGGTTCCTGTTCCGTTTCGGTGGCAGGCTCGGGCGCTTCGACCTTCTTGCTCGATTTCTTCATAGAGAGGATCGACGAAATGGCGCTTTCAGGTAGCACCATGAACGCGATGATGACCAGGCAGAGGATCGCGATGAGCGCGACCGAGCCGATGCGTATATCGCCCGTTGCCACCATCGGACTCAGTACGGCGCTCAGCACGTATCCGGCGGCCATGCCGATGAACGTGTACGCCACACCGATTCCGAACACATACGGTACGGCTTGGCGACCGCCGCGGCGGGCGATCTCGCTGAACAGCACCCACGAGAGAATGTCGAACAATTCGTAGCCGATGCTGATGGCGAGTACCGAGAAGTAATTGCGGTGCTCGAAAATCAAGGCGATCGCGATCAGCCCGCCGATCATGATGGGAAGCGAAAGCCGGTACACGAACGAGACGTTCATCCGATCTTTCAGCAGAAACGAGATGCCGAGGAATATCGCGCCTACGATGACGAGGCTGAACGCGCCGCTGCCGCCGACCATAGCGAACGGATCGTCGCCGCTTACGGGAAACGCGTCGAACGCGCGGACCAGAAACGAGAACACCATGATCGAAATCATGAGCTTCGCCGAGTCTTTGTTCAGGCGCACGCGCTCGCGGGGCCTGCCGTTCGCATCGGTGGGCAGCACGGTTTCTTCCAGATCCTCTTCGACGACGCCTTCGGGAAGACCGGTTTTCCATTCGATCTTGCAGCGCTTGCATTCGAGGACAAGAAGCGCAAGCGAGAGAATCGGCAGCACGACGAACGTAAGTTGGTTATCGGTCGAGGACATGGCGAGCACGATGCCCGTAACGATGGCTGCGGCGGGTGCGCAGGTGAGCGAGAAGAACAGGTTCTGAGCCGCGAACCGCTCACCCCACGTAACCTGAAGCAAGCCCGCGCCCGCTCCGCCGATGATCACGCCGAGCATCAGCAGGGTGGGGGAATCGAGCCATGCGGCGGCCGGTATGCACACCGCTGATCCGAGGATGAGTCCCGTCATAACATCGGTCAGCTTCTCGTGCATCCGCGGAAGGCTGCCGACGAAACGCGTGAGCACGAGTGCGGTGAGCGCCGCCGATGCGGCTCCGGCAAGGAGAAACACCCAATCGGTGCGCGAACCCACGCTTGCGATCGATGCGGAAAGGCATGAGACGATCCATGCCCTGCACAGACCGAAGCCTACGATGACCAGCACGTAGTCGACGATGTTTCCCTTTACGTCCCACAGTCCTTTATCGGCGGTGGGCTTCCCTCGCAGCTCGTCCATGTGCTCCCCTGTTGTACCGTGTATGCGAAAAGCCGTCCCTGCGGGAATGCGGGTGCGAAAAGGCACCTGATTTCCGCGACTCCCTTCGGCTTCTTCCCAGAATCATAACGGATACCGAGATTTTATCACTCGGATCATCGATCCGATAGGCCTATAAAACCGCTGATCAGTGAGCGGAATAAGAAAAAATAAAAAATCACATTCGTCATGCGGTGCGCAATCGGGCACCGCTTCCTACAATTGCGCCATCGCCGGGCAGATCGTCTGACAAGGAGGAGGACGTCGTCGCGAGGGAGCGACGATCATGAAGAGTCTGCCCGTGGAACAAGGAGGAACTATGAGCGAAGGATTGTCTCGTCGTAATTTCCTGAAGAGCGCTGCTGTCGCCGGTGCCGCACTTGCTGGAACCGCCGCTTTGGCCGGCTGCTCGTCGGGAGCGTCGGGCGCATCGGGCTCCGCGGCCCCCTCGGGCGATTGGCTGCCGAGTTCGTGGGATTACGAGACCGACGTTGTCGTCATCGGCTACGGCGGAGCGGGCATGTGGTCGTCCCTCGTGGCTGCCGACGAAGGCGGCTCCGAGGTCATCATCCTCGAAAAAGCTCCCATCGAGGGCGGCGGCAACAGCCGTATCAACAACGGTGAGTGGACGGTCATCAAAGACGAGAAGGTATTCCGCGATTACTGCGTCGCATTCGGTCACGGTATGATCGAAGAGGATATGATCGACGCCTACATCGCCGAAGGCGTGCGCCACACCGAGTACGCCGACAAGTACGGCATGACCTACGAGGTTGCCGAGCAGGCACTTGCGGGCACCATTCCCGAGTACTGGTTCCTCGACGACGGCAAGTACGCTGGTTGCATCGGCGTCGCTGCGGTAGACGGTTTCGGTATGACCACGTTCCATGAGCTCGAGGCGAAGCGCGAAGAGCTCGGCCTTCCGATCACGCTTTTGTTCGGTTGCACCGATGAGCATCTGATCCAGAACCCCGAGAACAAGGAAATCGTCGGTGTTAAGTTCCTCGAGAACGGCACCGAGAAAACCGTCAAAGCTCGCAAGGGCGTGTGCATGTGCACGGGCGGCTTCGAGTTCAACGAGGAGCTTAAGAACACCTACCTGAGCATCTATCCCTTCAAGTTCGAGGGATGGCGCTTCAATACCGGAGACGGCATCCGCATGGTAGAAGAAGTGGGCGCGAAGCTCTGGCACATGAACATGGTCATCTCCACGACCGCCATGTGGACTCGCGATCCCGAGTTCGACTTCGCCATCTTCGCCGGCCCGCAGTCCGATGCGTTCTTCACGGTGAATCGCCTCGGCAAGCGCTTCCAGAACGAATCGAAGACCGGCGGCACCGCGCACAACGGCTGGCATACGCTCATGTCGTTCAGCGACGCCATCGACGACTACGACCGTATTCCGTCGTGGCAGATCTTCGACCAGAAGGGCATCGACGGCGGCCCGATGGGCACGCAGCAGGGCGGCTGGTTCGAGTGCGGTAACTACGCGACCGACCTTCCCGACGAGCTGCGCGACTGGGACGGCTGGACCGACGATAACCAGTACGAGATCGAGCGCGGCTGGGTGCTCAAGGGCGATACGCTTGAGGATCTTGCCAAGAAGATCAAAGATTTCGATCACTGGATGGACTACGAGACGCTTAAAGCGACCTTCGATGAGTACCAGAGCTACTGCGACGCCGGCAAAGACCCGCGTTTCGATCGCGAGCTCACGGTCGAGGACAACAAGCTTACCGAAGAGGGACCGTATTACGCCATCTCGATCTATCCTGGTTCTTGCTCGACGCTCGGCGGCCCGAAGAAGAACGCAAACGCCCAGGTGCTCGATCCTGCGGGCAACGTGATTCCGCGTTTGTACGCGGCAGGCAGCTTCGGCAACTTCCAGGCCCACAGCTACGGCATCACCGGCGGCAACAACTCCGAGAACATGGTATGGGGCCGCATCGGCGGACGCCACTGCGCAAGCCTCGAGCCGTGGGATGCAGCCGACAAGAAGTAAGACGAACGACTGTGAGTGAACGTGCGGGCATTCGGCCTCGCACCAGGTAAAAGGTTCGGCTGGCCAGAGACTTCCATCTTTGGATGGGTGCTTCGGCCGGCCGAACTTCGAGCATGATAGGATAGCAATGACGAACGCAACTACGAAACCAACCAACAAGGCGCTTGCCGCTTTGGCCGTCACGGTCATGATGCTGGTGCTCGCCGTCGTTCTCGGATCGGTTGTCGGGTGCTCTCCGCAGGAAAGCGCACCTGCCGCTTCCGTGGAGCAGACGCCGAAGGAAGATCCGATGGCCTCGCAGACGGTCGAATGGACGATGGACATCGACTGCAAGACCTGCCATACCACCGAGACCGAATCCATGGCCGATGCGGGCATCCCGCAGGCTTCCGAGCATGGCGATCTGCAGTGCAACCAGTGCCATACCGAGGAAGCCGTGCTGAAGACAGCGCACGAAGGCGTCACGTACGCCGACAAGCCCGCCTCCAAGCCGACGGTGATCACGGTCGATGCCGAAACGTGCCAGACCCCCGATTGCCACGGCACCATGGAGGAAATGGCAGTCATCACGGCTGACAACCAGGAGTTCAAGGACGAAAAGGGCAAGGTCCAGAACCCGCACGACTACCCGAGCAACGAACAGCACGATTTGATGAACCCGACATGCACCGATTGCCACAACATCCACTCTGACAACCTCCAGAAGGATGCGATGATGTGGTGCGCACAGTGCCATCACAAGGGCGTCTTCCAGTGCGGCACCTGCCACGAACTGCGCGAACGCGCTGTGTAGGAGCAATGGCGGCAACGTAACGAATGCAGCACTGCTACAGATGTAGCAGTTGAGGTACGTGATGCGGTCGCGGTGTAGGGCACGAGCGGCACGTCCGGATTCGAAAGCTGCTTTTTGAAACCGGATCAGGCAAGGTCTCTCGCGAAACGGACCAGTCCGTCGAGAAACGAGGCCGGTGTGCTGTGAGCGAACCAAGCCCGTTGAGAAGCGGACCAAGCCGCCCGCTCCGCACTTGGTCGATACACCCCTGCTGGAAGCGCGAGGGTGCTAAAACCAAGAAACGCCTCTCGCGAAAGCGATATATGAACCACCCCTCGCGAAAGACCCGGCAATCCCTCCCTGCCGGGTCTTTTTGTTGCCTATTGCGGTGGTGGCGTATTTATTTCGGCAAGCATTGTGACTGACTGCCCAAGGTTTTCCCGCGGTCTGATTCTCGTGCCTTCCGATTCGGCGATGTAGGGGTTAGGGCAAAATCCGATCTGCCTTTTTTACGAAAATCGATGATTGTTGGCTGAGATTTACGATCCTGAACTCGAAAACCAGGATTGAGGGCACATTTTAGGTTAGTTATATTGTGCGCATGCACGATAAGCGCAGGTCAATTATTAAATACCTTACATTTATGAGTTCACTATCGCAAATCTCAGCCAACATGGGGCAATCTCGTCGATTTTTTCGCTGGTGAAAAACCCTTCGAATCGCTGAGGTGCTACGGCATAAGCTGGTTCGTCGCCCGTCGCCCGTCGCCCGTCGCCCGTCGCCCGTCGCCCGTCGCCCGTCGCCCGTCGCCCGTCAATGAACCGATCGAGTGTGCGCATTACGGAAGCACCGGCAGGTCCTTTCGCTCTCCGTGGTATGATGCTCGGATGCGAACAGCGAAGGTGAAAGGACGAAGCAGACAACCTATGGATGCAGCGAAAATCGAACAGGGAGTGCGGCTGATACTCGAAGGGATCGGGGAGGATCCCGATCGCGAGGGGTTGCAAAAGACGCCCGCGCGCGTGGCGAAAATGTACGAAGAGGTATTCGCGGGCATGACCGAAGACCCCTCGGAGCATTTTGAGACGCTCTTCGACGAACATCATGAAGAAATGGTGCTCGTGCGCGACATCCCCTTCTACTCGATGTGCGAGCACCATCTTGTGCCGTTCTTCGGATTGGCGCACGTGGCGTACATACCCGCCGCGAACGGCCGCATTTGCGGGTTGTCGAAACTGGCCCGGCTGGTCGATGCTTTTGCGAAGCGGCCTCAGGTGCAAGAGCGCTTGACCTCGCAAATTGCCGACACGCTCATCGAGCATCTGCATCCTCAGGGCGTGATCGTGGTGCTCGAGGCGGAGCACATGTGCATGAGCATGCGCGGTGTGAAGAAGCCGGGAGCGCGCACGACCACAAGTGCGGTTCGCGGTAGTTTCGAGCGTAGCCAGGCAACACGCAACGAGGCGCTTTCGCTCATATTCGCGCCGAAACGTCCGATGTAAAAAGCTTTTGCGCATGTGCGGGCGGCAAGTGTGTCGTAGGCAACAAAGCGGCTAACCGCATCGACAAGAGGCGACTACCGACAGAGGTTCAAGGCGCACACCTAATGCGGTATAGTGATGTGATTGAGAGTTCAGCGAAAGGGAAGCACATGAAATGCGTCGTATCGGTTTTGGGCAAAGATAGAAGCGGCATCGTAGCTGCCGTGTCGAACGTGCTTGCGCAGTGCGGGGCCAACATCGACGACATCAGCCAGACGATTCTCGACGACATTTTCTCGATGACGATGCTTGTGACCATCGACACCGATGCTGCCGACTTCAATACGGTGCAGGAGAAGCTCACTGCGGTAGGCGAGGACCTCGGCGTTCAAGTGATCACCCAGCGCGAGGATGTCTTTCAGTATATGTACAAGGTGTAGCCGTTTGCGCGGCTGGCGTTCGTTTAGCGGATAAATGCCGAAGCGATCGAAGAGCTGGCTATCATCGAGGTGCTCGTTGAAAGCTTGCTTATGCGGTTGCTTTTGCTAGCACCCCACACCATCTAGGTGTTGTTTACCTAAGCGTTAACAAAATCTGGTAGATTGCGGCGTACTGCTGTGGTAGCATGACAAAACACTTAATTGTTACTATAAATATAGCAAAAGGAGAGCATCATGGCACAGGCGACTATGCAGCAGGTATCTGGAATCGACGTGAGCATCGAGTACAAGAACGAGGGCGATGCTCCGGTATCCGAAAAGGAAATCAACGCGTATATCGCCCGTGCGCACGAACTCTATCCTACCGATACGCTCGAGTGGCTCAAGCTCGAAGTGGACGGGGAAGATATCGGCATCAGCTATGGCCTTGCTCCCGTGCCGTTCGATCGCATCCGCCGCATAACAGGCTATCTGGTGGGTACCATGGATCGTTGGAACAACGCGAAAAGCGCTGAAGAGCACGATCGCGTGAAGCACGGCACCGATCGCAGCGAGGCTGTGTTCGCGTGTTCGAACGGGTGCTAGCGTCTAAGTCTTTGAGGCATCTGTGTGCGGCGGGCACCTGTTTGACAGGTGTCCGTCTTTTTTACGGCAAGCACGACGACGAGCGTCCTGCTTGCATCGGGAGTAAACTCGAAGGGTGCTATGCCTTCTGCGCTAAGGCAACTACGACTCATCGTGATTCGCACGATATCTCTTGCGGAGGTTTTGCACGAAAACGACTTTCAAATGGTTGCGAGTCGTCGCTTTGCGAAGCTCGAACGTGATTCGACATCATTTTTCGGCGAATAAGTTTACCTTCTCAAACCGCGATCAGGCGATATCTTGTAACTTTTCACGTCTTTATGCTTCAAGAGGCTTTTATGCTTCGCAAAGCGACGGTTCGCCGCCATTTCGAGGCCCTATTCGGACAGAACTTTCAGTGCCAACGGTAAACTTGGTCGAAGGCAGGATTTGGGGTAGCGAAGAAATCGTCCGCATGTTTCGGAGTGCTCTAGCGAAATAATGACGAGATAATGCAGAGATATGACGAGATTTTGCAGAGATAGTGACGAGATAGAGCCGAGTCAAGCGTCTACTTCGCCTTCACCGTCGCCTTCGCGGGCTCGGGGAGCTCGGCGGTGCAGTGCGGGCAGCGGGTTGCGCCTTCGGCCACTTCTTCGAGGCAGTACGGGCACTTCGGGGCTTTCTTGTCCTCATCGTGTTTGCTCTTGGCCGTGAGACCCTTCGCCTTGTTGAGCGCCTTAACGATGAGGAACACCACAAACGCGATAATGAGGAACTGGATGACGGCGTTGATGAAATTACCGTATGCGATGGATGATTCGCCGGCACCTATGGGGATGGTCCACTTCATGTCGGTGAAATCGATGCCGCCCGTAACCACTCCGACGATGGGCATGATGAGGTCGGATACGACCGAGTTGACGATGGCCGTGAACGCAGCGCCGATGACGACGGCGACGGCGAGGTCGACTACGTTGCCGCGGTTGATGAACTCTTTGAACTCTTCGAAAAACTTCTTCATCGATGCCCTTTCATGCGATCTGCCTGCGCGACGGCTCTCTGGGAACAAGCTGGCGCGGTCTGTCTCGGAGTACTCTTTCATGCACTATGCCAGCGCAATGGCTCTCTGCCGGCAGCGGTCTGGTTCTGTCTGCGCAGCGACCGAGCGCAATCAGCGATTTCGTTTTCATCCGTTGCAGGCCGCCTATGATGTTGACCGCGGGCAGCCAACGGGGCACAGTATAGAATACGCAATGGTAGAATGGTAAAACGTTTAGCGAACCGATACTTTTGCTCGAAACAGTCCGAGATGTCCGGAGACGCGGTGATTCAGTGACGAAAATCTATACGTATACGCAACCCGTCGACGCCGATATCGTCGATGCGTTCTGTGTGCTCCAAAAAGGCTTTACCGATCAATTCGTGTTCTACGACAAAGCGAGAAAGGCGCGGTTTCTGGGACTTGGCCGGTGCATTGCGCTGCCGAGTTTGCGGGAGGTCGAATACGAGCTGCAAGGCGATGGTGCCGAGCCGCCGATCCTCTTCTCGTTCAATCGGTTCGATGCCGACAACCCCAAGCCCGCTGACGAGCTGTTCGCATCGTTTCCGCGGCTGTCGCTCATGCTTCCCGAAGTGGTGCTCATCGAAAACGAGCATGGGAAGTTTTTGCAGATCAACAGCTTGGGGCCTGTGTATGCGGGTCGGGTTGCTCGATTCTCGCGACACATCGAGGAAGCGAAGCCGCGCACCTGCACGACGATCCCGTTTACCCTCGAGCGCGATTCGCGCGAGACGTGGGCGCAGGCAGTGACCGAGGGACTTTCCGCGATCGAAGCCGGCAGGGTGGATAAGGTGGTGCTGTCGAGGCGGCAGAAGATTGTGGCGGCGCACCCGTTCTCTTCGAAAGATCTGCTCGTGAACCTCATCGATGGGCCAGCGCGGGGCACCGTGCTTCTGTACCGGTACGGCGATGTGTTCTTCTGCGGTTGCACGCCCGAGCTGCTCGTGCGCAAAAACGGCCCGTCGGTCGAGAGCATGTGCCTGGCGGGAACCACCTCCGTCGGCGCAAGCGAGCAAGAGCGCCAACGCTTGGCCTCGGAGCTTCTGCGCGACGGGAAAAACCTCCAAGAGCACGCCTACGTGGTCGATTTCATCCGCGAGGTATTCAGGCGAAACTGCCACGATGTCGAAATTCCCCGTGATCCGGGCATCCTTGCGCTCCAGCACGTCCAGCACCTCTACACGCCTGCGACGGCTCAGGTGCTCGAAGGCAAAACGCTCATGGGCCTCATGTCCGAACTGCATCCCACTCCTGCACTGTCGGGTACGCCTGTCGGCGAAGCGCTCATGCTGATCCGGCAGATCGAGGCGTACAACCGCGGGTTCTTCGGCGGCGCGGCGGGATATGTGGACGGCGACGGCAACGGCGAGTTCACCGTTGCGCTGCGCACGGGCGTGTTCGATGGCGAGATCGGGTGGGTGTACGCCGGATGCGGCATCGTGGCGGGAAGCGCTGCCGATGATGAGTACGACGAGATCGACATGAAACTCAAGACCATCCTGAGCGCGTTTGATGGGGGCAGCCGTGCGGCCGATGCGCTCGATGGAGAAGGCGGCGAAGGTGCCGGGGTGAACTGCGACGCGCTCGATGGCGACGAGAACGGAGCTGCCGGGAGCGAAAACGCACCTGGTGTACCCCGCGGCGGCGAGCGTCAACCGAGCACGAGGGGAGGTGCCGATGCCTGATTGCACCGACACGCCCCGTGCATCTGCGCTGTTCCTTTCCGCGTTTTTCGACGAACTCGCCTGCGCTGGGGTGCGCGATGTGGTGGTGAGTTCCGGATCGCGCTCGACGCCGCTTGCCATGGTTGCCCACGAAAGCAGCCTGAACCTGTACGTGGACATCGATGAGCGCGGAGCGGCGTTCTTTGCGCTGGGGCTTGCGAAGGCGTCGGGGAGGCCGGTGTGTATCATCTGCACGTCGGGGACGGCGGTAGCCAACTACTACCCGGCGGTGCTCGAAGCGGAATCGTCGCGCGTGCCGCTGATCGTGCTTTCGGGCGATAGGCCGCCGCGCCTGCAGAACCTCGGAGCTCCGCAAACCTGCGATCAGCTCAAAGCGTACGGAGACCATGTACGCCACTTCCAGCAGATGCCGCTTCCGAGCGCCGAGCCGCGCGACATCGCGTTCGCGCGTCAGATGGCGAAGACCGCGTTCTTCAAGGCGGCGGGTTTTCCCGCGCAAAAGCGCGACGGCGGCGAGCCCTTTTACGGATGTGCCGGAAACGCGGGGCCCGTGCACGTGAACTTCCCCTTCGATGAGCCGCTCAAACCCGATCTTTCGGTTAGCGGGTTGTTTACGGTTGGTCGAACCCGGGCGAAAATCGGCGACCGCGGCATGGTTGCCGAGACCTCGCTGGCCGACGATCAGACAGAGCGCATCATCGCAACGATCGAAGGCAAACGGACGGTCGCGCTCGTGGGCGAAGGCACGTGTTTCAGCCGCGCCGATGCGCAAGCGCTCCTCGATTGGGCGCACCGCTTTTCGATTCCGCTTCTTGCCGATCCGCTCAGCGGAATGCGCTCCTTAGACGACACGCTGGTGATCGACGCATACGACAGCATATTCGCACACGGCGAACAGCCGCGTATCGAGTGCGTGATCCGCTTCGGCCGCTACCCCGTTTCGAAAAGCTGCTTTTCGTCGGTGTGCTCGGGCGCGGCCACGCAGGGGGTGCAGAAAGCATCGGCTGCAAATGCGGACGCATCGGGCGTGTCGGAGTCGAGTGTGGCACCCGACGTACGCGATCTTCCCGATGGTGGCGAGCGTCCTGTGCAGATCGTCGTCGATGCAGTGGAAACACGCGATTTCAACGCAGCGACCGATCTGTTCGTTCGCTGCGATCCCCTAGCCTTCGTCAACGCGATGCGAAGGGCTGCTCGAGACGTCCTTGTCGATGACGTGCGGGAAGCGAGTGCTCGCGCATGGGAGGCGTGCAACGATGCGGCTCGTGTACGTACCGAACGCGCCCTCGCTGCGCATCCGTCCGACGAGGCCGCCGTTGTCGCAAAAGCGCTCGAGCTCGCGCCTGACGGCTCGCTCGTGTTCGCTGCAAACTCGATGTCCGTCCGTCTGATCGATGCGGTGTACCTCAAATCGAACAAGCGCCTTACCGTGTTGTGCAACCGCGGGCTGAACGGCATCGACGGAACGGTTTCGTCGGCTCTGGGAGCCGCCCAGCTGTTTGCGCAGACCACGTTTATTACGGGCGATCTCACGATGCTGCACGACCTCAACGCGCTCGCCTTGCAGCGCGAGCTCATCGAGCACCACGGCGGAAGCGATGCACCGAGCATCGTCATCGTCTTGCTCAACAACCGGGGCGGCGGCATTTTCGATACCCTGCCGCAGAAATCGGAAGAACCGTACTTCGAGCGGCTGTTCCTTACGCCGCACTCCGTCGATTTTGCGCAGGCGACACAGGCGTTCGGCGTACCGCACGCGCTCGCCAGCACGACAGACGAGTTCGAGCTGGCCTACGAGACGATGCGGGGGACTCCGGGCATAACCCTGATCGAGGTTCCGTTCGCGCTTGACGGTTTCAGGGAGCGGTTCGGGCGGTGCCGCTAGCATGGCAGGTGCGCGGGAAAGCCGCTTCGTACGTACATCCGCACGCCGAATCGAGGTGATGCGCGTATGGTAGATGTGCGGGAAACCTACTTCGTATACGGGGGGATACGCTATCACGTGGTCGAGTGGGGCGATCCCGATGCTTTGCCCGTCGTGCTGTTGCACGGTTTCGCCCAGAGCGTGGCCACGTGGAGCGTCGTCGCCCCCTTGCTTGCGGCCAAACGCCGCGTCATAGCCCTCGACTTCGTAGGTCACGGGAAAAGCGATAAGCCCGATGATCCGACCGTCTACGAGATGGATGCGGTGCTCGACGCGCTCTTCGCCTTCCTCCGCGATCGCTTCAAGCGCAAGGTGGCGCTTGTCGGCTACTCGATGGGGGGCCGCATCGCGCTTTCCTTCGCTTGCAGGTATCCGACCAAAGTCTCGATGCTCGTGCTCGAAAGCGCAGGGCTGGGGCCGAAAACAGCCCAGCAGCATGCAGCTATGCAGCATCGCGATGCGGAGATGATCGAGCGGCTGCTTGCCTGTGACATCGCATCGTTCATGGACTGGTGGGAAGGGTTTTCGCTCTTCGAATCCCAGAAGCATCTGCCCGAAACCGTGCGAGAGCGCGTGCGCGCCGAGCGGGTGGCAAACGATTCCAAGGCGCTTGCTTTGACGGTGCGCGGTACAGGTCAGCACGCCATGGTCGATTTTTCGGAGAAAATCGGCCGCCTTCCCATGCCGATTTTGTACATTGCGGGAATTCTTGACCGAAAATACCTCAAAATAGCGGAGAATCTTGCCCATGGAGAGAACGTCTCATGCGTGCTGCTCAATGCGGGGCACAACACCCACCTCGAAGATCCCGAAACGTTCGCCGCGCAGGTGAGCATGTTTTTGGACAAACAGGCAAAGCGCGCGGGCCGTTAGCGCATTCGCTCGGGTATGCGAATCGCTGCGCTCGCGGGGCCGAACACGTGAGACACGGGATGCCGATCGGCACGTCCGACGGCATGAGGAAGGATGGATATGGGCGCCATCGCGTGGAAGCAGGGAAAAACCTATCAGGAGATCATCTACGAGACCTGCGAGGGGATTGCGAAGATTTCCATCAACCGTCCCGAGCGCCGCAACGCCTTCACCCCCCTTACGGTCAACGAGCTTTACGACGCGTTCACCGTTGCGCGCGACGATAGGGAGATCGGTGTCATCGTGCTGACGGGCGCGAACCACGGCGGCCGCCATGAAGACGAGGCGTTTTGCTCGGGCGGCGATCAGAAGGTGCGCGGCAACGGCGGCTATGTGGGCGAAGACAGCATACCGCGCCTCAACGTGCTCGATCTGCAGCGGCTCATCCGCGTGGTGCCCAAGCCCGTCATCGCTATGGTGAACGGCTACGCTATCGGGGGCGGGCATGTGCTCCATATCCTGTGCGATCTCTCGATCGCAGCGGAAACGGCGAAGTTCGGCCAGACGGGGCCGAAGGTCGGCAGCTTCGATGCGGGATATGGCGCAGGGTATCTGGCCGCTATCGTCGGGCAGAAGAAAGCGCGTGAAATCTGGTATCTCTGCCGTCAGTACACAGCTGCCGAAGCGCTCGAGATGGGGCTCGTGAACAAAGTCGTAGCGTTCGAGGAGCTTGAAGAGGAAACGGTCGCGTGGGCACGGGAAATGCTGCAGTTCTCGCCGACCGCGCTGAGATTCTTAAAATCCTCTTTCAATGCAGCAACCGATGGTTTAGCCGGGTTGCAGCAATTCGCAGGAGATGCGACCCTGTTATATTACACGACGGATGAAGCGAAGGAAGGGCGCGACGCGTTCAAAGAGAAGCGCCAGCCCGACTTCGACCAATTTCCCAAGTTCCCGTAAGAGTCGGCGGCGGTGGGCCGCCATCCTTACGGAAGCGCGTATTCTCGATGTGAGACCGGAAGCGAGCGCGTGATACAGCAGTTCGAACAGACGATGAGGAAACGACCGCACGACGTGTTCTTCCAATACGTCGACGATGCGGGCGTGCGCCATGCGTACTCATACGAGGAAACGAAGTTCTTCGCGGCAGGATTGGCGCTTCTTTTGCGGGATAGGGGGATTGCGCGAGGATCGGGCGTTGCTGTCGACATGCCCAATTGCCCGGAGTTCGTGTTCATGGCGCTTGCGGCCGGCTACGGCGGGTTCACGCTGATCGCGCTCAACCACCGC
Organism: Raoultibacter phocaeensis; assembly: GCF_901411515.1. Classification (NCBI taxonomy): domain Bacteria; kingdom Bacillati; phylum Actinomycetota; class Coriobacteriia; order Eggerthellales; family Eggerthellaceae; genus Raoultibacter; species Raoultibacter phocaeensis. The sequence continues at coordinate 1,229,959 of NZ_CABDUX010000001.1, forward strand.
TTAACCGAAGACGAGAAGACGTCTCGAATCGCCGACCTGCGCCTTTTAGGGGGCGCTGACGTGTCGGTGACGCTTACCGAGCGCGATGTGATCGCGATGCTCGGCGAAGTCCCCGGAGGCTACGACGAAGCCTACCGGCTCGAAGCCGCCATGGGGACGACGACGGGGGCCCGCGCCGTCGCAGCGTATCGCCACGAGCTGGATGCGGGCGGCGCACGCGGTCACGCGGAGACCCATCACAAGCAGGGGTTCTTCGCTCGGTTGCGAGGCAAAGACGACGGCGCATCTGCGACAAGATCCCGGAAATCGGCTCGTCAGGGGGAGGGCGCTCTTGAGGGGGACATCGATTCGAGATCCGTCGTCAATTTCGCGGAGCGGGCGCGCGTCGGGTTCGATCGGCAAGCGAGGGCGCTTGTCATGTTCACGAGCGGCACGATGGGCCGGCCCAAGGCTGCTTCCCTTACGTGGGAAAACCTGATCGGATCGGCCGAATCGTCGAACACGACGCTCAACCGCCATGGCGAAGGGCTTTGGCAGGCTGCGTTGCCCCTGTTCCACATCGGGGGTTTTCAGATCGTTGTGCGCAGCGTACTCAACGAGACGCCGTTCATCCTGTACCGCGCGTTCAAGGCGAAACGCGTGCTCGACGATGCCCGCGCCTACGGAGCGACCCATATCTCGGTGGTTGATAAGATGCTGCAGGATCTGCTTGCAGCCGATGACGGCGAAACGCTTTCGCAGTACCGCTGCCTGCTTTTGGGCGGTGCTGCGCCGAACCCGGCAACGCTCAAACGCGCGGTTGCCGCCGAAGCGCGCGTGTATGCGAGCTTCGGCATGACCGAAACGTCGAGCCAGATCGCATCGTCGCCGGTAGGCGCTTTTAAAACTACCGCCCTGACGCTTTTGCCGGGCTACGAGGCACGGGTGGTGAATCCCGATGAAAGCGGTGCCGGGCAGTTGGCCGTTCGCGGGCCGGGCGTGTTCTCGGGATACCTTAACGCACGAACGCCCTACACGGCCGACGGGTTCTTTCTCACGGGGGACACCGCCTCGTGCGAGCAGGGCAGGCTTACGGTGTTCGAGCGGTCGGGCGACCTGTTCGTTTCCGGTGGCGAAAACGTGTATCCCGCCGAAATCGAAAGCAAGATCATGCACGTTGGACAGGTGAGTGATGCGTTCGTGTTCGGAGCCGAGGACCCTGTATGGGGGCGCAGACCCGTCGCGTTCGTCGAGCGCACGCGTGCGGAAGGGATTGGGGCGGCAGATTCGCCGCGCATGTTCGCCGAAACGGTGCGCGAGAGCCTGGCGCGCCGTGTCTCGAAGCTGTACCAGCCCAAACACGTCTTCGTGCTCGATGAATTCCCGCGCACAGGGGTGGGCAAGACCGATCGGGTTGCGCTTCGCCATGCGTTCGATGAGCGCATCGAGCTGAAACGGGTTACGCTCTACCGTATCGAGCAGAACCTTGCAACGCCGTTCATGACAGCGAAAACCGTCATGCGCACGCGCGAATCGGTGATCGTCGAGGTGGAAGACCATGCGGGCAGAATCGGGCTGGGCGAGTGCGTTGCCTTCCCGACCGATTGGTATCTTCCCGAAACGCTTGGCGAAGATATGCGGGTTCTCGAAAACGATCTTATTCCTCTCGTGCTTTCGCAGGTGTACCTGCATCCGAGCGAGGTCGCAGCCGCTTTTGCGGAATGCGGCTCGGCGAAGGCGTATCCGCTTGCGCGCGGGGCGCTCGAACCGGCGCTTTGGGATCTGTACGGAAACATCGTCGGCAAGCCCCTCTGGCAGCTTATCGGCGGAGCGCGGGCTAAGCGCGATACGCATGCGAGCATGGTCGACCCGGCGGTGCAGACGCTCGCGACGGCCGAGGTCCGCGCAGGCGTCGTGCTCGGCATGATGTCGGTGGTAGAAACGCTTGCGCAGGTGGGGCGCTATGTCGAAGCAGGCTACGATCGCGTGAAGCTCAAAGTCAAGCCGGGCGACGATTATGCGCGCGTTCGAGCTGTACGGGTAGCCTATCCTCAGCTTACGATCATGCTCGATGCAAACCAAAGCTACACCGAACACGATCTTGCGGCGCTCAAGAGCCTCGATACCCTCGGTGTCCGCTGCATTGAAGAGCCGCTCGATCCCACTCGCGTTCCCGCACACGGTCCGACCGATCTGTTCGCGCGCCTCGCCCGTTTACAGCGCGAACTCTCCATGCGCGTGTGTCTGGACGAATCGGTGGTGACCGAAGACGATCTCGCCTGCGCGCTCGCTCAGCCCGAGCTCACCTGCTATGCCGTGAAGATCGGCAAACTCGGAGGCGTACAGCCCTCTCTCGACTTCTACCGCGAAGCGACGGCGCGCGGCATCGAGCTATGGATGGCGGGCATGTACGAGACGGGCGTGTCCAAGCAGCTTCACGCGGCGTTTGAAACACTGCTCGGCGTGAACATCCCGGGCGACATCAGCGAGACAGCGCGCTATTTCGAACAGGATATCACCATTCCCCCGTTTACGGTTGAACAGGGGTCGGTCGTGCTCAACCAGAAAGGCTACGAAACGGGCCTCGGGTGCGAGCTCGACTACGATGCGCTTGCAAACGTGCTCGTTGAGCGGCGAGACTACCGCTGCTAGTTCGGCGGCGGCACGAGGTTCGTATCCGATTTATTACAACGCGGTGCATGCATCTTGGTTTCTATGCGGTTTCGAGTATCATGTATGCCGTTAATCTACCAGACGGGGTGATACACCATGAACGAACCATCAGCGTCCCAAGCCGACCAGGCCGGCGTTACGAACAAGGGCGGGCTCGGCATCTTCCGTCTGGTGACTACGGTTATCACGCTCATCGTTGGCGGCGGCGTGTTCACGCTTGCGGGCGACCAGGCAGCGGGCGGCGCGAGCGGTGCCGCCGTGCTTACGGCGTGGGGCATTTCGGCGGTAGGCGTGCTGTGCCTCGTCATGACGTTTTTTGCGCTTTCGCGCGTGAAGCCTCAGCTCAAAGGTGGAATTTACAGCTATGCCAACGCAGGCTTCGGCGACTTCCTCGGTTTCAACAGCGCATGGGGCTACTGGATCAGCGCGCTTCTGTGCACGGTGAGCTTTTCGGCGCTTTTGTTCGGTGCGCTTTCGTATTTCTTCCCGATATTCGGCGAAGGCACGAACCTGCCGTCGATCATCGGTGCGAGCATTCTCATCTGGTTCTACGTGTTCCTCGTCTCGCGCGGCATCAAAGAGGCAACCGGCGTGAACGCCGTCATCACCATCTCGAAGTTCGTTCCCATCTTCGTGGCCATCACGGCCATCATCTTTTTGCAGAAGTTCAATCCCGCCATCTTCGTGGAGAACTTCACGACGGGCGCTGTGCCCGGCATGCCGTTCTTCGATCAGGTGAGCAGCACGATGATGGTAACCATCTGGGTGTTCGTTGGCATTGAGGGAGCAGTAGCTATTTCGGGTCGTGCGAAGAAAGAGCGCGATGTAGGCAAGGCAACCATCATCGCGTTCGTGTGCGTGCTCTCGATCTATCTGATGGTGAGCGTGCTTTCCATGGGCGTTATGCCGATGTCGGAGTTGGCTCAGCTTGAGAACCCTGCGCTTGCCGGCGTTATGGAGCACGCGGTGGGGCAGTGGGGTGCCATTCTCATCAACGGCGGCGTGGTGCTTTCGCTTGTGGGCGCGATGCTCGGCTATACGGTGCTCTCGAGCGAATCGCCCTATGAAGCCGCCGAGCAGGGCGTATTCATCAAGGCGTTCGCCAAGACGAACAAAAAGGGCGCTCCTATCGTCACGCTCGTGGTCACGAACATCATCGTCGAGATCTTCTACATCATCATGTTGTTTTCTGACAGCACCTACCAGTTCTTCTACACGCTTTCAGCGGGCATGATCCTTTTGCCGTACTTGCTTTCCGCTGCGTATTTCGCCAAAATCACATTTACCGAGCCGGACGCGTTCAAGGGAAAGCTCGGTGGAAGCCTGGCGCTCTGGCGCATCTTCGGCATCTTCGGCGTCGTCTACAGCTTCTTTCTCGCATGGGCATCGGGTGCCGTGGGACTTACCCTCATGTCGCTTCTGTACGCGCCGGGCATCCTCATGTACATCAAGGGGAAGAAAGAACGCGGTGAGCCGTACCTCAAGAGTACGGTTGACAAGGTGGTTGTGGCGATCATCCTTGTGGCCGCCGTCACCTCGATAGTCCTGCTGGTAACGGGCACGGTGGTTTTGTAGCTCGATCGTGCTTCGTTCGACCCGGGTTTCTGTTTCGTGGCTAACCGCTGCACCCGTACACGCGGTGCAGCGGTTAGAATCGGTTAGAATCGGTTAGAATCGGTTAGAATCGGTTAGAATCGGTTAGAATCGGTTAGAATGAAAGAGGCTGCATGAAGGGAACGCTATGAAAGAGGGTGTCGAGCTCGAATTCAAAAGGGAGTGGTCGGACGCGGCGAAGAAGACTGTTGTGGCGTTCGCCAATACAAAAGGCGGTACCTTGCTCGTTGGCGTGACCGACGATGGCGAGATAATCGGCGTCGAGGATCCCGATCAATGCATGGTCAGCATCATGCAATCGATTGGGAACGCCATCAAGCCAGATGTGTCTCTATTCACGCAAATTCGCATCGAACAGGTTGAAAGCAAAAACGTGGTTGCCGTGGAGGTGCAACGCGGCTCGTCTCGTCCGTACTATCTTTCGGATAAGGGGCTTCGACCGACGGGCGTATACGTGAGACAAGGTGCTTTGTCTGCTCCGGCATCCGAAGCGGCAATTCTCTCGATGATCAAAGAATCGTCAGGTGACGCGTACGAGGATGCTCGCTCGCTTGTACAAGAGCTCACGTTTCAAGAGGCGAGCGAAGTTTTTTCATCGGAAGGCATCGCGTTCGAGAAGCGGCATATGAGGACGCTCGGACTTATCGCCGAGGATGGTACGTTTACGAACCTTGCGCTGCTGCTGTCGGATCAATGTCCCGCGACGACGAAAGCTGCGGTGTTCCAAGGGACAACGAAGGCGGTTTTCAGAAATCGCTACGAATTTACAGGCTCGCTCTTCAGGCAATTTCGCGAAGTGTTAGATTTCATCGATCGATATAACGAAACAGCTTCGACGATAGGCGATGATATGAAGCGTATCGATAAGCGGGCGTATCCAGAATACGCTGTTCGCGAATCGCTTCTGAACATGGTGGTCCATAGAGATTATTCGCTTGCTGGTCCTGCTCTCATCAGCGTATTCGATGACCGTACAGAGTTTTTGAATTTGGGAGGCCTTCCCTCGGGTATATCTGAGCGAGACATGATGATGGGCGTGTCGCTTCAGCGCAATCCAAAGCTTGCCCGTGTGCTCTATCAACTGAAATGGATCGAGTCATACGGTACGGGTATTCCGAAGATCATGGAAAGCTACGGAGGAAGCGATGAGTCGCCGACGTTTCTCGTGAGCGACAATGCGTTCAAGGTGACATTGCCGTCTCTGGTGCACGATGGTAAGAAAGCGGTCGAGGCGGCTCGATTCGAGAGGGAATCCGTTGCTGTTTTCCACGATCGATCTAGAGAAACGCCAAACGTATCGGTTGCAGGGGATCCAAGAGAGGCTGTACTGGAACTGGTTGCAGCGCACGGCAGCGTTGCGCGCAAAGACATTCAAGCAGCATTGGGCATTTCCCAATCTGCAGCCATCAGGCTTTTGAATGCTTTGATGCTTAACGGAAGCTTACGAAAAACCGGAACTGGAAAGAATACGCGCTATAGCATGTGACGTTGAAAATCCTGCCGTGTTGCTCATGCTCGGATATGCTGATAACAACTCGGAAACCGCTCCGTGGCGAAGCTTCCAATTTCTTGGAGTTGGCGGATAATCGATAGCCGCAACAGGCTGCCCTATCCATCGCTTCGGCGGTGGGCGAAGGAGGAATCGCAATGTTTGAAAACGTGATCGTCAGGCGTCCGAGCAAGTCGCTCGTAGACGGCATCACCTCGGCTCCCGAACTGGGCAAGCCTGACTTTGATCTGGCGCTTAAGCAGCACGACGACTACATCGCCGCGCTCAAAGAATGCGGCGTCAAGGTGACGGTCCTGCCGGCGCTCGAAGAGTTCCCCGATTCCTGCTTTGTCGAAGATACCGCTGTCATCACGCGTAAAGGTGCGATCATCGACAATCCCGGTGCTGGGACGCGCAACGGCGAGGCGAAAGCTATGGAGCCGACGATCCGCGAATTCTTCGATGACGATCATATCGCCTACATCGAAGCGCCCGGCACGCTTGAAGGTGGCGATGTCATGATGGTGGGCGATCACTTCTTCGTTGGACGTTCCGCACGCACGAACGAAGAAGGCATCCGCCAGTTCATCGAGATTCTCGAAGGCTGGGGGTTGACTGGCTCCGAAGTGCCGCTCGAGCACGTGCTTCATCTCAAAACCGGCGTGAACTATATCGAAGACAACAACATGCTCGTGTCGGGCGAGTTCATCGAGAAGCCCGATTTCGCTGAGTACAACAAGATCGTCATACCCGAGGACGAGGCGTATGCCGCCAACTGCATCTGGGTGAACGGCACCGTCATCGTGCCCGAAGGCTACCCGACCGTTCTCGAGAAGATCCAGGAGGCCGGCTACAAGACCATCACGGTCGACACCTCCGAATACCGCAAGCTCGACGGGGGCCTGAGCTGCTTGAGCTTGAGGTTCTAAGATACGTCTTCAAACCGCCTTATATGCGCTCTTTTTCGGATGCCCCCGCATGGGGGCATTTTGCTTATCTGATTTGGGGCCTGCGGTTCCTGCCGCAGGCCTGGAGCCTGGCGTTCGGGTGTCAGCCGCGCTCTGTACCCAGTATAGGCGGGTCATCCTGAAGCACGAAATGACGAAGGGATCGTCGGTTTCCGTGGATGGCATGTGCGGAGCTTTCTTTGGGATAGAAGCTCGATCTTCGAAATCCGACTTCATGTAAAAATGATCGACACGTATAAAATATGCATCATCATATGCATTTTAAAATACTATTATTGAGATTCATTATCTTCTTTTTTCATAGTATTCTATGATTAATAAAGGAAGGAGAAAAATGGAAGTCATTTATCCATCAACTGCTCTCGCTAAAGAGCAGGCAAAAGTAAAGCAAGCTGCCAGAGAAGGTGTTGTACGTATCACAGAGCATGGGTCGGCGGCTTTCGTATTCTGCTCGGAAGAAGTGTTCGAGGACAAAATCCAAGAAGCGGTTGAAGAAGCTATGATGCTTCAAAACATCCGGAACGCCATCAAGCAGGGCCGTGAGGATTACAAGGCTGGAAGATATATTGAGGGAACAGAAGCTGCAAGGGCTGAAACCATGAGAAGGCACAGCTCGAATGACTAGAATCATCTATACGGAGCGCTTTTTGCAAGATATGGAGCACGTCGAACTCCAGAGCAAGCAACATGAAATCTATGATTGCATCGACTTGCTGCTTTCCGTTCCTTCGCTTGGCAGCCATCGGCTGCCTCGGGCGATCAGGGAAGAGTTCGGCGATACCGTCAGAAAGATGTCCGTAGCACCCTTTTTGGTGATATACGAATATATGGATAACGGGGATTTGATTCTTGTCCATGGATTGGTGCATCAGCGGAAGGCTTTCTGATGGGGTCTTGGGTCGACACGTCCGAATACCGCAAGCTCGACGGGGGCCTGAGCTGCTTGAGCTTGAGGCTCGAGCACAAGTCCGTCGCCTGGTGCGATAAGCGGACAAGCAGTGCAAGGTGCCCCCGCATTTTGGGGGCACCTTTATAATCGAACTCGTCAAGCCTTAGCTTACAGATACGCATCCTTCTCGCTCTTCGTCCATTCGACGAGCGTTGCTGATTCTGTGTCCTCGGTAGCCGCTGCGGCGCCGGCGATCTTTCCGAACACGAGCGCCTGGATAAGGCCGTTGCCACTCATATAGGCAGCGCCGCCGCGCGATGAGAAGCCTTCAGTGCAGCCGCCTGCAGCATAAAGCCCCTTGATGAGGCTCTTGTCGGCTCGCAGCACATGCCCCGCAACGTCGGTTGCCATGCCGCCTTGCGTATGGCGGATTTCGCCCGTGATCTTGACGGCGTAGTACGGACCATCGAAGCTGGCAGGCAAATGGGCGCGGTTGAACTTGTCTTCGCCTTTGCCGATCGCTTCTTGGTATTCCGCAATCGTCTTCTCAAGCGTTGCCGTATCGGCCCCGATGGCTGCGGCGAGTTCGGCTGCGTCCGCACCCTTCATGACAATGCCTTCTTCTTCCCATCCGGCGTACTTCGCGCTCTTCTCGATCTGGGCGTCGGTGAAGCACAGATACGCGATGTGGTCGGTCTGGGCAAGCACATGGGGGGAGAGCTCGGAGTATCCGCCGTACTCGCTCATGAACCGGTTGCCTTCTTGGTTCACGATGATGCCGCCGTTGTTGGCAACGCCTTGCTCGAGCGTCTGACCGTTGTCGACGCCGTGGAACGCGTGGCCCTGGTACGCTCCCATGTTCTGCAACTCGGCTCCGAGTTCCTGGGCCCACAGGATGCCTTCGCCGGTCGCGCCGGGTGCCACCACTTTGACCGCGTCGACCGCTTCGGGGCAGTACTGCGCGAGCATATCGGCGTTGTTGGCGAATCCACTTGAAGCCAGTACGGTGTTGTTGGCGATAACGGCGATTTCGTCTTTACCGCTCTTGCCGTAGGCGCCGACGACCGTATCGTCCTCGTCGGCGAGCACAAGGCCGAGCATTTCGCACGAGAGCATCTGGGTGATGTTCGCTTCATTACCCATGCTTGCGATGAGCGCATCGGTGAGGCCTTTGCCGGCGTCGTTGGTCGTGTGCATGCGGTGCGCCGTCTGGCCGTAGTACAGAGCCTGGTCGATCGTCCATACGGCACCGTGAGCCTCGGTCCATTCGACGATGTCCTTTGACTGCTCGGTGACGGTATACACCAGGTCGGGGCGCACGCTGTAGTTGTTCGGGCGCATGATGTCCATGACGCACGCGCCGATGCTGTCGGCTTCGCCCATCTCGGTTTGCTGTTTGGTGCCCACGGCGGGAATCTTGCCGCTCGAGAGCATCGTGGCTCCGCCGAGTGTGCTTGTCTTCTCGCAAAGGATTACCTGGGCGCCCTGCTCGGCGGCGCTCAGTGCGGCGCAGATGCCTGCACCCCCGCCGCCGATCACGAGCACGTCGGTTTCGCTGAGCTGCATGCTCGCAACGTCGCTCTTGCGCTTGGCGTAAGCGAAGTTTCCCGTGCTCTGCCCAGTACCGGAGGTGGCAGCGCTATCGGTCGGCTTTTCGGACGGGGCGCAGGCGGAAAGCGCTCCTGCAGAGGCGATCGTAACCGATCCGATCGCCAACCCTTTGAGCAGATCTCTTCTGGTAAGGTTTCCCATGTTCGTTCCCTTCCTCGATGGCTGCGGTGTTACCCGCGATAGGGGGCACTATACGAAGCGTTGCGAGGGGAGAAAAGAAACTCTTTTATTGCTTTATCCGTCAACTGAAGGTTTGCGAATTAGTAAAATCCCACGTCAAGTAGTAGGTTGTGTAGTCTTGTCGGCACCAGTCACTGCGGCGAGCGCAATCGTGCCATTGAGGAAGCGGCCGATTTGCCTATACTGGAAACGAAGTCGCCGAGCGCAGTCGGATCTCGAGTGCCTTGGGAGTGAATTCGCCATAAGGGGATGCTGTGGCACAATTTCGGATGGATGTCGATCAGAGACGGTATTTTTGCACGCTTTGCTCGACAGGCAACATAACGCAAGCGGCGCAGACGCTTTTCATCTCGCGACAGGGCTTGTCGAAAAGCATGAAGGCGCTCGAAAGCCATGTGGGGGCGCAGCTGTTCGAGCGCGGCAAGAACGGCGTCACGCTTACCGAGGCGGGGCGCGTGCTGCTCCGCTACATCCGTGAAGACGATCGGCTTTGGGATGCGTGCATGGCCGATATCCGCGAGGCGAGCGAAGCGGAGCCGGTGTCGATTCGCATCGGCTTGCTCAGTATGTACGTCGGATACGAGCAGAAGCGTGAGCTGTTCGCGAGTTTTCAGGATGATGCGGACATCAGAATCGAGGTGGTCGACGGCGACCACGACGCGTTCTGGCAGGCTATTGCCGCAGGGGAGATGGATTTCGCGTTTACGATCAGCCCGCCCGATGACATGGGCCTTCCGACGATCAAGCTTGCCAACGACACCCTTGCGGTACTGCTCAGCGTGAACGATCCGTTGGCCAAAAAAGCCTGCATCGATTTTAAGGCGGATCTGCGCGGCAAGACCGTCATCCAGACGAGCCCCTACAAAGGTCGGTTGTACGAGACGGCGTTCAAAAATCACGGTATCGAAACCGAGTTACTTCTGCATGATAGAAACCTCATGCTCGCGCGGGTGTCTACGAGCGAGGATTGCTTCATCATCCAAACTCAGTACGCGAAAGATCTAGTAACCGACCAGGTGTGCATGCGGCCGCTCGTCAACGCCCCCATCGAGATGGACTCGACGTTCGTGTTTCGCGCCGATCTGAACGACGCAGCGCGTGCGGTCGCGCTCAAGCTTTTGGAGGCATCGGGCAAGCAGGACGAGCTCGATGCGTATTTCGCCGAGCACAAGCCGATGGGCGGAAAATCGGCAGCAAGGAGCGGCCAGGCATAACGAGCGCGAGATGTGCGTTCGTTGGAAACGCACTGCGGGGTGGCTGCGATTAGGTATGCACCGCAGGATGACTATGACCGCTGGTTCAACCCTTGCCGTCGCCCTCATCGGGGGTAGTTCCCGGCAGAATCGGGAAATGCACTGCGGGTTGGCCGCAACCGCCCCAGCAGGTTCAACCTTGGCTATCTTCCTCGTCAGGCGCAGTCTCTTCCAGCAGATCGAGCAGCTCTTGACGCGAGTGTACCTTGAGTTTCTGGTAGATGTGGCTCGTATGGGTGTTTACCGTGTTCATCGAAAGGTGCAGCTCTTCTTGGATGCGCGGCGCGGATCTTCCCTTCGCCATGAGTTTGAGCACATCGGATTCGCGTCCCGATAGCTTGCCGATGCGGATGAGCCGCTTGCATCGATCATCGAGCGATCCGCTGGTTTCAGCCGGCGCTTCGACTTTGACGAAGATGGGAACGTTGCCGTGTTCGGTGAACACGAACGAATACGTAGCGACGACGAGAACGCCGAGGATGACCGAGGTAATGCCGAGCAGGTCGGGAAGTATCGCCTCGAAATGGCGGTACGCATGGAACATGCCGAATCCGAGCAGCAGATCGAGCGAGAACGCGATGCGTGTCAGTGAAAACACGAGTGCGGGCGACGTGCGGTAGCGCTGGCAGAAGTTGAAAGCGATGATCATGATCATGATCTTGAACAGAAACGCGCCGAAGTTGGTGATGCCGTACATGAGGTCGAGGTTGTGCTGAGCGTAGGGCATGAACAGCACGGCGATCATGGTGAGCAGAAACGATATGCGGTACACAAGCGACATGCGATGGCTGTGATCGGTGATGATGACCACGAGCATGATGGAGCAGGCGACTTTGACGATCAGCAGCACGAGGTTGAGCCCGCCCGAGTAGAACAGTAAATCGGAGCCTTGCAGGTAATAGTTGCGCATGAATTCGTCGATGAAGCTGATGACGAAGATGCTGCAGCACAGTAAGAAGAGCGCTTTGCGCTGCCCGGTCCGCTTCGGAGGCAGCTTCGGTTCGCTGATGAACTCTTCGTTGCGCGGTGTTTTTACAAGCAGAACGGCTGATCCTACCGGCATGATCGATGCAATGCCCACGATGATCCACGGACTGAGCTCGGGAAGATAGGCTACAGCGGTCAACACATACATGAACAAGCTGTTCACAAGTACACTCAGGACGAACCCGACCAAATCGTTTGCTTTGCAGAACGCTTGGTACCACGCAACGAAAAACCAGCCTGAAGCAATGCCTGTGAGTATGCCCGCGCAAACCTGCAGCGCAATCGAGAGGAACGAGCCTCCCGCCGAAAAGGGGATCATGAACGTTCCGATGCCTGCGCACACGGAAAGCGCAACGATGACGGTGCGGTTTTCGAGCAGCTCCTCGAATCGCTTTGCGAATGCGAGGGCGGGAAGCAGCGAAGCCGCGCATACGCCGAGCGATATCTCGTACACGCTGACCGACGCGTTGTCGGGAAAGAGCTGCGGTGCGAAAAAGCAAAGTGTGAGCCAAAGCTGGCAGAGGGCGAATCCTATCGTCATCGGAATATTCGCTTGCCCCAATTCGACGACAAAGCGCGATCCGATGGAGCCTTCGTCGTTTTTTCTTGCGTCGGTTCTCCGTTTTGTTCCCATACATCCCTCGCAAACCTCACTAGAAACTAGTGAATTTCTCCCCTAAAGTACGAAACACCACGTCAAAAGCACCAGATAGCGTTGTCATTGTTCCCCCTAAAAACTATTTCACATCTTTCCTTCGATGGCAAGCTGGCGATTTTTTCCTAGCATGAACGCCGTCGAACACCCGTGATCGCGGGTTTTAAGGGGATACGGAAGGGGGGAATCATGGACAAAGCACTACCGATTCGCAAAGCGTTCTGCGTGTTGTCTGCCGTGGCGGTTGCTGTGGTTTTGGCAAGCTGCTCGTCGCAACAGCCAGCGGCTGACAAGCCTGTTGAAAACGGTGCGAACGCAAGCGAACCCGTACAGGTTGCGTGGTCGCCCGATATGGATTGCACGACATGCCACACGGCAGAAGGCGCAACGATGGAAGACGGTGCGATGGGCGCCTGCACCCACGTGCAGCAAGCGCAGGCCGTGTGCGGTACGTGCCATACGGACGAGGCTTCGCTCGCCGGCGTGCACGAGGGCGCGACAGCAACCGATACAATGCCGAAGAAGCTCAAGGCGACCACCGTGGATGCGAAGACCTGCCAAGCGGCAGGGTGCCACGATGAAAGCCAGGACGAGATGCTCGCTCTCACGGCAGACGTCGCCGATCTGACCGACTCACAAGGCACGCAGGTGAATCCACACGAGGTCATGGGAAAGACCGCGGGGCATGCCGACATCCTGTGCACGGATTGCCACACCATGCACAAGGCCAAGGTGAACGCCGCCGATACGTGCGTGAGCTGCCACCACGCCGGTGTGTACGAGTGCAACACGTGTCACTAGCGGTGAAGCTCCTTGTCGGGTGGTTTCGTTCGCATTCGAAACACCCTGTGGGTCGCGTTCGGGCATGGTGAGGAAACGTGCACGATTGCTGTACTCAGAGCGCTGGTGCGCGGAATCGCGCGGCGGCAAAACAAAAAGGATTGAACCCGTTTGGCAAACTAAGCGGGAATCACGGAGGGAGAATATCATGGAGCAGACACGAAGGGATTTCTTCAAGGGAGCCGGACTCGCAGTGGCGGGGGCGGCGGCGTTTACGAGCATGGGTGCGCTTGCGGGGTGCAGCTCGCAGCCCGATGCGAAATCTGCGGGGGCGTTCGAGACCAAGCACGAATGCGATGTCGTGATTGCCGGTGCTGGCATCGGCGGATTGGCTGCAGCGGTGAGCGCTGCCGAGCAGGGCGCAAACGTCATTCTCGTTGAAGCGTCGAAGCGCGTCGGCGGCACGAGCCGCTTTGCGGCGGGCGCGTTCGGACCGCGGTTTGGGGCGGATTGGGAGGCGGCGTACGCGAAGGCACCTCTGTCCGATCCGGAACTCGGCAAGCTTGTGTGCGATCTGTGGGCCCCGTATCTCGAATGGATCGATGGGCTCGGCCTTGCGACCGAAGAGCTCGCACCGGGCAGTCCGTACGTGTGGATGGGTGGTAAACGTCCCGCTGAAGAGGGATCGAAAAGCTATACCGACGAGTACCTCCAGCAATTCGGCCAGGTGTTCGCCGACAAGGGCGGCACGACGCTGCTTGGCACGCGAGCGGTCAAGCTTACCACCGACGATACGGGGGCGGTCACCGGGCTTATCGCCGAAGACGCCGACGGCCCCTTCGCCATCGCGGCGAAGGCCGTCATCCTTGCAACGGGCGGGTGGCAGTGCGATAAGGAGATGTGCACGAAGTACATCGGCCGCCACGCTGATCTGGGTCAGGCGCAGTGCGTTCCATACCTCGACGGATCGGGCATCAAGATGGGCGTCGAAGTGGGCGCGCAGCTTTCCCGCAGTTTCGGATCGTTCTACGGTCATCCGCAACCGTGGCCGATGAACTACCTGAACGGCGTCGATACGCCCGAAGGCTACGAAGCGGTTGAAAACGTCGATGACGTGCATGTTCTATATTACGGCACCACCGAGCACTCGATCCAGGGCATGGGCATCTACGTGAACACCGATGGCAAGCGCTTCGTCAACGAAGGCCTCGGCTCGTCGCTTGTGAACCAGGAGGTCATGCAGCAGCACATGGCGCGCGCTTATCTTATCCTCGACGAGGGCGTACGCGAGATTATTCGCCAGACGCCGTTCTGCAACGCCGCGGTTATCGGCGGTGACCGCATCGACCACATGATCGAGAAAGGCATGACGGTCGTGCAAGCCGATACGCTCGAAGATCTCGGGGCCAAGATCGTTGCCGAAACGGCCGACGGGGTGAGCTTCAACGCGGCCAACTTGCTTTCGACAGTTGCGGAGTACAACGATGCGGCTAATGCGGGAACTGCGGGTGCTCTCGAAGTGCCGCACCTCGGCGTAACGCCAGCCACCGCGCTTGCCACGCCGCCGTTCTACGCGATCCCGGTCGTGGGAGGCATCATGGCTACGTTCGGCGGTCTTAAGATCGATACCGAAACACACGTTCTTGGCACCGATGCGCAGCCGATCGCGGGCCTCTATGCGATTCCCGGCGCCGCAGGCGGCATCATGAACGGCGACTACTGGTGCGTCATGAGCGGCTATTCGGTGCTCGGGAAGCTCTCGGGCGAGGTTTCGGTTGCGTATGCCCAGAGCGCAGCGGGCGCCGAGAAGTAACCTGCGCTCACGCCAACTGCGCCTGCGCCAGCTACGCTCTCGTCAACTGCGTCTGCGTCAACTGCGTCTGCGCCAGAACAGCGGTCTTTTCTACGGATGCCACATCGCATGATGTGGCATCCGTATTGCGGGATTGGCCTTGCCTGATCGGTAGAGATGTTGGTTGGTCGCGGTACAGGCGTCTGTGGTGCAGTGGTAGCGCGCCGTGTTCCCGAAATTCAAGTCCGCCGTTAAATCAGGATCGACACAGCGCCCTTCCAGGACGCGGGAAGCAGGCTCCGCCCTACGGCGCGGCTGCCGGAAGGGCATCGGGTGAAGGGGCCCGCGAGGGCCACGGGCCGGGGGGGCCTGTCGGGGGCATCCCGCTGGAAGCGCGACCCGTGAACCGGCGAGTCGGGGGCCGCATCGGCGGGCGGACGCGAGGGGCGCGGGCATGCGCCGACGACTGACTTGCGGGGGAAAGCCGCTCCGAAGCCCAATAATCGCCGTCGCGAAGCGTTCGGCGAGCTTTTAGGGTGCCGACGGGACTAGCAAGCGATAGGATGTCGCATGCACCGAGAGACCGACGAGCCGATGAGCAGGGGTTATCGCTATCGAGGAGTTTGCTAACATCGGTAATGCGTTACGAAGCCCTTCACGACGGCGGTTTTTGGGCTTCGGGGCTCCGCCGCATCGAGGGACTCCGCCTCTGCGAGGGATTCCACCGCTTCTGAACCGATATAGGCACGGCCCGACACAGCGCCCGGTGGCCATCTGGCGCATAAGTGCTCCGAGCGGGCATATGTCAATGGCGGTCTAACAGCGGAAATTCGACCTTGCGGCACAAATTGCGAGGTTTGACAATTGTGAAACTACATACATTTAATTATCAGATCACCAGCCTCCATAATGCCTGTTCAGATTTTAATAGCATTTGATGAGATGTACATAAGATAGTACTGTTTTGTCAAACCTCCAATTTTGTGCCTGAATCGAGGAATTCGAGAACATAGAGAGGTTCGAGAGATCAAAAAAGATGTGACCAAATGTGGCTCGCTGCGATACGCTCTGCCCGACTGCAGCGAATCGCTGTAACTCTTCTGGATATTGCGCGATATGGCTGCAAAGAGGCCGACAACCTGATAGAAAGGATAAGGACAATCAAAAACGCTGCTATTGCATAGGGACGGTGTTGAGGAACCGCCCACGGCAGTCTTGACAACCGACGTAAGGAGACCCGCTTTAATGCCCGTTGCGCTAAGCCTTTTTCTTGTCCTGTTCTTTCTTTTGATGAATGCATTCTTCGTTGTCTCGGAATTCGCGCTTGTACGCGTGAGGAAATCCCAGGTCGACATTGCCATCGAGGAGGGAAAGCGCGGCGCGAAGTACACGAAGCTCGTTGCCGATAACGTCAACGCCTATCTTTCCGCCTGCCAGCTCGGCATTACGCTCGCATCGCTTGCCCTCGGCTGGTTGGGTGAGCCAGCCGTTTCTGAACTCATCCATCCGCTGCTTGCAGCAATCGGCTTGCCCGATGCCGCCATTTCGGCTATCGCGGTTGCAATCGGCTTCATCATCATTACAGCACTCCACATCGTAGTGGGCGAGCTCATCCCCAAATCGCTCGCTATCTTCAGCACCATGAAATACGCGCTCTTAACCGCGGCGCCCCTCGTGTGGTTCTATCGCATCACGTACCCGATTATGTGGCTGTTCAACTCGATCACGAACGGCGTCATGAAGCTTGCCGGGCACGATATCGCTAATGAACATGAAGTGTATACCGGCGAGGAGATCAAGCTGCTCATCGACGAGAGCACGGAAAGCGGCCTCATCGATGCCGATCAGAACACCTATGTCGACAACATTTTCGATATAGGCGACAAGGATGCCGAAGCCATCATGACTCCGCGCACAGAGCTCGTCTGCATCGATCTCGAAGACACTTTCGAAGAGAACATTCGCACGATGCAGCAGTACAAGTACACGCGCTATCCGGTCATCCGCGGCAACAAAGACGACATTGTCGGGTTCGTGCACATCAAAGACCTGTACAGCCTGCCCGCGGGTTCTACGATGGACGATCTCAAGATACGTACGATCCACGCGGTACCCGAAAGCATTCCGATTGCGAAGCTTTTGCAAACGTTGCAGGAAAAGCGCACGAAGATCGCCGTGGTGGTTGACGAGCACGGCGGTACGTCGGGCATCGTGACCATGAGCGACATCATGGGCCAAATCGTCGGCAAGATCGATGACGAGTACCTGCATGACGACACCGACGAAGTGAAGAAAATCTCCGAGGGCCACTATCTCGTCGATGGATCGCTGCCGATCGACGAGTTGTCGGGGCTCATGGGCTTCGAGCCAGAAGAGGCCACCGATTGCGAAACGGCTGGCGGCCTTCTGTTCGATCTGTTCGGTCAGATTCCCGAGGTGGGGGATAAGGTGTCAACCGTTGACGGCACAACGAAGGTCGAGTTCACTGTGAAGAAGATGGACGTGCGCCGTATCGACAAGATCGACATGGTGGTCGAGCAGGTGCCTGAAGAAGACGGCACGGTCTCGGAATAGCCCACCGCCGAATCTAGCACCCGATCTTTTCGCCCAAGAATCGCTCGGCGTTGTGCCAGAGCATGTTTTCGAGTTCGTCATCAGAGAAGTCTATGCTTGCGAATGTGTTGTATTCCAAAACGGGATCCCACATGGGAAAGTCCGATCCGAACAGCACGCGATCGGTGCCATACAGGCGGCACAGCTCTTTCGTGCGGCGCGCGCCGAGCCAGAACATCGAACTCGACATATCGATGAAGCAGCGCTCCTCGCCGAGGAGGTCAAAGGCCACTTCGGGCATCGACCAGCCGCCGAAGTGAGCACCGTTGACAACGAGGTCGGGAAACGTGCGCAGAACGTTTTTGAGTCGTCTCGGATGAGAGAAATCGTGACGGTAATCGCCCATGTGGATGATGATGGGCAGGCGTCCCTCGATGATTTCGTACACGTTCATGAGCCGCGGGTCGTCGAGGTTTATTTCCTGCGTATCGGGGTGGATTTTCATGCCTTTGAGACCGAGGGCAATGGCTCGCTCGACCTCTTTCTCGGGGTCGGCATAGTCTTGGTGCATGGCCATAAAGCCTATGAATTCAGAATGGGCTTCGCATTCGCGCGCGATGAAATCATTGATGCTCTCGACTGAGCGTGCGTTGGTGGCGACCGAATGGACGACGAAGTTCGTGATGGGGGAGTGCTCCATCACGGAAAGCAGATGATCGGCCGTGCCCTGTCCGTACATGGTTGTATCGTAGAAGGCCCCGATCGCATCGACTGCCTTTGCAGCGATCTTTTCGGGGTAGATGTGCGCATGGATGTCGATGACGGTCATTGGTACCTCTGATTCGGTTGTACGTACCTATACTTACAACGCACCACGACAAACAAGAAGTCGGAAGCCGCTTCGGCCTCCGACTTGGAGTTTTGGTCGCGGGGACCGGATTTGAACCGATGACCTCCGGGTTATGAGCCCGGCGAGCTACCAGACTGCTCCACCCCGCACTATGGTGCCAACTTGCATCCATTCGATATATCAAGAACAGGAAAAGCGGCAAGAAGATATATTACTCCGCGAACCCCCTCTTGGCAACAACTGTTTTCTTCTCCATAAAATACACGAAATGATACGGCGCTGCGCACGCCATATCCGCAGTATGAACGCAGCAAAGCACCTCGCGGTCTCCCAGGCGGAGCCACGTCTTCGCGAGTTGTCTTTGCGACAAGCTGCCATGTGGGAGGTGCAAAACCGTTTTCGGATGCGTTCTTGCCGAGGGCATTTTCGTTGCAAGGAAGTACGGCGGGGCTGTTCTATCTTCAACTTCTATTTAAATATTACTTCTTGACTTGTATATACCCCCTGGCGTATTTTAGTCAAATGAGCTCCCCAGTTTGCGAGGAGCTTGATATAAGGAGTCATTACGTATGAGCGAGCAAGACGGTCAGAGCACGCAGAGCCTTCCAGTAGACAGCATCGAACCGAATAACCTCCCGCACCAGCCAAGTGGCGAGAACATCGCCGATGGCGTTGCGCGGGCGCAGGGTTTTGATGCTTCTCCTGATCCGGCACCTGCCGAACAGGCCTCCGTTACCGGAGCTTCTGATTCACATTCCACTGCAACAAACGGTGTTGCCGAAGCCACGAAGAAAACCGGCAAGATTCTCGGCATGTCCAAGCATGTGTTCGCTGGTCTCGTTGCCGTAGCCGTTGTAGCGATTGCCGTAACGGCCGGCGTGGTATTGACGCAACAACCGTCTGCGAATGACTGGTACGATTCGAACGCAGCGCAGGGCCAATTCGAAGGCAAGTCGAAAGAGGAGATCAAAGCCGCCTTGAACGAAGAGGTGGCGAAGGGCATGATGAACATCTCCATCGCCGCCGTCATCACGTTTCCCGACGGCGCTTCCGAGGGCGAGGCGCGTATCGAGAACATTGCTGCGAACCCCGTCGATCAGAAAGTAATCATAACGCTTGCCGATAGCGGCGAGACGGTCTACGAATCAGGCGCCCTTGCGCCCGATCAGCACATCCAGACTATTACGCTGCTACGCGACCTCGATCCTGGCGAATACGCCGCAGTAGCCACGTTCACCGGCTACGATCGCGAGACCCACAAGCAAACTGGCCAAGCGGCCGCCAATATAGTTTTGAACGTTGAAGGCTAGGATAACCTTCAATAGGAGGATAAGCAGAGCATGTCAGACAACGTAAGGGCACATCAGGAAAGGGAAAGACAATGGAGAAAACAGGACGTTTCACGTGCATCAAAAAAGGTTTGGTAGGAGTGTGCGCCGCAGCATTGCTGACAGGGCTTTGCGCGACGCCGGCGTTTGCGGCTCTGACGGAGGGCAATACTGCGACTACTGGCGGGGTTGGCACAAGCGAGGTTACGGTAAAATCCGATATTCAGATATCCGCTACGGTTCCTACGACCATCCCGTTGACGCTGAATTCCAGCGGGTTTACTGCCCCCACCTTTACTCTCGACAATACGACTGTCGGTTACGGTATTGCGCTCAAGTCGGTTCAAATCACCGACGTTGTGGATGGCAACGGATTAACCATCAAAGAGGACGATACCGCAATTACCGAGAAGAACCAGATACGTCTGACGGTGACCGACAAAACGAATACCGGCGATGTGAAGGCAGTTGTTAAATCGACAGCAGCTACCGATCTCGATTGGGCGATCGCAGGTGCTACCGATGCGAGTACTCCTGGAAACCTGAGTGTTGACATGACGGTTGAAAAAGGTGAGATCGATGGGACGTTCTTGAACAAGTATTCGACTGCGGCCACGAAAGCATTCGGGATCAAGTGGACGGTCGGTTTCTAATCGCGTCAACTACGCTTGAAAGGCTCGAGCTTCATTCATGACGAAGCCATCATCTGGCATAGTACGATTTCGCAAGGCCGCGCTCTTTGGGGGTGCGGCCTTGGCCCTTTGCTTGTCGCTGGTATTCGGTATGCTGCGGCCTGCTTCCTATTCGTTTGCGGCTTCGGAAACCGTTTCTGGCGAAGATCTTACTTCGTCAGAAACGGTTTCTGAAAAGGCGCCTGAGCCTGCAGAATTTGGCGGGCCCTTCGCTGCGCCGACGGCTCCTGCTGACGATGTGGACAACGTCGTCGTTGGGACGACCCCGACCGACCCCGCCACTCCCAATCCTGCCGATCCCCCTGCGGAGCCATCGGTTCCCGAATACGAGAAGGCCTGGTTCATCGGCGCAGACGAACCTTCGACGGTCGTGGCTGAACTGTGGGTTGACGGCACGTTTGTGGTCGATGGGGCGGGGGCGGTGCGTTCGTTCGACAACGCCGGGGACGTTCCTTGGCTCGCGGCGGGCGTGGCCGAAGATATCGAGCGCGTGATATTCGCCGATAAGGTTGAAGCCGAAAGTCTGGCTCACTGGTTCGAAGGCTGTTCGAACCTGAGCGAAATCGCAAACGTGCCAGCAACGACCAAAGACCTTACGCGCACGTTTTACGAGTGCCCGAACCTTGTCGAACTGCCGGACGAACTCGCGTTTGCCGACGACGCAATTCTCGAGGAATGCTTTGGGTTCGCCGAACCAAGCGAGGAACCGCTGGTCACGATCTACCGTGGTGCAAACAAGAACGTGCTCTCGTACGCATGGGAGGCCGATGGGCGCGTGCTCGTCAACCCCGATGCACCGCAGCCGCCGCTGGTTGATCAGCCGGAGGATCCCGAGGCTTCCACGGAAGAATCCGAGGGCGAGCAGGCGGGTGAATCGGCAGGAGAATTCGAGAACGAACCTGCGGACGGGCTCGAAGGCGAATCGACAGGCGGGTCTCAGGACGAGCCTGCGAACGATCCAGCGAACAAACCGTTGGGCGAACAGGCGAGCGATCCTGCAGAAGATACGGCGAGCGAACCGAATGAAGTTCCGTCGGTTGACGACGCAGAACCTAATCCGGCGACGTCGGCAGGGGAGGCGGTTAACGAACCCGACCCTGCGGCGCCAGCGGAACAAGCGGTTCCCGAACCTGATCTTGATTCCGAGTCAGCCTCATCCGAAGAACAAGCCGCCCAAATCAGTATCACCATTCCGTCATCGGTGTCGATGACGCTGGGCGAGGGCGGCCCGAACGCGGCCACCATCCCCGTCATGGCCGCGAATCACTCCGACCGCGTTGTGGCTCTTACCGGCGCGCGACTTAAGCGGGCGGATATGGATATGTCAGGCGGGGTGTGGGCGCTTACAACGGAAGACGGTGCGACGACGTTCGTGCAAAACGCTCGCTTCACGCCGCTCGGCCTCGAGGTGTCGTTCGATCAGCCGGTCGTTCTTGCAGCGGGGGACGGAGGTACCCAGCTCGTGTGGCATGGCACCTTCACCGATTACGGCATGAAAAAGCTGTTGAATGCCGTGGTTGCCGCAGGCGATGCCGGGTTTACCTACGGCTCCATGATCTGGATTGTGTCTGCTGTGTCTTGAAACTGCCATCCAGAATAGCGCAAAGCGTTGCTCTTCAGTTGAGCCTAGCCGAGCTCGCAAGCGAATCCGACTGCCCCCGCTTTCTCATTGCAACACCCCGAAGCATTCACATCTTCCCTATGCTAAAGTGTCTTCATCCGGAAACGCAGACCGGCGGCATCATGCCGGCTTGCAGCAATCAGGGGAACGGCGCGCATGAAAATGTTGGTATGCGAGAAGTGCGGGAGCACCGAAATCATCGAGGTCAACGGCTACAGGATGTGCTGTTATTGCCGAACCAGATACGCGATTCAGCAGTCGGATGCACCGCCGCGCACCTCCCACATCGCGTTGCACGATGACATTGCGCGGCTGCTCCAGAAGTGCAGAGAGAACCCAGCTCAGGCGAGCCGGTACGCCAACCTCGTACTCGACATCGACCCAAGCAATGCAGAGGCGCGCTGGTATTTGTAGACGAAGGCAGGCATCCATGTATCTCGACGATTTTGCGGCAATGTACGGGTTCGACGTCAACCAAATCGAGGCGTTTATCGCCGATGCGGGCTTTGAGATAAAGCCGAGCTTTACCAGAAAGACCATCCGGGATTCCGATGTCGGGCCGATCGTGAACGGTTTTCACCGGCATCTCGAGCAGCAGGCCGAAAAGCAGAAGGCGATGGCATCGATACTGATCACGTCCGGCTTCGGGTTCGACGGCTATACGATCAAAAAGTACTCGGGCTACATCTCGGGCGACGATGCCGTGCAGGTTGATCGCGGAAAAATCGGGTTGTTCAGCCAGGGCACCGATGTGAGCAGCGCGCTGATGAGCTCGATCGTGCATATTCGCAGAAACGCGCTCGCGGAGCTCAAAGAAGCTGCATACGAGCTGGGGTGCAACGCGGTGATCGGCGTCGATTTCGATTACTTGACGCTCGAGCCCGAAACGGTGGGCACGGCCGGGCAAACGGTTTACCTTCCCTACGTATTCGGGGTTACCGCGAACGGGAACGCCGTGGTCATCGAAAAAGACTCGCCAGGGAACTAGACAGGGGGCATCATGGGCTTCTTCAAGGCTTTCAGCGGAGCGCTCGGCGGAGCGTTTGCCGATCAATGGAGGGATTTCTATACGGTGCCTGCGGGGCTATCGGGAACCGTGGGAGTATGTTCGGCCGTCAGAAGCGGTGCGGATGCCCAGCGCTCCTCGAACACCAGCGGAAGCGACTACGTCATCACCAACGGATCCCTCATCCTCGTCCCCGAGGGATTCGCGCTCATCACGATGGAGAACGGTGCGGTAACCGGGTTCGTGTCCGACCCCGGAGGGTATCAGTGGACGTCCGACAACATCAACGCACGCTCGTATTTCGCCGATTCGGGTTTTGTGGACGCGATCGTCAAGCAGTCATGG
This sequence comes from Raoultibacter phocaeensis, assembly GCF_901411515.1. NCBI lineage: Bacteria > Bacillati > Actinomycetota > Coriobacteriia > Eggerthellales > Eggerthellaceae > Raoultibacter > Raoultibacter phocaeensis. The sequence continues at coordinate 1,253,224 of NZ_CABDUX010000001.1, forward strand.
GAGCGGTTCAAATACGGCGGTCCGCCTGCTGCGGCGCAGGTGGCCCTCTTCGTGAACCTCAAAGAGATTCCCAACAACAAATTCGGCACTCAGAGCGAAATCTACTTCGACGACGCGTACCTCAACACGCAGGTCGGCGCGAGGGCTCACGGAACGTATACGTTGAGGATCGTCGATCCCATCCTGTTTTTGAAGGGCTTCGTGCCGGTTCAGTACTACGCGCCCGGTGCCTTCCCCTTCTACTTCACCGATTTCAACAACGCCGCTGCGAACCAGCTGTTCTCCGAGGTGGTCGGATCGCTCGCGGGAGCTTTCAGCGCTTACGTGAACGCAAGCGGCAAGCAGCACAGGATCACCGCCATCCAGAGTGATTCCGTCGGATTCGCCCAATCGCTCTCGCAGGCGGTCGAACAGGCCTATCACTGGCGATACGACAGGGGATTGCAGATCGTCAAGGCAACCGTCATGGCGATCGATTACGACGAGGGCACCAAGGCACTGCTCGCAAAGGTACAGCAGGCCGATGCGCTCATGGGGGCGCGAGGCAACGCCAATTTGCAGGCGTCGTTCGCCGACGGGCTGCGGGCCGCGGGCGAGAACCCGGACGGCGGGGCTTTGGGCATGGGCTTCATGGGCATGGGCATGCAAGCGGCCGGCGGTGCGGCCGGGGCGATGCAGCAGCCGAACCAAGCGCCGGGGTATTCGGCAGTGCAACCGTCGCCGACCGACGCTGCATCGGGGGAAGATCCCTACGAGCGGCTCGCCAAGCTGAAGAACCTGCTCGATCAAGGTGTGATATCGCAAGAAGAGTTCGATGCAGCGAAGGCAAAGGTGCTCGACGGGTAGCGTGCTGGCGGCGCACAAGCCGGAGCACCCATGCGTCGCATAGTCGCTCCGGCCTTCACGCTCGATGCCCCTAGCGCTCCGTGATCGGATCGATGGGTGGGATATCCCAGTTGTCACCGGGCAGGTGCGGCTCCATGTGCTCTTCGTCGCCGGCGGCTTTGAGGCGCGCGAAGTAATCCTTCGTCTCCTTCGCCACCACGCCCGAGAGGGCGATAAGGGCGATCATGTTCGGGATGGCCATGAGGCCGTTGAAGATATCGGCGATGGTCCATACGGCGGCTACGGTCATGTAGGGGCCGATGAACACGGCGGCGATGTAGAGCCAGCGATACACCTTGACCGAGTTCATGTTGCCGTTGCTGAAATACTCCAAGCAGCGCTCGCCGTAGTAATCCCAACCGAGGATCGTTGTGAAGCCGAACAGCACGAGGCACGCCATAAGCACGAACGATACCACCTCGGGCGGAACGAACGGCAACCCCGCTTGGAACGCTGCCGTCGTGACGGCCGCTCCCTCGAGGCCAGGCACCTGATAGGCTCCCGTCATCACGAGCGCAAGGCCAGTCATCGAACAGACGACGATGGTATCGAGAAACGTGCCGGTCATCGAGACGAGGCCCTGGCGCACGGGCTCCTTGGTCTGCGCAGCCGCCGCGGCGATGGGGGCCGAGCCTAAGCCCGCTTCGTTTGAGAAGATGCCGCGCGCGATGCCCTTCTGCATGGCGACGATGATCGCACCGAGCATGCCGCCTGCAACCGCTTGAAGTCCGAACGCGCTTTCGATGATCGTCATGAACGCACCGGGCAGCTTATCGAGGTTCGTGAAGATGAGCACGAGCGAAAAGCCCACGTAGACAACTACCATTGCGGGGATAACGCGCTCGGAAACCTTCGCGATGCGTTTGAGCCCGCCGATCACGACGAGCCCTACGAGCACGGCGAGCACGAGCGAGCCGATCACGGTGGCGATGGAGTAGTCCATCCCGAGAATGCTCACGGTTGCTGCCTTCTCGGGATCGAAAAAGCCGGTGATAGCCGTTGAGATCGAGTTCACCTGCGTAAACGTTCCGATGCCGAACAGACCCACGCACATGCCGAAAAACGCGAAGATCTTCGCGAGCCAGCGCCAGTTCTTGCCCATGCCACGTTCGATATAGTAAAACGGACCGCCGAGTACGTGTCCGGTCTTCTTGTCGACGCTGCGGTACTTGACGGCGAGCAGCCCCTCGGAGAATTTGGTCGCCATGCCGAACAGCGCTGCCAGCCACATCCAGAACATGGCGCCGGGGCCGCCTGCGACGATGGCAGTCGCTACGCCCACGATGTTACCCGTTCCGATGGTGGCTGAAAGTGCGGTGCACAACGCGCCGAAGCTGGAAACTTCGCCTTCCCCGCCTGTTTCGTTCTTTACCATGTAGCGCAGGGCGCGGGGGAGTTGACGGAACTGCACGCCTTTAAGACGTACGGTTAAGAGGATGCCGCCGAACAGGATGAGCACCATGAGCGGGATGCCCCATATCCAATCGTCGATGACAACGAGTGCCGAATTGATTGTGTCGAAAAAGCCTTCCACCGGTTTTCCTTCCTTCGTATGCCGAACCAGGCACCGCTTCTGCGAAACCCGCAGATGTGAGAAGGCGATTGGAAGGGAAAGCGCAGGCGTGCGATGCGCAGGAAGCGAACGCACGCGTCAAGCTTAAGCTCATGCTCTGTCCTTTTGCCTGAGAGTTTCGGCGTTTCCGCCTTGCCCCTTCGGCACCCGGGTCGAACCCGGAATTCTCCAGAGGCCCCTTCTCGCCCTGTCTCGCATGGATTCAGGACGCATCAACGGGGTGACGCTATGAAGTTGTGTAGACGCATTGTAGCAGGTACCGAACGGGTTGTGAACAGGTCATCGTTCGGGGGGGATCACAGGCGAGTGCAAGCAGAAAACAAGCGCGACTGCTGGCAGGTGCCGCTTCGGTTCGCTCAAGCCGAGCGCGAAGACGTTTTCTCCTCGATGAACGTTTCGGCGTTTTGCTTGAGGCGGTCGAGTACGCTGAGAAACGTATCGATATCCGCTTGCTCGATGCCGTCGACAAGCTGCTCAGCTGCTTCTTCGGCAACGGGCTCAACGTGCTTGAGGAGATCCCGTGCTTGGTCGGTCAGGGTGATCACGTGCGCGCGCCGATCGTTCGCATCGCGGGTGCGCACGATGAAGCCCTTGCGCTCGAGCGTATCGAGGTACCGGGTAATGGTTGCCTGTTCCTTACGCGTTCGCTCGGCAAGCGCTCGTTGCGAGAGGGCGCCAGCGCGGTCGAGCTGGTTGAGGAGGTTCCACTGTCCAGGCGTGAGATCGTACTGCTTCAGGGCCACTTCGAGCGTACGATGCGTCAGACGCTGAGCATCGTAAACCTTGTACCCGATAAACTGATTGTGCTTGCCAACCATCATGACCTTTTTTCACGCGAGCCGCTTGACGGCAACGAGGTTATCCGCTCGGCAAGGGTTTCTGAGGCAAAACGATTGTCGGGGAATACGTACCCCATCAAGTAACCATAATCGAACTTGCGCCGTCAAGCGGTGACCGCCTATATCGGCCAAAAATCCATGCGGGCGGCACCCGCAAGGTGAAGCTGCGCAGGCGGCTTTCCATTGGGATCGGATGCCCGAAAGCTCGCTGGTGCGCGATCGTGCGAAAGCGGTTTTCCATTGGGCGGATGCCCGAGAACTCACAGATGCACGATCGTGCAAACTCGGTGCGCGCAGGGTTGTGAACGGCATGAGAAAGATTCGGTCTCATGCGGCTTAGTGGCGGCATTGCCGCAACGATTTGAGCGTACGTGGTTTACCATATACGGGATACGTGCGGCTGTATGCGCGGTGCGAAGGTGCGCTCGGGCAGATGACTGTTACATGCTAACGAGGCGATGTGGACGCAGTCGGACGTGATGGCTGAGTTTGAGTCTGGGGTACCAGATTCAAAGCACAGCCGAACCGCGCCGCTGCTGTTCAGGCGAGAGCGCAACTGCTAGGGCGTCTCAGGCGAAGCTGTCGTGGTCAGCGAGGCGCAAACCGTTGGGGGCTCATATGGATTTGAAGACATACCAGGCTGCGTTTACCGAAGTCGCTGCCGAATACGAACGTACCGTGTCGTCGTTCGGCCTCGCCTTCGAGCGAGAAGAATCGCAGCCGCGCGGCAAACGGTTCGAAGACCCTACCTGGGCGTGCGAAAACTGCGGCAAAAGCCTTATCGGTGGCAACGGTTGGATTTCTCCCGGATGCATCGCGTGCCGGACGGGCGAGAAGACGGTGACGTTCTTCATCTCTCTTGCGTGCCCTAAGAATTGCTATTTCTGTTTCAATCCGAATCAGGAGGATTACGAGCGGTACTGCCGCACGGATCGGGATGCGCTCGGCGAGCTCGAAGGAGCTCATGCTGCGGGAGCGCGCTTCGATTGCATTGCCCTGACCGGGGGAGAGCCGATGCTGCATTTCGAGAAGACCCAGGCGTTCTTTGCCCGGGCGCACGAACTGTTTCCCGATGCCCATTTGAGGCTTTACACGAGCGGATACGACCTCGATGCCGCTGCGATGGATGCTTTGAAAGGAAGCGGGCTGCGCGAAATACGATTCAGCGTGAAACTCGAAGATAACGAGCATGAGCGACGCATGGTCGAGGAGCGCATCCGCATCGCGGTCGATCATATCGAAGACGTTATGGTGGAAATGCCGGTTATCCCCGGCGCCCTCGACGAGATGAAAGATCTGCTCGTAAAGCTTGCTCGTTGGGGCGCGAAAGGCATCAATCTTTTAGAGTTCTGCTTTCCGCTCAACAACGCCGATGCGTTCGCCGCGCGCGGGTTCGATCTGCGCAGGCAACCGTTCGATGTGCTGTACAACTACTGGTATGCGGGCGGCATTCCCGTGGCGGGCAGCGAAGCGGAGGCGCTCGAGCTGCTGCGTTTCGCTCGCGAGCGCGACCTCGATCTCGGCGTGCACTACTGCTCGTCGGACAATAAGAACACGGGCCAGCTTTTCCAGCAAAACCGGATGCTCGGACGTTTGCAGCATGCGACAGGCCGCTACCTCGAATATCGGTTCGACGAAGAGGACTACCTCATCAAATGCGCGAAGGCGTTCGGTCCTTCGGTGGGGGCCGTGCAGCGCGCGCTCGGCGATCTCCTAGCCGACGATGAGATGCGCACATCACTTGAAGGCGGCGTATTGAGCTTTCCCGATGGGTGCGTGGACGAAATTGTGCGCTGCGTGCCAAATGCCGAGCTTGGCATCAGCCTCAATGTGCTCGAAGCATCTCCCGAGGACGTGAGCATGCGCGAAGTGGGCATCGAGGCCGTAAGGCGCTAGCCTTTCGTTGCGGGCATCGTCACCGTCAACGTGTTCGGCAACGCCCATTAACGGTCCCAGGTGGGACGAGTGAGGACAGCAAAGAAGCAGTTCGAAAACTCGTCGTTGGGTGCGGGACAACAATCGTGCCATATGGCTTGATTTCTGTCCCGCTGCTCCCACCGCATTTCGGCAAACGAACGTCGCTTTCGTGTAACTCCTGTTCAGAGGCGTATACCCCTATTGTGAGGATATTGTTCACCGTTGAGATCAATGCCATATGGCACGATTGTTGTCCCGCGCAGGCCCGCCGACTCGCCTCCGCCCCTCCCTCCTCGTGGCACTTGGGCTCACTAATTATCCCTAAAGTAGAATAAAAATACATATTGCACTAATAGTTTCACTAAATATAATTAGCATGACAAGTATAAGTCCACTAAGCATGAGGGAAGTGGACGTGCTTGCGCAAGGCAGGAGCAATAAAGGAGGAGAGATGTCATTGAAGATGAGTCGCCGCGGCTTCTTGAAAGCCTCGGCGGTGGCTTCCGCTTCGACGTTGTTGCTGGGCTCAATGTCCCAAGCAGCGTTCGCTGAAGATGAAGCCGCCACCACCTCTGCCGACGACGTCCAGAAGATTCCGAGTGCGTGCCGCCAGTGCTACGGCCGCTGCGCGCTGTTCGGACATGTGAAGGACGGGCGCTTGGTCAAGATCGAGGGCAACCCCGATCTGTTTTCGGAAGGGACGCTGTGCTCGCGCGCGTTCGCCATTCCCCAGGAGATCTACAACCCGCTGCGCGTGCGCTACCCGCAGAAGCGCGTCGGCGAAAAGGGCTCAGGGCAGTGGAAGCGCATCACGTGGGAAGAGGCGTACGAGGAAGCGGCCGAGCGTTTCACGAAGATCGGCGAGGAGCACGGTTGGCACACGATCGCCCACCAATACGGTACCGGCCGCGACATGCTGCAGTTCCAGGCCATCAACAAGCTGTGGCTCGAACTCGGCTCTACGGCTACATTCGGCGTGGGCAACCTGTGCTGGGTCGGGTCGTACTTCACGAGCCAGCGTTTGTACGGCGATGAGACACAGTACACGGGATGGGACGGCAACAATACCGATTGCATCCTCATCTGGTGCCGCCAGGAGCGCAGCCGCGGCTACTACGACTGGCTCACCGTCAAGCGCGCGCAGGAGCGCGGTGCGAAAGTGATCTGCGTCGATCCGCGGTTCACGTGCACGGCGTCCAAGGCCGACCTGTGGCTGCCTATCCGGCCGGGTTCCGATATGGCGCTCGTGCTCGCCTTCGTCAACGAGATCATCCATTCAGATAAGTGCGCCGAAGATTTCGCGCGCTACTACACCAACGCCCCGTTCTTCATCGACGAAGACGGCACAGGCTACCAGCTGCGCCAATCGATGATCGAGGAAGGCGGCTCCGACGAGCTGTATCCCGCATGGGACGAGGCACACGACCAGCTGATCTTCTGGTCGGGCGACTGGCAGAACAAGCAGGAGCTTGGCGGGCCGAAGGCGTTCCAGTGGCTCGATGCTCAAGGCAATATCGTGGCCGATGCGAAGCCGGCGCTTACGGGCAGCCGCGAAATCAACGGTAAAACGTATCGCACCTCGTGGGACATCCTCGTTGAGCACGTGACGCCGTGGACGATCGAGCGCGCGGCCGAATTCTGCGAGCTTGACGAAGATCGCATCCGCGAAGCCATCCAGATATACATCGACGCGAGCCCTGCTGCATGCTTCTGCCGCGGGCAGAAAGTCGAGTTCTCCATCAACACATCGGGCATCTCGCAGGCGTTCACCATCATGATGGCGCTCGCAGGCAACTTCGACACGAAAGGCGGCCAGAATATCGGCCGCGAGCCTGCTACCGGCTACGACTCGTTCATGTTCGACGTCGTACCCAACCAGCAGGGCCGCATGGGCAAACGTCGTCTGGAAACCGCGAAGAACATCAAGAAGCTCTCGGTTTGCCAGAACACAGGCTACCAGCAGATCCTCGTGGCGGACGACGCAACGGGAGAACTGAAGGAAACCACGCAGAACTCCGGCGGCCAGGTCATCTATGGCCAGCAGGGCGGCTTCGGTGCGGCAACCACGAAAGCCATGGCCAAAGGCGACCCGTTCCAGATCTACGGCTATTGGCAGCAAACGAGCGAACCGATCCTCTCCATCGAGGGCGGCCACGAGATCGTCGAAGGGTTCAAGAACCTCGATTTCTTCGTGAACGTCGACATCTACATGACGCCGTCGGGCGAGCTCGCCGATATCATCTTGCCGGCAGCCCATCCCAACGAGGTGGATCGTGTCGAGTGGGCTCACTCGGGTCACGGCTATCCGACGAGCCATACCTACCTCATCCGCCAGCCCTTCCATGCGCCGCTCGGCGAGGCGAAGGACGATATGGACATCTGCTTCGAGTTTGCGAAGTACATGGACGTTGACATGTTCTGGAAGGACAAGTACGAGTTTTTCGATTACATGGTGAAGGGCCCCGAAACCCTGCCGCCGCAGCTTTCGTGCGCAAGCTTCGAAGAGTTCCGCGAGCGCATCAGCGTGACCGGCGTGCAGATGAGCGACGTCAAGGGCGCTCCGAAGTACGAGACGGGCTTCATGCGCAAGACGAGCGATTTCCGACCTGGCTTCAACACGATGTTCCGCGGCAACAAGATGGGCTCGGTCTATCGGTTCCCCGGCACGACGCTGCCCGACGGCACGCAGATTCCTGCGCATCCGCAGTCGGATAACGGCAAGATGGAAATGTGGTCGGAGGATCTGCTGCTCTACGGCAACGGTCCGCTTCCGATGTACATCGAGCCGCCGATCACGCCGCTTGCGCGTCCCGACATGCTCGATGAGTACCCCTACACGCTCATTACGGGCGGCCGTTCCCACGCGTTCTTCCACACCGAGTATCGCAACAGCCCGTGGATGCGCGAGGTGCACCTGTTCCCGACGGTAGATATCAACCCCGCCACCGCCGCCGAGCACGGCATCGAGCAGGACGACTGGGTGTGGATCGAGACCTACGTCGACCGCATCCGTCAGCGTGCGAACCTCACCGAAGCCATCAAGCCGGGAATGATCCACGTCGAGCACGACTGGTGGTTCCCCGAGCGCGAGGCGACCGACGATCTGCACGGCGCGTTCGATTCGAACTGCAACGTGCTGTTCGAGAACAACGGCCCCTACGATCCGGCGGTCGGCACCGACAACTACGGCGGCCTGTGCAAGATATACAAGGCCGAAGAGGGTGCACCCCAGAACATCTGCATGAACGAAGAGGACCTCAAGATATTCCTGCCGCTTTCTGCTGAAACGATCGCCTCCGACGATCAGGCCGACGGCGTGGCTCAGGTAACGGTCAAGGGAGGTGCGCAGTAATGACCCGCAATATCATCTCAGTCGATCTCGACAGCTGCATCGGGTGCCATTCGTGCGCCGTCGTGTGCAAGCAGGAAAACGGCGTAGGGCTCGGCACCTACTACAACAAGGTGCTCACAGTGGGTCCCTCGGGCACGTTCCCTGATCTGGAAATGTACTATCTGCCTGTGGCCTGTCAGCACTGCGACAACCCCGAGTGCGTGAGCGTGTGCCCGACGGGCGCGAGCTACAAGCGCGAAGACGGCGTGGTGCTCGTCGATCACAGCAAGTGCATCGGATGCCAGTACTGCGTCATGGCCTGTCCTTACGGCGTCCGTGCCTACGACGAGGGCCGCGATAAGGGCGTCATCGAGAAGTGCACGATGTGCGCGCACCTCATCGACAAAGGCGAGCAGCCCGCGTGCGTGAAGCACTGCCCCGGTCAGGCACGCCTGTTCGGCGATCTGGACGATCCCGAATCGCCGCCTTCGAAAATGCGCGCTACCAAGAAAGTTCACAAGCTCACCGATGTCGGCAACCATCCGGGTGTCGATTACGGTCTCGACAAGTTCACCTGGAAGGGCGGTGAGTAAGCATGGAAGTACAATGGCCTCTGCTGATCTTCAGCGTCCTGCTCGGTATCACCTCCGGCGTCTTCATCTTCTTGGCGGTCGGCGAACTCAAGGGCAAGTTCAAAGAAGTCCGGTTCACCGGCGCGCTCATCGCGCTTGTGTGCCTGGCTGTGGGCGGTTGCGTGTCGGTGCTCCACATGGGGCATCCCGAACGCGCGCTGCATTTGCTCGGCAACCTCGGCTCGGGGCTTTCGAAAGAGCTCTTCGCCGTTGCCATCATGGGTATCGTGGCGATCGCGTATCTGATCCTCTCGCGTAAAGACTACCCCGGCGCATCGAAGGTGCTCGGCGTCATCGGCGGCATCATCGGCCTTGTGCTCTCGCCGATTGCGGGTGCGAGTTACCTGATCGCCGCTCGGCCCGCATGGGATTCGATCGCGCTGCCGCTCATGTATCTCGGGGCGGGTCTCGCGCTCGGCTTCACGCTCATGGCCGCGCTCGTGCTGCTCAAGGGCAAGGCTGCCGAAGAGGGAGGCTTCGCTCTTAAGCTCGCACTTGCCGGTGTGATCATCATGGCTATCACGGTAATCGCGTATGTTGTCTGGATCGCGATCGCTCCCTATCAGGCGCCGTCGCGCTCGATCGAGCGGCTCATCTCGGGCGATCTTGCCCTCATGTTCTGGTTGGGCGTTGTGGTGATCGGCGTGGTCGCCCCCGTGGCGCTCACGGCGCTCGCCTGCGTCAAGGCAACCAAGGGCGAAGGAGATACCGGCATCGCCAACCCGAAGAGCTTGAGCACGTATCTGTTCGCCTCGTTTGCCTGCACGGCCGTCGGTGCCGTGGCCATCCGTATGATCATGTACGCGGTCGGCACGAGCGTCGAACAACTCATATATAAGTAAGCGATACGGCGGCTCCGTGTCGATTGGATGCGGAGCCGCCACCGGTTAAGGAGCAACCATGGAAGCAACCATGCCCGCCTCCCTTGCGGAGAACCTCATCGCCTTTGCCGAAAACCGCGGCAACGTGTACGGGTTTCTGTCCCGATGCTACGAGGTCGAAATCGATGCGGCGTTTGCCGAGCAGGTAGCCGAGCGCTTTACCTTTTCGTCGGACGATCCGGTTCTGACCGAGGCGCTCGACGCGATGAAGCGCGATCTTGCCGACCAGAGCCCAGAGCATCTCGAAGAGCTCGCCGTCGTGTTCAATCGCGTGTTCTTCGGCATGGGTCCGCGTACGGCGCAGAAAGCGTTTCCGTACGAATCGGTGTACACGAGCTCCGAGGGACTCATGATGCAGGAGGCGTACTCTCGAGCGGTTTCTGCCTACCGCGAACAGCGGCTTGCGAAGAACCCTGCGTTTCCCGAGCCCGAGGACCATCTGGCCGTGGAGTTCGCGTTCATGCAGAACCTGTGCGAACGCGCTGCGGCGGCGCTGGCAAGCGGCGACGAACAGGAAGCGGAGCGGTTGTTCACCGAGCAGAGGGCGTTTTTGGAAGAGCACCTGCTTACCTGGATAGAGCGGTTCGCCGCCGATGCGAGAGAATCGGCCGAAAGCGGTTTTTACTGCTCCCTTGCGACGTTCACCGAGGAGTTCTTGAAAGCCGATGCGGCAGCGCTTGGGGAAGTGCTCGGATAAACAAGGCGGGTGCGCGTGCATTTGCTTGAGCCTTGTGGGATGAGCCGTGCAGGGGAAAGACGATAGGTGGATGGTGGATATGTCCGAAAAGCGTATATCGCGCAGGGGGTTTCTCGCAGCGGGGTGCGTGAGCGCTGCGATGGTGGGCTTAGGGGGCATCGGCCTTGCGACCAGGCAAGCCGATGCGGCGTACGTGAGGCCGCCCGGCATGGAATCGCAGGCCGATCTGATCGCGCGGTGCGATCGGTGCCAGCGGTGCTTGCAGGTGTGCCCCTACGACATCATCACGCCGTTGCCGCTTGGCGAGAACCTGGTGGCCTACGGCACCCCCGTGCTCGATTTCACGCACGGGTACTGCGATTTCTGCATGCTCTGCACCGACGTGTGCCCGACAGGAGCGCTTCGCTTGGGTACTCCCACCGAAGCGAACATCGGCGTTGCGAAGGTCATCAAGGATGCCTGCGTAGCGTGGGACTGGACGGGGTGTACGGTCTGCAAGGACGAATGTCCCGTCGAAGGCGCCATCACGCTCGACGATCACGAGCGGCCCGTGGTCCATGCCGATCTGTGCGATGGCTGCGGTCGTTGCGAGGAGGTGTGTCCTTCAGCTTCGCTGCGCGCTTACAACAACGCGGTCGAGGAGAAAGGCATCGTTGTCGTATCGCGTGATAGCGTTGTCGGGCGCATCGAGGGTCCCATCGAAGGGGCGACGCTGCGCGATGGACGGTACGTGAGGGAAGGTGATGTGCGATGAAGACACGCATGCGCACGCTGCGCATCGTTGCCGGGCTCGCCGTGTTGGCGGTGGCCCTCGTCGGATTTCATTTCGACACCGCTATCGGCACGCTCTGCGCCCTGTGTCCTGCCGGGTTTCTTCAAATCGCGGTAGCATCGGGATCGGTTCCCTGGCCGCTGTTGCCCGGGGTGCTCATCGTGCTCCTCATCGTGTTTGCGCTCGGGCGCGCGTTCTGCGCCTGGCTCTGCCCGTCTTCGCTGCTCAAAAACGTTTTCGGCGGACACACGCCGCGCGGCCTCATCGGGCGCTCGGGCGAGCGCTGCACGGTGCCCGAGAAGGGCTGCAGGCAGCCTGAGGGCGAAAAGCCCGCCTGCACCGCATGCTCGACGGGCACCTCGGGCATCGCGGCTCAGGCGATCGTGCTCGGGGTGCTGCTCGTTGTCTCGTTTGTCGTCAAGTTCCCTGTGTTCTGTCTCATCTGCCCGATCGGGCTTGTGTTCGGCTCGCTCTGGGCGGTCAACCGCATGTTCGTTCTGCTCGAGCCGGGATGGGAGCTCATCGTCTTCCCCCTCATGCTCGTAGCCGAGTTGTTCTTGTTCAAGCGGTGGTGCTCGGCGATCTGCCCGCTCGGGTTCTTCTTCACCCTTATGGCGAAAGCGCGCACAAAACTCAAGGTGGGCCTTCGGCCGCAGGCGAACTGCGCAACCTGCATCTCGCGCGAAGGCTGCACTACGTGCTCGACGGTATGCGCCGAGAACATCGACGTAGCATCCGCCGACCGCTCCGATCTCGAGCCATGCACGATGTGTCTCGATTGCGTCGAAAACTGTCCGACGAAATCGATAGCGGTACGTCCGGACTAGGCGCGTGCAGCTGTCAAGCGGCTACCCGTATATGCCGCCGATGAGGTAGGCGATGCAGGTTTCAAACGTTTTCTGCGAGACCGACCAGATGCTTCCCGCGGCGAATACCGCTTTGGTTCCAGACGCGTGGCTGTACAAAAACGAACCCGCATAGTGCGTGACGTTCTCGTTTGTAGGATGGACGAGCAGTATCGGCTTTTTGAGCGTGGAAACCGTAGAGGCATCGATGCTCGAAGTTCCCGAAGCGATAACCACCGCATCGAGTGAAATGCCCTCGAGCACCGCTTGCTCCGCTATTAGAAACGCCGTCTCGAACCGATCTGCGCCCGCGCAGGTAACGTACCAATCCCGTTTTGCCGGCTGACTCGACAAGGCTGCCGGCTTGACGAGCGTTGCCGCCTCCTGGGCTACGCGCAGCGAGATCGCGTTGTCGTCGCCGAGTACGATGAGCTCGTCGAATGCACCCGATCCGAGGATCGCCTTGACGGGGGTGGGCAAGGCAGTGCGGGTTGCAAGCAGAATGGGGTGGTGCGCAGAGGCGGAAAGCGACGACGCGGCGAGCGCATCGGGGAAGTTCTCTCCAGTTGCCAAGATGGCCGTCTTCTTCCCGCCTGGGTTTTTCCACGTATGGTCCGAAGCGTATCCCGCACGTTCGTACCCTTCGGGATTGGTCCAGCTCATCCCGTGGGATTCGGCATACTCGTATACGAGGGCGGACGTGTGGTAACGATCGTCTCCCGCAAGGCGCTCGATCGTTTGGACACAGCCGAGCGCGCGGATTGCTGCTTCGACTCCGCTTGAAACCGAGGGCGTTCCGCCGACGATGATTGCGGTTCGTATGCCGAGCGATACGAGGGCTTCCGATGTGGCCGTAGGAAGATAGTCGGGTGCGGTGGGAATGATCGGGACGTCCAGCAGTCCGGCAAGTCCCGAGGCGGAAAGCGCGTCGGGGAAGTGCCGATCGGCGCCGCTCACGATGATGGCCGTATCCACCGAGCCGAACCCGTATTGCGCGATCAGGCGTGCCGTATCGTAGCGATCCACGCCGTCGAAACGCAACGAGGTCAAGCCACTTACGGCGAAGAACGCATCGACTTTTCCCGAGCCCGAGATTACATCCCATCCCGGCTCGCCGACATCGGCTGTCGAGCGGCGCAAGAGCTCTCGCGTCTCCTGCGCGCTAAGCTCGGGGTTCTCCGAAAGAATGAGCGCTGCGACGCCGGCAACGATGGGCGATGAAAGCGACGTTCCCTGGTAGTGGCCGAACTCGCCGTTCCACGGAACGAGTATATCGACGCCGGGTGCCGCGATTTCGACGCCTGCACCGTAGTTGGAGAACGGTGCGAGCTGATCGTCTTGCGTAAGGGAAGACACCGAGATGACGTTTTGGTATTCAGCGGGATAGAACCCTGCGGAGGATGCATTGTTGCCTGCTGCTGCAACGAACACCATCCCTTCCGCCGTCAGCCGATCGATCATCCTTTCATGCGAAGGGCTCCCAAGAAACGCGCCCGAGAACGACATGTTCACCACCCGCACCCCAAGCGTTGCTCCCTCTGCGGCAAGGAAGTCGTATGCGGCGAGCTGGTTTGCGGTGGGGATGAGGCCTTTGCCGGTTTTCGGATCCTTGTAGCCGGCTTTGATGCCGAGGATGGTCGCGCCGTCCGATATGCCGTGAACGAACTCGCCTCCGCTTGCGTATTCCCCGGAAATCACGGCTGAAACAGCTGTTCCGTGACCGTGGTCGTCAGGACACGAGCCCACGCTCTTCGTGAGCGTATCGAAGCTGTGGGCGCCATCGATTACGCCGGAAGAAAACACCGGGTTTTCGACGTCGATACCGGTGTCGATTACGGCAACCGTGACGGAAGCGCGCGGTTCGAGTATCTCCCACGCTTCGGGCGCGTGCACGCCTGCAACCCAATGCGCGTACGTGCTGCTTGCCGGCTCGAACGATGCGGCTGGCGAAATCGTTTCCGCTTCGTCGATGGTGATATAGCTGTTCATTTCCACTGAAAGTACGCGCGCATCGCTTTCGAGTAGGGACGCCGCTTCGGCAACGGATGTCTCGGAGGATAACCGTACCGTGATCGACAATCCGTCTTCGAGATTGCCCGTTATGCCGAGAAGCTCCGAATCGATCAAGGGGGCGATGATGCTCCTCACTTCGCCGTCGGCGATTCCGGGGATCGTCCATACCATAAGCTCTTGGGCGAAGTACCCGTCGCCATAGAACGGTACCGTATCGGCGCTGAGCATTCGTATGCCCGAATCGACGTATGCATCGACTGCCGTGCTTGCCGTATGGGCGTCGAGATCGACTTCGGGGAAGTACTCTTGATAATAGGCTGCATCGCGCAAGGGCGGGGTGCCCGAGGCGGTCGGAGGTTCTCCGTGCTCCTCGGCGCTCCACGCAACGGGGGGCAGCATGAGGGCCACCAGTGCAAACGTTAACAGAGAAGCGAGAAGCCTCGCAGAGTTGTTCCGTGCCATATGCTGCTCCTTTCAAACGTCGTATTCGGCTGCGTACGAGCGGACTCTGGTTTGTGAAAGAACTTATATTTTTTATATAAATCCTATTGACATACTAACATTCTTATGAATGACCTATGCTCGTAAATCATAGGAAGATACTGGACAATTAAGTCCAAATGTCTTGAAACCATACCTCGCAAAGCGTAGATGGCTTGCGCAGCCAATAAACTCAGGCTAATGCCCGAATGCAGCGTACCTGTATGCAGCGCCGCTTTCTCTGCATTGCAGCAGCTTTCGAGCGCAGGTTTTGATGGATCGCCGCCACCTCGTGTGCGCGCGCGACTGAGGCGGCGTGTCGCGTGGGTGCGCGAAGCTCAACGTGTGTATGATTCTCTATTCAGAAATGATCGGGATTTGGTGGAGGCGGAGTGGGGTATGTGTGAGTCGCTATACTTCCTTAGTGCGCGCACGTACAATAAGCGCAGATCAGCAAGTGTACTCAGTTTGCATGACACGCACGTTTTTCCCGAACTTTGAAAATCAGTAGTTTTCAGGATAGGCGAATCGGAGCTTTCGGGGCACTATACGTCTCGTGCTCGACCACACGTCGGGCGAACCGCTTACAATATGGCAGCGCGAATGCGGCTGCGAGACGAAAGAGTGTTTGGAGGCACAGCAAATGAAAATTCTCGGCATGGGTGTTCCCGAGCTCCTTATTATCCTGGCAGTCGTGTTGCTCATCTTCGGGCCGAAGCACCTCCCTAAACTCGGTGCGGCAGTCGGTTCGACGGTGAAGAACCTTCGCGAAGGCCTCGGCGGCGACAAGAAGATAGAAGACGCTTCCGATGAAATCATCGAGATGGAAGAAGACGAGGAAATCGAAGAAGAGGCCCCCGTCAAGAAAACCGTCAAGACCACGACCGCCAAGAAAGTCGCAACGAAGAAAGCAGCAGTTGTCGACTAGCTTTTGAAAACCCTCCTCATGGTTGGCCCCGCACCCTCGCGGGGTGATATCAGCCGATGCGCCCGCACTGCATCCCTTCCCTCCCTCAGTGCCGGCGCATCGGTTTCTTTTTTCTACTGATGCAATTGAATAACACCCTAACCTGCGTACGTAAGGGCTCATGCGCATACCAGACGAAATCCAATTTTTAAAAATGGCAGTTTATAAAGATACGGCGTTCATAGCGTACTCCTAATCACTGCGTTTACGGATTGGGTTTTATCAAGACGACTCTCTTTCGCTAGAGAAGATAGTCTATTTCGACCCCTTGTCGGAATGCACCGTACGCGTTTCAGAAGAAGCTTCATGCCGTCTCGGTAGCCTCCACGTTCAGAACAGTGATCGTTCTGTTGCCGGGCGAATCTGCGCGGTGCAGGATCAGGGTGGCGGCGCGCTGCTGCGAGCAGCTCGCGCCCGACGCCGCGGGACTTTTCCGTTCTCAGCGAGAGAATGCTGCGCGTCAAGCGGAAGGTTTCACAGCGGAAAAGCCGCTCAAAAGCCCAAAAATCGCCGTCGTGAAGCGTTCGGCGGGCTTAAAAGCACCAACGAGGTGCGCAAGCGGAAGGCCATCGCATGCACCGAGAAACCGACGAACCGGTGAGCAGGGGTTATCGTTTCCGAGAAATTTGCCTGTATCGGTAATTCGTTACAGGGCACTTCACAGCGGCAATTATTGGGCTTTTGGGGGCTCCCGCCTCGGACAGGGACCTCCTCCTGTGTTCGGCCGCGCGCGCCGTCATACGGCTTTTCCGCCGTGGGGACTCGCTTTTGTGAAGGGCTCCGCAGGCCGCATGGGTTCGCACCGCTTCTGCATGCTTCGAAACGCTGTCAAAACGCAAACGCCTCTTTCACGGATAAGGCTAAGCGGCTCGCTCTTCTTTACAATCGGGAAAACGAAAGGTGCCCGGCGCAAAAGGAGATGAGCGTATGGAATCGCTGTGGACTGAGAGCGTACAGGATCGTACGATAGCGTATCCGCGTTTAGAGGGCGATACGAGAGTGCAGGTCCTCATCGTTGGCGGCGGGCTGGCAGGTATTCTCTGCGCGCGTTTGCTCACCGATGCGGGACTCGAATGCCTCGTGGTCGAACAGGGTCGTATCGGAAGAGGAGCCACAGGGCTCACGACGGCGAAGGTGACGCTGCAACACGGTCTCGAATACGCCGATATGATCGAGCGCATCGGACTCGAACGGACCCGATTGTACCAGTATGCGCAGCAAGACGCTCTTTTGCAGATGCAAGCGATGGCCGATGCCGTTTCGTGCGATCACGAATACCGAAGCGCATATGTATACAGCACGCAGGGTCGTGCGGTGCTCGAACGCGAGGCGGCCGCGTACGAGGCGCTCGATATGCCCTACCACCTGCTCGACGACGCTCCGCTACCCTTCGAGCACGCATGCGCTCTCGGTGTTCCCGAGCAGAGCCAGTTCAACCCGCTCAAGTTTCTGTGGGGCCTCACACCCGGTCTCGCCGTATGCGAGCACACGAAGGTCATCGGTGTAGACGGCAACCGCGCGTTCACGGACGACGGTGCGACGATCACCGCCGATCATATCGTTTTAGCAACTCGCTATCCGCTCGTGAACATCCCCGGATGGTACTTCATCAAGCTCAACCAATACCGATCCTACATCCTCGCGCTCAAGCAGGCGTTTCCGATTGACGGCATGTTCATCGGTGCCCAAAGCGGGAGCTTCTCTTTCCGCACGTACAAAGACTACCTGCTCGTAGGCGGGGGCGGACATAAAACGGGCGAAGCGGGCGGCCAGTACCGAAAGCTCCGCGAATTCGTGCAAGCTGTGTGCCCTCGGGCCACCGAAGAAGGCGCGTGGGCAACGCAGGATTGCATGAGCCTCGACGGAGCGCCCTACGCCGGCATTCATCGAAACAGCGCGCCGGAGCTTTTGGTAGCGAGCGGGTTCAGCAAATGGGGGATGACGAGCGCCATGCTCGCGGCGATTGTGCTGCGCGACCTGCTCGTTGACGGGCAAAGCCCCTATGACGAGGTCGTCTCCCCGCGGCGCAAGAAGCCGCTCGGCGAGGTGGCGCGCAGGGGTCTGGCCTCGGCGAAAGGCATGCTGCGCCCGACTACGAAGCGGTGCTCCCATATGGGATGCGGCCTTACGCACAACGATGCGGAAGGCTCATGGGATTGCTCGTGTCACGGGTCGCGGTTCGACGATAACGGAACCGTGCTCGACAACCCCGCGCTCAAAGACATATCAGTGAGCTAAGGAGCTTGTTTCTGCAGGCAGCGGCGGCGGCAACGGAGTGCAGCGACAACGGCTTCCAGACATCGGTGGGCTAGGTCGCGTTTGCGCTTTAAGGCGGCGGCAACGGAGTGTAACGACAACGGCTCCCAGACGAACCGATGCCAGCGTTCGGGGCCTCGCTCGGTGCAATGGCTCTTCGCGAAGGCGCGTGCCCCTGTGCTCCTCGGCGGCGCGCAACGGAAAAAGCCGCCGCAAGCGTTGCGACGGCTTTTCGCACTGCGTGTTCGGCTTTCGTTGCCTAGCCCCTCACGGTCTTCGCTGCTTCTTCGCCCGCGATAAGCCCCGAGCCGACCGCGAAGCCGTTCGCCGATCCAGCGGCGTAGTACGGGGAGGTGAACAGATCCGCATCGGCACCCGCAACGTAGAGCCCTTGAACAACCTTGTTGTCGGCATCGACCGCCTGGCAGCGGGCGTTGCACTTGATGCCGCCAAGCGAAAGCCATCCTGCGGGCATCGATTCGACGATGTAGAAGGGCCCTTCCTCGATGGGAGTGAGGTACTTCGCGTCCTTGAAGAACAGTTCGTCTGCTCCCGTGGCGCAGTATTCGTTGTACTGCGCAACCGTCTGCTCGAGGTTCGAAAGCCCGAAGTGCTCGCCGAGTTCGGCCAAGGTATCGGCCTTGAACGCCCATCCCTCGTCGACGGCCTTGTCGAACTGTTCTCGGATGTCGGTTGCCACGACGTCGGCGAACATGCCTTTCATGCGCTCGTCGCCTAAGAAGGTCGGCAACGGTTCGGTCTCCCAGCGCTTCATGAACGCCTCGTCGCAGACGGCGTAGTAGTACGATTCGCGCACGAGCGGCTCGCAGCAGAACATCGTCTTCTCGCACATGACGCCCTCGTTGACGAAGCGGTCGCCTTCGCCGTCGAGCAGGATGCCGCCGAACACGGGCAGGCGCATGGCTTCGTTGGTGCCCGATGTGGGACGGAAGGAGTAGGTGGGGGAAGCCTTCGTGTTCGCTCCGCCGTACTCGTTCATCGAGATGCTGAAGCATTTGCCGATCTGCGCGCCTGCATCCATGGCCATGGTGATGCCGGCCCCAGTATTGAGGATGTTTCCCATATTGACGATTTTCGCACCGGCGAAATGCTTTGCGGTCTCCTCTTCGCTGCCGAGGAAGCCGCCGGTTGCGAGAACGACGGCTTTCGCTTTGATGTCGATGACGTCTTTACCCGAAATGCACTGCAGGCCGGTGACGGTTCCGTTCTCGACGATGAGGCTTTCTGCCGCGGTGTTGAACAGGCATTCTACGCCTGCGTCGTCGACGATTTTCGTGAAGTACGCGGCGCGCTCTTCGCCGGCAACGCCGTAGACGCATCCGCCGCGCACCATCATCGGGTCGGCCGAGGTGCTGTTCGTGAAATCGACGTTGAACGGCATGCCGGCATCGACGAACACGTCGACGGCTTTGCCCGACGCTTCGATGATTGCGCGAAGCGCCTTATTATTGGATTGGTAGTTCGTTCCCGTGTTTACGTACGCCATGAACTCTTCGATGGTCAGCGGCTCGGGACTCGGCTCCTGTAGCTTCGAGCCAACGGCGAACGCTGCCGAGGTGCGCGTATTGGTGGTGCCGTCCATCGATGCAGCGGCATCGACGGCGATGACCGTGCACCCGTTGCTCGCGGCGCCGTATGCGGCGAGCAGGCCTGCCGCACCGAGTCCGGCAACCACCACGTCGGCTTCTTTGGTTTGGGTTGCCTCCTTCAGCGCGGGTTCTTCGGCTTTCGCCTCCGTCGTCGGGGCTTCGGCGCCGGGGCTGCATGCGGCAAGCACTCCTGCGCCCATGATCCCCGCTGCGGCCACGCTTGAGCCGAGGAGGAAATTCCTCCGTGTCAATTCTTTCATGATTTTCTCCCTTCCTGGAAAACCTGTTCACGGATAAGGTCCGTGTGCTTACGAAGCTACGCTGCGCAAGGTTTGAGCGAATCAGACGTAAAATCTGATTTGTCTCGTGACATCATCGTTACAATCGTATTCTCGGGTGATCGAGGCAGATATGCTGTCGGAGACGGAAGGAGACCCGGTGGCCGAGGGAGGGAACAGCGAGACGAGCGGCAGCGCACGATGGCTCGTTGCGGCAACGATCGGTTTGGCGCTTTGCATTGCCAGTACCGAGTACGAACGGTATACGGCGCTGTGGGTGTTCGAGACGCGCAGCCCAGCAGAGCTTGCATCCATCGTCGTCTTCATTGCCGCGGTGCTTGCGGTTTTGATCAATCGAACGCTTGCAACGCCGAGGCGCTTCTACCGCAGCAAGCCGTTGCTCGTTGCTCTTGCCGCAGTTCAAACGGCGGGACTCGCGGGGCGCTGCGCCCAAGCTTTAGGCGTGCAGCTTTCCGAGCCGCTCGGTATTGCCGTGTCGGTTGCCATGCACTGCGCAAGCATTCTGTTCGTCCTGTATGCAGAGTTCTTTCTCGACGTGGGCGTTCGCAAAGCGGTGAGCGCATTCGCATTCGGCATCGCCGGGGCGGGAATCATGCAGATAGCGGTGCTCGCATTCGATTTTTCGGTTGCGGTGGGTATCTTGTTTTTCTTCGCTCCCGTATCGGTGGGGTTGCTCATGTGGTCCGATAGCCGCTACCTCGACAGCGCGCGCGAGGCCGAGCGGGAGGACATTGCAGCCGAAGTGCGCGACAGCGAGGGGTTCGCGCGCGATTATCCGTTCTGGGAGTACTGCATCAGCATCGCGCTGCTCGAAGTGCTGCTTATTGCGCTTCACAGCACGGTGATCATGACGCAGGACAGCGGGGGAGCATCGTTTACCATCCAGGTGACATCGGGTATCGGCACGGTTATTGCCGGAGCGGTGTTTTACGCGCTGCTTCGCTACCTGCAAGAGACGGAGTTTCTCGAACTGCTGCGCATTCTCGCGCTGCCGCTTGTGCTTGTGGCGCTCTACATTTCGGCGCAGTTCGGGGCGGCGGGCGTTCCTTTGTACCTCGTGCCGCTTGCCGTGGCGTATTCGATTCTGCTCCTGTTCGTGTGGACCGTCCCGAGGAATTACCGCAAGGGCAACGCGCCGTTCGTGTTCACCTGCATTGCGTACTTCTCGTACCGCGCGGGATGGGCGCTCGGCGTATACGGGATCATGATTCTTCCCGAGCGCTGCGGCGGGTTGCTCGAGACGGGCATCATCCTTGCCGCCTTCACCGTTTTGCTGATATCGAGCGCCGTGAGGCTTCTCCAGTACCGACGCAACAGCGCCCGTCGGCTCGACAAGGCGAAGGAAGCATCGGAGCTTCAAGCGAACACCGACATCGCGTTTTCCGAAGCTTGCTCGCGCGTGGCGAAACGCTACCAGCTCACGCCGCGCGAGGGCGAGGTGCTCGTGCTTTTGGCGCGGGGACGCAACGCGCGCCATATCGCCGAAGCGCTCGTAATTTCCGATGGGACGGCGCGCACCCACATCATGCATATCTATCAGAAGATGGAGATAAGCTCGCAGCAGGTTCTCATGGATATCGTCGATGAGGAACTCATGCGTGTGATGGAAGAGCGCTGATCGCCAATCGTGGAGCCGTTGTCGGTTTGCCGTCGATGAGCCTGATGGGGCGCATCTCCTGCTATCATTGATGCGACGGAAACTTAAGGCGGCAGGAGGAATGCGATGGGAGCAGCGGTGCAGACAACCGGAAACCTCTCCTTGCGCCGCATTCTCGGGTTCGCTTGCAATCAGGGCTTCGTATTCTATCTGTTCTACATGGGCTCGAACCGCGCGTACACGATCGGATCGTACAATTTCGAGCGGGCCGAGCTGTTCGGCACCTTGCTGTTCATGGTCATAGGCTTCATCGTTTTGAGGCTCGTGTCGCCGAAAACCCGCGCATTGCTGTTTTCCAAGCCGATGTTTCTCGTGTATGCATGCATGGGCGTACTCGGCTCGTTCATACCGTTGTTTCTCGGCTCGCCTTCTGCGTACTGGATTCCCATCGAAGGGGCGCTTATCGGGTTGCCGTGCGCGTTGTTGCTTGCTGCATGGGGGCGCACGTTCGGCGAAACGTCGACCAAGATATCGGCGCCCGAGGTGTTCGTGGGATCGGCCGTGGGCGCACTCGTCGGGCTCATCGTATCATTGATTCCGTTCGATGGGAGCGCTTTCGTGCTCCATCTGCTGCCGTTCGGAAGCGCTGCGGCGCTCATGACTGTTTCCATTTCAGCTTCCGCACCGGCTGCGATCGCACCGGCTTCCGACGCAACGGGCGACACGGCTATGCTCTCGCTCAAGATCATCGCGGGCACGGCTCTGTTCGGCATGGCCGCCGGCTTCATGGAAACATTCAATACCGATCCCGGGTCTGCGGCGATGGCATCGTATCCGGTCAGTTTGCTGTTGTTCGGGGCGTTTGCGCTCGGAACGCTTTCGCTCTTGCGGTCCGACGGGTTTGGGCGCGGCGCTGCGCTCAACAAAGCGTACCGCCTGGCGCTGTTCATCATGATGACGGGCTACCTGCTTATCCCCGTGCCGCAATTCTCCGAATCCCTCATGCCGGGCGAAGCGGTGGTCCTTGCGGGGCACCTGGGGCTCACGGCGGTGCTCATCTCGCTGTTTTTGGTTTTGGCTAAGCTCACGGGCACCGATGCGACCCTGTCGTTCTCACGCGGTTTCGCGGCGCTGTTCGGCGGAGAGCTTGTGGGCGTTGCCGTTGCAAACGTGTTCGACTACGCGCAACCCGGCTACGTGACGCCGTATTCGGTGGTCGTGTTCGCGGGTATACTCGTGCTGTTCTCCTATGTGTTTCTGTTCACCGAACGCGATTTCGCGAACCTTTCCGAAATCGTGACGAGCACCGATTCCCTGGAAGATGCGTGCACGGCGATCGCGAAGGAATACGGTCTTTCCGAGCGCGAGGGCGAGATACTCCCGTTTGCACTCAGGGGGCGTACGAGCGAGCGCATATCCCAGGAGCTGCATATCTCCAAAAGCACGGTCGACACGCACCTGCGTCGCATCTACGCGAAAGCGGGCGTGCACAGCCGCCAGGAACTCATCGATCTGAGCGAAGGGAAGCGGTGCTAAGGTTATACTGAACCATGCGCATCATTGATGCACGGCCGTAACTTGGGCGGCGGCATGATGCGAACATCTACCCGCATCCTTGCAAAGGAGATCAGTATGGAAATAGGTGCACAACTCGAATGGACGCTCGTATCCGAATGCCCGATTCCCAACGATGTGCAAAGCTTGCTCATTCAAGGGGAAGATCCGATCGCCGCCTATAAAACCTTTCGTGATTCGGCGATTTTCACAACCAGACGCTTGATCGTTCGCGATGCGCAGGGGCTTACGGGTAAGAAGGTCGAAATCTATTCGCTGCCGTGGAAATCGGTGGACATGTGGTCGTCAGAGAGTGCTGGTCACATCGACATCAACACGGAGATGGAGTTCTGGACGCGTGCCGGTCACGTTAAGGTGAATCTGAAAAAGGGAATCGATATCAGAAAGCTCGATGCCATCATTTCGTCCTGCGTGTTGAACGCGTAAAGGGCGAGTGCAGAGAGTCGCCTTGCTTGCTTACCGAGAGTCGTTCTGCTTCCTTAGCTCGAAGAACAGGCCAGTCGCGTTGTGCGGCTGGCCTGCGTGTTTATGGTGCCCCCGATAGGATTCGAACCTACGGCACTCGGTTTAGGAAACCGATGCTCTATCCCCTGAGCTACGGAGGCGTGGTGCGTTTCGTATTCTACCATTACCCTCGCGTTGCGGGAAGCTGGCTTGTGATGTCCATATGCAGAATCGGCGCAGATAAGCGGACGAGCAGATGCGCAAGCAAATAAGCTGCCGCTTGGAGGTTGTTCCGAGGAAGCGAGACTGTTTGACCGCATACAGTGGGCGATAGCGAGCACCGTCGGGCGGAAAAAACGGTTTCGAATAACAGATTTTTTCGACTTGTGCATCCGAAAGGGTAGGCTGAGGGCTGTTGCGGGCTGCGCTCTGTAAGCTGGTATTTTGCCATCTGGGAAAACGCAGCGCGAGCTATCCATGTGATAGTCGATGATGCAAAACGACGGCAACCGCAAACGTACATTCGTGCACAAGTCGCAAAAATCTGGCTGTGTTAGACCACTGTTGACAAGAACACTTGTACCAAAAAGGCTCTCCAACTATACTGAAAGTTATCAGACGACCAGTAAGGAGAAGAGCCTATGCTTGAGATTCTACACCAACTTTTGCCCCAGCTAACCCGCGCTGAGAAAATCGAGATGCTCGCCCACCTAAAAGAAGCCATTGCCGAAGAGCTGATCGTTAGCTCTGAAGGCAACGGACCTTCCGTTTGTCCGCACTGCGGCTGTGCGCGCTTCACCAAGAAGGGCCATGGCCGCTCAAGAGAACAACGATGGCTTTGCGGCGGCTGTGCGCGGACCTTTTCCGGTGCGACCAAAGGACTGCTGGCAAACTCGAAGCTCAGCGGAGGGGCGTGGATGAGCTTTGCCGCATGCATGGTGGATGCATTGAGTCTTCGGGAGTCTGCCAAGCGTTGCAATACCTGCCTTTCCACCGCCTGGTTCATGCGCCACCGCCTTTGTGAGGTGATGGCGAAAAGACTCATGCCTTTTCGTGTCGGGAAAGGGTCAGCCTGCCAGATCGATGAAACCATAGTCAATGAGAATCTCTCGGGGAACTGGACCAGATCAGGGTCTGTTTCGCTACCGAGAAAACCCCATAAGCGGGGGAACGCCATACATGTTTCGGGGTCGTCCAGGGAAAGGATCAGCATCTTAACCGGCATCAGTGACCGGGGAGACTGCTTCTGCGAGGTGTGCTGTCGGGGCAAATCGAGCATCGAAGATATCGAGGCGCTCCTAAAGGGCAAGGTCGAAAAAGGGGCCATCGTATCAAGTGACTGGGATGCAGCTTACCCCAAAGCCTTGGCATCGATCGGTGCGGGGCATAGGCGTTATTGCACATCATCGGGTAAGGGGTATAAGATCAACATGGTCAATGCTCTCCATTCACGCTTGAGGGATTTCCTATTCCCGTTCAAAGGTGTTTCCACAAGGCGCCTTAAACATTACCTTGACTGGTTTTGCTACGTTGAGCAATTCAGGAAAAGCGATGCTGACCGTCGTGAGGTGCTGTACTCAAATGCCATAAGCGGAACATACGAGACGACCAGAAGGAACTATCCTTCAACTCCGTTTCCCTTCGGAGAGTACTGGAATATGTCAACAGTGGTCTAACACAGCCAAAAATCTGTTACAACGGGCGTGATTTTTCGCTTTGGGACGTGGTCGGTTCGCCGCATTGGCTCGACCGCTGCACTGCGGGCGTTCGTATGCTCTGGGAAACCGAGCTACCGTTTGAGGGGGGTTCCAATGCAGGTCGAAGAAAAGCCCTGTGAAGACGTAGCTAAATAACGAACCGGACCGCAGCGAGGGCGGTCCGGTTCAAGTCGGATGCAGAATATTCGCTTGGGGCTACGTCGTCTGCTGCTGTTGCTGCTGGTTGCCGTCGCCTTCCGGCGGGTCGGGCGTCGGCGTCTTTTCCTTGAATGTCACGTTGATCGTGACGTTGCTGGTTACGGTGATAGTGAACGTTCCGCCGTTCGGTTGCACGTCTTGACCCAACCCGGTTACGGAGGCCACCTCGTAGCCGCTGTCCGGAGTGATTTTGATCGTTGCGGTGCTACCCTCTTCGACCGAGGAAGCCGATGTTGTAATCGTGCCGCCTCCGTTCGAATTGACCGAGACGGAATAGGTGGCGGTTTTCTTGCCCGTGCTGATGGTGAGGTTGACGGTCGTGCCCTTCGCTACGCTCGAACCCTGGCTCGGGTTCTGGCTGATGACCAAGCCGGCTTCTACCGAGTCGCTCGTAGACTCGCTTGTGGTCACCACGAGGCCTGCACCCTCAAGCGTAGCTTTCGCATCGCCTTCGCTGTAGCCGCGCACATCGGGAACTTCGACGTTGCCTTTGCCGAGCGAGACGACGTAGGTGACGGTGCTGCCCTTTGCCAGCTTGCCGCCCGCTTCGGGATCTTGGCTGATGATGTGGTCCTTCTCGATATCATCGCTGTTTGCGGGCGTTCCTGCTCTTCCCTCAAGGCCCGCTTCCTTCAGCAACTTTTCTGCTTGATCGCGGGTCTTGTTCTTGAGGTCGGGTACCGTCACTTCCTCGGCTCCCTTGGAAACGAGCAGGTTGACGGTCGATCCCTTCTCGCGTTTGTCGCCCGCTTTTGGATCGGTGCCCACAACGTAGCCGGCTTCAACGGAGTCGTCGAACACCTCGGTCGTTTTGCCTACTTTGAAACCTTCGTCCTCGAGAATCTGCGTTGCTTCCTCGACCGTTTTGTCCTTCACGTCGGGGATAGGTTCGCCCGAAGCGAACATGCCCGAACACGCGAACACTCCGATGGCGATGACGGCGAGGGCGGCTACGATGGCCACCACGATGCCGATTGTTTTCTTGTTGTTCTTCGTCTTGGTCGTATCCGAGGCGCGGTAGTTCGATTGCGTGTTGACGGGCTTCACGCCGCCGTTTGCCGCCGGAGGCATGACGGCGGTTCCGTCGGCCATGGCGGCAGCACCCATTCCACCTGCGGCCATGCCTCCGAGCACGGCGGTTTCAGCGGCACCGAAGCCACCGCCGCCAAGCGCTACGGGTCGGCCGGCCAAATAGTCGTTCAAGGCCTGCTTCATATCGTTTGCGGTGGCGAAGCGCTCAAGCGGGTTTTTCGCGAGCGCCTTCATGATGATGGCTTCGAGCGTAGGATCGATGTCGGGGTTGATCTCGCGCGGCGGCGCGGGAAGATCGTTCACCTGCTTCATGGCGACGCTGACCGCATCGGGACCGTCGAAGGGAAGCCGACCGGTTGCCGCTTCGTATAGCACGATGCCGAGCGAGTAGATGTCGCTTGCGTAGGTGAGCTCCTTGCCCTGGGCCTGCTCGGGCGAGATGTAATGCGCGGTTCCGAGCACCGAAGAGGTTTGGGTCTTCACGGAGTTCTTCGCGCGGGCGATGCCGAAATCCATGACCTTCACGTTGCCGTCGGGCTGGACCATGATGTTCTGCGGTTTGATGTCGCGGTGGATGATGTCGAGCTTGTGGGCGACACTCAGGGCTTGACACACCTGCGAGCCGATTTCGGCAACCTTGCGTTGGTTGATGGCTCCGCGCTCGTTGATGGCGGTTTTGAGGTCGCTTCCGCGCACGTACTCCATGACGATGTAATACGTATCGTCGTCATGGCCCCAGTCGTACACGTTCACGATGTAAGGGCTTTGGAGGTTCGCGGCTGCGGCCGCTTCCTGTTTGAAGCGCTGGGTAAAGCTCGGATCGGCTGCATACTGGGGCAGCATGATCTTCACGGCAACGAGTCGACCAAGCACGTTGTCCTGAGCGCGGTACACTTCGGCCATCCCCCCGATGCCGATGCGCTCCGTAATCTGGTAGCGGTTGTTGAAAACCTTGCCTATCATGGTTCCGGTCACGTTTTTGCTCCTCTTGGTCCACATGCGTTTGGCGGTTCGTCATACGAGTGCCAACAGCATACCGTATTTACAAAAGGCCTTGCACTTCCAAAGCCGTTCTTAACACATTTTGCGCTTTCTGAGCTGCGTCTCGCTCAGAGCTTTCCTCGATCACGATCGCTACGACAACGCGCGGGTTGTCGGCGGGCGCGAACCCGATGAACCAGCTGTCGTCGAGCGCCTTGCCGGTTTCCGCCGTACCCGTTTTACCGGCTACGTCGATGCCCGAAATCGCCGCCGCCGTGCCCGTGCCGCTCTTCACGACATCGACCATGACGTCGGTTACGCGGTTTGCGATCTCTTTCGAAATCGGCCGACCGTATTCCTTCGGCGAGGCGGTGAAGCTCTTCTCGCCGTTGGCGTTGTAGACGCTGTCGACCAAATACGGCGTCTGGATCGTGCCGTCGTTGGCGATCGCGCTTGCCACCATAGCCATCTGCAAGGCGGTGGCTTGCGGGCCGGGCTGGCTTTCCTGGGGCGCATCGCCTCCGGCAACCGGCTGGCCGTCTGCCGCCCACGCCGTCTCCCATTCCGACATCTCGTTCGGATCGGCCATGATCGACTCAACAAGCGGCAAATCGAACGAGACGAGGTTGTTAAAGCCGTATTCTTCGGCGGCCGCCACGAGCCGATCCGCACCGATCTCGACGCCGACCTGCCCGAAGACCACGTTCGAAGACACTTCGGTCGCGCGGGCGAGCGTAATGTCGCCGTAGTCGATGTCGCCAAAGTTCGATACCTTCGCACCGCCGATGTCCATGCTCGAAGGCGAACTGTACACGCTGTCCTCGGTCGCTACGCCGCCGGCGAGCGCTGTTGCGAGCGTGAGCACCTTGAACGTGGAGCCGGGCGCGTAGAGCGCTTGGGTGGCGCGGTTGATGAGCGCGCTCGAATCCGATGTTGCGGCCTGTTCGAGCACCGTTTCGACATCGGCGGCATCGTAGGTGGGGGCGGAAGCCATGCCGAGCACGGCGCCCGTTTCGGGATCGAGCACCACGACGGCGCCCGCATTCCCGCCGAGCGCGTCTTGCGCCGCCTGCTGGATCTTCGAGTTGAGGGTGAGCTTCACGTCGTTGCCAGGGGTGTTGATACCGCTTGCAGCGTTGATAACGTCGGTGAGGGTGGCGAAGTTCTGCTGGCCTTTGAGCGTCGAATTGTACGCCGCCTCGATGCCGCTTGTGCCGTACTGTTGCGAATAGTACCCGACGACGTGGCTTGCGAGCGTTCCGGCGGGGTATACGCGCTCGTAGGTACCGTTCTCGTTCTTTACGCTCTGCGCGAGCACGGTGCCGTCGTACGTGGAGATGGTTCCGCGCTCGGTTTGGGCTTCGCGCGCCATCGTGTGGTTGTTGCCAGGCAGGTTTTTGTAGTAATCGGCTTGCACGACCATGATGAACGTGAGGCTGGCCACGAGCAGCGCGAACATGACGGCGAAGATGCGCATGACGTTCGTAAGGCGCTTGCCGAGCGATACGCGACCGAGCACGCCGTTGGGGTTGATTGCGGCGGTACCCGTTTTCATCTCGGTGCCGACGCCCGTGCCCTCATCGCCGCAGCGCAGCAAAAGTCCCACGATGATGAAGCCCGCAAGAAGCGATGAGCCGCCTTGGCTCACGAAGGGCAAAGTGATGCCGGTAAGCGGAATGAGGCGCGTGATGCCGCCGACGATGATGAACGCCTGCAGCACGATGATGGCGGTGCCGCCGACGGCGATGAACGAGCTCACGTCGGATTTCGCGCGGGCCGCCGTCACGATGCCGCGGATGGCGAAACACAGGTACAAAAGCAGCATGCCCGCAGCGCCGAGCAGACCGGTTTCTTCGGAGATCGCCGTGAAGATGAAGTCGCTTTCGACGACAGGCAGCCGCCCGAACCCGTCGAGACCGCCCGCCATGCCGCGCCCGATTCCCACGCCGAACAGATCGCCGTCGGCCATCGAGTAGATGGATTGGACGATCTGGAAGCCCTTGCCGCTCGGATCGGCGAATGGATCGAGCCAGATGTCCACGCGATCCTGCACGTGGCCGAACAGCGACCACGCGGCCACGGCGCCGATGGCTATCATGATGCCGCCGACGACGAGGTAGAACTTCTTGCCGGTGGCCACGTAGAGCATGATGAGGAAGATGAAGAAGAACACGAGCGCGCTGCCGAGATCCTTTTCGAACACGACGATGAGCAACGCGACCACCCACATGAGGATCATGGGCAGAAGCGTGCGGATGTCGGGCAGGTTGAACGGCCCCACGCGCCAGGTGAACACCGAGAGCATTTCGCGGTTCTGGGCGAGGTAGCCCGCCAAGAACAGCACGATTACGATTTTCGCGATTTCGCCTGGCTGAAACGAAAAGACGCCGCCGATGTTCAGCCAGATACGACTGCCGTAGATCTCCTGGCCGAGGCCGGGGATGAGCGGGGAGAGCAGCAGCGCGAAACCGACGATCATGAACGTGTACTTGTAGTTCGCGATCTTGTCGAGGTTTTTCGAGAACGCGAGTACGAGCACCATGCATACGACGCCGAGGAACAGCCACATGACCTGGTTTGTCGCCATGTTCGTCGAATCCGAGTACGGCGCGATGCGCGTGACGAAGGCAATGCCGATGCCCGACAGGGCAAACACGATGGGCAGGATGGCTGGATCGGCCCCTGGAGCAAACTTGCGCACGGCCAGATGGGCGATGACGAACGCCGCGAAGATGCCTACGGGAACTCCGAGCGTGTTCATGTTGAGCGCTTGGCCCTGGTTGACGGCGATCATGGCGAACATGAGCACCACGATGGGCGCGGCAACGCATAAGAGGATGAGTTCTATGGTGCGTCTCGTCATCGGGTGGCCGCGCCTTCGTCGTTGGCACTCGAGCCGTCGGATGTGCCCGAACCGGATGCGCCAGCCGAACCCGAGCTACCGGCTGCGCCCGAGCTGGATCTTCCCTCTGTGCCGTCGGTAGCGCTCGAGCTTCCCTCGGCATCGCTGCCGGCGGGCGTTGCAGCTTTTTCCTTGATTTCCGCCTCGTACTCTTCTACGAGCGCGTTAGCCGCATCGAGATTGTCGACGCGGATGCTGTCGTTCAGGCGGTTTGCCACGCCCGGTTGCAGATCGGACACCGAAACATCGGTTGTGTGATCGAGTTCGTTAAACTGGATGCCGAACAAGCTTCCGGGAATGCCGCGGTACACCGCCACCTTGCCGTTGTCGTTGGCAAGGTAGGCGACCGTATTCGCATAGGAGCGGAATCCGAAGAAGGCTCCCGCTACCACAAGCACCAGCAAAAGCAAGGTTACTACCATCGAGATCTTGACCTTGCGCGCGGATTTCTTCTGCCGCATTTCTGCATGTCCTGTAACATCGACGACGATAGTGGTGGTGTTATCGTAGCCGCCTGCGGCGTTCGCTTCGCTGACGAGCGTGCTCGCGCACCGTTGTGGATCCTTGACGCGCATGAGAATTTCTTTAATCGTATCGTCTTGCAGCATGGTGGTGAGGCCATCTGAGCAGATGAGCAACCGATCGCCCGCTTCGACGTTCAGCTCGTAAAGATCGGCCGCCATGTGCGGATCGCTTCCGAGGGCGCGGGTTATGACCGATCGGTTCGGGTGGTAGCGCGCCTCTTCGGCGGTCAGCTGCCCCGCTTCGATCATGTCGGCCATGAGGCTGTGATCGCGCGTGAGCTGCTGGAGATTCGCGTTGTGGAGCAGGTATGCGCGCGAATCTCCCACCTGGGCGAGCACGAGCCGTTCGCCTTCGAGGATCGCGGCGGTCATCGTGCAGCCCATGCCTTCGCGCCCGATACCTTCCTGTACGCCGCGGATCACGGCGCGGTTCGCTTCGACAACCGCGAACCCGAGCGCTTCGCTGTCGGCGTGATCGGGGGCGTATTCGGCGAGCGTATTCACGGCGATTTCGGAGGCTACTTCGCCTGCTGCGTGTCCGCCCATGCCGTCGGCTACGGCGAACAGGGGCGGCGTGACCACGAGGCTGTCTTCGTTGTGATCGCGCACGCACCCGATATCGGTACGGCTGCCGAAGGTGGGTGTCGAGCTGGATCGCGCCATTACGCGTACCTCACCTTGATCGCCACGTCACCTACGTTGACCACATCGTTGTTGCGCAACGCCGTCGGCTCGGTGATAGGCTGGCCGTTTACCGCTGTGCCGTTCGTGGATCCGAGGTCTTCGATGAACAGATTCTGGCCCATGAGGGTGAAGCGCGCGTGGCGACCGGAAACGTAGCCCGCACCGATCACGATGTCAGAGCCGGGGTTGCGTCCTACGATAACCGGGCCGTGCACCGCGATCTGGATGCCGCGCAGTTCCTTCGGACCGCGCTCGACCGAGATGCTCCAGCTCTTCTCCTTTTTACGCTGACCGCGCACAAGCCCGATTCCCGTCCGCATGATGGCGAACAGGAACAGATAGAGCAGGGCCACGAACAGAAGACGCCCGATCAGCAATGCAACATCAATCACAAGAATATCCTTATGTCCAGCTGTCCTAAACGGTTTAGCACGGCATGCGGCTTGCTACGATGCCGAAAACGCGAAGTTCGTCATGCCGATGGTTATGCGATCGCCGCCGCGGAGGGGCTGCGAGGTAATTTCGATGCCGTTGACATAGGTGCCGTTCGTTGAGCCGAGATCGGTGAGCACCCAGACGCCTTGCGGCTCGAAACGGAGCTCGGCATGGGTGCGGCTTGCGTTGATGTCGTCGACCACAATGTCGCTTTTGCGATCGCGCCCGAGCACGAGGCGCGCCGTTGCGAGGTCGTAGGCGCGGTTGTCGCCTAAGTTGACAAGGCGCGCGCGCACGGCACCGACGCTCGGGACCGGTGCGGCGTTTCCGCCCCCGGCTGCAAACACGACGGTGTCGGGGGCACCCATCGGGGCTGCCTGTCGGGCAGCGTGTCCTGCGTGCGCTCCTGCTGCCGCGCCGCCGACGGCCGCAGCTCCTACCGCGGCTCCGGCGATGCCCGCGTTCATGCCCGCGTGCTCGTCGAACGGGGCGGAGGCGACGGCGTGGCGGTCTTCGTATGCGCCGAATCGGTTGTGCCCGTCGTCAGCGTATCTGTAATCGGGCTGGCCACAGGCGGCATACCCGTCGTTGGCGTAGCCTTCCTGGCCGGCTTCGCCATAGCCGTCCGCCGCATATTCGCCGGCCCCATAACCGCTGTCTGCGTACCCGTTGTCTTCGTAGCCGTCGAACCCGCCGTTTTGACTGACAGGACGAGCGGCTACGCCGTTTTCGCGGTAGTCGTCGAAGTCTTGGCTGTCGAAGGTGTACTCGCCGTAATCGACCGAGTAATCGATCTCATCTTCGGGGACGTAGGGCAACGGCGGCTTGTTTTCGGGTTGGTCGTAAGCGTTGCCGTACTGCTGCTGATCATAGGCTGCCGGTGCCGCCTGAGCGTACGGGTCGAGCCCGCGGCCGGGTGCGTACGGGTCGGCGGCTTGCGGTGGGGCGCCGTAGGCGGGAGCCGGCTGGGCATAGCCTCCTGCTGCACCCGCTGGTTGGCCGAAGCCCCCCGCTGCACCCGCGCCAGCCCCGCGTGCGGGAGCGCCGCCGAGTCCGTAGCGCTGCATTTCTTCGGCGCGCAGCTGCGAAATGATGGGGGCGGCAACCGGTTCGGCGATGATGTCGAACTTACCGTGCTTGAGCTCGTCGTCCACGATGAAGCGCACGAGTGGCTGACCGTCCATGACGAGGCCTTCGTTTGCGGCTTTCGCGGCGAGGTAGGTTTCGGTTTCGCCGGCGAGCGTGGGGTAGTACCCGAACAGGCGCTGATCGTCATCCGGGTTCACGAGCACCGTGTACAGGGTCGGCGCATACTGCTTGCCTGCACCGACCATCTTTTCGCGGCGCATCATCTTCTCTGCTTTTTTCGCTATCTGCACGGGAGAGATAGGCGCGTCGAACATCTTATCGGCTGCGCCTTCGAAGGCATCTTCCATGCGGCCCTCGAATTTTGAGAAAAAGCCCATCGTTCCTCACTTACTGACCAGTGCGTTTCGGGTTCGGTTTCATGTCGATACAAGGAACTTCCATCTTGCCATAAACGCGAGCTGAGTGCGCATACTTTACGCAATCGTCATTTTTATGAAGAAGGGTTGGTTCGCACGTTCATTCGCATTCGGGACCATCCCACTTGCCTTTGCGGCAGTCGTTCGCATCTGCCTGCATCCGAGTTCGGAGTGCGTTCGAATGCCCTATGCATGATGAGATACCGCGTCGTGTGCGGAAAGCGAGTTGTCCGCTGTTAGAGGATTCTCCTCTTTTTGCACAGTTTCTCGCGTTGTGTTGCGCTCGGAACCCTGATGTTGCAGAACGGCCACCGCCCAGCGCGGACTCACGGGATGTTTTAGCAGATGGCTCGTAAAGAATACCCTAATCGAAAGGAGCGCAGATCGTTAAAACGCAACACAACGCGAGAAAGTGTGCAGACTGGGGCCGTTCCTCCACCGAGCCTGTACTGATGCGGCCTCGCATGGCGCCCGATGGCGATCCGAAGCTAGCGTTCCGAACGGGCGCATGTCGATTCTGATATAACGGCGGTACGAGCCGATTGGCCAGAACAGGGCCCTCCCGCGTGCAAAGCCTGCCGATGTCCGCCACGCCGCCGCATTCTGTAAGAATACGCTTTGGGCGCTGTTCTCGGCGGATAGCCAAAATAAACCTCTCGGGTTTACGCGAATTCAGGGTCAGACCGCATTTTGACCGACGGGGCCAATAGCCAAACCAACTGCTTCCATACTACCGTGAACCAACGGACGGCCAGCGGAACTCGCGCGAAGCCGGCCGATCCCTATGCCGGTTGTATTGACTGTAAGAAAAGGAGGGAGCCATGGAAGACATGAAGGCGAAACCCGCCGTTCCTCTTCCGACGCTCGGCGAGACCAACGATCTGGGGAAACCGTGGAAGTGGGAAGAGAACGGCTGCACCGTTGTCCGCAGTGCGCCGTGGTCGCCGCCAGGGTGCCATCCGGTCGGATGCGGCGTCAAGCTGTATGTGGACGACGAGGGCAAGCTGGTCAAAGTCGAGGGAGACGAGAACCAGCAGATCACGCAGGGCCGCCTGTGCGTGCGCTGCTTGACGCTCAAGGATTTCGTGTACAATCCGAGTCGCATCACCTATCCCATGAAGCGCGACCCGAAGCATCGAGGCCAGGCGGATAAATGGGAGCGCTGCACGTGGGAAGAGGCACTCGACATCATCGAAGACAACTATCGGCGCATCACGGCGGAGTATGGATGTGAAAGCGTCGTCTTCTTCGTGGGTACCGGACGCGAGGGCGGCACGCTCGGCCCGTACGGCACCTATATGCTGAGATCGCCCAACATGTGCTATACGCAGTCGGGATACGCTTGCTACGTGCCGCGTATGGCGGCTGCGGCGTACAACTTGGGAAGCCCGTATCCGGAAATCGACTATGCGGGCGGTTTGCCGGGGCGCTACGAAGATCCGGCGTTCGTGAATCCCGAATGCATCATGATTTGGGGAAAAGCTCCGCTTGCCTCGAACCCTGACGGTTTCTTCGGCCATGCGGTCATCGACATGATGCGCCGCGGTGCGCGTCTCATCATCGTGGACCCCCGCATCACCTGGCTCTCATCGCGCGCCGATTACCATCTCGCGCTGCGCGCCGGTACCGATACTGCGCTTGCCATGGCCATGCTCGACACCATCATCGAAGAAGATCTGTACGATCGCGCGTTCGTTGAGTACTGGTGCTACGGTTTCGACCAGTTGGCGGAGCGGGTAGCCGATATGCCTGCCGAGAAGGCGGGAGAGATCTGCGGCATCGATTCCGAGTATATCAAGGAAGCTGCACGCATGTATGCCAATGCCAAGCCGGCATCGCTGCAATGGGGTCTCGCGTTCGATCAGAAGGCGAACGGCATGCAGCTTTCGCATGCTGCGATCTGCCTCATGGCCATTACCGGAAACATCGACGTGCCGGGCGGCCAGATCCTCGGCAACGCGAGCTCGGGGCAGAACGAGACGGGCTTCGGGTTCGAAGAGGCGCTCGGCCAGGAGCTCATCAGCAAGATGATCGGCCTTAAAGAATACCCAGCCTACGCCAACACCATTCTCGACGCTCACGCGGATCTGACGTTGCAAGCGATGGAGACGGGCGAGCCGTATCCCATCAAGATGGGCTTCTTCGCGGGCAACAACCTCATGTCCTGCACGTCCGCCGAACCGAAGCGCTGGCATGACGCCCTGTGCAAGACGCTTGAATTCTGCTTCACGCTCGAGTGCTTCATGACGCCTTCGGCGCAGGCGGTATGCGACGTGTTTTTGCCGCTTGCAACGGCTGCCGAGGAAGACGGCGTCGACTTCGCGCACTACGGCGCAACTCCGGTGGGCACCGGTTTCATGAACAAGGCGCTTACGGTGGGCGAATGCAAAACCGATATGGAAACGTGCATGATCGTGGGCAAGCGGCTCAATCCCCAGCTCTGGGAGAATTACCACGACGTATACGATTTCATCGACGATTTGCGTCTGCACAACAACCACCACTTCAAAGACGTGTGCAAGGAAGTGTACGTGCAGAAGGATGTCGAATACTACAAATACGAAACGGGGCATCTCCGCAAAGACGGCCAGCCGGGCTTCAATACGCCGACAGGGCGCGTCGAACTTTGGTCGACCATGTTCGCCCAGTTCGGAGACGATCCGCTGCCGTATTACGAGGAACCGCAGTACAGTCCGCTCAACACCCCCGAGCTGCTTGAGGAGTATCCGTTCGTGCTCACAACGGGAGCGCGCGCCTATGCGTTCTTCCATTCGGAAAACCGCCAGATTCCCTTCTGCCGCGAGCTCAACCCCGATCCGCTCGTGGAGATCCATCCGAAGACGGCGGCGAGGCTCGGTATCGCGCACGGCCAGTGGTGCGAGGTGTGGAACCAATTCGGGTCGGCAAAGCTTAAGGCGAACGTGACCATAGCTGTCGACGAGAACACCATCCACGCGCAGCATGGCTGGTGGTTCCCCGAGGACGATCCGAACGAGCCCAACTTGTACGGGACGTTCCGCTCGAACATCAACAATCTCGTTCCCAACTTCCATTTCGGAAAGCTCGGATTCGGTGCTCCGTTCAAATGCCTGCTATGCAACATCAAGCCCATTTCCGAAAACTACGATACCGATATGCAGCTGATCTGGGAAACATTCAAGAGGGAGGATCAGTAATGGATGCGACGTACGGACTCCTGATCGATTACGAATACTGCACGGGCTGCCAGTCGTGCGAGGTGGCATGCAAGGAAGAACATAACTACCCGGTTGGGCAGTGGGGCATCCGCGTACACGACGACGGCCCCTGGGAGATCGAGGAGCACATGGTCAACTGGAACAAGCTTCCGTTTCCAACCGACCTGTGCGACCTGTGCGCCGAACGTACTGCGGTAGGCCGCGAACCTACGTGCGTGCACCATTGCCTGGCGAACGTCATGTACTACGGCACCGTCGCCGAGCTCGCACCGAAGTTGGCCGAGAAATCCAAGCAGGTGCTGTTCGTGCCCCAATTCAAGCCGATCGAGGCGCGCGGTGCGTTCGTTCCGGAAAACAAGCTTTCTGGGAAGGTGCATCATGCAGCCGCTATCGAAGTGACGGAGAACGAGCATTTCACGACGAGCAGCCAGCGAAGCGACAGCCGAACCGATGTAGGCATCGATTAGACCGTAATTCGAAACGGGCGTCCGCCGCCTGTTTTGGCGGATGCCCGTCGGAGGTGATAGGTATGAGGCACGACGAATATAACGGGCGCATTGCTTTGGTGTACTATCGGGGAGGCGCTCTTGGCGAAGCCGTTATCGAAGACCACTCGCCGGATGCGCAAGCAGAACCCGAACGCATTCTGCTCGGTAGCGGCGAGGTCCCCCGCGGGGTGAGCGAGGTACTCTATGACATGGACATCGGTGAAGAACGCACGGTGGTCATCCCCTACGAAAAAGCGTACGGAAGCCACGACCCCGAAGGCGTGCAGCGCTACCCGCGTACCTTCATCTCAGGAGGAGACAAGCTTGAGAAAGGGACGGTGTTTGCGTGGCGCCATCCCGTATCGGGTAAAAACGTTCCCGTCACTTGCATCGAAGCGATGGAGGATGTCGTGACCATCGATTTCAACCATCTGCTTGCGGGAAAGGATCTCGAGTACTGGTTCAAGCTGGTCGATGTGGTAGACGATATCGAAAAAACGAGCAAGGAGGATCAATCATGTGTTTTAGACCCGCAGCGGTAGAAATCAAGAAAACGTGCGCAGAGTGCGGAGCCGAGAACGAATCGTCGGCAACGGTTTGCGCGCAATGCGGTGCAGAGCTGCCTGCAGGTGCCTTCGGTGCGCCCGGTGCACCAGGCGTCGGGAGTGCGCCTGGGATACCGGGAGCACCGGGAGCACCGAAGGCACCAGGGGCTCCGGGATCTCCCGGTGCACCGAAAGCACCCGGGGCACCGGGAAAGTAACCGGTTCGGGGCATCGCGAAAAGGACCCCGTCCGCTCGCATCGTGCGGCGGACGGGGTCCTTTTCGCGTTCTTGCTTCGGTTACCGTGCCGACGACATGTCTGCTTTCTGGCCCGCCGGAGGTGCTTCGGGGGCGGGGGCTTCGGCGTTCTCAACGAGATTGATGAGCTCCTGTTGAGAGTGAATGTCGAGCTTGCGGTAGATGTTATGGATATGGGCTTTCGCCGTGCTGTTCGAGATATAGAACTTCTCGGCAACGTACTGGGCGTTGCGCCCGCGCACGAGCATGCGGAATACCTCCTGCTGGCGCGCCGTCAGCTCGTATTCCTCGACGATGCGGTCGATCTTGCGCTGCCATAGAGCGGGCCTGCTTTCGTTTTTCAGCAAACTCGTGCTCGCTTCGGCCAGATCGGCCAACGATTCGCCCGACGGATAGCTATCCTGGAACACGAAGTTGCTGCACCACACGATGAGCAAGAGCGTGAAGAAGCACGCCGCAAGCAACGGCACCGTTTGCTCTTGGGAAATCGCCCATTCGAATCCGAGATACCCGATGAACGCCCCTGAAAAATAGTATGCAAGGCTGATGCCGAACACCCAATACGGCGAAATCTGATTGAAGCGCGCCACCTCGCCCATAGCAGAAAAGCACACGATAGTATCAAACGAGAACACGAGGAACAGGTAGGCTCCGCACAGTTGCTGAACCCATTCGGGAACGAAGGGCAAAGGGGCGATTGCCACAAACGCTGCGGTCGCAAAGCAGCGAAGCAGCGAATGTTCCGATATCTTCTTGAACTTGAACAGGTCGACCATGCAGATCAATCCCCCGAGCGCGAACGGTAGGGCGAAGTACAGGGGTGCGGCCACCGTAGGGTGCATTGGTTTGGCGATGAGGCAGAAGGCGATGCCCCACACGAATCCCGTCATTGCGGTGGTGAACAACGTGGTAACCGAGAAGCGGTGGTTCTTGCGCGACGATGCGAGGCTTGCAAACGAAAAGCTGCTTTTATTCGGCTTAAGCGTACAGAGATGAAGCGCCGTCAGCACGGGCAATACGAGCGCAATGATGAACATGGCCGTATCGGTGAGTGTGGATGCAATTGCGATGATAGCCGCGCCGACGATGAATGCAGCAGCGAGCTGGCATATGCGTTCCTGATGGTCGTAGAATGCCAGGTTCTTTCCCAAGATCAAGAAGAACACGACGCATCCGAGGAGCGAAAGCAATCCGCCGATCAAGACCAGCGGCGAAGCGATCGCCCCTTCGAGCAGAACCGCTCCGCCAGCGCACAGAGCGCAGGCTACAACCGAGAGGCGCGCAGGTCCGATTTTGTCCAAGGTGTCGGAAACATGAGCGCACGCTGCAAACACGATCACGAACAATATTCCAACTGCTGCTGCATACGGCAGATACTGTCCGGTCATCTCTTCGGTATGCCTGAAAAACAGAA
The DNA here is from genome assembly GCF_901411515.1 of Raoultibacter phocaeensis. Lineage (NCBI taxonomy): Bacteria > Bacillati > Actinomycetota > Coriobacteriia > Eggerthellales > Eggerthellaceae > Raoultibacter > Raoultibacter phocaeensis. The sequence continues at coordinate 1,292,717 of NZ_CABDUX010000001.1, forward strand.
GTGCAAAGTACGCGAGAAAGCATGCGGTTCCGAAGGAGCGCTCGAAGCTTTTCTGAATGCTCTGTGCGATCATAGTACCACCCCCGTGATGTATCGCCGCTCAAGACCATTCTAACGGGATACCCGTACTTTCCGTCGTGAATTCTCTGTATGGCAAACCCCCTTTTTACTGGGGTTTTACCGAAATAAACCTCTGAGGTCTATGAAAAAACGTGCTGTTTTGCGCGAAGAGACCTTATCGGATAATGCCAACTTCAGCCCAGGGCGCTATCTTTCATGCCACGAGAGGCGAGCGTGCTCGACCATCATCGGAATCGAGCCATGCATCGATGACGCGGGCGTCCGTTCGACCCGTCTTGCGGGATTTGAAAGATGCATCCGATTCGGGTCGGCCTTTCGTTTTCGTCAAGATGAGAGAAAGCGAGGAGCTATGGCGGATTATAAAGAATTCCTTGACGGCATCGACCGTGCAGCCTATCACGAAGGCGAGCTTACGTGGGAGGAAGACGGCTTCACCGTTACGCGCACCTACCAATATTCTCCCCCCGGTTGTCATGACAGTTGCGGTGTGCTGTTTTATGCGAAGGACGGCAAACTCGATCATGTCGAGGGCGACCCCTTAAGTCCCTTCACGAACGGCAAGCTCTGCATGCGCTGCCTCGATCTCCCCGAAATCGTGAACCATCCCGATCGCGTGCTCTATCCCATGAAGCGTGCGGGCGCGCGCGGTGAGAACACATGGGATCGTATCACGTGGGACGAAGCGTACGACATCATTGAGAAGAAGGTTAGAAGCATTCGCGAAGAATTCGGTTCGGAATCGATCGTATGCGTGCACGGCACTGGCCGCAACGTGAACTGGCTCGTGCCCTTGTTCGGGCAGGCGGCGCTCCAGACGCCGAACATCTCCACGTTGTTCTTCACGGGTTTTGCCTGCTACATGCCGCGCGTGTGCGGTGCGATGGCTCCTTTGGGTGATTTTCCCATTGCGGATGCTGCTGTCGGGCATGAGAGGCGCTATGCTGATCCGTCGTTCAAGGCACCCGAGGTTATCGTGGTCTGGGGCAACGAGCCGCTTGCCTCAAATGCCGACGGCTACATCGGACACTGGCTCGTGCAGTGTGTACAGATGGGGTCCAGAATCATCTCTATCGATCCGCGCTTGACATGGTGGGGTGCTCGCGCCGCCTACCATTTGCAGCTGCGGCCCGGTACTGATGCCGCGCTTGCATGCGCATGGCTCAACGTCATCATTTCGGAGGATCTCTACGACCATGAGTTCGTCGACTGTTGGACAAGCGGCCTCGACGAGCTATGGGAGGGCATCAAGGATATGACTCCCGAGTGGGCCGCCCCCATCACGGGGCTCGCCGCCGAAGACATCACGGCTTCGGCGCGCCTCTACGCATCGGGCAACAATTCCGCCATCCAGTGGGGTTTGGCGTTCGATCAGCAGATGAGCGCCATGGCCTTGAACCTGGCGGTTTGCGACCTCATGGCCATCTGCGGCAATATCGACCGTCCAGGGGGCAACATTCTCGTGCGCAACTCGTTCGAGATCAACGCTGGGTACGCATCGGGCGAGGATTTCACGCCGCAATCGGCGAAGGATCGCAAGCTCACGATAGCGCGCGGCACCGGCATCACGGGAGGCGAGTTCATCGCCCATGCCTGTACCGACGGCATTCTACACTGCATCGAAGCGGGCGAGCTGCCCAACGGCGATCCGTATCCCATCAAGATGATCTGGTTCCAGAGCTCGAACTCGCTTGCATGCGCCGGCATGGATGCGCCCCGCGATTACGAAGCACTCAAGACGGTCGATTTCATCGTGAACGCCGATCCGATCCTCACGCCGCTATCGGTGGCCGTGGCCGATCTTTTGCTGCCGGTTGCTATGAGCTGCGAGCGCAACTCGGCACGTACCTGGTGGACGCCGGTGCGCACCATATATCGGGCGGTCGAGCCTGCGGGCGAAGCCAAGACCGACGAACAGATCGTCGTCGATCTCATGCCGCGCTTGAACCCCGAGGCCGCCGAGGCGTTCGGATGGACGAAGGACACCGACATCGCAGATTGGTACCTCGCGGGCGGCGACGGTAAGAAGCACGGAGCGTCGTCCAACGTCAAGGGCAACATATCCGAGAAGGCCAAAGGCGGCGTTGGCATGACGTTTCAAGAGCTATCAGAGAAAGGCGGCTACGCCTACGACGATTGGAACCATACATACGAGAAATACGCCAAAGGTATGCTGCGCGACGATGGCAGCCCCGGTTTCGCAACGCCGTCGGGACGCATCGAGCTTGCGCCGTATACGTACCGTGTATGGGGTCTTACGCCTACGCCGTTTCATACCGAACCCCCCGAAGGCCCGGTGACGACGCCCGAAAAAATGAAAGAGTACCCTCTTATCCTCTCGTGCGGGGGCCGTTCCTTCGAGTTCTTCCACTCGGAGCATCGTCAGATGCCCACGATGCGCGAGTTCCATCCGTGGCCGCTTGTCATGGTGAATCCCGCCGATGCTGAGAAGTACGGTGTCGAAGATGGGCAGTGGGCATGGATCGAGAACGGTCACGGCCGCTTCAAGCAGATCGTCACCGTGACGCCACGCGTTGCGCCCGGCGTCATCCATGCCGAGCACGGCTGGTGGTTCCCCGAAGAGGACGCTGCGGAGCCAAGCCTGTTCGGAACCTTCGATTCCAATCCCAACAATTGCACGCGCGCATTCGAGACAGGGGAGGGCGGCATAGGTACGAACATCAAGTCGATGATCTGCCGCATCTACCCGTACAACGCAGGTGATGAGTTGCCTGGCGAAAAAGTTACGCGCAAAGGCGGCTGGAGAGACTATACCGTCGGTGTGATGCGCGGAAGCAAAGTCGATTAGCAACGATGCGTGGGTGGTTTGCCGCCTGTGCGATAAGCCGCTTCAGGCGGCGATGAGGAGGAACAATGAACGGCATTCTGATCAACTACGAGTACTGCACGGGCTGCCACTCCTGCGAGGTGGCCTGCAAGAAGCGCCTGGGGCTTCCCGAGGGGGAGTTCGGCATAAAGCTCACCGAGACCGGCCCCTTCGAGTACGCGGGCAAGGCCGGCGAGGACAGGTGGGAGTGGTCGTGGCTGCCCGTGCTCACGAAGGCCTGCGACCTGTGCGCCGACCGCACCGGGAAGGGCAAGATGCCCCTGTGCGTGCAGCACTGCCAGGCGTGGTGCATGTACTCGGGCGAGGTCTCCGAGCTCGCGGCCAAGATCGACGGCAAGACGCGCTGGGCGCTGCTCGTGCCGCAGGAACGGTAATCACCCACCAACAAGGCCGCCGAAAGGGGCACGCTCGGCGGCCTTGGGGACATACCCGAATACCACGAGGCATGCAAGAAAGGGGGAAAGCTCGCGCATGCTCATTCGGATCATTGAGGTAAGGAGGTTGCAATGAAGCAAAAGGTATACCCGTGGCTCATCGTCGTTGCATGGGCGTTCATTTCTGCGGGATCGATCGAACTCATTCTCATCGGCGGATCGAACTTCTTCAAGGCCGTATCCGACGGTATCGGCTCTCCTGTCAGCGCCATCGCACTCATGATGACCGTGTGTACGATTACGTTGACGTTTGCCGCCCCGATTGCCGGTCGCTTGTTCCCCAAGATCGATTCGCGTATTTTGCTGACGGCCATGGCGGCTATCGTCATCGTGGGCTATGCGCAGCTGAGCTTCGGTCAAGCGTCATGGCAATGGTGGTTGGCGGGTCTTCTGTACGGTGTCGGCGGCAGTGGTATCTTCATTATCGGCGCCCCAATTTTCATCGCAAACTGGTTTCAGAAGCGTACGGGTTTTGCCGTCGGCATGTACGGCATGCTGCTCGCCATCCTATCGGCTATTCTCAATCCTGTTATTGCGGCCGTCATTACCGCAGTGGGTTGGCGCACGGCGTATTTGGTGCTGGCGATTGTTGCTGCGGTCATGATTCTGCCGTGGACGTTGTTTGTCGTGCGGTTCAAGCCCGAACAACTCGGGTTGAGGCCGTACGGGTATGTTGAGGGCGAAACTGTTGCATCTGAAAACCAGGAAGTGACGGGTCCGGGCGTTCCATATAAGAAGGCCCTTCTCTCCGTTGCGTTCGTTGCCGCGGTCATCGCTGCCGGTGCCATGTGCAATATGGGTGGTTTTAAGAGCAACTGGTCGAACATCGCGCAGTCCGAAGCGTGGGGCTACGTTGCGCTTCATGGAGCCGACTGGGCTTTGATGTTCGGCGCTACCATGATCTCGTTCACCACAGCTGCCAAGTTCTGCATGCCCATCATCGGCTGGATCATCGACAAGATAGGAGCTATCAAAACCAATATCCTCACCCTTGCGTTGATCATGGTCGGCTTCTTCGGCTTGCTGTTCTTCCACAACGTCGAGGCCATCGTTTTGGCTTCGTGCTTCTTGATCGGTTTCGAGAGCGCGAACATGAAGATGGTTATTCCTTTGGTAATACGTGAACTGTTCGGCGCGAAAGACCATTCGAAGATATACTCAACGGCTTACGGAATCGCCAACTTCCTCGGCGCGTTCGCCACATCTCTTATTGCGTTCGTCGGCGAGACGACCGGTTCGTTCGATTCCATCATGGTTCTCGGTGCAGGTCTGGCTGCCGTGTCGATTCTTGCGATCGTCGTGGCCAAGGTAACCGCGAAGAAGCTTGTGTGGGAAGAGTAGGACCTTTTCAGGAAATGACCTCGGCAATCCGTGCTCTGTGAGAGCGCGATCGGATTCGCTGGGGACCTGCTGTCGGCGTGCGTGGATCAAAGCATGCACGCCGACTCGAAGACCTCGCGTGAACCGATGCGTGAGGGAAGGAGAAAGGGCGAGTTCATGGTCGTTTCATCACGCATTCTTACCAAGCAGAACATCGGGATTGGTGCCGCTGCGCTTGCGCTTTTGGTCTCGCTCTTCATACCGGGTACGGAAGCTCTTCCGCGCGAAGGTGTGCTCATGCTCGGCGTGTTCGGCATGGCGGCAATACTGTGGATATGCGAATCGCTTCCTGTCGGCATAACCGGTTTGCTTGCCCTGACGTTTGCGACGATGCTCGGCATCGCTCCTTTGGGCGAGGCGTTCTCCGGTTTTGCGACACCGACGATGTTCTACCTGCTCGCAGCGTTCTCGCTTTCGGCTGTTTTGGGAAAAACAAGCTACGGCATGCGTCTTGTCGTGTTTCTTATGAAGAAGACGCACGGCGATTCCCGGCTGATCGTGCTCGCATTCATGTCCGCTGCCGCGCTGCTCTCGAGCGTTATGTCCGATACGGCAGCAGTGCTCATGTTCGTGGGGTTTGCCAAGGGTATACTCGATGCACTCGGGTGCAAACCTAAAGAATCCAATTTCGGGCGCTGTTTGTTCATAGGGTTGTTGTACGGCGCGATCGTCGGCGGGTTCGCAACGCTTGCCGGCGGGCCGAACAATATGGCGGTACTCCAGATCTCGGGAATTAGCGTGAGCTTCTTCGACTGGATGAAGGTGGGCCTGCCGGTGACGCTTGCGATGCTTCCCGTATGCTGGTTCTTCCTTGTGAGGGCTTTTCCGCCCGAGCGGTTCGAGCGCAAGACCGTTGCGGCGATTATCGAGAAAACCGAAAGCGCCGGCAAGACGACGGCGCACGAGAAGAAGGCGCTCGGGTTCGTCGTTGGTATGCCGGTGTTGTGGATTGCGGGCAACTGGATACCGGTTTTGAACGTTACCGTGGTGGCGCTGCTCGGCCTCGTTGCAACGTTTCTTCCCGGCATCAGATTGCTCACCTGGGAAGAGTATCAGAAATCCGTACCATGGGTGGTGCTTGTTATGGTGGGGTCCATCTTTTCGATGAGCAGCCTCATGGTGAAGACGGGCGTCATCGACTTCATCGGATCGATCGTTGCGGCAACGGGTATGTTCACGCTGGCGTTTCCCGCGGCGCTGCTTTTGTACCTTCTGTTCGCATACGGCATCTTCACACTCTGCCCCGTCGGGGGCGTGTGGGAAGCCCTGTTCGTCCCTGTGCTCGTGGGCTTCTGCGTACAGTCGGGCGTATCGCCTACCGTTGCTCCGTTCGCCATTCTGTTTGCGTTCGGCGGAAATTTTCTTCTGCCCATCAACCCGCTCAACATGTACGCGTTCGCCTATGGCTACTTCAGGTTCGGCGATCTGTTCAAAGCGGGGATCGTTCCGGCGCTCGTCCTCATCGCGCTTGATGCATTCTGGACACCGTTCATCGTGGGAGTTTTGGGCATATAAGTTGACGGGGTCTCGTCGTGAGGGTGCAGGTAAGGGGGTTTCATGCTGGAATCGCATAAGGGAGGTAGCAAAGATCCGTGACCGCGAGCGGTGCGAGTGGGAATTCATCAAGACGAAAGAAAGGTAAACGAATGGCTGATTACCAGGAGTTCTTGGATACCATCGATCGCGCGGCTTACCACGAGGGCGAATGGCAGTGGGAAGAAGACGGCTACACCGTTACGCGCACGTACAATTATTCCGCCCCCGGATGCCATGATTCGTGCGGCATCCTCGCCTATACCAAAGACAACAAGCTCGTGAAGGTCGAGGGCGATCCGCTCGATCCGTGCACGAACGGCAAGCTGTGCATGCGATGCCTTAATTTGCCCGAGGCCACCAACTACCCTGACCGCCTGAAATACCCGATGAAGCGCAAGAGGGAAGACCGTGGCAACGTGGATGCCTTCGAGCGCATCACGTGGGATGAGGCGCTCGACATCATCGAGGATTGGATCACGGTAAACATCGATGAAGCGGGCCTTGGCAGGGAATCCATCATGGTGAACCACGGGACCGGGCGCAACATCAACTACCAGGTTCCGTTTTTGGGTGGTGCGTGTTTGCGCACGTCCAACGTGGGGGCAATCGGCTTTTCCGGCTACTCGTGCTACCTGCCCCGCGTTTGCGGCACGGCGGCTCCCATGGGCGATTTCCCCATCGTCGATGCGTCTATGGGTCATCCTGATCGGTATAGCAACCCCGAATGGACGAATCCCGATGTTCTCGTGGTGTGGGGGTGCGAACCTTTGCGCTCCAACGCTGACGGCTACATTGGTCATTGGCTCGTACAGTGCGTGCAGATGGGAACCAAGATCATCTCGATCGATCCGATTCTCACCTGGTGGGGCGCACGTGCTACCTACTGGCTCGACCTTCGCCCTGGCACCGATTTGTGCATAGCGTTGGCCTGGCTGTACGTTATCACGCAGGAAGATCTCATCGACCACGAGTTCGTCGATTGCTGGTGCGCTTATTACGACGAGCTGAAAGCCTATCTTGAGACTCCGAGCGAAAACAACGACGGTTTAGGGTACACGCCCGCGTGGGCAGCGAAGGTGACCGGCGTCGACGAAGACGTCATTATCGCTTCCGCCCGTATGTATGCCGAAGCCCCGCGCGGAGCCATTCAGTGGGGGTTGCCGTTCGATACCCAGGTCGACTCCATGCATGCGTGTTTGGCCGTCTGCGATTTGATGGCCGTATGCGGCAACATCGATCGACCTGGCACTAACCTGCTGGTGCGCAACGCGTTCGAGATCAACCCGGGATATGCAACCGCGAGCATGTATGCCGATCCCGAGGCGGCCGCGAAAAAGTGCACTTACAAGACGCTGCAACAGCTGCAGGGCAAAGAACCCAAAGCCGAGCCGTTCATCGGCATGGCCGATTGCGACGCCATGTGCTATGCGATGGAAACGCAGCAGCCCTATCCGATGAAAATGCTCTGGGTGCAAGGGTCCAACACGTACACGTGCAACGGATTGGACACTGCCCGCATATACCGTAACATCATGAACTTCGAGTTCATCGTGGTGGCCGATCCGTACATGACTCCCACGGCGGCGGCGTTTGCCGACATCCTGCTGCCTCTGAAGATGAGCATCGAACGCGATTCGATGCGCGTGTGGTGGCAGCCTTTGCGTGCCATGAAAGCGGTCACGACGTTCGGCGAATGCAAATCGGACGAAGAAATCATCGTGTGGCTCGGCAATCGCTTGAATCCCGAACTGTTCAACAAACGTTGGCCCGATATCGATCATTTCATTCAGGACTACCTCGACACCGGCTTCAACCTCATCAACGAAGACGGATCGGGGTTGAAAACCGCCGGGCGAAACAAAGCCGGAGCCGATGTGGTTGCCGATGCGCATACCGAGTTCTATCGCAAACACAAAGGTAAAGGCACGTTCATGGATTTGGTCAGCCAAGGCGGCTACGAATACGATGAATTCAACGACAAGTACGAGAAGTACGCCAAGGGCATGCTCCGATCGGACGGTACGCCCGGTTTCGCCACCCCCTCCGGCCGCATCGAGCTCATTTCGCCAACCTTCAAAGCGTGGGGGATCGATCCGTGGCCTAAGCACTACGAGAGCGTCGCGCAATCCAAGTGGACGACCGATGAAGCATATCGCAAGGAGTATCCGTTCACCATCATCAACGGCAACCGCTCTTACGAGTTCTTCCATTCCGAAAACCGCCAGCAGAAAACCATGCGGGAATTCCACCCGGTGCCCTACGTGCAGGTTTCGAAGCAGACTGCCGAAGAATACGGCTTGGCAGAGGGCGAGTGGATATGGATCGAGAACCACGTCGGCCGCTGTAAGCAGTGCGTGAAGATCAATCCGGCTTTGCAGCCCCAGTACATCGTGGCCGAGCACGGCTGGTGGTTCCCTGAGGGCGACGGGAACGCACCCAGCCTGTTCGGTTCGTTCGACTGCAACATCAACAATCTGACGTATTCGTTCGAGACAGGTGAAGGCGGTATCGGCGCTCCGTACAAGAGCATTGTCGGCCGCATTTACAAAGTCAAGGACGGCGATACGCTTCCGAGCGTTCAGATTCTGGAAAAAGGCGGCTTTCGCGAGATTCCGCCATGCGGCGTGAGCTAGGGGGTAGCGAAATGAACGGCATTCTGATCAACTACGAGTACTGCACGGGCTGCCACTCCTGCGAGGTGGCCTGCAAGAAGCGCCTGGGGCTTCCCGAGGGGGAGTTCGGCATAAAGCTCACCGAGACCGGCCCCTTCGAGTACGCGGGCAAGGCCGGCGAGGGCAGGTGGGAGTGGTCGTGGCTGCCCGTGCTCACGAAGGCCTGCGACCTGTGCGCCGACCGCACCGGGAAGGGCAAGATGCCCCTGTGCGTGCAGCACTGCCAGGCGTGGTGCATGTACTCGGGCGAGGTCTCCGAGCTCGCGGCCAAGATCGACGGCAAGACGCGCTGGGCGCTGCTCGTGCCGCAGGAGCGGTAAGGGTGTAAAGCGTACGGCAACAACGAACGGCGAGCTGTTTTCGATAATCGGCTCGACTACGAAATGCGGCGGGCTGTGCCGCGACTGGCACAGCCCGTGCGCAGGCGGTAGGGCTCGCGCTCCCATGCAACTCGTAGCAAGTGGTGCGATCTGCGACAACCGAGGAGGCCCAATATGGCTGAAGCGAACAACGAATCGACCGTGTTCGAAATCGCATACGGTACCGAGGGTACGGTCGACCGCGATGTTGATCTGTTCGAGACGTTTTATGCGGGGTACTTCAAAGAGAAAGCCTTAGCCCGGCTGGTTGCGCGGGCTCGGTCGCGAAACCGCATCTTGTTTCTAGCGCTTTGCATCGGCGGTGTGCTGCTCGCTATCCCTATGGCGATCAACGCGTCATCGATATTCGCGGTAATCCTTCTTGCCATGGGGATCGCGCTGTTTGGCATCGGATTGTATTTCGCCTATCGTATGGTTACGGCAGAGCGGTACTGCAAAGAGCACTTCGGACGGCTTTTGGACAACGAATTCGCGGCGACCCGATCGGTGACGAAGCGGGTGTTCGACGTGCGTTTCACGGAACAGAGCGTGACGGTTCAGTTCGGTTCGCAGACTTCGATCAAGCAGACGCGCAGTAAGCGCTACGAAGATATCGCCGGCGTGTACGTGACCGATGAGCTTGTATTCATTGAGGGTCTGACCTGGCTTGCGCGATTCCAACTCGATGAGCGCACATTCGAAACGATGGCTGCTTTGTTGCAGGAACGGTGCAGGGAACGCTTTCATGATTGGACCGAGCGAGGGTAAAGCGCTTCGAGCACGTGAAGGCCGGGGTTGCGGCGCTTTCGTTCCATAAGCCCCGAAACGACAAGACGGCTTCCCGTTCTTTCAGGATGCTTACCGTGTGTCGATTCGGATCCAGACACAACTCCGTGCACGGAAAACGGGTCGGTTCTGGCCAATTGTCTCGTCTGTCCCACAAAAAGGGCCGCAAAGAGCTCCTCGTGCAGGCCATCGCGTCGCACCGAAATCCATACGGCCTGATCAGGAGCGAGCTGCGCTTTAGACGTTTCGGCTACGGAGGAAGAACCGTGGGACAGACGAGACAATTGGCCAGAATGAGGCTCGTTTACGTGCACGGCAGCCGGCAGGTCGATGACAGCCGCCATCACCCAGAATCATGCGTTGGAAAACCTCGCGGTAGAGAAAGCGATGCGACATGGTACCATCGTATGCAACAGTGCGTTTCGCGAGTTGCGCAATGGCTCGCCACCGAGGAAAGGCCCAGAATGTCGGAGCAACGATTGCACGAAGATGTCACCGCCGAAGGGCATCTGATCGATTCGAACATCCTCTCAAGTATCATGAACGGCATCGTCGAATTGGACGGGACGTTCGAGGTGCTTTCGCTCAGCATCGGCAAGGGAAACGAAAACCCCTCCACGCTGACCATGCGCGTGTTCGGGCGCACGAAAGAGCACCTTTCCGAAATACTTCGAACCATCCACGAATTCGGCGTCGTGCCGCTCCATCTCGAGGACGTGCAGCTCGAACCGGCACCGGCTGACGGCGTGTTTCCCGAGGATTTTTACTCCACCACCAATCTTGAAACCTATATTCGTCTCGGGGGCCAATGGCTGCGCGTTACGGGAACCGAAATGGATTTGGGCGTGCGGGTGGACGAGGTGACGCAGACCGCGTGCGGCGTGCCGATCTCCGATGTGCGTGCGGGCGATCTGTTTGTGGTCGGGCAAAAGGGCCTGCGTGTGATCACGCAGGAGCGCGCCCGCGAAAAGACGGAGTTCGAGTTCATGAACTCCACTGTGAGCAGCGAAAAGCCGAAATCCCAGATTGTGAAGCAGATTGCTTCGATCATCCGCGAAGTCCACGACGACGGTAGAAAGACCATCGCCGTTGCGGGACCTGCGGTCGTGCATACCGGAGCTGCCGAGCATCTGGCGCGTATTGTGGAGGCGGGCTACGTGAGCGTACTGTTCGGAGGCAATGCGGTTGCCACCCACGACATCGAGGTCGCGCTGTACGGAACATCGCTCGGCATCGATATGCAAAGCGGAGTCGCCGTGCCGGGCGGAAACGAACACCATCTGCGCGCTATCAACCAGATCAGGGCTGCGGGAAGCATCGCCGATGCGGTGGAGCGCGGCATCCTTACAAGCGGCCTTATGTACACGCTCGTCAAATCGGGAACGCCCTATATCCTTGCGGGCTCCATCCGCGACGACGGCCCGTTGCCCGACGTGATCACCGATGTGATCGAAGCTCAGCAGGCCATGCGCGCATGGTGCCAGGAGGCGGGGGCGTGCATCATGCTTTCGACCATGCTCCATTCCATCGCAGTCGGCAACATGCTTCCCGCTTCGGTAACCACCGTGTGCGTGGACATCAACCCGGCCGCCGTGACCAAGCTTGGAGACCGCGGCAGCATGCAGACGATCGGCATTGTGACCGATGTCGGGTTGTTCTTACAGCTTCTGGCTGACGAGCTGGGGTGCTAAGGCCGGTCGCGGCAAGGATATCGAGAAGCCCGCTGTACATGCGATTTCGTGTGCACGTACGGTCTTGCGTGCGCGAGTCGGGCAGCGTGAGCGTCTGATCGCTTGGGCGCACACGCATGGCGCAAATTCGAACCCATTCCCTATTCCCCGAACAGCTTATACACATCCTCTTTCGAGTGCACGCCGAGTTTCGCGTAGAGATGGCGTGCGTGGGTCTTTACGGTGTTCTGTGATAAGAACAACTGCTGCTCAATTTCGACGCGGCTCTTGCCTTGGGCGATGAGGCCGAGGATCTCGGCTTCGCGAGCGGTGAGCCCGTATTCCTCGCTCAGCTGCTCGCAGCGCACGATCAGGCGCTCGCGCTTGCCGGGAACGTGCACGCTGTCTTTGAGGCTGATGCCCGATGCGCCCCAATCGGCGTTCACCGAGCGTTCGCTTGTCCAGATGAGCGTGCATACAAGAATCATCACGATGCCCACGATGGCGACGGCGAACAGAAACGAGTCGTTCGTGAGCAGTTCGGTCTGCTGCACCCATCGGCGAACCGCAACGCCCACGAACAGCGCACCTTCGCTCGCGGCCCGCGCGATAGCGAACAGGCGCAAGCTCGGCACCTCGAAGCGATACGAGATGTTCGCAAGCATGAGTAGCACGAAGAACGTGAACCACACGTAGGCGAGCTTGATGAGGAACGAGACCGCGAACGCCCACACGGGGCCCGCGAAGGGCACGAGCGCAAATGCGACGATGCTCACGGGAAGCACGGTTTTTGCCAGAAACCGCACATCGCAACGGTTTTTTCGAACGAACACCATGATGAGGATCACGACGCCTGCAAGCCCCGTTGCGGCAACGCGGTGTATGGCACCGGTTCCGTCTGCATTCGTGAGCAATGATCCGGCAAGTCCCGAAGCGAGACCGGCGAACGCCATGAGGGCAACGAGTTTCCAGGGAACAGGGAAGCGCACCCCGTTCGGCTTCTCGTGCTCCGCGGGGACGATTTTCAAGCTGAGCGTTACGCAGACGAACGATCCGAGGGGGAGAAGCGAGGTCGCGATGATCGCATACGGTTCGGTCATCGTAGAGATGAGAAACGAGACGACGGCGGCGGCGATGCACGAGAGCGATCCGTACACAATCGTCTGCATCGTGCCCATCTGGCAGTACGTTTCGGCCCACAGGCAAAAGAGCAGCGCTCCGCCGATGGCGGTAACAAAGGAAACGGCGGCTACGGCCGATTCGGGCGCGTGGCCCGGTATGAGCGCGAGCCCGACGATGACGGTTCCGATGGCCGTGACGGCAACCAGGGCAGCATTGATCCGGAAATGCCGGCTGATCGGCCCGATGCGCGAAGCGGCGATGGCGAGCACGAGAAAGGTTGCTATGTCGCCGAATCGCATGCTCGTATCGAACGTAGCGCGTAAGGAGGGCGCATCGACGCTACCGGGAAAGATGCTTACGACATGGGTGCAGCAGAGCCACGCGATGAAGACTCCCATTCCGAGGAAACGGAGCGGTACAAGGGCGTACGGGAAGCTTTGGTCTTCCGCGAAAGATCCTTCCGCTGCAAGCGTTTTTGACACCTCGTTGGAATCCACGCCCGTCCTTTCCGGAATCGATGACCGCTTCATTGTACCGCATCGTCCGGCGCGTATCGCAGGACGATGCAGACAGTCGGACTTAAGCGAAGAGCGACCCACTGATCAGGCGCGATACGGGGTGAACGCAGGGGTGAGTTGCAAATCACCCCCGAGGCGGCACGTTCACCCGCGACAAAGCGACTCGCTCGGTGCACGATGGCGGTGCGTCGAAAGCACGGCGCACATCGCCCGGCACCGCTGGGCGATTCGATGGGAATCCTTCAGGAGGGATCGACATGACCAAAGAAACCAAAGGTTTAACGCGCAGGAACTTCTTGGCGATCGGCTCGATGGCCGCTTTGGCGGGCACGGCCGCACTCGCAGGATGCGCTCCGAGCGCTTCTTCGTCGGAGGGCAAGGCTGATGCCGACGAGCCGACCGACGCTGCAGCTATGGCGACGGCCGACGAAACGAAAGAATGCGACATCGCGATCGTCGGTGCGGGCGGCGCTGGCCTCTGGGCTGCCGTCGAGGCGGTCCGTGCGGGCAAGAGCGTCATCGTGATCGAGAAGGGCGGCAATGTGGGCGTGGCGAACGGTTCGCTCGCAGGTGGCCCGTTCATGGTGGGTTCGAAGCTGCAGCAGGAGGCCGGCGTCGAGTTCACCGTCGAGGAAGCTTTCAACCACATCATGGAGTACGGCCACTGGGCCACGAACGCGGCAGCCATCAAGCGCGCTGTCGAACTCTCGGGCGAAACGGTCGATCAGTTCACCGACGATTTCGGCGTCCCGACGGGGCTGCGTCCCGATAACTACGGTGCAGGCCATGCATCGGTTCGTGCGAACTTCCAGGGCGACACTGAAGCTCAGGTGCGCGGCGAAGAGCGCATGAAGCCGCTTCAGGAGTTCGTCGAGGGCAACGGCGGCGAATTCCTCTTCGATACCGCTGGCAAGCGCCTCATCATGGAAAACGGCGTATGCACGGGCGTGCAGTGCGAACAGGGCAAGACAGTCGTCGACGTGAAGGCGAAGGCCGTCATCGTGGCAACGGGCGGCTTCCTCGGCAACACCGACATGATGCTCGAGCACTTCGGCACCTTCGTAAACCCGCTTGGCAACGTGCTTTCGGTGGGCGAGGGCATCGACATGGTAAAGGCCGCAGGCGGCCAGCTTTCCACCCAATGGGGCATCGCGGGCAACGAGTTCACGGGCTCCAACCAGAAGGCCGACGGGCTTTACGAGCGCGGCAACGCAGCGTTCACCATCGGCATCTACGGCACCCTTCTGGTGAACAACCAAGGCCGTCGCTTCTCGAACGAGGGCAAGTTCGCAAACCTGCCGCTCGCACTCGGCGGAGCGATCTCTCTGGTGGGCGGTCAGTATTATGCAGTCGTTGACCAGGCGTACGTCGACGGGCTGAATGCGGGTACCGATGCGTGGACGCTCTGCGGCTCCGACGAAGTGAACTGGCGTACCGGCATGATGACGCTTAAAGACAAGCCGCTCGAGAACGTGCAGGAGAACATGGATGCTGCCGTCGAAGCGGGCTGGGCGTTCAAGGCCGATACGGTCGAAGAGCTCGCCGAGGCAATCGGCGCCCCCGAGCTCGTCGATACCCTGGAAACGTACAACGGGTACTGCGATGCTGGCAAAGACGAGCAGTTCTACAAGCCTGCGTGCTTCCTCCAACCCGTGGCGACTGGTCCGTTTTACGCGCTGCAGTACGAGCCGAGCGCGTGGGTGACCATCGGTGGCATCCGCACGAACGACCGTCTTCAGGCAATCGACGCCGAAGGCATGCCGATCACGGGCCTCTACGTGGCGGGAGCCGATAACGGTACGCTCATGAGCGCTCCGTACTGCGATTACGAAGGCTACTCGCTCATGTGCGCCTACAGCGGCGGACGCATGGCGGGCATGTACGCCGTCGAGGAGATCGACGCCTAGTTCTCAGCTTTCCCGACGAAGCGCAGACAACCTCCTCCCTCCCTCTTGTCGCGCGCTTCCTGGTTATATCCGCCCGACAGCTCCGGCTGCCGGGCGGTTTTGTGTGTCCGAGTTCTGCATCCGGCGTACTCGATTATTTCAGATGGTACGGACGGTAAGATGCATGTGGGCGTCAGGTATTGTATGTAAATTTCTCAGACTCAATCTGATAATAATCAGATATTGTACTACAATGAAAACACGAAGAGAGAAAGGATCTGCGATGCCATTGACAAGGACCGCAACCGACCTGCAGCGAAACATGGGAGAAGTGTCTGCCGTCTGCCACGAGACCGGCGAGCCGGTGTACCTTACCAAGAACGGGGTTGCCGACCTCGTGATAATGGATGCCGCGGCGTTTGAGGCCGCTATGGATCTGAGGGATCTCGTCTACGAGCGGGAGATGCGCACTCTGTCCGGCATCATGCAGGGGCGCGATGAGATTCGCCGCGGACTCGGCAGACCTTATCGGGAGATTCGTCGGGAGATGGGTTTGTGAGGGAGGAAGAGGCGCCTGCCAACGATGACGAGGTGGCCTACGAAGTCGTCCTGTCTCCAGTCGCCGAACAAGTGATGTGGGATGTGAGATCCCGTGCCGACAGAAAGCGAATCGATGGAGTGCTGAGCGTGCTTGATACCGTGCCCGATATCGGCAGAGGTTACGATCCTCTGTACGAGGCCGCGATGCCGCCTAAGGACGTGATGGTTGCCTATGCTGGACATTTCAGCATCTACTACGAGGTGTTGGAAGAAGAGCGAATCGTGTATGTATACTACATCGAGGACCAACGGCGCGACCCGATGGCGAGATTCGGCCCAGCTTAGCCATTATCAAGCTAAAACAGGTGCATAAAACCTTCCGTTTACGAAGCGCGACGTGTTTTCTTGCCCGTGGTACCATTTCTCGAAACGAGGAAAGGTACACCATGGCCACATTCAAGGAGTTTCTGCGCGTTGCCGAGATAACAGTGAAGGACAAGACCTCGGGCAAACGCATGAAGGAGATACGCCACATTCTTCAGAAACATCGTGTCGCGTCGGGTCTGACGCCAGAAAAGGCCGTGGCCGTACTCGAGGATCTCGGGCCTACGTACGTAAAGATCGGCCAAATCGCCTCGAATCGCAGCGACCTTCTGCCGAAAGAATATTGCGATGCGTTCGAGAAACTCCGAGCCGATGTGCCGCCGATGCCCTTTACGACAGTGCTAGAGCGTATCGAAGCCTCGATTGATGCGCCGTGGCAAACGGTGTTTTCGGCCATCGAAGAAAAGCCACTCGGCTCTGCCTCGATTGCGCAAGTGCATAAAGCCGTGCTGCATGACGGCACGGTGGTTGCGGTCAAAGTGCGAAGGCCCGGCATCGCCCAGCAGATGGCCGAGGACATCATGCTCATGAAGCATCTGCTCGCCCTCGCGGAGTTTTCGAACATCGCTCCGGACAGCCTCGTGCTCACGGCGGACGACTTGGTGTCCGAATTGGAGCGGACTACGGCAGAAGAGGTCGACTTCACCACCGAACTCAACAACCTCAAGCGCTTCCACGATGAAATCCAAGACCAAGCCGGCGTGACGAGCCCGTTGCCGTTTCCCGCGTACAGCACCGATTCCATGCTGGTCATGGAGTACGTCACCGGAACGCTGCTCGATGATAGAGAAGGTTTGATCGCGCAAGGCAAGGATCTTGCCGCCATCGGCAAGAAGATTGCGCAGAGTTACGTGACGCAGGTGATCGACGATGGTTTCTTCCATGCCGATCCGCATCCCGGCAACATCATGATCAACGAGCGCGGGATCGTGTGGATCGATCTGGGGATGACGGGCTCACTCACCGCAAGCGAGCGCTCCATCGTGAACAAGGTCTTTCGCGGCGTTGCGGAAAACGACCCCTACGCGCTCAAGGATGCGCTTCTGAGCTTGGCGAAAGCCGACGGACCGGTCGATCACAGCATGCTTTTGGAGCAGATGAGCAGTATGCTTTCCAACTACACAGCGGTCGATTTGTCTGAGATCAACGTCGGTATGGCATTTGTCGACGTCATAGAGATACTCAGGTCGCAGAATCTTTCGCTGCCCTCGTCGTTTACGATGCTCGCACGCGGATTTCTCACGCTCGAAGGCGTGCTCGCTGAAATCGCGCCCTCCATAAGCGTGGTGGATATCGTATCGGCGCATGTAAAGAAGCAGATGCTCTCGTTTTCCTCTCTCGAAGGGAAGGCGAAAGACCTGTTCAAAAACACGGCCGCGTCCGCAGAAGCCATGACTACTCTGCC